>NZ_BAGA01000044.1 GCF_000308595.1 Nocardia higoensis NBRC 100133 | reverse complement strand
CATCGCCAGCCGCACGCCCGCGCCGCCGGCCCGACCGTGCGAAGCGCCACCGCGCATTCGTCCACCGCCGGCGCCCGGCCGACCGCTTCCATGCCGGCCGCCGCGCGCACCGATGGGGCGCACCCCGGCTGCGCGCCCCTCGCCGTCGCGCCCCTCGCCGTCGCGCACATCGGCATCGCGCACATCGGCATCGCGCGTATCGGCATCGTGCACATCGGCATCGCGCGTATCGGCATCGCGCGTATCGGCATCGCGCACATCGGCATCGCGCGTATCGGCATCGTCGCTCCCGTGCCCGTCGCGGTCGCGCACGTCGTTTCCGTGCCCGCTGCGGTCACGCCTACCACGGCTGTGCGCCCCACCATCGTGCCCACCACTGCCGTGCACATCGCTTCGGCGCACATCGCTTCCGTGCGCGCCGCGGTCGTGCACACCGGCTGCCCGCGCACCACCGGCATACGCACCGTCGTCGCGCACACCCGCTGCCCGCGCACCACCGGCATACGCACCGTCGTCGCGCACACCGGCTGCCCGCGCACCCTGGTGCGCACGGCTGTCGTGCGCACCGCGGGCCCCCGCGCGTCCGCGGTGCCGCGTGACCGGCCGAGCACCACGCAGCGGCGGCTCACTGCCCGGCGCCTGCGACAACAACCCGTTTTCCTCGGACATCCCCTGCTCCCCTTCTCGCGTCCAATTTCCGAAGATGATCATGAAACGGACGCGCGCGGGCGACCCGAGTAGCCGACTACTCGAATTCCGCCGGGTGAGGTCAGGACTGGTCGCGGGCCAGGCTCAGGGCCTGCACCGGGCAGCTGTCGACCGCGAGTTCGACGATCTCGCGGTCGGCTTCGGCGACGGTGTCGCTGGTGAGGGTGACGATGCCGTCGTCGTCGACGTGGAACAGCTCCGGCGCCAGCGCCTCGCACATACCGTGCCCCTCGCAACGGTTCCTGTCGGCAATCAGTTTCATCGGCCGATCCTCTCCAGCCGGATGGGCAGGCCGTCGGCGGGGGTCGGTCCGGTGCCTGCGACGAGCAGGGGCGCGTAGTCCGCGGGCACGGACCAGCGGTAGTTCAGCAGCATCTGGTGCAGCACCGCCTTGACCGTCATACCGCCGAAATACAGGCCGATGCACTTGTGCGCGCCGCCGCCGAAGGGCGACCAGGCGAAGCGATGCGCCTTGTCCTCGCGCCGTTCGGGCGAGAACCGCTCGGGATCGAACTCGTCGGGATCGCTCCAATACTTCGCCAGCCGCATCATCATGTACGGCCCGCACATGACCAGCGTGCCCTTGGGCACGTAGTGGCCGCAGATGTCGGTGTCGGCGATGGTCTCGCGAGCCTGCTGGGCGACCGGCGCGTACATACGCAGAGCTTCCCGGAATGCCATGTCCAGCAACGGCATCGAGTCGAGATCCGCGTAGCCGAGCGAGTCCTTGCCCAGCGCGCGGGCCTCCTCGCGCAGCTTCTCCTGCCACTGCGGATGCCTGCCCAGTTCGTAGACGAGCATCGAGGTGGCGATCGTGCTGGTGTCGTGCGCGGCCAGCATCACGAAGATCATGTGCTGGACCACTTCCTCGTCGGTGAAGGTGTGGCCCTCGTCGGTGGTGGCCTTGCTCAGCACGCTGAACAGGTCGGCGCCGTCGCCGGCGCGCTTGGCCGCCAGCTCGCCGCGGAAGTACTCCTCGAGCTTGCGCCGACCGCGCAGCCCGCGCGCCCACACGCCGCCGGGCACATTGGCGCGCACCATCGCGGTGCCGCCGTGTACCGCGTCGTCGAAGGCGTGCGCCAGCGCCACGCTCTCCGGGCCGAGTTTCGCGCCGACGAAGACCTCGGTGGCCTGATGCAACAGCAATTGCTTGACCGCGGTGTGCAGGTGGAATTCCGGCGAGGGCTGCCAGGCGGCGATGCCCCGACGCAGCAGCGGGCTGGTCAGTTCCTGATACCCGATCAGACGCGGCCGGGTGAAGGCCTGCTGCAGGATCCGGCGGTGGAACATGTGGTCGTCGAAATCGCGCAGCAGCAAGCCGCCGTGGAAGAACGGACCGATCAGCCATTCCCAGCCGCGCTGGGCGGAGAACACCTTCTTGCGGTCCATGAGCACTTCCTCGAAGGCCTCCGGTCCGTTGATGGTGACGACCGGGCGGCCGAGCACGCCGAGCCAGGAGACCGGGCCCAGCTCTTCGAACCGTTCGCGGGAGAAGGTCATCGGATCGGCGAGGGTGTGCAGGGTGTAGCCGATGCCCGGCGGGCCGTAGTCGCCCAGCGTCGGTTTCAGGCCACTGCCCGCAGGCGGCTCGGCGAGCGGTGTCACGTGCGCCTTGTAGCGCTTCATCATCTTCACGCCGGCACGCTGCACCTGCCAGGACAGCTTGGTGCGCAGATGCCGTGCGGTGTCGGAGACCGTGCTGGTCTTGTTGGGCAGGAGCAGACTCATGGCCGAATTCCCTTCGCGACGCTGCGAGTGATCTCGACCATATCGGAAACAATCGTTTCCGTACACGGTTGTTTCCCAATTCGCGCTGTGGAAAGCTGTCCGGATGACGCGAGCACCCTCGGGCACGTATCGCGGGGCCTCGACCGAGGAACGACGCGAGGATCGCCGCCGCCGCCTGCTCGACGCCGCACTCGAGATCATCGGCACACAGGGACTCGCTTCGCTGACCGTGCGTGGGGTGTGTGAACGGGCGAAAGTCGGTCCGCGCTTCTTCTACGAGGCCTTCCCCGACCTCGACGCGCTGGCCGTCACGCTGCTGCTGGAACTGCAGACCTCCGCCCTCGATCGCGCCCGTGCCGCCGTGGCCGCCTGCACCGGAACCCCCGCCGATCGGATCAGGGCAGGCGTCGGCGCCATCATCGGCGAACTCATCGACGACCCGCGCCGGGCGAATATCGTTTTCGCGCAAGCCTTCGGCAACGAGGCGCTCATGCGTTCGCGCTTCGCCAGCATGCGCACGGTGGCCGCGACCATCATCGAGCAGACCAGGGTCATCCTGGACATTCCGGAAGGTCACGACACCGCCGTGGCCGCCACCTCGCAGTTGATCACCGGCGGCGCGGCGGAGCTGGTGCTGGTCTGGCTCGACGGCGGACTCGACGTCGACCGGACCGGCCTGATCGACCTGGTCGGCGATTTCACGATCGCGATGATCGAACGCCTGCCCGCGGTGGCCGACCGGCTGAGCTGACCGGTCCGGCGAGTCGACTACGGCGAGTTCGATTCAGGCGGGGAAGATTCCATCGCAGTGGGTAGCCGTCGGCTATACACTCATTTGCAGGTCGGTTCTCCTTTCAATTCGACGGAAGGCGCGACCGGCGTCACAACTGCGACATCCCCACCGAAAGACCGCCCTGCTCATCTGATTACGTTGGGAGGCAAGATGATCCATTCGACCGGGCATCGCGTCGGCCCGCGTCCCACCGGAGGTGCGCGATGATCGAGAGTGCCTACGCTTCCGATACCGGCACGACGGCCGAACCGGAGGGCCCCGCGCACCGATTGCCGGGCAACAGCATGTGGACGGTGTCGGCGGTGGTGGTCGACGCGAACGGCCCGAGCCCGCGCCCCGGCGTGGTCGCCTCGGCCAATCTGGGTGACGCCGCCGAGCAACTGTGCGAATACCTGCCGAGGGCGGGCGCGGTGGGCGACTGCTATCTCGTCGCCCGGCAGGTGCCGCTGATGGCAGGCGGCCCGCAGCGCGGGGGCAGACGCGCCTGGATCAGCCCGATCCGGCGCGACGGCGACGGTCAGGCCACCTGGGGCCGGTGGATGCGCGCGGAGGAGCACCCCGACTTCCGCCGCACCGACGCGCTGATCTGGAACTGATCGACCGGGAAGGCTCAGGTCCGTTCCGGTGCGCTCGGTCGATGGCCTCCGTTCCCGCCACGGCGGGCGGCGCTGTTCTTGTCCCGGTACATGGCGGCGTCGGCGGCCCGCAGGAGTTCGTCGACCGCCTCGGGCCGCTCCTGCACGAACGCCGACCCGATACTCGCGCCGACCCGCACCCGCTGTCCCATGACCTCGATGGGCTCGACCAGCGCCGCGTGCAACCGCCCGATGATCGCGTCCAATTGCGCGCAGCCCGCGCAGCGCTCGACCAGCACGATGAACTCGTCGCCACCCACCCGCGCGGGCAGTCCGTCGGCGCCGACGGCGGCGCGCAGGCGCTGCGCCACCTCCCGCAACACGATGTCACCGACGGCGTGCCCCCATCGGTCGTTGATCTCCTTGAACCCGTCGAGGTCGACGTAGCACAGGCCGATGGGCGCCTCGGCGGTGCCGATCCGGTCGAAGAACAGGGTCCGGTTGGGCAGATCGGTGAGGCTGTCGTGGTGGGCGTCGTGCCAGAGCCGGTCGGCCAATTTCTTGCGTTCGGTCACGTCGACGGCCACGCCGATCAGAAATCGCATCTGCCCGTGGGCATCTCGCACCGCCGACATCGACAGGTCGATATAGGCCAGCCCCCCGTCCGGGCGCACGTTCTCGGTCTCCAGCCGGAACCGGTCGATCTCACCGGAGATCATCCGCTGCAGCTGACCGTAGGCGGCGCCGATGTTGACCGGCCCCAGCAACTCGGCCACCGACCGGCCGGGCATGGATTCCTGTGGCAGGCCGAGCATTTCGGCGAATGCGGAGTTGACCTCCAGCACCCTGCCGCGGACGTCGATGGTGCCGATGCCGACCGAGGCGCCCGCGAACATCGCCTCGAACCGGGCTTCGGACAACTGCCGCCTGGCCTCGGCCTCGCGTGCGGTCGCGAGCGCCGCCCCGAGCGTGGCCTCCTGCTCGACCAGCGCCGCGCCGCGCAGCGCACCGGTGAACCCTTCGCCGAATTCGGCGGCGACGGCGACCGCGCGATCACGGCACCGCTCGAATCCGGGATCGGTGCGCGAGCAGCAGGCCTCCGCCATATCGGTGCAGATGACCCGCACGGTGCGGCTCACGGCCAGTGGGTCACGGTAGTTGGCCGCGACCAGCCGGGCGGCTACGGTGCGGGCGATCTCGGGTTCGTGATCGCCGCGGATCGCGCCGACCAGGCTCTCGGTCAGATCGGTCAGCAGCGCCTCGATCTCGGAGCGGGTGAGCGCGGGAGCGACGACGCCCTCCAGGGCGTCGGCCCACCGTGCTGCCAGCTCCCGCGAACCCACCGGCCCCTACCCCCTTCGCCGCCGTGCCCGCATCACACCTTGCGACCGACACCAGCCAGGGCGAGCGAACGTCCCGGCTCCACGAGCCGGTCGCGTTCGGATTCCGGTCGCCACATCGACAGTTCGACGACCCCGGGTTCCACCGGCGCCCACCTGTCGAACATACCGATGATCTCGGCCGCGGGGCGGAAGTGAATGCCGACCTTGCTGGAATTGTTGGCGCTGGCGCCGAGCGCGGCGGCGTCGTCGGGCCGCAGCTCCGAGGTCAGGTGCGAGATCGCGACATAGGAGCCGTCGACGACCCCGTCGTAGAGTTCGGCGACCTTGCCCGCCGGGTCGTCGGCGTCGGCGAGCATGTGCAGCACCGCGATCAGCAGCACGCCCACCGGACGGTCGAGGTCGATCAGGCCGGACTCACGCACCTGCGCCAGCAGCTCGGCGGGCTTGCGCAGGTCCGCCTCGATGGCGGTCGCGTTGGCGTTGCCGTGCAGCAGCGAGCGCGCGTGCGTGACGGCGACCGGGTCGATGTCGATGTAGAGCACCCGGATCGCGGGGTCGATGGCCTGAGCCACCTCGTGCACATTGCCGACGGTGGGAATGCCGGAGCCGATGTCGACGAACTGGGTGATCCCCGCCTCCACCAGATAGCGCACCGAGCGGCGCAGGAAGGCGCGATTGCTCAGCGCCAGGCGCGGCAGGTCGGGCACCAGCTTTTTGCCCATCTCCGCCGCCATCCGGTCGATCTCGAAGTTGTGCGAGCCACCCAGCAGCGCGTCGTACATCCGCGCAGGGCTGACCTGCTGCATGTCGACGCCCTCGGGCGCCCAGGACGGCCTGTCCATCGAATCCCCTTTACCACGAGCGAACCACCCGCACTTCGGACGATCCGCGCCCGGAGTGTTTCCACCCGGCGATGCTCACGCATGGTAGCCCCCATCGGTGACCGATGACGATCCACTCGACGAGCAAAACCGCAGCTACTGGCAGGTATCGAGGGCGCGCGGAAGATAGATGCAGACATGCGCATCAAAAGACGTTAGGCTTCCCGGTGTGAGCGATCGAGCCGGTCGATCCTCACCGCGCCGGCTCCCCGAGCCGGCGTGACGGGCCGGCGATCGTGGTCGAGGGAGAGGACGGGCGCGGCGTGGGAGAGCGGTGCGGTTCCATACGAGCGTCGGCGAGTGCCGCGCGCGACGACGCGACCGGCGAACCGGACTCCGGGCTCGACCACCACGGCCGGGTCGCGCACGATCACACTCACGAGCACGAGCGCGCGGCCGGCCGGGACGGCGACCACGCACGCGCAGGCCACGGCCGCGGGCGCGCGCCGCTCGAGGGACACGCGCACGCGCACGGAAAGGGTGGCGCACACGGTCACGATCACGGCATCGCCGCCGATTCCGATCCCCGCCGGCTCGGGATCGCACTGGCGCTGATCGTCGGGTTCATGGCGGTCGAGGTGGTCGTCGGCCTGCTGGCGCAGTCGCTGGCACTGATCACCGACGCCGCGCACATGCTCACCGACGCCGCCGCGATCGCACTGGCGCTGGTGGCCATCCGCTTGGCCCGTCGCCCGGCCGCGGGCAAGTACACCTACGGCTACAAGCGCGCGGAGATCCTCTCGGCGCAGGCCAACGGTGTAACCCTGCTGTTGCTGGCCGCGTTCTTCGTCTACGAGGGCATCCACCGGCTGATCGATCCACCGGACGTGGCCGGGCCGCTGGTTCTGATCACCGCTGTCGCGGGCATCGTGGTCAATATCGCCGCCGCCTGGTGCATCGGCCACGCGAATCGCACGAGCCTCAATGTCGAGGGCGCGTTCCAGCACATCCTCAACGACATGTACGCCTTCATCGGCACCGCGGTGGCGGGCGCGGTGGTCTGGCTGGCCGGCTATCCGCGCGCCGACGCCATCGCCGCGCTCGTCGTCGCGGCGCTGATGATCAAAGCGGGCTGGTCGCTGGTACGCGAGTCGGGGCGCATCTTCCTGGAGGCCGCACCCGCCCATCTCGACCCCGACGAGATCGGCGCCCGGATCTGCGCGATCCCGCAGGTCACCGAGGTCCACGACCTGCACGTGTGGACGATCACCTCCGGCGAGCCCTCGCTGTCGGCGCACGTCCTCGTCGATGACACCGCCGACTGCCATGCCGTGCGCAAGCGGATCGAAACCTCCCTGCTGGCCGATTTCGCACTCGCGCACACCACTCTGCAACTCGATCACGCCGCCGACTGCCCGGCCGACACCCACTGCGCCGAACCCCACGGGCCGACCCACCGGTCGTGACGGCCGGACCTGTCCCGCGGGAGGGCCACGTCAGTTCACGGCCTGCAATTCAGAGGTTGCGGTGCAGCGTGACGTGCACGACGGAGTCCTCGAGCGCGGTCAGCCGATGCGGATCTCCGCCCGCGATGTAGACCGTCGATCCCGGTTCGAGCCGGTGCGCGCCCTTGGCGTCACCACCCGTGATCTCCAGATCGATACGACCGCTGACGCAGGTGACCAGGATCGGGCCGGGCGCCTTGTGCTCGTCGAGCAGCTGACCGGTGCGGAAGCTGAAGCCGACCAGGGTGAGTCCGGGGCCGGCGAGCAGCCTGCGGGCGCTCGGGCCGGGGCCGTCGCCGGGCTGGAACTCGTAGGTGCCGGTGGCGGTGGGGGTCTGAGGTGCGTTCTGTTCGGTCATGCCTTCGGCTTCCTCGCGATGACGGAGATGGCGCGCAGTTCGCGCTGGTGGGCGTTGAAGGTGGAGCGCATGGCCAGCACACGCTCGCGGGCGGGCTTGTCGCGCAACACATTGACGAGGATGCGCAGCGTACCGAGGATGCCCTCGTCGGCGATCACCCGGCGTGGCTGCAGCAGCGCCATCGGGGCGTGACCGACGCGCTCGATCTCGAATCCGCCCCGCACCAGGATCTCGCGCCACTCGGCGTCGGTGAGCGGGCGGGCGTTGACCTTGATGGAACGGGCCAGCGCTCTGCGCAGCTCGGTCTTGGTCTCCTCGGGCAGATCGTCGGGTGTCAGCGACAGCTCGTGGATGGCGTAGCGGCCGCCGGGGCGCAGCACCCGGAAGGCCTCGGCGATGATGGCCGACTTGTGGGCGTCGGTCTGCATGGTGAGCATCGCCTCCCCGACGACCGCGTCGGCGGACTCGGACTCCAGGCCGGTGTCGGCGGCGTCGCCGCTGCTCACCACGCCCGCGCTGCCGACCGCGGCGGCGCTGAGCGCGGCGGCGTCGGAGTCGGCCTCCACGCCGCGATAGCTGGCCGGATCACGGCGCAGGATGGAGGTGGCGGTCTTGCCGAGGCCGGGGGCGAGTTCGACGACATCGGCGCCGGTCAGCTTCGCGGCGTCGAGCAGGTCCTCGGTCATCTCGGCCCCGCCCGGGCGCAACACCCGCTTGCCGAGGCGGGCCAGCAACCAGTGGCCCGGAAGGTGCGCCGAATCGCGCTTGTCGAAGGGTAATGGTGCGGTCATGGTGTGCTTCCTGTCGGTTCGGCCGCCGCGGGGGCGGTTCTACAATCGGTCGGAAAGTTGTCGTCCGGGGCATCCCGGAAAGAGTCGGCGCCGGGCGTGTCGGGAGAGGAACACCGATGACGGCCACACCCCGGCAGCGGGACAAGGTCCTCGCGCTCGTCCGCGACTCCCTGGAGCCGCTGGACGCGCCGATCATCGCGCGCACCTTGGGGATTCACATCACCACCGCGCGCTTCCACCTCAACGCCCTGATCGACGCGGGCCTGGTGGAGGGCACCTGGCTGCCCTCGGAGACGGTGGGCAGGCCGCGCAAGGGTTATGTCGCGGTGGGCGCGGATCCGGCCGCCCCGGTCCTGGCCGCCCTGCTCACCCAGCTCGGCGAGACCCCCGCCGAGCGGCACGCGAAAGCCGTTGCGGCCGGGCGCATCTGGGCCGACAGCCTGACCGGCATCAGCGCCGCGGAAACGGACCTGCCGGACCCGGTCACGGTGGTGACCGGCACGCTGACCCGCCTGGGCTTCCAGGTGTCGCAGACCCTGTCGAGCTTCGGCGGGCACGAGATCAGCGTGTGCAACTGCCCGCTGCGCCGGATCGCGCGTGATCTGCCCGAGGTGGTCGCCGGCGTCCAGCAGGGCATGATCGAGCGTGCGCTGCAACGACATTCGCCCACGCTGGCCTCGCAGTACGACGTCGAGGTGCGGCCGGACGCCACCGCGGGCGACTGCGGCGTCACCTTGCGCCTGACCAGCAAATCGCCGCGCGTCGCGCCGCTCACGCACTGAGCGCACCCGCTCCACCTCCTCGCCTTCTCCGCCCCGCTTGTCGCGGCTTCCGCCCTGCCGTCGTGCCGACCGGGATCGCGCCCGGTTCCGCGCCGAGACTATTTAAATGAGTCTTGACCGTACGCCTTAGGCTAGGCTAACTTTCGTCATAATCTGGCTGTTTCCGCGGAATATGGCTGTAATCTCACTCACTCGAAAGGTGAAATAGATGAAGAAGTGGAGCACGCTCGGCACGGTAGGGACCGCGCTGGCGGCCGTCTCGGCCACCATGATCGCCGGCGCCCCGTCCGCGACCGCCGACCCCGGTACCTTCTCCATCACCGGCGACGTGCCCACCCTCGCGCAGCTCGAGCAGCAGGTGTACTTCCTGACCGCGACACCCGCCTCCGACGAGGCCAAGGCCGAGAACCTGGAGGGCGGCATGAACGCGGTCGTCGTGCCGCGCACCGTCTACAACCTGGGCCTGTTCCGCGAGCCGCTGGGCTGGAGCACGGTCACCGGTCCGCAGACCCACGACGGCGATGTGCACACCGCGACCTTGCACAGCAACTCCGCGGGTCGTCCCGCCATCACCATGAAGGTCACCTGGAAGCGCATCGACGGCAGGTGGAAGATGGCGAACAGCTCGCTGTGCGACGGCGTGCAAGCCGTCGGGCTGCCCATCGCCTGCGACTTCTGAGCCGTCCGGCGCGATGATCGAAATCCGCGATCTCACCCTGCGCTATCCCGGGGTCACCGTACTGGAGGTGCCCGAACTGACCGTCCCGGCGGGCTCGGTCACCTACCTGCTCGGACTCAACGGCACCGGCAAGACGACGCTGCTGCGGTGTATCTGCGGGATCATCGCGCCCGCCGCCGGGACGGTCCGGGTGAACGGCGCGCAGGTGCGCGCCGGGCGCACCACGCCGCCCGGCCTGGGCATGCACCTCGACCACCGCGCCTTCGACCCCCGCCACACCGCGCGCAGGCATCTGCGCTGGATCGCGCGGGCCAGGGGTCTGGCCCCGGAGCGGGTCGGCGAACTGCTGCGCACCGTCGATCTGCACGAGGTCGCCGACCGCAGGCTCGGCAGCTACTCGCTGGGCATGCTGCAGCGCGTCGGCATCGCCGCCGCCCTGCTCTCGGACCCCGCGACATTACTGCTCGACGAACCACTCAACGGCCTGGACATCGCGGGCATCCACTGGATGCGCACCCTGCTGCGGCGGCTCGCCGACGACGGCGTCTGCGTGCTGATCACCTCGCATCTGCTCGACGAGGCCGAGCGCAATGCCGACCACATCGTGATCGTCGGCGACGGCCGGGTGCTCGCCGACCAACCGCTGCCCGAGCTGCTCGAGGACCCGGCAGGCGGCTCGCGCCGCCTCGAGGACGCCTATCTCGCGGTGACCGGCGCAGCACCGGCAGGAGTACCCCGATGACCCACGCGCGCACCACCGGGAAAAAATTCGCGCCGGCGCCCACCCGCACCGCGAACCGCGCCCCCGCTCGCCCGGCGTCCGGCACGACCCAGCTGCGCCGCGCGCTGGCGGCCGAGCTGACCCGCACCGGCGGCCGCGGCTTCCTGTGGATGGTCGCGGTGCCGCTGGCCGTCGCGCTGCCGCTGCTGATCACCGTCGGTATCGCCGTGGTCGCCGAACAGTTCGCCGACAGTTCCGGCCCGTTCCGAGTGACCTCGGTGAGCACCGCCAACGCGGTCTACTGGGTGATCACCTTCACCAGCTCGATCATGATGGTGACCGCCGCCTACGCGCACGCATCCCAGACGCGGGGCACTCTGCGCGATCTCGGCGCCTTCCTGTTCCCCCGCGCCTGGACCACCGCGCTCGCCCGCTGGATCTTCTACGGCGCGATCGCCGCGATCACCACGGCGGTGCTGCTGGTGCTGGTCATGCTCTGTCTGCCCCGACTGTTCCCGGCCATCTACGGCGGCGTCGACATCGCCGACGCGGCAGGCATCCGATTCCTCTGGACGGTCCCGATCCACGCCTTCGCCGCCTGCGGCATCGGGGTGGCGGCGGGCGCGGCGATCCGAACCCCGGCCGCCGCCGTCGCGGCGCTGTTGTTCTGGGTGTACGTCGTGGAGAACTCGATCAACCTGCTGCCCAACGGCTACACCCTGCAGTCCTGGGCGCCCTTCCTCAACGGCGTGGCCGCGACCGGGCAGCAGATGGCGTTCCTGCCGCGCTTCGGCCCCGGCGGCTCGCTGATCTACTTCTGCTGCGTGGCGATCGTCGCGTTCGCGCTGTCGGTGCTCGCCACCACCGCGGGACCGCTGCGCCGGCGCGCAGGGCGTGGCCGACCCCGCGTCCGGGTTTGACCTTCACCTTTCTCGAAGCTTCATGATGGCGGCGTGACAGAACTCGGCGCACAAGACACCGGAGGGGATCACCCGCTCCTGACGATCGGCGCGATGGCGAAGGCCAGCGGTCTGACCGCGAGCGCGCTGCGCTTCTACGGCGACTGCGGGCTGCTGGTCCCCCGCGTGGTCGACGAGGTGACCGGCTATCGCTACTACACACCCGCTCAATGCGAGCGCGCCGTCCTCATCCGCAGGCTGCGCGGGATCGAGGTCCCGCTGCCGGACGTCGAGCGCATCCTGGCCGGCGATCCCGAACAGGCCGTGCACGTGCTCGACCGCCATGTAACCACCCTGACCGAGCGAGCCCGGCAGGCGGCGGCGGTCGCCGAGGAGCTGCGCGGCGCGCTCACGGCGGCGGCGCCGATCGAGTCCGCCGCCGTGGTGGTCGAGGCCGGCGCCTTCGCTTCGGCCGTCGGGCAGGTCGCCCCCGCCGCGGCCCGCGACCGATCGATTCCGGTGCTGGCCGGCATGCTGATCGAAGCCGACGAGACCGGGCTGACCCTCACCGCCACCGACCGCTACCGACTCGCCACCCGGTCCCTGGCTCCGATCCGCACCGGCGCGGCCGCCTGGACGGCGGTGGTCGATGCGTCGGAGGCGGCCGACGCCGTCCGCGGCCTCGCGAGCGGCGAGATCTCCGTGGCCCGCGACGACACCGGAGTCCGCCTCAGCGGAGCGGCGCTGCCGCATCTGCCCGCCCTCGACGTGCGATTCCCCGATTACCGAGCCGTCCTCGACGGACTGGCCCCGGTCGGCACCCGCGTCCTCGTCGCGCGTGCCGACCTGCTCGACCTGCTCGACTCCGCGCCCCGCGCCCCCTTGGGCCTCGACATCGCCGCCGCGGGCCTCACCTCGCGAGGCCCCGCCGCGACCGCGATCCCCGCCACCGTCACCGGACCGCCCCTGCGCCTCGCCTTCGACCCGGCCGTCCTGCGCCCGGCCGTCGACAGCGCCCTCGGTCCCGACCTCATGCTCGATCTCGCCGGATCCGACCAGCCCGTCGTCGTCCGCTCCGCCACCGACGGCGACCTCACCGTCCTCGTCATGCCCGTGCTGGACCGCCCGCCGGCCTGACCCCGGGCTGCGCTCGCCCAGCCGGGGTGACCGGCCACCCGCCATCGCCCACCCGCGCGGTTCGGCTACCGACGCCCCCCGCTCGACGCACACCGGACACCCGCTCGAAGCCGTCAGCGCACCACTGCCCCGAAGGAATACAGCATGATCACCCCCGCGAACGAAGCCGTCCCCATGAGCGAGACCACCGCCACGAACGTCGGCGCCGCACGGACCGGCGAAGCCCCGACTCCGGGCGCGGCCGACGACACGATGACGGCCATCACCCGAGCCGTCACGCTGGGCCGGGAAGGCGACCGCGACACGGCGCGTGCCGAACTCACCGCACTCTGGCGCACCCTCGGCCCGCTCGGCGACCCGCTGCACCGCTGCACCCTCGCCCACTATCTCGCCGACCTCCAACCGGACGCCGCACAGGCCCTGGCCTGGGACATCCGCGCCCTCGACGCGGCCGACGGCCTCACCGACGAACGCGTCGCCGCCCATCACCCCGCCCTCGCGATCGCGGGCTTCTATCCGTCGCTGCACCTCAACCTCGCCGACGACTACCGCAGGCTGGGCGCCTTCGACGCCGCGCGCCGCGAACTGACCTCCGCCCGAGCGCACCTCGGCGCACTCGGCTCGGACTGCTACGGCGAAACGATCCGCACCGCGCTTCGCGAAGTCGAGGACGCCGTCGCTGCCGGCGACACGGCCCCGCGTCCGTCCGCCCCCTCCTGACGCCCGCCGCGCGCCGCCCACCACGCAGACCCGCCCCGGCGCGCTTGTCCGCGTGGCGGATGCCCGCCCGGGTGAGCGAGGACGAGCGCACCACTCCACGGTGACGGCATGGGGTGCCGAACGCCGTTCGGGCGCTCGACTCGGCCGGTCGTCCACCGCGCACGACGCATTCGGCAGAAACGGGTCCGGCGTGGACAACGGGAAATGAGCCGGACGCGCGACGATACCGGCGCCCGGCTCGCGGGCGCCGGTATCCGACCGCGCGGCTCAGACCCGGTCGGGAGCCCGGTCGGGACGCCAGGTGGAGATCGCCCAGATCACCACGATGTCGAGCGCGATGATGAGCAGCGCCCAGTACGGGTAGTAGGGCAGCGAGAGGAAATTGGCCACGATGGACACCGCCAGCAGGGTGATCGCCACGATCCGGCCCCAGGTGGCCCCGGTCATCAGCCCGAAGGCGCTGATGATCAGGATGGCGCCGAGCACGATGTGCACCCAGCCCCAGGCGGTCGTGTCGAACTGGTAGACGTATTCGGGGCCGACGATGAACAGGTCGTCGTTCACGACCGCCGAGATGCCCTGGAACAGTTGCAGCAGGCCGACTGTCAGCAGCAGGATCGACGCGCCGATGGAGACTCCCGCGGCGACGCCCTGGCGGACCGGGTGCGCGGTGGTCGATGGTGCCGGGTGCGGTGTTGTCATACATCCATTGCAGTCCGCGGACCGGGGTGAACAGCTCACCCGTTTCGGGTGAATCGTGCTGTGGCCGCGCGTTCTACCGTGGAACATGCCATTCGGTCGGTAATCAGGGCGCGGCAGGATCGCGCAGCCGTCCGCGACTCCCGGCGCTGCGCCCCCGCTCCCCGGCCCGCGCCCACTCCTCCATTGCACATCCGCCATCCCGTCGAGGAGGCACGATGGTTCCTTCGCGTCTGCTGACCCGCCTCGACCGGGCCGCCGCAGGCCCGGCCCCGGTACTGCTCGTCACCGCGCCCGCGGGCAGCGGCAAGACCGCCCTGACCGCCGCCTGGATCGAGCATCTGTCCCGCGTCCGGCCGGGTACCCGTACCCTGCGCATCCCCGGCGAGCGCGCGCCGGAATTCTTGCGGCACAGGAACATTCATCGACTGTGCGACGAAACTCGCTACGGCGACACCGTTCTCGTCATCGACGATGCCCACCGGCTGGTCACCGGGGACGCAGTCCGGATCGTCGAGCAGTTCCTGCACACCGCCCCACCGCGGCTGATCACCGTCCTCGTCGCCCGCCGGCCACCGGCCCTGTCCTGGCACACCCTGACCGCCGCCGCACGGCTGACCCGATTCACCGCCGCCGATCTCGCCCTCGACCGGGCGGGCACAGCCGAGCTCGCCGCCGCCGCGGGCTGCCCGCTCGACGCCGCGGAACTCCGGCTCGTGCACGACCTGACCAGGGGCTGGCCCACGCTGGTCCGCCTCGCCGCGAGCTACCTGGACACCCACCGCGAGTACCGCTCCGCCGCCCTGACCATGCTCGAACACGCACCGCGCCCGATCGCGGAATTCCTCGCCACGGAAGTCCTGCCCGCACTGGACGACGCCCAACGCGAGGTTCTCACCGCCACCCGCCTGCTCCCGGAATTCACCCCGGACCTGGCCGATGCCCTGACCGAGGGCAGCGCCACGTCCGCCCTGGAACGCCTCGAACACGCCGGTTTCCCCCTGCGCCGGCACCGCCATGACGAGGTCCTGCACTACTCCTACCCACCGCTGCTGCGGGGCCACTTCATCCACACCGCCCGCCCCACCGCCGATGCCGTCTGGACCGACCCGCCCTCGCGATCGGACACTCCCGCCGCCGGCCCGACCGGCCGTTCGCCGTCGGCCGAGCCGCTGCGCCACTGGTGCCGGACGCACCCCTCCCCCACCGTCCTCCCGCACCTGCTCGCCGAACCGGACCGCCCGCAGCTGGTCGAGTTCCTACGCGCGCACGCGGTCCGGCTGGTGCTCGACGCGAACGGCCCCGCCCTGTTCGGACCGCTCGAGGACGCCCGCACGCCGCTGCTCGACGACCCGGTGCTCATCCTGCTGCACACCACCGACGCCCTGGTACGCGGTGAACGCCTCACGCACCTGACGCATCCGCTGCGACGCACCTCCCGCATCGCCGACCAGCGGGGTCTCGCCGCTCTGGAATCCGCGGTCGCCGCGGACCTGGCCATCCACGCCGACACCGCCACCCTGCACGCCCTGTCGCTACCGACGCGCCCCACGCTCACCGGCCATGCCGCCACCGACTACTACGCCGAACTGTCCCTGGCCACGGCACACGCGCTGCGCGGGGACACCTGTCTCGGCGAGCGCGGGCTGCGGCGCGCCCTGGCCCTCGGGGAAGCGATGGCCGCGCCCCGGCTGCGCCTGCGCGCGCAGATGCGGCTGGCGTTGACCGCCGTGCTCGCCGGACATCCCGCCATCGCCGAAGAACGGGCCGATCACGCGGTGGAACTGGCCCGCGGATCGGGCCTGGCGGGCACCGCCGACCATCTGCGGGCGGTGGCGATCCGCAGGCTGTGCGTCGCGCAACGCGCGGAAACCCGGGGTGCCGAGAAGACCGTTCAGCCCGCGGGCGCGGGTACGCCGCGGGTCGCCGAGATCGGGGACAACGTCTTGCTCAGATCGGTGCGCAGGGTGGTCGCCGAATCGAGCAGGTAATTCTGCCTGACCTTCCACGGATGCCGATCGCCCTGCCGGGGGAACTCGTCGATCGAGCGCTGGATGTAACCGGACGCGAGATCCAGCAGCGGGCGTTGCGCCAGGTCGCCGTCCGGTCGCGGCACCACCGCGTCGTATCCGTGCCGGTCCAGATGCCGCAGCACCTTGCACACCAGCCGCGAGGTCAGATCGGCGCGCAGCGTCCAGGAGGCGTTGGTGTAGCCGATGCACACCGCGAAATTCGGCACGCCGGTCAGCATCGCGCCCTGCCAGACGAACTGCTCGGCCAGTGGCACCGGCGTGCCGTCGACCTGCGGCGCGATACCGCCGAAGGCGAGCAGGCGCAGGCCGGTGGCGGTGACGATGATGTCGGCCTCGAGCACCTTCCCGGACTTCAGCGCGATGCCTCCGGGGACGAACCGCTCGATGTGGTCGGTCACCACCTGCGCCTTGCCGTTCTTGATCGCCTTGAAGAAGTCGGCGTCGGGCGCGGCGCACAGGCGCTGATCCCACGGGTTGTAACTGGGTGTGAAGTGCTCGGCGACCATCCGCTCGTCCTTCAGGATGCGCGTGTTCAGGTCGGTGAGCACCTTGCGCGCCGAGGCGGGGAACCGCTGGCAGTAGTTGAAGAAGGTGATTCCGAACAAAATATTCTTCGAGCGGATGAGCCGGTGCGCGAGGTCGGCGGGCAGCAGTTTGCGCAGGGTGTCGGCGCGTTTGTCCCGGCCGGGCACCGCGCTGATCCAGGTGGGGCTGCGCTGCAGCATGGTCACCGATTCGGCTTGCTCGGCCATCGACGGCACCAGCGTCACCGCGGTCGCGCCACTGCCGATCACCACGACCTTCTTGCCCGCGTAATCGATGTCCTCGGGCCAGAACTGCGGGTGCACGATCTGCCCGGCGAACTCGTCCGCGCCGGGGAACTGCGGGTCGTAACCGCGGTCGTAGTCGTAGTAGCCGGCGCAGACGTAGAGGAAACCGCAGGTCAGCGTGCGCTCGGTCGCGGCGCCGCTGCCGTCCCGGGCGGCCAGGGTGAGGGTCCAGCGAGCCTCGGCGCTCGACCAGTCGGCCGCGACCACCTTCGTCGAATAGCGGATGTTGCGGTCGATGCCGGACTCGGCGGCGGTCTCGCGCAGATAGCGCAGGATCGACGCGCCGTCGGCGATGGACTTCTCGTCGCGCCACGGCTTGAACGGGTAGCCGAGGGTGAACATGTCCGAGTCCGAGCGGATGCCCGGGTACTTGAACAGATCCCAGGTACCGCCGAGCGCCTCGCGCGCCTCGAGCACCGCGTAGCTCTTGCCAGGGCATTCGGTCTGCAGCCGGTAGGCCGCGCCGATGCCGGACAGTCCGGCTCCGACGATCACGACGTCGAGGTGCTCCACAGGCGAATCGGTCCCGTTCATAGCCTCCATTGTCCCCGACTCCGCCACGAGCCTCTTGACTTCACGCGACAACTCTTTGATTCTCGACGACATGTCGGTGATTCGTTCGGCGGGCCTGCGCGGGTTCCGGGCCACCGTCGCCGAGCTCGGCGGTGATGCGGAGGCGTTCGCGCAGGCCGCCGGGATCCCGGTCGCCGCACTCGACGCCGACGACCTGCTGGTGCCCGATCAAGCGGTGGCGGCGGTCCTGGAACTGGCCGCCCACCGGCTGGACTGCCCCGATCTCGGCCTGCGCATCGCCTACCGGCAGGACCTGGACATGCTCGGCCCGCTCGCGCTGGCGATCCGCAATTCCCCGACGCTGGCCGACACCCTGGAATGCACTTCCCGCTACCTGTTCGTGCACGCGCGCTCGCTGAGCCTGGATATCGAGCCCGATCCCTACGGCGATCCCGGAATCGTCTCGTTGAGCTGCGGCGTCAAGCCCGGTCTACCGGTCCCCGTGCAGGGCACCGACCTGAGCATGGGCTTCGTGCACCGGGCGCTGCAACGACTGGCGACCCCGCGCTACGGACTGCGCTCGGTGGAACTGCCCTATCGGCCGCCCGCTCCCGTCTCCGCCTACGAGCGTTTCTACGCCGCGCCGGTACACACCGGCAGGCCCCGCGCCGCCCTGCGAATACCCGCCACACTGGCGAGCCGACCGTTGTCCGGCGGCGACGAGACGCTGCACCGGCTGGCCCTGGCGTTCCTCGCCGAACAGACCGCGGGCAGCGGAGATGACGGCGCGCCGACACCGACCGCGCAACGGGTCCGGGCGGCGCTGCGCCAGCTGCTCGGCACCGCCCCGGCGGAAATCGGCACCGTCGCGAGCCTGCTCAGCATGCATCCGCGCACGCTGCAACGCAGGCTCGCCGGCGAGGGCACCGGCTTCGCCGCCATTCTCGACGAGGTACGCCGCAGACAGGCCGGGCACTATCTCGCCACCACGGACATGCCGCTGGCACAGGTGGCCTCGCTGCTCGGGCTGGCCGACCAGGCCACGCTCACCCGGTGCGCGCGGCGTTGGTGGGGACGGACGCCGACGGCGGTGCGCCGGGCCGCACCCGGGGCACCGCCGTCGTGACGAACACTCAGTCGGCGTTGCGCACCTTGTTCACCGCGTCGAGGAAGACCTGGTCGAAGGTCGCCTGATCGACGCCCTCCTTCAGCGCGCCGACCCGCACGATCACGGTGACGCCGCGCACGACCGCCATGCCCTGGTAGGCGGTGGTGGTCAGCGGCTTGCCCGCACCGACGGTGGAGGTGTTGACCGACTTGAACGCCAGCGCCTGGTCGGCGGTCAACCCGCTGGGCACGCTCAGGGTCTCGACCTTGCCGACCGTGGTGATCTCCTTGCCCTCCACGGTCGACACCACCGTGACATCGGGGCACTTGGCGTTCGACTCCTCGACGCCGGCCAGATCGCCCGCCCGCGACGCCACGAACTCGACATACATCAGACCGGCGGCGCCGTCGTTGGCGGCGATGACATCGGAGTCGGCGAGCAGTTCGGAGGTCGCCGTGCCCAGATCCTGCTGGGTCCGACCGCACTCGGCCGGGGTGATGGTCGAATTCTGCTGCAGGCCGGACAGATCGGTGACCGCGGACTGCAACCGGTCGGCGGGCATGTCGATCTTCGAGGCGCCCGCCGGGAACTCCTCGATGCTCAGCAGCAGCTGGTCACGAGGCGTCGTCGGCGATGCCGTGCTCGTGGTCTCCTCGCTGCCGCCGCAGCCGGACAGCAGCAGGGCGGCCGCCGCCAGCCCCGCCGCCAGTCGTGTTCCCTGGTAACGCAGTGTGCTCATGCCGGTCAGCATGCCAGTCCCGATGCCGATACCCGAATCGGAGACGGCGGGTCCGGTCCGCCCGCGGCAGTACAGTCGGACCGTGCCCGAATTCGATGGAACCACCGGGAAAAATCCCCGGCAGGACGATCACGCCGAACCGCACTCCGAGCGGTTGCACACGCGGTTGAACTGGCTGCGCGCCGGGGTGCTCGGCGCCAACGACGGCATCGTCTCCACCGCGGGCCTGGTGGTCGGCGTGGCCGCCGCGAGCACCGCCACCCAGACCCTGCTGACGGCGGGTACGGCGGGTGTGGCCGCCGGAGCGATCTCGATGGCGGTGGGCGAATACGTGTCGGTCAGCACCCAGCGCGATTCCGAGCGGGCCCTGCTGGCCAAGGAACGCAGGGAACTACGGGAGGAGCCGGACTACGAACTGCGCGAGCTGGCCGCGAACTACCGGGCCAAGGGACTGTCGGAGGAGACCGCGCGCCGGGTCGCCGAGGAGATGACCGCGCACGACGCCTTCGCCGCGCACGCCGAGGTCGAACTCGGCATCGACCCGAAGCAACTCACCAATCCCTGGGCCGCCGCCGGCTCCTCGGCGGCGGCCTTCGTTCTCGGCGCGCTGCTGCCCCTGCTGGCGATCCTGCTGCCGCCGGTCAGCTGGCGCATTCCGGTCACGGTCGGCACGGTGCTGGTCGCGCTGGCCCTCACCGGAACGATCAGTGCGGCCCTCGGGGGCAGTCCCCGACTGCGGGCGGCGGTGCGGGTGGTGACCGGCGGCGCACTGGCGATGGCGATCACCTACTGCGTCGGAGAACTGGCCGGCGGCATCGTCGGCTGACACCGGACGGCCGATCGCGGGTCAGTCCTGCAGGTCGACGCGGATGGTCAGCAGGTTGGTGCCGAAGGCGCGCACGCCCGCGCTGTTGGCCTTGGGCAGCTGCTCGAGGCGCGCGATCGGATCGTCGTCGTGCAGTAGATGCGCGATGCCGTTGTGCCACTTGCCGCGCAGCCGGACCCGCACCCGGTTGTCGGCCATGATGTTGCGCACGTACTGCGACTTCTCCCCGAATTCCGACACCAGCCAGTAGGAGTCGCCGATCCGCCGCCCACCGATGGGAGTCGTGCGCGGCCGGCCGCTCTTGCGGCCGGTCGTCTCGATCAACTCCTGCCCCGGGATTCGGCTCCGGATCGGGTTCGCGAGCCGCTTCTGGAAGAAGATCGAGAACTTCATCTTCAGGTCTTTTTCCGCCATGACGGCGAACGTAGCACCTGTCCGGTCCGGGCTCCGACTCATCGCGGCTCCCATGCCCTCTGCCTATCAGCGCCCTGCCGGACGGACATCGGCTGGATCGATTCCGAATGCCTCTCGGATGGGCGAGAATTCGGGTGTGCGGACCCAGTTCACCCAGGAACTCCACGAGTTGACCGACAGCCTGACGCTCATGTACCGGCTTGCCCACGACACCGTCGAACGAGGCGTCGACGCCCTGGCCGAGGCCGACCTCGCGGCCGCGTACGAGGTGTTCGCGCTCGAGGAACAGTTGCGCGCGGCGCACGGCACGTGCGAGTCGCGCACCGTGGCGCTGTTGGCCCTGCAGGCGCCGGTCGCCCGCGACCTGCGCCATGTCGTCACGGCCATGCAGATCGCCGGGCAGCTGGCCGAAATCGGCGCGCTGAGCAGCCGGGTCGCCGACCAGGTCTACCGCCGCCACCCCGATCACGTCGCACCGCAACCGATCCTGGACGTGCTCGTCGAACTCGGCCGCGTCGCCGCGACGCGGATAGCCCGCGTCGGCACCGCCGCCGGAACCGCTCCCGGGCCTCTGCGGGAACGCCTGCATGCCGCTCTCACCGACCACGAACATCCGCATTCCCCCACCGATGTCGTCGAACTCACATTGCTCGGCAGCTATCTCGAGCGTTGCGTCGAGCACGCCGATCGCATCGACGCCATGGTCCGCTTCCTGGACACCGGCGTGCCGCCCACCGCACAGACCGGCGACGGCGAACGGCAACCCGCCGAAATCTGAGGTTGCGCCGATTTCCGCCGACCCAACTATGCTCTGCACCGGTCACCGGGGAGCCCGGTGACCTCGGAAGTGATCGGCCGTCACGGACTGTCGGGAGTGCACAACAACCGGCGCACGGCCCGCGGTGAACATGCCGATGACAGCCGTTCGCGCTGTGCGGCAACATTTCCGGTAGTTCGTCGAAGTGCATACGGGACACCCGTCCCGGTCGGTGAGGGAGTCGTTGTGAAGTTGTTCTCGTCCCAGCGGTTCCGGCGCGCTCTCGGCGTGATCGTGCCCGCGCTACTGGCGGCCATCGTCGCCGGCGCCTACGCGGTCATCGAGAACACCGACGGCGAGGTGGGCAATTCCGCGACCTCGATCTCCTCCGCCGCCGAAGTCGAAAACCTGTTCTCGCAACTGAAGGTGGCCAAGGAACGCCCGATGGACGGGTACAGCCGCGAGGAGTTCCCGCACTGGGATACCGCCAAGGCCGAGCACGGATTCGGTGATCAGTTCAGCCAGTACGCCCGCTGCACCACGCGCGAGGTGATGATGCTGCGCGACGCCGAGGGCGACGTGACGCTGGACGCCGCGACCTGCGCTCTGAAGATCGGCGCGAACGGCGGCTGGCGCGACGAGTACGGCACCCTCGACCGCAAAACCGGCGCGCTCAAGCCCTACAAGTGGATCACCGACCCCTCCGGCGTGGACGCCGAGCACATCGTGGCGCTCGCCGAGGCCTGGCGTTCGGGCGCCGATCGCCTGGACAAGGACACCCGCAGGCGCATCGCCAACGACGCGCTGAACCTGGAGGCCTCCGACCCCACGGCCAACCGTTCCAAGGGTGACCAGGACGCCGCGAATTACCTGCCGCCCGGAAAGTTCCGGTGCGCCTATGTCGACCGCTACCTCCGGGTGAAAGTAAAGTACGGGCTGACCGTCGACACGGCCGAGCAGGCCGCGCTGCGTACAGCGGTCGACGAGTGCACCCGGCAAGGAGGGTTCCGATAAGCGACATCGTGCAGATCAGCGGCTCGGCCGCCGTGATGACCGACGAAGAGGGAACGGTCTCCGGCGAACTCGATGTCAGGCTCGACGAATCCGGTAAGGGGCTCGTCCGCTACCGCGGCACCGACACCTGGCTCACCATCGGCAACCTCGACGGCGAACCCGCCCACGCGTGGGACAGTGTCGCCCGCTTGGCCGCCGCGATCGAGGCAGGGATCGGCGCACGTGACGCCGCGGGCAATACGGTCCCCTTCGAGGTGTTCACCGAGGAAGATCCCGCGCACGCGAATCTGCCCGTCGCAGATCGCCCGTCCGGTCCGGCACAGGCGAGCGACACGACCGGGCCCACACCCGAATCACCTGCCGCCGAAACCGACGTGAACGCCGCGACGCGGGAGCCGTCGGCCCCCGCTGCCGAAGAGACTGCCGGGGCGCAGGAGTCCACCGATACCGTCGCCGAATCCGCCGCGGCGCCCGCGTCCGATCCCTCGGCGGGCGAGGCGGACCCGGCGCGGGCCGGGACCACCGATTCCGCGCCGCGATCCTCAGCGCCGGCTGGCCCTTCGATAGCCGATGGCGGCGGGGACGGCGCAGATCAGGATGGCGCCGAGCGACCAGACCAGGATGAGGGTGAGCGGCCGGGCGAGCGGCCCGCCCAGGGATAGCGCCTTCATCGTGTCCACCGCCGCCGACATGGGCTGATTGCGCACGATCGGCTGGATCCATTCCGGGAAGGCGATCAGCGGCACGAATCCGGTGCTGAAGAACATCAGCAGGGTGCTGAGTATCGTGATGCCCTCGACCAGCACCGTTTTGGCGGTGAACACGGCGATAGCCGTCACGAGGGTGGCGAAGGCCAGCCCGAAGAGCACGGGCACGCCGATGAACGCCAGTGCCGCGAGCAGTCCCTGCCGGAACCGGAAGCCGAGCAGGAAGCCGACCAGCACCACCACCAGCGTGCCCGCCAGGATCCGGCAGCCTTCGGCGAGGACCCGGGCGATCAGGCCCGACGCCCGGTGCACCGGCAGCACCCAGAAGCGGGCGAGCAGTCCGCTGTCGCGCTCGCGTCCGAGCATCACCCCGGCGGCGACCGCACCGGACAACGCCCCGACCGACGCCACCATCGGCACCGACCCGAAGAGCGCGTCCTCACCGGTGAACCGCTCGATCTGCCCGCCGACCACGATGTCGAGCATGAGCAGCAGCAGGCAGGGGATGATCAGGGTCTCCAGCAACGCCACCGGATTGCGCAGCCAGCGCAACAGCAATCGCTGGGTCTGCACCGAGACATTGGACAACAGCGTCGTTCCCGAATTCTCGGCGCGCAGGTCGCCGTCGGCCGTCGACATCATCACGTCTGACACCATCACGACCTCCGGATCGCGAAACGAACGGCGAACGGCAGGGCGATCACCAGGATGGCCCCGATCCACAGCAGTGCGGGCGTCATCGTCGCCCAGTCGGCCACCCCGGCATTGCCCTGGGTGTCGCCGGCCAGCGCGCGCAGCGCGGTCGCGAACTGCGAGACCGGTTGGTTGCGTACGAACGGCTGCACCCACTCCGGGAACTGGGCCGCCGGCGCGATGCCGGTGGAGAGCATGCCGAGGATCAACGGCGGCAGCAACAGCGCCTGGGTGGTGGTCTCCGGGCTCTTGGACGCGGTGCCGATGACATCGGCACCGACGGTGAAGGCGATGCCGATGAGCAGGCCGAGCGCGACGAACCCGAGCGTGTGGGCCCAGTCCTCCCTGAACCGGAACCCGATGACGTGCCCGCAGGTCAGCGCCGCGGCCTGGGCGATGAGCAGCCGGATCACATTGCCCGACATCCGCGCCGAGAACGGGATGAGCCGCCCGACCGGCATCGCGGCGAACCGGCGATCGAGTCCGGACACCGCGTCGGTCGCCGAGCGCAGGGCCGCGCCGATGGCGGTGAAGGCCGCGGCTTGCAGCACGACCAGCGGCATCATGAACTGGGCGTAGCTGCTGAAGCCGAGGCCGGAGAAGCTCATCACGGTTTTCAGCGGGATATAGAAGCTGGCGGTGAAGGCGGCGGGCGCGACGATCGAGGTGAGTACCTCGCCACTCTTGATCGCCGGGGTGATGAGCCGGACGGTCAGCACCCACCACTGCCACAGCCGGACCGGCGCGGCGCGCAGGTCGGTCGCCCAGGCGCCGCTGTGTGGTCCGGCCGGTGTGGCGAGGGCGACCGGGCGGGCGGCGCTCACGCGGAGACCTCGCTGTCGACGGGGACCTCGGTGGGATGGCCGGTGAGGTGCAGGAAGACTTCGTCGAGGGAGGGGCGGCGCAGGGCGATATCGACCAGTTCGATGTCGGCGGCGTCGAGCCTGCGCAAGGCCTCGGCGAGGGTTTTCGCACCGTCCGGGGCCGGGATGGCGAGCCGGTCGGCGTCCGGGGCGAGCGCGGCCAGGCTCTCCGGCGGCAGCAGCGGGCCGAGCGCGGTGACGATGGCCGGCAGGTCCTCCAACCGCAACGGCACCACCTCGCAATAGCTGCCCCCGGTGCGGGACTTGAGTTCGTCGGCGGTGCCCTCGGCGATGACGATTCCGTGGTCGATGACGATGATCCGATCGCACAGCGCGTCGGCCTCTTCCAGGTACTGGGTGGTCAGCAGGGTGGTGATCCCGTGCTCGCGAAAACCACCGACCAGATCCCAGACGCCCTGCCTGCTGCGCGGATCCAGGCCGGTGGTCGGCTCGTCGAGGAACACCACCTCCGGTCGCACCACCAGCCCGCAGGCGATGTCGATGCGACGGCGCATACCGCCGGAGTAGGTGCCGACGCGGCGGTCGGCGGCGCCCGTGAGGTCGAATTCCACCAGCAGTTCCCGCGCCCGCGCCCGCGCGGTCTTCTTACGCAGGCCGAGCAGCCTGCCGAACATCACCAGATTCTCGTAGCCACTGAGCATGTCGTCGAGCGCGGCGAACTGGCCGGTGAGCATGATGCGGCGGCGCACGTTCGCGGCAGCGGCGACCACGTCGTACCCGGCGACCACGGCGCGCCCGCGGTCGGGGGTGACGAGCGTGGACAAGATGTTGACCATGGTGGTCTTGCCCGCGCCGTTGGGGCCCAGGATGCCGAGCACCTCCCCCTGGCCCGCGACGAAATCCACGCCGCGCAGGGCGCGTACCTCGCCGAAGGACTTCTCGACGCCTTCGACCACAACCGCTGGTTCGTTCACTGCGTGCCTCCAAGGTGCCGGTCGAGCTGCCGGGCGATCCGCGGCAGGATGTGCGGTGCGGTCAGCTCGTCGTGGGTGGCTTCGATGTCGTGGGTGGTGATCGGACCGGTGATGTAGGGCGCCCAGCCGTCGGGGCCGAAGATTCCTTCGGTGTCCGGGGTGGGCACGGTGGCGCGGAAGTAGATCGCCGCGCCGTGGTAGACCGGGCGGCGGTAGCCGGTGCGGGTGCGGGCCGAGGCGTTGTAGGAGGCGGCCATTCTCGTGAGTGTGTCGGCGTCGAGCAGTTGCGCGCCGCCCATGCGCGCGCCGATGTGTTCGGCGGCCTCCTGGGCGGTGGCGGTCTCCGGGATGTCGTCGATGCCGAAGACGGCGCCGAAGGTGTGCGCGAACTCGCCGGGCGACAGCGGTTCGATGCTGTCGCCGTCGATATCGCCGCTGTCGGCGTCGAGCAGGGCCAGCACGCCCACCCGCGCGCCCTCGCGTTCGAGTTGCGCGGCCATCGCGTGCGCGATGAGGCCGCCGAAGGACCAGCCCAGCAGGTGGTACGGCCCGTCCGGCTGCCTCGCCCTGATCTCGGCGACATACCGGCGCGCGAATTCCTCGATGCTCCGCGCGGACGGCTCGCGTCCGCTCAGATCGGGGGCTTGCAGGCCGTAGATCGGGCGGCCAGCGGCGAGGGCGTCGGCCAGGCCGAGGTAGGTCCAGGCCATGCCGGAGGAGGGATGCACGCAGAACAGCGCGGGTTCGGCGCCCTCGGCCCGGATCGGCAGCAGCACATCCAACCCGAGTCCGGGCGGTGCGCTCGGCGCCGCCGCCGCGGCTCGCTCCACCGCGGCCCGGCGTTCTTCTTCGCCCGCCTGCCTGCCCTCCGGCGTGTGCGCGAATCGTGTGAGAGCGGCGAGGAATTCGATCCACAGGTCGGCCAGTTCGGCGACCTCGTCGCGGTCGAGCAGGGTGGCGGGGAAGCCGAAACTCGCCTGCAGGCGATCGCCGATCACCACGGCGTTCACATCCACCTCGACCTGCGCGGGCACGCTCGGATGTTCGACGGCGGGCAGTTCGCCCAGATCGTCGGCGGGCAGCCAGCCCAGGCCCTCCAGACCGGCGGGAATGTCGCCGGTGGCGTATCGGCCGAGATAGTTGAAGGAGATGCGACCGGGCAGCGCGTGCGGAAGCCACTGCGCTGTCTCGGGATTCAGGTAGCGGAGCAGACCGAAGCCGATGCCCTTGTCCGGGACGGCGCGCAACTGGTGCTTCACCGCGCGTATCGCCGCGCCCAGCTGCGCCGGGTGCGCGAATTCGCCGGGGCGCAGGCGCACCGGGTGGATGGTGGTGAACCAGCCGATCGTCCGCGACAGATCCGCGCCGGGGATCACCTCCTCCTGGCGGCCGTGGCCCTCCATCCGGACCAGCACGTCCCCGGTGTCGGCGCCACGGCGGGCCCGCCAGGTCCGCACGGCGCAGGCCAGCGCGGTCAGCAGCGCGTCCTCGACGCCGCCGTCGAACAGGGCGGGCAGAGTGGTCAGCAGATCGGCGGTGACCTGCGCGGGCACGTCCACTTCGACCTGGTCGAGCACGCCGGCCAGGTCGACGGCCGGATCGAGGTCCCGCGGCCCGAAGCCGGGATCGGGGCCGTCGAGCACCTCGCGCCAGAAGCCCAGTTCGGCCGTGCGCCGCGGGCTGCGGGCGTGCTCGGCCAGCGCGTGCGCCCAGCGCCGCATCGACGTGCCGGTGTCGGCGAGCACAGGCCGGTTGCCGGTGGAGACCTGCGCCCAGGCCGCCATCAGATCCGGCACCAGGATGCGCCAGGACACGCCGTCGACGACCAGGTGGTGCGCCACCACGATCAACCGGCCCGAGCGTGGCCGCGCACCCGCCATCCCGACCGGATCGAGCCAGACGAACCGCAACACCGCACCGTCTGCGGGGTCGAGGCGATCCAGTGCCGCCTCGAGTTCGGTGACCGCGAATTCGCGCAGGTCGACCGGGTCGGCGTCGGCGGGGAACTCCACCCGCCGGACCAGTGCCGCCACATCCACTTCGGCCGCGTCGCGGGTCTCCAGCCGCCAGTGCGCCCCGTCGCGGGTGAGCCGTGCGCGCAGCATGTCGTGACGGTCCAGCACGGCCGCGACTGTCGCGGTGAGCCCCGCGGCGTCGATGCCGAGCGGCAGTTCGAGGACCGCGGTCTGGGCGAAGCGGTCGAAATCCCCGCCGCGGCCGATCATGTAGTGCACGATCGGTGTCAGCGGCATCTCGCCGACTCCGCCGCCGGGCAGTTCGTCCAGGGTTACCGCGACGCCGGCCTCGTCGGCGACGGCGGCCAGCGCGCCGATGGTGCGATGCTCGAACACCTGCACCGGGGTGAGCGTGATGCCCGCCGACTTGGCCCGCGAGACCAGTTGGATGGCCAGGATGCTGTCGCCGCCGAGGGCGAAGAACGAGTCGGTCGCGCCGACCCGCTCGCGGCCGAGCAGTTCGGCGACGATACCGGCCAGCGCCTGTTCCGTCGGGGTCGACGGGGCGACGTACTCGCCCTCGTCCGCGCCGAAGACCGGTTGCGGCAGTGCCCTCCGGTCCAGCTTCCCGACCGCGTCGCGCGGGATGGACGCCAGCACCACGAACGCGGCGGGCACCATGTAGCCGGGCAGCGACGCCGCGGCATGCGCGCGCACCTCGGCCACATCGATCTCCCGGCCCGGCTCCGCCAGCAGGTAGGCGGCCAGCGCCGTACCGCCGCCAGGGCCGGGAACTCCCAGGGTGAGCGCGAATTCGACCCCGCGCGCGGCGGCGAGGACCGTGTCGATCTCGCCGAGCTCGACGCGCTGGCCGCGTACCTTCACCTGGAAATCGGTGCGGCCCAGGTATTCCAGTTGCCCGGCGCGGGTCCAGCGCACCAGGTCACCGGTGCGGTACATCCGTTCGCCCGGCGCGCCGCAGGGATCGGCGACGAATCGCGCGGCATTCAGTTCCGGCCTGCCGTGGTAGCCGCGCGCCAGCGCGGGACCGGCCAGATACAGCTCACCGGCCACCCCGACCGGCACCGGCCGCAGGCGCGGATCCAGCACCAGCGCGCTCGTCCCCCGGATCGGGCCGCCGATGGTGACGGGGGCGCCGGGCCTCAGCGGCGCGGAGGTGGCCCAGATGGTCGTCTCGGTCGGGCCGTAGAGGTTCATCATGGTGCGTCCGGTCGCCCAGCGTCGCACCAGATCCGCGCCGACCGCCTCGCCGGCGACCGCGAGCACCCGCACCGAGGGGATCGCGTCCGGCTCCAGCGTGGCCAGCGCCGAAGGCGTGATGACCATGTGCGTGACCTGCTGTTCGGTGATCAGCTCGGCCAGCGGTGTCCCGCCGTACACATCCGGGGGGGCGACCACGCTCGCGCCGCCGGCGCCGAATGCCATGAGTGCCTCGAACACCGAGGCGTCGAAACTCGGTGAGGCCACCTGGAGTACCCGCGCGTGCTCGTCGAGTCGCAGAATGCGCCGCTGCGCGGCGACCAGATCGGCGATGCCCCGGTGGGTCACGGTGACGCCCTTCGGGGTGCCGGTCGAGCCGGAGGTGTAGATCATCCACGCGGGCTGGTCGAGGCGCGGCGTGGTCCGCCAGGGCTCCACCGAGCCGGGCGACACGGGACCGGCGACGACCTCGTCCGACGCCACGGCGGCGGGTGCCGCCGGGGCGGTATCACCGGAGCGGTCGAGCGCACCGGCGACGGGCTCGTGCGAACTCGGATCGGCGGGAGCATCCCGGTCGAGAACGAGCCACCGTGTTGTGCCGGAGAGGTTTTCGAGGTGTGCGGCGACGGTGAGGCCGAGGACCGCCCCGGAGTCGGTGAGCATGTGCTCGACCCGCTCGCGCGGGTACTTCGGGTCGACCGGCAGGAAAGCGGCCCCGGTGCGGGCGACCGCCCACATGCCGGTGATCAGGTCAGCGCCGCGGGCGAGGCCCAGTGCTACGACGGTCTCCGGGCCCGCGCCCGCTCGCACGAGCCGCTCCGCGAGCCGCTCGGCACTCGCGTTCAACGCGCGGTAGGTCACGGTGCGGCCGTCGGAGAGCACGGCGGCCCGGTCGGGGTGCGCGGCGGCAGTGGCGGCGAACAGTTCCGGCAGCGTGGTGGTTTCGCTGCCCCGCGGTCCCCGTGCCGGAACCAGCGCGCGCTCGTCGGGCAGCAGCAGGTCGAGGTCGCCGACGCGGGTGTCGGGGTCGGCGAGCGCGGCGTCGAGGACGGCCGACCAGCGTCGCGTCATGGCCTCGGCGGTGGCGGGGTCGAACAGATCGGTGGCGTAGGTCAGGACCGCGTCGATGCCGGCCGGGACGCCGTCCGCCTCCCGTTCGCGCAGGTCGAGGGCGAGGTCGAACTGGGTGGCGTCGCGGTCGAGATCCTCGACGGCAATGCGCAGGCCGGGCAGCTCGAGGACCGGATCCACGAAGTTCTGCAGCGCGAGGGTCACCTGGAAGATCGGGTGGTGGGCGGTCGAGCGCGGCGGGTCGAGATGCTGGACCAGGCGTTCGAACGGGACGTCGGCGTGGGCGAAGGCGGCCAGGTCGTCGTCCCGGACACCGGCGAGCAGCGCACGGAAGGACTGCTCCGGGTCGACCGTGGTGCGCAGGGCGAGGGTGTTGACGAACATGCCGACCATGCCGTCGAGAGCGGCGTCCCCGCGACCGGCGACGGCGGTGCCCACCACCACGTCGTCGGTGCTGCCGAGCCTGGACAGCAGCACCGCGAAAGCGGCGTGCGCGACCATGAACAGGCTCGCGCCGGACTCGGCGGCCAGCCGCCCCATCCGCCGATGCAGGTCGGCCGGGACGGTGAACGGCAGGTCCGCGCCTCGCATGGACTGCACGGCCGGACGCGGACGGTCGGCGGCCAGGTCGAGCGTTTCCGGTGCGCCCGCCAGGGTTTCGCGCCAGAACGCGATCTGTCGAGCCGCCGGTGCGGCGGGGTCGTCCTCCGCGCCGAGCAGTTCCCGGTGCCACAGCGCGTAATCGGCGTAATGGACCGGCAGGGCGGGAAGGTCGGCCGGGCGGCCCGCCGACTCCGCCGCGTAAGCCGCGACCAGATCGGCCGCCAGCGGCGCCATCGACGCGCCGTCGGCGCTGATGTGGTGGACCACCAGCACGATCACGTGTTCCGGCGCCGCGCCGTTGTGGTCGGGGGCACCGTTGTGGTCGGGGGCACCGTCGCGGCCCGTCGTCCCGTCCCGGTGCACGCGCGACAGCCGGGCGCGCAGCGGCGGTTCGCTGGTCAGGTCGAATCCTCTGCCCGCGAACGCGGCGATGCTCTCGCGCAATGGCGCACCGTCGGCGACCGTCTCGACCGGCAGGTCCGGCACCGCGTGCGCGGCATCGATCACGACCTGGCGCGGCCCCTCGGCGTCGGCTGGATACACCGTGCGCAGGCTTTCGTGCCTGTGCACCACCGCGACGAGGGCCCGGCGCATGGCCGCGGTGTCGAGCGCGCCGGTCAGCCGCAGCGCGATCGCGATGTTGTAGGCGGGCGATTCCGGTTCGAGCCGGTTGAGCACCCACATGCGCTGCTGGGCGGGTGAGAGCGGCACCCGGTCCGGGCGCGGCCGTGGCGCGAGCGCGAACCGGGCCCGCTGCCCCGGCTCGGCGGGCACCACCCGGCCGGCGAGCTGGGCCGGTGTCGGCGCGTCGAACAGGTCGCGCAGGGCGATCCCGGCGCCGAGCGTCGCATCGATGCGCGCCACGACCTTGGTGGCGCTGAGCGAATTGCCGCCGAGATCGAAGAAGGAGTGGTCGATGCTGACCCGCTCCACGCCGAGCACGTCGGCGAAGATGTCGGCGACCGCGCGCTCCACCGGGGTGCGCGGCGCGAGATAGGGGCGCGCCGAGACCGAGAAGTCCGGCAGCGGAAGGGCTTTGCGGTCCAGCTTGCCGACCGGCGTCAGCGGGACGTCGTCGAGCTCGATGACGACCGAGGGCACCATATAGCCGGGCAGCGACGCGGCGACGCGATTGCGCAGCCGCTCGGTGTCGAGTCGGCCCGAACCCCGTTGCGCGAGGACATAGGAGACCAGTACCGTCTCGCCGGACGGCCCGGGGCAGCCGACGGTCGCGGCGTACTCGACCTCGTCGTCGGCGGAGAGCACGGCGTCGATCTCGCCGAGTTCGATGCGCAGACCACGGATCTTGACCTGGAAATCGCTGCGGCCCAGGTATTCCAGTTCGAGCACGGATCCGCCCGCTCGCTCGGAGTCGACCCAGCGGACCATGTCCCCGGTGCGGTACATCCGCTCGCCCGGCCCGCCCCACGGGTGCGCGACGAAACGCGCGGCGGTGAGGGCGTAGCGGTTGAAGTAGCCGCGAGCGATGGCGGGCCCCGCCAGATAGAGTTCGCCCTCCACGCCGACCGGGACGGGCCGTAACCACTGATCGAGAACCAGTGCCGCGGCGCCGCGGATCGGGCCGCCGATGGTGACCCGATCCCCCGTGCGCAATTCGCCGGGGCCGGTCGCCCAGATGCTGAATTCGGTGGGCCCGTAGAGGTTCAGCAGTCGCCTGCCCGGGGACCACTGCGCGGTCAGCTCCGGCCCGGACGCCTCGCCCGCGACGGCGAGCACCCGCAGGTCGGGCAGCCGGTCGGGATTCATCGTGGCCAGCACCGAGGGGGTGATCACGGCATGACTGACCTGTTGGGCGCGCAGCAGCCGCTCCAACTCGGCGCCGCCGTAGGCCTCCGGGGGCGAGATCACCAGGGTGCCGCCTGCCGCGTGCGCGGACAACATCTCGAACACCGAGGCGTCGAAGCTCGGCGAGGCGACCTGCAGGGCACGGGCGGAGGGGTCCAGGTCGAGCGATTCACGCTGCGCGGCAACCAGATCGGCGATGCCGCGATGCCCGAGCAGCACGGCTTTCGGCTTGCCGGTGGAGCCGGAGGTGTAGATGAGGTAGGCGACCTGGTCGAGCCGGATGGCGCCGCCGCGCTCGAGGTCGGTGATCGGGTCGTCGGGCACGGTCATGACGCGACGAATGGTGTTCAGGTCGTCGAGCAGCAGCCAGTCGATGGTGCTCGGCAGGGTCTCACCGGTGGCGCGCACGGTCACGCCGATGGGGGCCTTCGAGTCGGTGAGGATGTGCTCGATGCGCTCGACCGGATGGTTGGGGTCGAGCGGGGCGAACGCGGCGCCGGTCTTCACCAGCGCCCACACCGCCACCACCGACTCCACCGAGCGGGTCAGCGCGAGCACGACGAACACCTCGGCGCCGATCCCGCGCCGCAGCAGCACCCTGGCGAAACGGTTGGACCAGGCGTCGAGTTCGCGGTAGGTCATGGTGTCGGTGCCGGCGCGCACCGCGATCGCGTCGGGATCGAGCGCGGCCGCGGAGGTGAGGATCTCGGGCAAGGTGCGCGCGGGTACGGAGGCGGGGCCGTGCACCGGCAGCAGTGCGGCGCGCTCGGCGGCATCGCAGTGTTGCAGGGCAGCCACCCGGTGCGCCGGGTGCGCGGCGATCTGCTCGAGCAGGGCGACGAAACGGTCGAGCAGTCGCCCGGCGTCGGCCTCGGGCAGGTGGTCGGCCATGTACTTGATCGACAGCCGCAGCCGGTCGCCCGGATCGCCGGGCTCGCCGTGCAGCGGAATCACCATCAGGTTCAGCGGATACGGCGTCGCGTCGGTGCCCGCGACGTCCAGCACCCGCATGCCCGCGATGTCGAGGGACTGCGACAGCGCCTCGCGGTCGATCGGATAGGACTCGAAGACGGTGAGGGTGTCGAACAGTTCGGGCAGCCCGACCGCCTCGTGGATGGCGGCCAGCCCCACGTGCTGATGGTCGAGCAACGCCGCCTGTTCGGCCTGCAGCCTGGCCAGCAGGTCGGCGACCTGCTCGTGCGGATCGAGCCGCACCCGCACCGGCAGGGTGTTGATGAACAGACCGACCATCTCCTCCACGCCGGGCAGATCCGGCGGCCTGCCCGAGACCGTGCCGCCGAACACCACGTCGGTGCGGCCGGTCAGCATGGTGAGCAGCAGCGCCCAGGCCGCCTGCACGGCGACGTTGACGGTCGCGCCCGCCGCGCGGGTGGTGGCCTCGAGCCGGGCGACCGCGGTCGCGGGCAGATCCACCGTCACCGTCCCGGACTCGGTGGAGCGAATGCCTGCCAGCGTCGGCACCGCCCTGGTGGGAGCGTCGATCCCGGCCAGCGCCCGGCGCCAGGCTTCCAGGGAGTCCACCCCGTCGGCGGCGACGGCCTCCTGCTGCTCGGCGAGCCAGGACAGGAACCCGCGATAGGAGGGTGCCGGGCCCAGCACTTCGGTGGGCCGGGCGCCCACACCCGCGGCGATGTAGACGGTGAGCAGTTCACGCACCAGCAGCGGTGTGGACCAGCCGTCCAGGACGAGGTGGTGGTTGGTCATCAACAGCGTGTAGACCTCGCCGGCTTCGCGGATCAGCTGGAAACGCAGCAGCGGCGGGCGGTTCAGGTCGAAGCGGGTGTTGGCGTCCACGGCGAGCAGCCGCTCGAGTTCGCGGCCGCTGTCCTCACGCGCCAGCGCGGTGAGGTCGGTGTCGCGCCAGCAGACCTGTGCGTCGGCGAGCACCAACTGCCGTGGGCCCTGCGGGGTTTCGACGAACGCCACCCGCAGGTTCTCATGCCGGTCGACCAGCACCTGCGCGGCCTTCCGCAACCGCTTCGCGTCGACCCGCCCTGCCAGCGACAGACGGGTCTGCACGGTGTAGCCGTCGGCGGTGTCGGTGTCGTAGCGGGCGTGGAAGAGCAGGCCGTACTGCAGCGGCGAGAGCGGCCACACCTGCACCAGGTTCGGGTATTCGCGCTCCCAGGCATCGATCTCGGTCTGGGTGACCGTGGTGAGCGGGAAGTCCGAGGGGGTGTGCCCGCCCGCACCGGGCAGCGCGGCGTAGGCGGCCAGCGCCGCCAGCGCCGCGGCCCAGTGCGCGGCGAGGCCGGCGATCTCGTCGGCGTCGAGGATGTCGCGCGCGTAGGTCCAGGTGATCTCCAGTCCCTCGCCGCCCAGGATCGCGTTGATGTCGATCACTGCGGGCAACGGCGCTCGCTCGTCGGTGGTCGAGGCGAATCGGCGCGGCAGCCAGTAGTTCTCGGCGCCTCCGGTGTCCGCGGTGACGCGTCCGAGGTAGTTGAACCCGATCTGCGGGGCCGGTCCCACCGCGAGCAACGGCGCGGTGCCGGGGTTCAGGTATCGCAGCATGCCGTAGCCGACGCCCTTGTCCGGGATCGCGCGCACCTGCTCCTTGACCGCCCGCACGGCAGCACCCGCGGCCGGGCCGCCGGCGAACGCCTCGTCGAGATCGATGCCGGTCAGATCGAGAGCGAGCGGGTGCACCGTGGTGAACCAGCCCACCGTCCGCGCGAGATCCGCGCCGGGCAGCACCGATTCCTCGCGACCGTGCCCCTCCAGCGTGACCAGCGTCCGCACGCGATGGCGCCAGCGACCGACCGCCAGGGCGAGCGCGGCCAGCAGCACATCGTCGGCACCGCAATGGAACAGCTCCGGCAGGGCATCGACCACCGTGCCCGCGGTCTCGGCGGGCACCACGGTGCGCAGTTCGCCCGCCGTGGCGACCACGTCTCGCGCCGGATCGGCGGCGCGCCGCCCGAGCGGCGGGTCGTCGGCCGTCAGGATCTGCTGCCACAACGGCAGTTCCACGGCGCGGGCCGTGGCCTGGTCGGCGAGCGCGCGCGCCCAGCGGCGCAACGAGGTGCCGGTCGGCTCCAGCTGTGCGCCCGCCCACGCGCTCACCAGGTCCGGCAACAGGATTCGCCAGGACACTCCGTCGACCGCCAGGTGATGCAGCACCAGCCACAGCGACGGGGCGGCCCCCTCCCCGGCGGGCCGGACGAGCGTGAATCGTGCCATCACCCCGGCCGCCGGATTCAGCCGGTCGGCCGCGTCCTGCAGGACCGCCTCCAGAAGGTCGCTGCCGGAAGCCGCACCATCGGTGCCCCCGACAGGAACGTCGCCGGTAGTCGGGGGCACGGTGACGACGTCGACGAGCGCGGCCGCGTCCACGGATCCCGGTTCGGCGACGACCCACTCCCACCCGTCGCCGCTCGGCCGCAGACTGCTGCGCAGCACGTCGTGGCGGTCGAGCAGTGCCTGCACGGCCGGGATCAGCTGCGCCGCGTCGGCGCCGGGCGGGAGGGTGAGCAGTGCGGCCTGACCGTACCGGGTCCAGGTCGGGCCCTGCTCGAGCATGGCCGCCACGATGGGCGTCACATCGACGGGGCCGATGCCGCCGCCGGGCAGTTCGGTGACCGCGTCCTCGGCGACGTCGGCGGCCACGGCGGCCAGCGCCGCCACGGTCTTGCGTTCGAACACGTCGCGGGCGCTGAAGCGCAGGCCCGCCGCCCTGGCGCGGGAGACCAACTGGATGGAGATGATGCTGTCGCCGCCGAGGGCGAAGAAGTTCTCGTCCACGCCGACCGCGTCCAGCCCGAGCACGTCGGCGAACAGTGCGGCGAGCGTTTCCTCGCGCGGGGTGGACGGGGCGCGATGCACGCCGGGACGCGCGCCGAAATCCGGTGCGGGCAGGGCACGCCGGTCCACCTTGCCCATCGGGGTCAGCGGCAGTGCGTCGAGGACCATGATGACGGCCGGCACCATGTACGCCGGAAGCGATTCGCCCACCGCGGCTTTCAACGCCTCGGGCTGGATCTCGCAGCCGGGCGCGGGGACCACGTAGGAGACCGTGGCGACCACGCCCGCGGGCGTGGTCGCCCCGATGGTGACCGCCGAGGCCACCTCGGGCCTGCGTTCGATGGCGGCGTCTATCTCGCCGAGTTCGATGCGATAGCCGCGCACCTTCACCTGGAAATCGATCCGGCCGGTGTAGTCCAGCTCCCAGCGCTCCCCCGCCCGCCGCCAGCGGACCAGGTCGCCCGTGCGGTACATGCGCTCGCCCGGCGCGTGGAGATCGGCGACGAATCGGCCGGCGGTCAGGCCGTTGCGCCGGTGGTAGCCGCGCGCGACGCCCGGCCCGCTCAGGTACAGCTCGCCGGTGACGCCGGGAGCCACGGGGCGCAGCCACGGATCCAGCACCAGGGCGGTGACGCCGGTGGTCGGGCCGCCGATGGTGACCGGGCCGTCCGGGCGCAGCGGCGCGCTCAGTGTCGTGGTGACGGTCGTCTCGGTGGGTCCGTAACCGTTGAGCAGGCGTCGCCCGGACCAGCGCGCCACCAGTTCCGGCGGGCAGGCGTCACCGCCGACCACGACGGTCTTCAGATCGGGCAGGGTCGCGGGATCGAGCGAGCCGACCACCGCGGGCGTCACGTTCAGGCATGTCACGCGGTGCTCGCGCAGCACGGCCGCGAGTTCTTCGCCGGCATAGGCCGTCGGCGGCACCACCGCGACGCTCGCGCCGGCCGCGAAGGCGACCAGCAGTTCCTCGACGGAGATGTCGAAGCTCGGTGAGACCGCGTGCGCGACCACCGAGGACGCGTCGACGCCGAAGGCCGTCCCCGAGCCCGCGACCAGATTGGCCAGCCCGCGATGCGCGACCATCACGGCCTTGGGCAGGCCGGTGGAGCCGGAGGTGTAGATCAGGTAAGCGGTCTGGTCGGGGTGCACGGGCGCGAGGCGGTCGGCCTCGGTGATCGGCGCCGGATCCTGGTCGTCGATGATCTCGGCGGTCGCGGTGTCGTCGAGGGTCAGCCAGGTGATGTGGCCGGGCAGCGCCGGGCGCGCCGAGGCCACGGTCAGTCCGGCCACCACGTCGCTGTCACCGATCATGTGCTCGATGCGGTCCGCGGGCAGCGCCGGGTCGATCGGCGTGAACGCCGCGCCGGTCAGCGCCACCGCCCAGGTCGCCAGCACCGACTCCAGCGAGCGCGGAATCGCCACGGCCACCGCGGTTTCCGGTCCGGCACCGGACTCGATCAACAGGCGGGCCACCCGGGAGGCGTAGGCGAGTACCTCGCGGTAGGTCAGGGCCCGCCCGTCCGCGCGCACCGCCACCGCGCCGGGATCGCGGGCGGCGCCCTCGATCAGGATCTGCGGCAGGGTGCGGACCGGGACGCCCGCGGGTCCGCGGGCGGGCAGCAGCGCCGCGCGTTCGGCGTCGTCGAGCAGCGGCACGGTGTGCCAGGGCGCGTCCGGTCCGGCGGCGAGAAAGGCGTGCAGGAAGGCCAGGAAGCGCTCGTGGTGCCCGGCGAGCTCGCGCGCGTCGTAGAGATTCGGATTGGCCTGGAAGTCGATGTGGGTGGTCTCGCCGCCGATGCCGGGGTAGAGGTTCAGGAACAGGTCGTCGATCATCCCGGAGGTGAGCACATGGGTGCTGCCGACGACCTCGCCGAGGCTGATCCTGGTGTCGACCATCATCAGGTTCACGGTGGGACCGAAGGAGACCGCCTCGTCCAGCGCCCAGCCGAGATCGCGGACGATGTCCTCCTGGCGATAACGCTGCCTGCGCAGCGCCGAGGTCAGCTCGCCCTGCGCGGCCCGGATCAGGGTCCGTGTGCTCACCCCGGCCCCCGCCCGCAGCCGCAGCGGCACCACGTTGGCGACCATGCCGCCGGAACGGCGCAGCACGGCGGTGGTACGGCCGGAGACCGGCAGGCTCAGCGTCACCTCCGGCGAGGAGGTCATGGCGGCCAGGTAGGCGGCGAAGGCGGCGACCACGACGGGCGCCACGCCGGAGTTCTCGGCGGCCGCCACCTCGTCGAGCAATGCGGCTGTGGCGGTAGGTAGTTCGGCCGAGGCGACGATCGGATGCGCGTCCACCGGAGCGGTCCGCCCGGCCGGGCCGACCGCCTCCGCCAGGCCGGCCAGATGCTCGCGCCAGTACTGCGCGTCGGCGCGGAACCGGTCCGAATCCCGGTATGCCGCATCGACTTCCACGATCCGGCGCAGGTCCTCGGCCCGGCTCGGCGGCGGCTGCTCCCCGGCCGCCGCGGCGTTGTACAACTCGGCGACGCGCCGCAGCATGGTGACGGCGCCGAAACCGTCCAGCACGATGTGGTGGATGCGCTGATACCAGTACCAGTGGTCGTCGGCGAGCCGGAGCATGGCGAAGGCGCCGAGCCGCTCGCCGAGCAGGTCGACCGGAGCGCTGTACTCCGCGCGCATCCAGTCCAGCGCCGCGGCCGCCGGGTCCGGCTCGGCGCGCAGGTCCACGATGTGCAGCTCGTGCTCGATATCGGTGTCGACCACCTGACAGGGCAGCCCGTCGACCTCGATCAGCCGCAGGTAGCCGGTGCCGAACTCGCGGCCCGCCTGCCGCGACGCCGACGCCAGCAGGTCGAGGTCGACCGGCCCCTCGAGCTCCACGTACTGCGCGATGGAGATCGGCGTGCTACCTGCGAAATGTTGGGCGAACCAGATACCGCGCTGGGCGGCGGAGAGTGGGAAGGCACCTGCGGGCAATTCGGCCTGCGCGGCGACCGGGGCGGCGGAACTCTGGGGCATGAATGTTCCTGCGTACTCGGAAGGGAGTCGGCTGTGGGGACTGATCCATCGAGGACAAGTTGTGTCGAAACAGGTGTTGACGGCACGCCTCGCCCGCGAGGGCAGGCACGCCCAGCCGCCGGCGAGCCGGGCTCGGCGACGAGACTCCCGGCGGGTCGATCGACCAGCATGCGTGGAGAGGTTCCGCTGGAATTCTATCGTCGGGCGGCGCGCTGCCAGCTCGAAACGCGCATGTCCGCCGCGTGGGCGGGCGCGCCCCGGCCTCAGGAAGCCGAGCGCAGCCCGCCCAGCTCGGCGTCGGTGAGCGGGGCGTCCGAGCCGGTCAGGTACCGCAGCAGGGTGGAGCGGTCGTCGAGCACCAGCCACGGGATCGCCTCGCCGAGCGCGCCGCGCGCGTCCTCGGTGGTGACGCCGAAGGCGGGCGCGGGCACCTCGGTGCCCGCGGGCACAGCGGTGGCTTCGATCTTGGCGATCGCGGTGCGGGTCACCAAGTCCTCGATCAGCGGCTCGACGGCCACCGCGACCACCACACCGGGGCCGGCTCCCATACCGAGCAGCACCCGCGCCAGCCGATTGGACCAGCTGTCGAGTTCACGGTGGGTGAGCGCGCCCTCGGGGGTGGAGACGGCGATCGCGGCGTCGGAACGGAAGGTGCGGATGCGGGTGGCGGTGGTCTGCATGAGGGACTCCTGACGAGTCGGTGGGGCGGTTTCGAGGTGTGTCTCAACTCTGTCGCCCGGCAGCCCCCGCCGACAGGAACCCCAGTGCTGCCCCGCTCTCCTCCGAGGGTGAGCGTTTGCCCACCCTCGGTGGACGCCACACGAGCCGGTCAGCCTCCGACGAGCTCCCGCTGGACCGGCGCCGCCCAGTCGATGCGGTAGCCGCGCTCGGCGGCGGTGCGCTCGTCGGGCTTCATGACGGTTCGCGCCATCACCGGCATCAGCAGGTTCATCACCGCCCGGCCCACCGGACCGGGCGCCTTGGTGCGGTTGATCCTGGCCGCGCGAGCGGCGATGACCTCGACCCGCGGGCGTCGCAGGCGCTCGTAGGCGGTGAACGCCGAGACCGGATCGGGCAGGTCGCGCAGGCAGCGGGCGAGCTGCACGGCGCTCTCCACCGCCAGCGAGGCGCCCTGGCCGGAACTGTTGGACGGTGCGTGCACGGCGTCGCCGACCAGCACCATGCGATCGCGGAACCAGTGCGGCACCGGCGGCATGATGTGCAGGCCACCGACGATCTCGAGCTGGTCCGGCCGGGTCCGGCGGGTCAGTTCGCCGCCCGGCGTGTCCGCGCCGTAGGTCTCGCGCAGGATCTCGAGCCAGCGCTCGGCGGGCACCTGCCTGGCCTGCGACAGCGTCAGGTACCGCTGGTGCGGCAGGTTCGCGCCCCAGCCGACCCGGCCGTCGCGGTCGGCCCAGTACAGGTAGTAGGCGCGTTTGCCGTAGGCGAAGACCATCGTCTCGGGCGGGGCCGGGACCTCGCACTCGACGGTCGCGCCGAAACCGAGCAGACCGGTGTAGTCCGGGCCGGGAGCGGCGGGATCGATGAGAGTGCGCACGGCGGAACGGATTCCGTCGGCGCCGACGAGAATGTCGGCGGTCGCGGTGGAGCCGTCGGCGAACCGGGCGGTGACGCCGTCGGCGTGCTCGTCCACCCCGACGAGCCGCTTGCCGTAGTGGACCGGCACTCCCGCGGCGACGGCGCGCTCGTGCAACACCGTGTGCAGTGCGGCGCGGTCGACCACCTGCAGGGGCGGCTCGCCCTCGGCCACGGGCAGGCGATGTGCGCGGCCGCCGACCGCGAGCATCATGGCCGAGACCGGGACGGCGATCTCGCGCACCGGATCTCCGGCATCGAGCAGGTCGAGGGCGGCCAGGCCGTTCGGTGCGAGCGCGAGGCCGCTGCCGATGCCGTGCGAGGGGCCGGGATAGGCCTCGTAGACGCGGGCGTCGATACCCGCCTTCAGCAGAGCGGTGGCGACGACGGGGCCGGCGATGCCGCCACCGGCGACGAGCGCGGAACGTATTGCGGACATGGAGATACCTCCGAATGGGTTCGGTCGGGAAACGGCGAACCGCCGCGCCTGCCCCACCCAGAGCTATTCTGTGGTTGCCAACCTCGTGGCCGGGTGTGCGATCGCGTGCGCGGTTCGAGTCGGTTATCCGCCTCCCGGCGGCGGTGTTGCCGCACCACCGCCGGGAGCGGGTTCATCACTGGTGCCCTGGGTCGGTCGTGCCCCCTTCCATGGATTCGTGGACCGTGCGCCACAGCGCGAGATCGGGGAAGGTGCCCTCGACGAGTTCGGCGCGCCAGCCGCGCGCCCAGGCCGCCTCGGCCTCCAGCATCGCCAGCCCGTATTCGCTCTCGATGACGAACAGACGCGGCAGCGTGCCGGCCAGCTCGGCGAGTTCGGCGCGCACGCCCGCGATGGCGGCCTCCAGCGCGGCGATCCGGGTGGCGAGCAGGTCGACCACCTGTTCCGGCGAGAGCATCCCCGCCACCGACAGCCCCGCGGTGAACGCGGTGCGTTCCGGACGTGGTTGCGCCAGTAGTTCTTTCGTCCAGTCGATCATCTCGGCGCGGCCCGCGTCGGTGATCCGATAGATCACGCGCTCGGGCCGCGCGCCCTGGCGCTCGCTGCCGATCTCCTCGAGGAATCCGGCCTTGGTCATGTTCCGCACGACGGTGTAGAGCGAGCCCCATTTGATGTCCATGTCGCGGTCCTTGCCGCGCTCGCGCAGGGTGGACGCGATCTCGTAGCGGTGCATGGGCCGCTCGGCGATCACCGACAGGACGGCCAGCGCCAGCAGATTGTCGACCTTGCGTTTGGTGGGCAACACGCGCCTCCTACTCGCGGACAAATATACGCCGGCGAGTATTCGGCGGCAAGCAACAACCGTCGACCTCCGGCGCATGAGCGCCCGGGCCCGGTTCCCGGACAGGCGGGATCAGGGAGTTTCGATGAGCGACGCCGCCAGCGGCACGAGCAGTTCCACCAGGTCGGCGATCGGCGGGCGCGGATCCGAGAGCAGCCACTCGCCGGTGAGACCGTTGATCGCGCCGATCAGCGCCGTCGCGGCCAGCCCCGGCCCGCCCCGAACCCGGCCGCCGGCGACGATTTTCGGCACCACGCCGGACTCGAGCACGACGCCCCAGCGCTGCCTGCGCTGCCTGCGATGCCGCTCCATCCGCGCACTGACGCCGACCACCTCGACGAAGGCCAGCTTGGCCCGCCACGGATCGGCCCCGATGGCGCCGAGATAGGCGGTGAGCAGCGCGGTCATCGCGGCACGTGGATCCGCGTCGGGCCCGATCGCCACGAGCGCGGCGACGACGGCCTCCGCGGCGTCGTCCTGCACCCGGTCGTAAGCCGCGAGCAGCACGTCTTCCCTGGTCTGGAACTCCTCGTAGAATTGCCGCTTGGACAGCCCGGCCGCGGCGCACACCTCGGCCAGGGAACAGTCGGCGTAGCCGCGCTCGGCGAACAACCGGGTGGCTGCGTCCAGGAAGCGGGTGCGCCGTTCGGCTCTGCGCTCGGCCACCGCCCGCCCGCCGTACTGCCTGCCCACCGAGATCGTCACCAGGCAACGGTAGCGAAGACGCCCCGGCGGCCTCCCGGTTTCGGCGGCCCCCATCTCGAGGGGCGAGCCATTCCGCTTCCCCGCGAACTTACCTCACAGTAAGGTCCTCTCATGGCGTGGAACCCGAAGCAGATTCCCGATCAGAGCGGCCGGACGTTCGTGATCACCGGCGCGAACGGCGGCCTGGGGGCCGAGACGACCCGAGCGCTGGCGGCCAAAGGCGCGACGGTCGTGATGGCCTGCCGCAATGTCGCCAAGGCCGAGCCGGTCGCCGCCTCGATTCCCGGCGACGTCCGCGTGCTGCCGTTGGATTTGGCGGACCTGGCCTCGGTGCGCGCGTTCGCCGAGAGCAGCGGAGAGTTCGATGTGCTGGTGAACAACGCGGGCCTGATGTACATCCCGTTCACCCGCACCGTGGACGGCTTCGAAACCCAGTTCGGCGTCAACCACCTCGGCCACTTCGCCCTCACCGGCCTGCTGCTCGACCGTATTCGCGACCGGGTCGTCACGCTGTCGAGCATCGCGCACCGCCAGACCCCGAAGCTGCGCATCGACGACCTCAACTACGAGAACCGCCGCTACTTCCGCAATCTCGCCTACTCGCAGTCCAAGCTGGCCAACCTGATGTTCGCGCGGGAACTCCAGCGCCGTCTCGCCGCGGCGGATTCGAAGGTGCGCTCCTACGCGGTGCATCCCGGCGTCTCGGCCACCGAACTGTTCGCCCGCACCGAGACCCCGCTGGATCACGTTCTGCGCCCGGCCATGCGGATCGTGGGCCACTCCCCCGCCAAGGCCGCGCACTCGACGCTGTTCGCCGCGACGATGCCCGACGCCGACCCCGATATCTACTGGGGACCCAACCGGCTGTTCGGCAGCCAGGGCCCGGTGGTCCCGTGCCCGTCGACCAAACTGTCCAAGAACCGGGAACTGCAACTCGCGCTGTGGACCGAATCCGAGCGCATGACCGGCGTCACCTACCGGTTCTGAGCCCCGATTCCGGCACCGACCTGCTCCTACGCACCACGTAGTAGACAGGTACCGTGGTAGGCGTGTCCGTTCCTCCGTCCCGCTCCGCCTACAACCGGCCCGCCCTGATCGCGCTGGTCGTCGTAGCGTTCGCGGCCTGCCTGGCACTGGCCTGGTGGCAGTGGGAGCGGTACGAATCGGCCGCGGGGACCGCGCAGAATCTCGGCTACGCCCTGCAGTGGCCGCTGTTCGCCGGCTTCGTGGTGTTCGCCTATATCCGGTTCGTCCGGCTCGAGCGCGACGCCGGCGAGCGCGAGGCGGGAGCGGAAGCGGCCGAGCCGGGCGTCACGGCGGCGGAGGTCACGCAGCCGGACGCCGCCGAGCCCGCGCGCCCGGCCGAGCCGGGCGCGGCGAAGGCGCGCCGTCGTCGCAAGCAGGAGCTGCCGCGCGAGATCCCGGCCGGCATCCTGCCCGAGCGGCCCAAGGCGGCCCGCTCGACCGACCCGGCGCTGACCGAATACAACCGATACCTGGCACAACTGCATGCCGCCCACGTCGAGAAAGCGGTCCGCACCGATCTCGGCGCGGGCACGAGCGAGAGGAGCGCTGGGTGAACGCCGGCGACAACGAGACCGTCTCCGTCGAGAAACCGGCGACCCCGGCCGCCACGGCGGACCCGGCCAAGCGCGCCAAGATCAAGGGCGCGCTGCTGCGCTACCGGGTCCTCGCCTGGTTCACCGGTCTGTGGCTGCTGCTGCTCGTCGGTGAGATGATCGCCAAGTACGGGTTCGACGCGAACCCGCCGACCTGGATCGCGATCGTGCACGGCTGGGTGTACTTCGTCTACCTGATCCTCACCACCGACCTCGCGCAGAAGGTCCGCTGGCCGATCGGGCGCACCGTCGGCACGCTGCTGGCGGGCACCATCCCGCTGCTGTCGTTCTTCGTCGAGCACAAGAACGCGACGCAGGTCAAACGCGACTTCGGCGTCTGATACCCACCCGGCACCACCGCGCTCGCTCGCCCCATCGGCGCCGCGGGGCTCAGTCCGCGAGCGCCGCCAGGGCGGGCAGCAATTGCCGCAGGGCCCGCCCCCGGTGCGAGGCCGCATCCTTCTCGGCGGGGGTGAGCTGCGCGGCCGAGCCGGTACCGCCCTCGGGCAGGAACAGCGGGTCGTAGCCGAAACCTCCCTCGCCCGACGGCTTCCGGCCGATCGTGCCCGGCCACTCGCCGCGCACCACGATCTCCTCCCCGCCGGGCACGACCAGCGCGCAGGTGGACACGAAGCGCGCGCCGCGCCGCTCGTCGGGGACATCGCCCAACTGGGCCAGCAGCAGCGCGTTGTTGGCCGCGTCGTCACCGTGGGCGCCCGACCACCGGGCCGACAGCACGCCGGGCATGCCGTTGAGCGCGTCCACCTCGAGGCCGGAATCGTCGGCGACACAGGGCAATCCGGTGGCGGCGGCGCCGTCGCGCGCCTTGGCCAGCGCGTTCTCCTCGAAGGTCGCGCCGGTCTCGGGCGCCTCGTCGTAGGCGGGCACGTCGTCGAGTCCGACGATCTCCACGCCCGCCACCCCCGCGTCGGCGAGGATACGGCGCAGTTCGGCCAGCTTCTTGGCATTGCGGCTGGCGACCAGGACGCGCGCGCTCATCACTTCTTCTTCGACGACGGCTCGACGGGCTCGGGCAGGGTGCCCGGGTACGGCAGCGCCAGCGCCTCTTTCTGCACGACGAACAACCGCTCGCAGCCGGCCAGCGCCGAGTCGAGCATCTTGTCGAGGGTGGAGCGGGGGAAGGTGGCGCCCTCGCCGGTGCCCTGGATCTCCACCAGGGTCCCGGTGTCGGTGGCCACGACGTTCATATCCACCTCGGCCCGCGAGTCCTCCTCGTAGGGCAGGTCGAGGCGGACCCGGCCGTCCACCACGCCGACGCTCACCGCGGCGATGGCGCACGAGATCGGCTGCGGGTCGGCCAGCGCGCCCCGGGCGCCCAGCCAGGTGATCGCGTCCGAGAGCGCGACATAGGCGCCGGTGATGGCGGCGGTCCTGGTGCCGCCGTCGGCCTGCAGCACATCGCAGTCGATGGCGATGGTGTTCTCGCCGATCGCGGCCAGGTCGATGCAGGCGCGCAGCGAGCGCCCGACCAGCCTGCTGATCTCCTGGGTGCGGCCGCCGATCTTGCCCTTCACCGATTCCCGGCCCGAGCGGGTGTGGGTGGCGGCGGGCAACATCGCGTATTCGGCGGTGAGCCAGCCCAACCCGGAGTCGCGCCGCCACGGCGGCACCCCCTCGGTCACGCTGGCCGTGCACATCACTCTGGTCTGCCCGAACTCCACCAGCACCGAACCCGCGGGGTGGGTGGTGAATCCCCGGGTGATCCGGACCTCGCGGAGCTCATCGTCCGCCCTGCCATCGGCTCGTCTCGACACGGGGCCAGCCTAGACGACGGCGTCCGCCCGAAGACCGGGTGTCCGCTCAGATCTCGAAGCTCTCGCCCGGGGCCACCGCGTGCACCGGACCGGTGAACTCGGCCTTGGCTTCGGCGATCACGTCCTCGCGGGAGGTCCACGGCGGGATGTGGGTGAGCAGCAGTTCCTTGACCCCGGCACGCGCGGCGATCTGCCCGGCCTCGGTGCCGGAGAGATGGATGCCGGGCGGGCGGTTGGCCGGATCGTGGGTCCAGGAGGCCTCGGCCATCAGCACGTCCGCGCCCTGGGCCAGTTCCTGCACCGCATCGCACATGGCGGTGTCGCCGGTGTAGACGAAGGTGCGCCCGGCGTTGGTGACGATCCGCAGCCCGTAGGACTCCGGCGGATGGAACATCCGGCGCGCGGTGACGATGTGGCCGGGACCGAACTCGACGGCCTCGCCTTCCTGCCAGGCCCGATGGTCGATCACATCGGACCAGTCGTCGCATTCGCCGCCGACCTCGGCCGAGGCGTTGCCGATGCGCAGCGGCGCGTCGGAGGGGCCGCGCACGATGGCGCGCCCGACCGGCGGAGTGGGATGGTAGCGACGCCACACCAGCAGACCGGGCAGGTCCAGACAGTGGTCGGCGTGCAGGTGGGTCAGGAAGATGTCGGCTTCACCCGGATCGACGTGGCGCTGGAGCGCGCCGAGCACGCCCGGTCCGAAATCGATGACGACCGGCTTCATATCCGGACCGGTCAGCAGGTACCCCGACGCTGGGGAGTCCGGGCCGGACACGCTGCCCGAGCACCCGAGGACGGTAAGGCGCATGCCCTCATGCTGCCACGACGAAACACCGCTCACGAAACGATCCCCCGAATTCTCCGGCGGCCCACCCGTGCGCGGAGTGGTGCTGCGGGCTCCCGCTCGAAACTGCCACGAACTTCGTCGTCCATCTCCCGAGGGTACCCAGCCGGGGCGGCCGCCATGCGCGGGCGGCGAATCCCGCTGTCGCGCAACGGCTCAGAATCGGGCGGGCGGCGGGGTGCGCTGCGCGACGGCGCGTTGCCGGGTGTGCGGCGCCCAGGCCGCGACCACGCCGCCGATGGCGCCGAAAAGATGTCCCTGCCAAGAGATCCCGTCCTGGCCGGGCAGCACGCCCCACAGCAGCGAGCCGTAGAAGACGAGCACCACCAGCCCGAGCACGATCTGCCAGGCGTTGCGCGCGAACCAGCCGCGCAGGATCAGGAAGGTGAGCCAGCCGAAGACCAGCGCGGAGGCGCCGATGTGGACGGTGCCCTCGGCGCCGGTCAGCCAGGTGCCCACACCCGCGACCACCCAGATGATCGCGGTCGCCACCAGACCACGCCCGATGCCGGCGGCCAGTACGAGGAAGCCGAGCACGAGCACCGGCACGGTATTGCTGATCAGGTGGTTCCACCCGTGGTGCAGCAGCGGCGCCCAGAGGATGCCCCACAGCCCGTCGGCTTCGCGCGGCTGGATGCCCGCCTGGTCGTAGTCGCGGGCGTCGAGGGCGTCGATGCCCTCGATCGCCCAGAGCATGAGCACGAAGCCGGAGATCAGCGCGCCGGCCTGCAGCCACAGCCGGCGTACCGCCGTGAAACCGGAGGCGGGCGCCCGGTCCGGTCCCGGCTGTCCGGGACGCGGCGGCGCGAATCGCTGCGGATCGAACGACGGGCCGAGGCCCGAACCTCCGGACATGGCCGACCTCCTGGCGCACGGCGACTCTCGATTCCTGCCTCGAGCCTACCGAAGCCACGACCGGCGACGGGGTCGTCGCGGCCGGGGTTCAGGCCCAGAGCTGGCCCTCGAGCCTGCCCTCGGCTTCTTCCAGGGTGCCGTCGTAGGCGCCGGTCGACAGGTACTTCCACCCCGCGTCGGCCACCACGAAGGCGATATCGGCGCGCTTGCCCGCCTTCAGCGCCTTGCGTCCCACGCCGAGCGCGGCGTGCAGGATCGCCCCGGTGGAGATGCCCGCGAAGATCCCCTCCTCGGCGACGAGTTCGCGGGTGCGCTTGACCGCGTCGTAGGGACCGACGGAGAACCGCGAACTCAGTACGGTCTCGTCGTAGAGCTCGGGAATGAACCCCTCGTCGATGTTGCGCAGGCCGTAGACCAGTTCGCCGTAGCGCGGCTCGGCCGCCACGATCTCGATGCCGGGCACCTTCTCGCGCAGGAACCGACCGGTGCCCATGAGCGTGCCGGTGGTGCCGAGCCCGGCCACGAAATGGGTGATCTCCGGCAGGTCGGCGAGCAGTTCGGGGCCGGTGGTGTCGTAGTGCGCCTGGGCGTTGGCCGGGTTGCCGTACTGGTAGAGCATGACCCAGTCGGGGTTCTCCGCGGCGATCCGTTTGGCCACCGCCACCGCCTCGTTCGACCCGCCCGCCGCGGGCGAATCGATGATGCGCGCGCCGTACATGGTGAGCAGCTGACGCCGTTCCACCGAGGTGTTCTCGGGCATCACGCAAACCAGTTGGTAACCCTTGAGTTTCGCGGCCATCGCCAGCGAGATCCCGGTGTTGCCGCTGGTCGGTTCGAGGATGGTGCACCCGGGGCGCAGCGTGCCGTCGGCCTCGGCCTGCTCGATCATGCGCAGGGCGGGCCGGTCCTTGATGGAGCCGGTGGGGTTGCGGTCCTCCAGCTTGGCCCACAGCCGCACGTGCTGTTCGCCCTCCCACTGCGGGGAGAGCGTGCGCAGGCCGACCAGCGGAGTGTTGCCGAGCGTCGCGATCAGCGATTCGTAGCGCGCCACGTCGGATCAGCGATCGGTCGGTGCGCCGCCCGCGACCGCGGGCAGGATGGTGACGCTCGCGCCCTCGGGCACCTCGGCCTCGAGTCCCCCGGCGAAGCGGACGTCCTCGTCGTCGACATAGATGTTGACGAAGCGGTTCAGCTTGCCGTCCTTGAGCAGCCGCTCCGCCAGCCCGGGATGGTTGGCGTCGAGGTCGGCGATGAGCGCGGAGAGGGTGTCCCCCTCGGCCTGCACCCGCTTCTCGCCGCCGGTGAGGCCGCGCATGATGGTCGGGATGGACACGGTTACCGACATGAACACTCCTGATGTCGCTCGATCGGGGCTGAATTTCTGCTCGGGCCGCGCAGGCGCCCGGTGGGCGCTCAGACGGTGTCGTAGGCGTCGACGACGCGGACCGGTTCCTCGGTGACGACGCCGTCGAGTATCCGGTAGCTGCGCAGTTCGTGCTCCTCGGGATCACGGGTCGAGATGAGCACGTAGTGCGCGTTCGGCTCGGACGCGTAGGCGATGTCGGTGCGGCTCGGGTACGCCTCGGTGGCGGTGTGCGAGTGGTAGATGACGACCGGCTCCTCGTCGGCGTCGTCCATCGCCCGCCAGACCTTCAGCTGCTCACCGGAGTCGAAGCGGTAGAAGGTGGGCGAGCGCTCGGCATTGGTCATGGCGACGAAGCGCTCGGGGCGGTCGGAGCCCTCCGGTCCGGCGATGATGCCGCAGGCCTCGTCCGGGTGGTCGGCGCGGGCATGGGCCACCATCGCTTCCACCAGCTCGGATGTGATCACCAGCACCTGTCTCACGCCTTCCGCACGCCTGCCCGGGTCTCTGCCGTCAACCAGCCAGGATAGGTGCGTATTCCCGGTGGGCGGCCCGGTGCCGGACCCCGGTGTCGCGATCGGCCGCGTGGTGGCGACCGCGCACCCGCGGCGTCGGGCCACCGAGCGCTCGCGGCACGGCGACGTCGCGGCTCACAGCCCGGTGACGGTGCGGAGCCCGCCGCCGCAGGGTCAGAACGGGAAGAGATCGCGGTAGGCAGGGATGCCCGCGACCGCGGTCGCGCTGAGTACGGCGTCCACGACGGCGCGTTCCACGCACACCGCGGCGGCCGTGCAGAGGGCGTCGAGCACGAGCAGCTCGGGCGGGAAGGCGGCGGGCAACGGGACGACCGGAAGCGGCACCGCGCCCGTCGCGACGGCGAAGAGGGTGTCGCCGTCGAGCGGGGAGTGCGCGGGCCGGATCGCGCGGGCGAGCCCGTCGTGCGCGGTGGTGGCGAGCCGGCGGCAGGCGGTGGTGCCGAGTGCGGCGTCGGTGGCGACCACGCCGATGGTGGTATTGAGGACGGTGCCCTTGACCGGCAGCGCGTTGGCCTCGGCCAGCCGTTCCGGAGAGGGCGGGCGCAGACCGAACCACCCCGGGCCGTCGGTGCCCACACCCCAGGGCAGTCCGGTGCGCGGATCGAACACCGAGCCCACCGGGTTGGCCACGATCAGAGCCGACACCGTCATGCCCGCGGCGAGACCGTCGCCGAGCACCACACTCGCCGTGCCGATACCGCCCTTGATCGAACCCGCCCGCGCGCCGACGCCTGCGCCCACCGAGCCGCGGGCGAAATCGGCGGCGGCGTCCCCGGCGGCCCGGTAACCGAACTCCGCGGTCGGCCGGATGTGCCAATCCCCCACGGGCAGATCGAAGATCACCGCGCCCGGCACGATGGGCACCACCCGGCTCGGATCGGCCGGGTCCATCGGGATGCCCTCGCCGTTCTCCTCGAGCAGGCGCATCACCCCGTCGGCCGCGGCGAGTCCGTAGGCGCTGCCGCCGGTGAGCAGCAGCGCGTCCACCCGCGTGACGGTGTTGGCCGGGTCGAGCAGGTCGGTCTCCCTGGTGCCGGGGCCGCCGCCGCGCACGTCCACCGCCGCGACCGCGCCGCCGGGGATACGCACCACCGTGCAGCCGGTGGCCGCGCCGGAGCCGAGCGCGGCGTCGGAATCGAGCACATGGTGGTGGCCGACCAGCAGGCCGGCCACATCGGTGAGGGCGTCACGAGCGCCGGTTCCGGCCGTCAACGAGTCCTCCTCGATTCGCACGGATCGACACCGCGCTAGCGGGGCTGCGCGGTCAGTGGGCCAGCGCCTGCAGCAGGCTGTCCTGCATCCAGGTCAGCCAGTGGTAGACGTCCAGGTGCGGCGCGCGCGGATCGTCCGGATCGAATTGCTCGGGAGTGTCGGCGTCGATGCCGAGGACCGTGCCGAGGGCCAGCCGGACGTCGGTGAGCGCGCTGAGCCAGGCGTCGGCCTGTTCCGGGGTCAGCACGATCTTGCCGCCGTGCACGGGCACGGTCTCGAGCACGACCGAACCCGCGGCCAGTTTGCTGTCGATGATCTCCGGCTCGTGCAGGGCGCGCAACGCGCTGTTGAGCCCGGCGCGATCGGCATCCGGTGAACCCGGCTCGGGTCGATGGAACTCGGGCAGCAGCCTGGCCAGGCGCGGATCGTCGGGGGGCGTGCTGTTGCCGGTGCGCATACCGGTGAGCGCGCTGAGTTCGTCCTCGGGGGCCGACTGCGCCCGTTCGGTGAGCAGACCGGCGACCGCGCCCACCAGCGAACGCAGCACTTCGGCCTCGTGCGGGTCCATTTCGGCGCGCAGCTTGAGCCCGCCCAGCGAGTTCTTCCTGGTCCACTTACGCACGGTCGTCCGTCCCATCACGCACCAGCGTCAGGGTAGTCGCAATCGCGGTCCTTCTCCGCAACCCCGATCGCCGCGCAGCTCGAGCGTCGCCGACCTCAATCGTCGCGCTGCATGGTGGCCCACAGTCCGGCGGCGTGCAGCCTGCGGACATCGTGTTCCATCTTGTCGCGGGAACCGCTGGAGACGACGGCCTTGCCCTCGTTGTGCACCTGCAGCATCAGCTCGGTCGCCTTGGCCTTGCTGTAGCCGAACAGCTTCTGGAAGATATAGGTCACGTAGTGCATCAGATTGACCGGATCGTCCCAGACCACGGTCACCCACGGACGATCCTCGGCCTCCAGGATCTCGGTGTATTCCACCGCCTCCGGGGTCGCCTGCGCCGCTTGCAGGGTTGCCTGTGCCGCTGACAGGGTTGCCGGCGCCGGGTACGAATTGCACAAGCCCATGCCGTCAAGGGTACGACTCGCCGGACGAACCTCAACACCCCGCTCGCCGTGCCCGAGCGCGACCGGGACCGTTCCGCGGCCCGCTGTCTACAGTGACGGAGTGTATTCCCGTGACCAGGCCGCGAGCACCGCGCTGCTGACCGATCAGTACGAACTCACGATGCTCGCCGCGGCGCTCACCGACGGTTCGGCGCAGCGCCGATGCGGGTTCGAGGTGTTCGCGCGGCGGCTGCCGCACGGCCGGCGCTACGGCGTGGTCGCCGGCACGGGCAGGCTGCTCGACGCTCTGCGGCAGTTCCGCTTCGGCGAGGAAGAGCTCGCCGTGGTCGCGCCGGTGCTCGACGAACGGACCCTGAACTGGCTGCGCGACTACCGCTTCACCGGCGACATCGACGGCTACGCCGAGGGCGAGCTGTATTTCCCCGGCTCGCCGATCCTGTCGGTGCGCGGCAGCTTCGCTGAATGCGTCCTGCTGGAGACGCTGATCCTGTCGATCATCAACCACGACAGCGCGATCGCCTCCGCCGCGGCCAGGATGGTCTCGGCCGCGAGCGGCAGGCGGATGATCGAGATGGGTTCGCGGCGCACGCACGAGTGGGCCGCGCCGTCGGCCGCGCGCGCGGCCTACCTGGCCGGCTTCGACGCCACCTCGAACCTGGAGGCGGTGCGCCGGTACGGCGTGCCGGGCGCCGGGACCAGCGCGCACGCCTTCACCCTGCTGCACAGCGGGCCCGACGGCGCGCACGAGGCGGCGGCCTTCCGCGGTCAGATCGCCACGCTCGGGGTGGGCACGACCCTGCTGGTGGACACCTTCGACATCACCGAGGGCGTGGCCACCGCGATCCGGGTGGCCGGTCCGGAATTGGGCGGCGTGCGCATCGACTCGGGCGATCTCGGCGTGCTGGCCGGGCAGGTGCGCGCCCAGCTCGACGCGCTCGGCGCGCACAACACCCGCATCGTGGTCTCCGGCGATCTGGACGAATACGCGATCGCGGCACTGCGGGCCGAACCGGTCGACAGCTACGGCGTGGGAACCTCCCTGGTGACCGGCTCCGGCGCGCCGACCGCGGGCATGGTCTACAAGCTCGTCGAAGTCGAGGGTGTGCCGGTCGTCAAGCGCAGCAGTCACAAGGAATCGCGCGGCGGGATCAAGCGGGCGCTGCGACTGGCGAAGGAGTCGGGGACGATCGTCGAGGAGCTGGTCTACCCCGCTTGCGCCGAGGCGCCCTCGGGCGGCGAGTTCCGGGCGCGCGAACTGCTCGTCCCACTGGTGCGCGGCGGCGACGCCGTGCCCGGGCTGCCGACGCTGGAGGACAGCCGCGAGCTGGTCCGGCGCGGCCTGGTGAGCCTGCCGTGGGAGGGACTCAAACTCTCCGAGGGCGAGCCCGCCATCCCGACGACCTTCGTCGGCTGAGCCCCCGGCTCACGAGTTCGCCTCGGCCGCACGCCGAATGATGCGCGAGACGGTCCCGACCGGCGCGGGTAATCTCGGTGCATGAACCGGGCGCTCATCATCGTCGACGTGCAGAACGACTTCTGCGAGGGCGGCTCACTGGCGGTCGCCGGCGGCGCGGCCGTGGCCGGGCGGATCAACGAACACCTCGCCGGGCGCGAGTACGCCGCGGTGGTGGCCACCCGCGACCACCACATCGATCCGGGCGCGCACTTCTCCGAGACGCCCGATTACATCGACAGCTGGCCGCCGCACTGCCGGGTGGGCACGCCGGGCGCGCGGTTCCACCCCGACCTGGACACCACCCCGGTCCAGGAAATCTTCTCCAAGGGCGAATACGCCGCCGCCTATTCGGGTTTCGAGGGCGCGGCCGCGGACGGCAGCTCGCTCACCGACTGGCTGCGCGCCCGTGACATCGAGGCGGTGGACGTGGTCGGCATCGCCACCGACCACTGCGTGCGCGCCACCGCACTGGACGCCCGGGCGGCCGGATTCGGGACCCGGGTACTGCTCGACCTGACCGCGGGCGTCGCCCCGGAAACCGTGGATCGCGCGCTGGCCGAACTGCGCGCGGCCGGGGTGGAACTCGACGGGGCGGTGCCGGGCAGCCGCTAGCGCCTCGACGGGGCACGAGGGCGCGGGCCGGGACAGCGCGGTCGGCACCGGTGTCCGGCGAGACGGCCGGTCGGTGTCGGTGCCGGGCAGTAGGCTGCTCGCGTGCCCGAACTGCCTCCCACCTCGGAACTGCTGACCACCGCTGTGCGCGCGCTCGGAGGTAAGGAGCGTTCCGGGCAGGTGTCGATGGCCTCGGCCGTCGACCACGCCATCGACACCAAGCGGCATCTGGCCGTGCAGGCGGGCACCGGCACCGGTAAGTCGCTGGCCTACCTGGTGCCCAGCCTGCGCCACGCGGTCCGCACCGGCCGCACCGTGGTGGTCTCCACCGCGACCATCGCGCTGCAACGCCAGCTGGTCGATCGCGACCTGCCGCGGCTGTCCGAGGCGCTGGCGAAGCCGCTCGGCCGCCCGGCGCGCTTCGCGATCCTGAAGGGCCGCAACAACTATCTGTGCCTCAACAAGATCAACAGCGTGATTCCCGAGGAGCCCGCCGAGGCCGAACTCTTCGACGCCTTCGCCATCTCCCGGCTCGGCCGCGAGGTGCAGCGCCTCAACGAATGGGCCTCCGACACCGAGACCGGCGACCGGGACGATCTCGCCCCCGGCGTCAGCGATCGGGCGTGGCGGCAGGTCAGCGTGTCCTCGCGGGAGTGCCTGGGCAAATCGCGCTGCCAGTTCGGCCAGGACTGCTACGCCGAGCGGGCCCGCGCCGAGGGCGCGCAGGCCGATGTGGTGGTCACCAATCACGCGCTGCTGGCCATCGACGCCATCAGCGGCATCCAGATCCTGCCCGAACACGATGTCGTCGTCATCGACGAGGCACACGAACTGGTCGACCGGGTCACCGGCGTGGCCACCGCCGAGCTGTCGGCGGCCGGGATCAGCGCCGCCGCCCGCCGCTGCGCGAAACTCGTCGACGACCGCGAAGTCGACCGGCTCGAGGGCGCGGCCGAAGCCTGGCACGAGTTGCTCGACGAACTGCCGCCCGCCCGCTGGGACCGGCTCCCCGAGGGCGCGGCCCAGACCCTGGCGCTGGTGCGCGACGCCGCGTGGAACGCCCGCACCGAACTCGCGCCGCCGGGCGGCACGCAGGCGCAGGGCGATCCGGACAGCGCCGCGGCCCGCACCTTCGCCGTGGCCGCCGTCGAAGAGGTGCACGACGCCGCGGTGCGCGCGCTGACCTCCTTCGACGAGCCCGACCCGGCCGCCCGCCGCGATGTCGTCTGGCTGTCCGCGGAGGAGTCCAAGACCGGGGTGGCGCGCAAGACGCTGCGCATGGCGCCGCTGTCGGTCGGCGGATTGCTGCGCTCGCGGCTGTTCGGCGCCTCGACCGTCGTGCTGACCTCGGCGACCCTGCAGATCGGCGGCTCCTTCGACAGCCTCGCGGTCACCTGGGGGCTGCCCGCGCAGTCCGGCGACAAGGTCGATCCGGCCACCGCCAACGGCGCGACCGCCCCGTCGGACTCCGGACCGGTCCACTGGGACGGCCTCGACGTCGGCTCGCCGTTCGATCACGCGAAGTCGGGCATTCTCTATGTCGCCAAACATCTTCCACCGCCCGGTCGGGACGGCCTGCCGCCCGCCTATCTCGACGAGATCGAGCGGCTGATCGACGCCGCGGGCGGTCGCACGCTCGGACTGTTCTCCTCGATGCGCGCGGCGAAGGCCGCCGCCGAGGCCATGCGCCAGCGGTTGAGCACCCCGGTGCTGTGCCAGGGCGACGACTCGACCGGCGCGCTGGTGCGCAAGTTCGCCGACGACCCGGAGACCTCGCTGTTCGGCACTCTGTCGCTGTGGCAGGGCGTCGACGTGCCCGGCCCTTCGCTGAGTCTGGTGATCCTGGACCGCATTCCGTTCCCCCGCCCGGACGATCCGCTGCTGGCGGCCCGGCAGCGCGCGGTCGAATCTCGCGGCGGCAACGGCTTTCTCGCGGTCGCCGCCAACCATGCGGCCCTGCTGCTCGCCCAGGGCACCGGCCGGCTGCTGCGCAGTGTCGACGATCGCGGCGTGATCGCGGTCCTCGATTCCCGCCTGGCCACCGCTCGCTACGGCGGCTATCTGCGAGCCACCCTGCCGCCGTATTGGGAGACCGCCGATCCGGAGGTCGTGGCAAAGGCGTTGCGCCGCCTCACAACCGAGGCCGCCTCGTTATGATCCGGCACACAAACCGACCACGCTAGTTCTGTTCGAAACTACATTGAGCACCGATACAGCGGTGGAAACCCCAATTCCCCCACCGGCGTATCCGGTCCCCGCGCCAAGCCCTGCACGCGGCGCGGGGACCACTCGAGAGGAATCAGCTGCTCCCCCGCACCACCAATTCGACCGGTAGCCGCACCGACTCGACCTGCTTGCCCTGCAGCAGTTCCAGCACCACACGCACCGCCGTGACGCCGATATCGCGCGCGGGCGAGCGCACCGTGGTCAGCGGCACCGGCAACTGCGCCACGATCGGGATGTCGTTGTAGCCGACCAGCGCGATGTCGCCGGGCACGGCCAAGCCCAGATCCCTGGCCACGCCGAGCACGCCGACGGCGATGGTGTCGGTGACAGCGAAGATCGCCCGTGGCCGATCCGGCCGGTCCAGCAGTTCCCGGCCCGCCGCGACGCCGCCGGCCACGTCGAAGGTCGAGGGCACGATCCTGTTCGGCGGCAGCGTGATCGACGCCTCGGCCAGCGCGCCGACGAATCCCTCGACGCGATCGCGGGCGGTGGTCGCATGGCCGGGACCCGCGATCACCGCGAGGTCCCGATATCCGCGGTCGACGAGATGACGTGCCGCCAGCGCGCCACCGTGCCGATCGTCACCACCGACGAACGGCAGCCCGGCATCGGCATGGCGGGTGACGGTCAGTATCGGCAGCGGGCCCACCGCGAGCGACTCGACGAAGGGCCGCCCCGGCGCGTGCAGACTGCTGAGCAGCAGGCCGTCCACCTGCCTGCCGGAGAGCAACTCGATCGCACGGCGCTGGGCCTCCGGATCGTCGGGCGGGCTGGACAGCAGCACCGAGTATCCGGCGCGGGTGGCCGCCTCCTCGATGCCCTGATAGGTCGTGGCGACGACGCCGTCGGTCAAGCGCGGCATGACCACACCGAGGGTCGTCGTCTTGCGGGTGCGCAGGCTGGCCGCCCACAGATTGGGCTGGTAGCCGAGTTCGGCGGCGACCTCGCGCACCCGCAGCGCCGACGCGGACCAACCGTCCACCGGCTCCGGTTGACGCAGCACCCGGGAAGCGGTGGAGATGTGCACACCCGCCCGTTCGGCGATTTCCTTGAGGGTCGGCGCCCGCGAGGGTCGAGGCATGTTCCGGCTGGTCCTTCTGGGCTGTTCGTCGAGGCAGTCGACGGGTAAACGGCATTTGACGAAGTGGCGATCAAGCCATACCCTACTGCACGCAAACGTTCTCGCAATCGTTATTGCAAACGTTCTCGATTATCGACGACCTTGCTGCCGCACCCGGAGGAATCGTGTCCAAGCCCCAGACCCTGACCCAGCTGTTCGCCCTCGACTCGCTGCTCGAGCCCGAGGAGATCGCCATCCGCGACACCGTGCGCAAGTTCGGCGAGGAGCGGATCCGCCCGCACATCGCCGAGTGGTTCGAGAAGGCGCAGCTGCCCGCCCGTGAGCTCGCCGTGGAACTGGGCGGACTGGGCGTGCTGGGCATGCACCTGGAGGGCTACGACTGCGCGGGCATGAGCGCGACCGCCTACGGTCTGGCCTGCCTCGAGCTCGAGGCCATCGACTCGGGTATCCGCAGCCTCGTCTCCGTGCAGGGTTCGCTGGCGATGTTCTCCATCCACCACTGGGGCAGCGAGGAGCAGAAGCAGGAGTGGCTGCCGCGGATGGCCGCGGGCACGGCCATCGGCTGCTTCGGCCTGACCGAGCCCGACTTCGGCTCCAATCCGTCCGGCATGCGCACCCACGCCAAGCGCGACGGTGACGACTGGATCCTCAACGGCACCAAGATGTGGATCACCAACGGCTCGATCGCCGATGTGGCCGTGGTGTGGGCGCAGACCGAAGACGGCGTGCGCGGCTTCGTCGTCCCGACCGACACCCCCGGCTTCTCGGCCCCCGAGATCCACGCGAAGCTGTCGCTGCGCGCCTCGGTGACCTCCGAACTGGTGCTCGACGGGGTGCGCCTGCCCGCCTCGGCGATGCTGCCGAAGGCCAAGGGTCTGCGCGGCCCGCTCACCGCGCTGAACGAAGCCCGTTTCGGCATCGCCTTCGGCGCGCTCGGCGCCGCCCGCGACTGCCTGGAGACCGCGATCGACTACGCGCAGTCCCGCGAGGTGTTCGACAAGCCGCTGGCCTCCTACCAGCTGACCCAGGCCAAGCTGGCCGACATGGCGCTGGAACTCGGCAAGGGCCACCTGCTGGCCTACCATCTCGGCCGCATCAAGGACCGCCACGAGATCACCCCGGAGCAGATCAGCACCGGCAAGCTCAACAGCGTGCGCGAGGCCATCGCCATCGCCCGGGAATGCCGGACCATCCTGGGCGCCAACGGCATCACCCTCGAGTACCCGGTCATCCGGCACGCCAACAACCTCGAGTCCGTGCTGACCTACGAGGGCACCTCGGAGATGCACCAGCTCTCCATCGGCAAGGCACTGACCGGCCAGGCGGCCTTCCGGTGACAGGCGCCCTCGACGGGCTGGTGATCGCCGACTTCGGTCGCGTGCTCGCCGGCCCCTACGCCACGATGCTGCTCGCCGACCTCGGCGCCGAGGTCGTCAAGATCGAACGTCCCGGCGCCGGCGACGACACCCGGCACTGGGGACCGCCCTGGGTCGGCGAGGAATCCACCTATTTCCTCGGGGTGAACCGCAACAAGCAGTCCGCCGCGCTCGACCTGTCCGATCCCGGTGATCTCGACGCCGCGCGCGCCCTCGCGGCCCGCGCCGACGTGGTGGTCGAGAACTTCCTGCCGGGCGCCCTCGACCGGCTCGGCCTCGGCTACGAGCAGGTACGCGAGATCAATCCCGATGTCGTGTACTGCTCGATCACCGGATTCGGCCGCGACAACGTGCTGCCCGGCTACGACCTACTGATCCAGGCGGTCGGCGGTCTGATGAGCATCACCGGGCCGGACCCGCAGACGCCCACCAAGGTCGGGGTCGCCATGGTCGACATCATCACCGGCATGCATGCCGCCCTCGGCATCCTCGCGGCGCTGCGCCATCGCGACCGCACCGGCGAGGGGCAGCGGGTCGAGGTGGACCTGCTCTCGTCGCTGCTGTCCGCACTGGCCAACCAATCCTCGGCCTATGTCGGCGCCGGGGTGGTACCGGTGGCGATGGGCAACCGGCACCCGAGCATCGCGCCCTACGAGGTGTTCCAGGCCGCCGACCGGCCGCTGATCCTGGCGGTGGGCAACGACCGGCAGTTCGCGTCGCTGACCGAGGTGCTCGGGGCACCGGAACTCGCCGGTGACGCGCGGTTCGCCACCAACACCTCCCGAGTCGCCCATCGCGAGGAACTGAAAAAGATCCTCGACGACCTGCTGGCGAAGGACACCGCCGACGCCTGGGCCGACGCGCTGTCCGCGGCCCGGGTGCCGTCCGGCCCGGTCAACGACATCGCCGGGGCCGTGGCGTTCGCGCAACGGCTCGGGCTGGATCCGGTGGTGACGATCGACGATCCCCGCCGGGACGCGCCGATCCGGCAGATCGCCAATCCGATCAAACTGAGCGCGACGCCGGCGACCTACCGCTCGGCCCCGCCGAGACTCGGTGAGTCCACCGAGTCCGTGACGCGGGCGAGCGGCGCCTCACTCCGCTAGGAAGAAGAAGTAGCCGAGGAAGATCACCAGCAGGCCCCACATCACCGGGTGCACTTCCCGGAACCGGCCACGGGCGGTCATCACGATCGGATAGAAGATCATGCCCAGCGCCAGACCGTTGGCGATCGAATAGGTCAGCGGCATGATCACCACGGTGATGAACGCCGGGATCGCGAACTCGAATTCGTGCCACTCGATCTCGCCGAGCGAGCGGGCCATCAGTACGCCGACCACGATGAGGGCGGGCGCGGTCACCTCCCCCGCGCTCGCCACCACCGTGAAGATCGGGTAGCAGAACATCGCCACCAGAAACCATCCCGCGGTGGTCACGGCGGTCAGTCCGGTGCGCCCGCCCGAGCTGACACCGGCCGTGGACTCCACATAGGCGGTGGTCGTCGAGGTGCCGATGACCGCACCGGCGGCCGTGCCCACCGAATCGGCGGCGAAGGCCTGCATCGCGCGCGGCAGCTTGCCTTCGGTCGTCAGCAGCCCGGCCTGCTTGGCCACACCGATCAGGGTGCCGGAAGCGTCGAAGAAGTCGACGAACAACATCGTGAGGATCACGATCGCCATCTGCCCGGTGAAGGCATCGGGCAGATGGATGATCGCCTGACCGAAGGTGTCCTCCAGACCGCGCGGCAGGGCGAACACGCCGTCGGGTAGATCCACCAGTCCGGTCACGACGCCGAGCAGCGCGGTCAGCACGATGCCGTAGAGGACCGCGCCGTGCCAGCCCTTGACCAGGAAGATCACCGTAACCAGCAGACCGAACAGGGCCAGCATCGTGCGCGGCTCGGTGAAATCGCCCAGCTTGACGAAGGTGGCGTCGCTGGCCACCACGATGCCGGCGTTCTTGAACCCGAGGAACGCCACGAACAGGCCGATGCCCGCGCCGACGGCGAGCTTGAGCTGCAACGGAATCGCGTCGAGGATCCGCTCGCGCACCTTGGTGACGGCGAGCACGAAGAAGATGACGCCGGACAGGAACGTGCCCGACAGCGCGACCTGCCAGGGAATGCCCATCCCCAGCACCACCGAGAACGCGAAGAACGCGTTGAGACCCATACCCGGCGCGAGCGCGATCGGATACCGGGCCCACAGGCCCATCACCAGTGTGCCGAACACCGCCGCCACCGCGGTCGCGGTGAACACCGCCTGCATCGGGATGCCCTGCTCGCCCAGCGCTCCCTGGTCGCCGAGGACACTCGGGTTGACGGCCAGGATGTAGGACATCGCCAGGAAGGTGATCGTGCCCGCCATGATCTCGCGGCGGTAGTTCGATCCGTTCTCGGTGACGCCGAAGTAGCTGTCGATGCGACCCGGGCCGCTGGGCCGCGTCTCGGTTGCCATGGCGGTTCTCCGGTCGTGGTGAGGGATTGGTGGCCCCAGCGACGTTAGCGGAGAATTATCCGGCGCCCGCGCCCACCCGACCGCACTCGTGACGGCCCTCACCAGGGCGATCACGAATGCGGCCGGTCGCGAACTGGCTCAGGGCGCGGCGACCAGCCCCAGCTCGGCGTCCGAGGCCAGCAACGGGTGACGCGGCAGCACCCGCACCGTGTAGCCGACCGCACCCGACAGCGACAGCGGCGTCTGCACGGTGAAAACATCTGTGCCGGAATCGTTTCCGATGTGCGTCATCTCGACGGTGGTCACCTCGCCGAGGTCGTCGCCCGCCGTCACCCGGCCCAGGACCGCCTGCACCACCACATCGTCGACCGCGAGACCGCCCAGATCCACCCGCGCGGTCAGCGACAGCGGTGCGCCGATGACCGGAGTGTCGGGCAGACCCGCGCTGTCCACCTGCACCACTTTGATCGCACCCCAGGCTCCCTCGACCCGTCTGCGGTACTCGGCGAGCGCGCGCGCCCCGGCGAAATCGTCGGCGCTCACCCGCCGGTACGCCGCCGCCGCCGGCGCGTAGTACTCCACGGCGTAGTCGCGCACCATGCGCGAGGCCGGTACCTTCGGCCCCAGTGTCTGCAGCGTGTGGCGCACCATCTCCACCCAGCGCACCGGCAGCCCGGCGGCGTCCCGATCGTAGAAACGCGGAGCCACTGCCCGCTCGAACAGGTCGTAGAGCGCGCCCGCCTCGAGGTCGTCGCGGCGTTGCTCGTCACGCACGCCGTCGGCGGTGGGGATCGCCCAGCCGTTCTCGCCGTCGTACATCTCGTCCCACCAGCCGTCGCGGATGGACAGGTTGAGGCCGCCGTTGAGCGCCGACTTCATGCCCGAGGTGCCGCACGCCTCCAGCGGGCGCAGCGGATTGTTCAGCCACACATCGCAACCCCAGTACAGATAGCGGGCCATCGACATGTCGTAGTCGGGCAGGAAGACGATGCGATGGCGCAGCTCCGGATCGTCGGCGAAGCGCACGACCTGCTGGATCAGCGCCTTGCCGCCGTCGTCGGCCGGGTGGCTCTTGCCCGCGACCACCAGCTGCACCGGACGCTGCGGGTCCAGCAGCAGCGCGCGCAGCCGCTCGGGATCGCGCAGCATCAGGGTCAGCCGCTTGTAGGTCGGCACCCGGCGCGCGAAGCCGACGGTGAGCACGTCCGGGTCGAAGACATCGTCGATCCAGCCCAGTTCGGCTTCGGCGGCGCCGCGTTCGAGCCACGAGGCGCGCAACCGGCGCCGTACCTCCGCGACCAGCGTCGCGCGCAGGGTGTTGCGGGTGGACCACAGCTCGCCGAGGTCGATCTCGCGCAGTTTCTCCCAGCCGCGCCCCTCCTCGGCCAGCTCGGGACCGACGAGTTCGCGCGCCTTCTCCACCCATTCCCTGGCCGCCCAGGTGGGCGCGTGCACGCCGTTGGTGACCGAGCCGATCGGCACCTCCTCGGGATCGAAACCCGGTGAGAGCGCGGCGAACATGCCCCGGCTCACCTCGCCGTGCAGACGCGAGACGCCGTTGGCGCGCTGCGCCAGCCGCAGGCCCATGTGCGCCATGTTGTAGACCGAGGGATCCGCCTCGCGACCGAGCGCCAGGATGCGGTCAACCGAAAGCCCGGGCAGCAACGCCGATTCCGCCTCGCCGTGCGCACCGCCGAAGTAGCGGCGCACCATCGGCATCGGGAACCGGTCGATGCCCGCGGGCACCGGGGTGTGCGTGGTGAACACCGTCGCCGCCCGCACCACGGTCAGCGCGGTGTCGAAATCCATCCCACCCGCCACGTACTCGCGGATGCGCTCCACGCCGAGGAAGCCCGCGTGGCCCTCGTTCATGTGGAAGACCTCCGGATCCGGCAGCCCTTCGGCGCGGGTGAAGGCACGCACCGCCCGCACCCCGCCGATACCGGCCAGGATCTCCTGCTTGATGCGATGATCCTGGTCGCCGCCGTAGAGCCGGTCCGTCACCGCACGCAGGTCCGCGTCGTTCTCGGCGATATCGGAGTCGAGCAGCAGCAGCGGCACCCGGCCGACTTGGGCGATCCACACCCGCGCGCGCAGCACCCGGCCGTCGGGCATGGCCACGTGCACCAGCACCGCCGAACCCTCGCTGGTCAGCAGGCGCAGCGGCAGCCCCTGCGGATCGAGCGACGGATAGTGCTCGATCTGCCAGCCGTCGGCCGACAGCGACTGCCGGAAGTAGCCGGAGCGGTACAGCAGTCCCACGCCGATCAGCGGCAGGCCCAGGTCGGAGGCGGCCTTGAGATGGTCGCCCGCCAGGATGCCCAGGCCGCCGGAGTAGTTGGGCAGCACTTCGCTGACGCCGAACTCCATCGAGAAATAGGCGATGCCCGAGACCCCGTCCTCGCGGCCCTGCCGCTGGAACCAGGTCGCCGCGCCCAGGTAGTCCCGCAGGTCGGCGGCGGCGGCGTCGACCTGCGCGAGGAAACCGGGATCGGCGGCGAGTTCGTCGAGGCGGGCCGCGGGCACCTCGCCGAGGATCCGCACCGGGTCGTGGCCGACCTCGCGCCACAGCCGCGGGTCGATCGCGGCGAACACGTCCTGCGTCGGCGGATGCCAGGACCACCGCAGATTCGTGGACAGCTCACCCAGGGCCGCCAGACGCTCGGGCAGATGAGCACGGACAGTGAACCGACGCAATGCCTTCACCGGCAGTACCCTACACGGACCCCGGAACCCGCGCCGACCACGAAACAACGCCTCAACAGGCACGACAGCCACACCCGTCGTCGTCGAAGATCGTCCAGTAGGTTGGTGCACGTGACCGGCCGCATCGCCATCGATGACACTGCCCCCTCGATCCCCGGCGGCCGCCCGGCCAAGGCTGTGGTGGGCGAGGTGTTCCCGGTGCGCGCCGTGGTGTGGCGCGAGGGACACGACGCCGTCTCGGCGAACCTGACCGTGCGCGCCCCCGGCGCGAACCGGCCGACCCGCATCAGGATGACGCCCGCCGCCGAGCCCGACGTGTTCGACGCCGTCTTCGTCCCGAACGCACCGGGGCTGTGGACCGTGCGCGTCGAGGGCTGGAGCGATCCGATCGCGACCTGGCGGCACGCGGTGGAGGCCAAGCTCGCCGTCGGCCAGAGCGCCGCCGACCTGGCCAACGACCTCGAGATCGGGGCGCGGCTGTTCGAGCGTGTCGCCCAGTCGGTGCGCAAGGCGGAGTTCGAGAAGCTGCGCGCGGTCGCGACGGCGCTGCGCAGCGACGACCAGCTGCCCGCCCGGGTCGCGCCCGCCTTCGCCGAGGAGATCGCCGAGATCCTGCGGGTGAGCCCGCTGCGCGAGCTGGTGACCCGGGGCCCGGCCCATCACGTCCAGGTCGAGCGCACGCGCGCGCTCTTCGGCTCCTGGTACGAGTTCTTCCCGCGCTCCACCGGCGGCCGCGATGCCCAGGGCGAGCCCGTACACGGCACCTTCGCCACCGCCGCCGCCGAACTGCCGCGCATCGCCGGCATGGGTTTCGACGTGGTGTACCTGCCGCCGATCCATCCGATCGGCGAGGTGAACCGCAAGGGGCCCAACAACTCCCTGGTCGCCGCTCCCGGAGATGTCGGTTCCCCGTGGGCGATCGGCTCGAAGCACGGCGGCCACGACGCCGTGCATCCGGCGCTGGGCACCGAGGCGGACTTCGCGGAATTCGTCACCGCGGCCGAGCAGCTCGGCCTGGAGGTCGCCCTCGACCTGGCCCTGCAGTGCGCGCCCGACCACCCGTGGGTGACACAGCACCCGGAGTGGTTCACCACCCTGCCCGACGGCACCATCGCCTACGCCGAGAATCCGCCCAAGAAGTACCAGGACATCTACCCGATCGACTTCGACAACGACCCGGACGGCCTCTACGCCGAGATCCTGCGGGTCGTGCGGCACTGGATCGGGCTGGGCGTGAAGATCTTCCGCGTCGACAACCCGCACACCAAGCCCGCCGACTTCTGGGAGTGGCTGATCGCCGCGGTGCGCAAGGAGAACCCGGAAGTGATCTTCCTCTCCGAGGCGTTCACCCGCCCGGCCCGTCTCTACGGTCTGGCCCGGCGCGGATTCAGCCAGTCCTACACCTATTTCACCTGGCGCGTGGCCAAGTGGGAGCTCACCGAGTTCGGCAACGAACTGGCCGCCAAGGCCGACGAGGCCCGGCCGAACCTGTTCGTGAACACCCCCGACATCCTGCACGAGAGCCTGCAGCACGGCGGCCCCGGCATGTTCGCCATCCGCGCGGTACTCGCCGCGACCCTGGCCCCCACCTGGGGCGTCTACTCCGGGTACGAGCTCTTCGAGCACCAGGCCGTGCGACCGGGCAGCGAGGAGTACCTGGACTCGGAGAAGTACCAGCTGCGCCCGCGCGATTTCGCCGGCGCGCTCGAGCGCGGGGAATCACTCGAGCCCTGGCTGACCCGGCTCAACGAGATCCGCCGCGCACACCCCGCGCTGCAGCAGTTGCGCTGCCTGAACTTCCACCACGTGGACAACGACGCCCTGATCGCCTACTCCAAGTTCGATCCGATCGGCGGCGACGCGGTTCTGGTCGTCGTCAACCTGAACCCCTACGGCGCCGAGGAGGGCTTCCTCTCCCTCGACCTGCCCGCCATCGGCCGCGAATGGCACGACCATCCGGTGGTGCGCGACGAGGTCAGCGGCGAGGAATGGCACTGGGGCCAGCACAATTGGGTGCGTCTGGAGCCGGCTCGGTCGGTCGCGCACATCGTCGCCCTGCCGCCCGTTCCCGCCGCAGCCCGTGCCGCACTGGCCTACCGGAGGAGTTTGCGATGAGCGCCAAGGAGCCCGACCCGGAGACGACGACACCGGCCACCCGTGGCGGCGCGCCGGCCGCGGGCGACACCGGCTCCGGCACGAGCGGCGGCGCTGCCGAGAACTCCGGGCGCGCCGGCGCATTGCCACCTGATCGGGGCGGGCCGCTGATCGAGACCCGCGACCTCATGCTGCTGGCGGCGGGCACGCACCGCGATCCGCACACCGTGCTCGGCGCGCATCCGCACCCCGGCGGCACCGTGGTCCGGGTGCTGCGCCCGCACGCCGAGTCGGTCCACGTGCGCGTCGGCGGCGTCGACCATCCGCTCGAGTTCCTCGGCTACGACATGTTCGCCGCCGTCCTGCCCTACCCCGAGCTGATGGACTACCGGGTCGTCACGACCTACCCCGGCGGCCCGGTCGTCGTCGCCGCCGACGGCTACCGCTTCCTGCCCACGCTCGGCGAGTTCGACCTGCACCTGATCGGCGCCGGCCGCCATGAGCATCTCTGGCAGGTGCTCGGCGCGCATCCACGCCACTACGACACCCTCGACGGCCCGGTATCGGGCACCTCCTTCGCGGTGTGGGCCCCGAATGCCCGCGGCGTCACCGTGTTCGGCGACTTCGACGGCTGGAGCGGGCACACCGCTCCGCTGCGCGCGCTGGGCACCTCGGGCGTCTGGGAGGTGTTCGTCCCCGGCGCCGGTCCCGGCACCAAGTACAAGTACCGGGTGCACGGCGCGGACGGTCGCGCCGTGGACCACGCCGACCCGCTCGCCTTCGCCACCGAGGTCCCGCCGCGCACCGCCTCCGTCGTCACCGAGAGCAGCTACGCCTGGCACGACGAACAGTGGCTGGCCCGACGCGCGGCCGCCGATCCCACCCGATCGCCGATGAGCGTCTACGAAGTGCACCTGGGCTCCTGGCGGGCCGGGCTGGATTACCGGGAACTGGCGCGGCAACTGGCCGACTACGTCCGCGAGGCCGGCTACACCCACGTCGAACTGCTGCCCGTCGCCGAGCACCCGTTCGGCGGTTCCTGGGGCTACCAGGTCACCTCCTACTACGCCCCGACCGCGCGTTTCGGCACCCCCGACGATTTCCGCGCCTTCGTCGACCACCTGCACGGCGCGGGCATCGGCGTGCTGCTCGATTGGGTTCCCGCGCACTTCCCGCGCGACGAGTGGGCGCTGGCCCGCTTCGACGGCACCCCGCTCTACGAGCACGCCGACCCACGCCGCGGCGAGCAACCCGACTGGGGCACCTACGTCTTCGACTTCGGCCGCAACGAGGTCCGCAACTTCCTCATCGCCAACGCGCGCTACTGGATCGAGGAGTTCCACATCGACGGCCTGCGGGTGGACGCCGTCGCCTCGATGCTCTACCTGGACTACTCACGCGGCGGCGACTGGGAACCGAACGTCCACGGCGGCCGGGAGAACCTGGAAGCGGTCGCCTTCCTGCGCGAACTCAACGAGGTCGTGCATCGAGCACATCCGGGCGTGGTCACCATCGCCGAGGAATCCACCACCTGGCCGGGCGTGACCCGCGGCGCCGATGTCGGCGGTCTCGGTTTCACGATGAAGTGGAACATGGGCTGGATGCACGACACCCTGGGCTTCCTCGGGCGCGACCCGATCCACCGGGCCTACCACCACCACGAGATCACCTTCTCCATGGTCTACGCGTGGAGCGAGAACTACGTGCTGCCCATCAGCCACGACGAGGTGGTGCACGGCAAGGGCACGCTGTGGAGCCGGATGCCCGGCGACGACTTCGCCAAGGCCGCGGGCGTGCGGGCGCTGCTGGCCTACATGTGGGCCCATCCCGGCAAGCAACTGCTGTTCATGGGCCAGGATTTCGGCCAGTTCCGGGAGTGGTCCCACGATCGCGGCCTGGACTGGGAAGAACTCGGCAACCCCCTGCATCGCGGCATCGCCACGACGGTGCGCGACCTCAACCGCGTCTACCGGGCCACCCCCGCGCTGTGGAGCCAGGACACCACCCCCGGCGGCTACGCCTGGATCGAGGCCGACGACCGCGAGCGCAATGTCCTCGCCTTCCTGCGCTACGGCTCCGACGGCTCGGTACTGGCCTGCGTGTTCAATTTCTCCGGCTCCACGCACGGCGAGTACCGGCTCGGCCTGCCGGTCGCGGGCGAGTGGACCGAGGTGCTCAATACCGATGCCGTCGAATACGGCGGCTCGGGCATCGGCAACCTCGGCGCGGTGCACACCGAGGAGGTCCGCCGGCACGGGCGTCCGTACTCGGCGACCGTCGCCCTCGCGCCGAACACCGCCGTCTGGCTGGCCGGTCCGCACATCTGATCCCCCGCGACGTCCTCGGTTCGACGCCGCCTCGCATATCCGGCCCCGGACACAGATCCGGCAGGGCCGAAAGTTTCGGTCCTGCCGGATCGTGCACGGATTGCCGCGATGCGATCGGCCCGCCGAGGGCGATCCGCTCGAGCGGTGATCAGTACAGCGCCGCCGCGAGCCTGCGACGAGCCGCCACCACGAAGGGTTCGGCCTGATCGAAGAGCTCGAACAGTTCGAGCAGGTGGGTGCGCGCCTTGGTGCGGTCGTCGCCCGCGGTCCGCTTGACCACCGCGATCAGCCGATCGAAAGCCGCTTCCGGCTGCTGGCCGAGCAGTTCCAGATCGGCCGCGGCAATGGCGGCGTCCACATTGCCCGGATCGGCGTCGGCGGTCTCGATCGCCGACTCGGGCACCTGCTGCGCCCTGGCCAGGAACTTCAGCTGTCGCAGCGCGGCCTTGGCCTCGGTGTTGTCCGGCTCGGCGGCGAGGATCGCCTCGTAGGCGGCCTCCGCGGCCTCGAAGTCGCCGCGCTCGAGCGCGTCCTCGGCGGCGACGAAACGGGGATCCTCCTGCTCGTGCGCTTCGGCCGGGCCGCCCTCGAGCTTGCCCGCCACGGCGTCGACCACCGCGTCGAGCCACTGGCGTACCTGGGCCTCGGGCTGCGCGCCCTCGAAATCGGCCAGCGGCTGACCCGCGGCGATCGCGATCACGGTGGGGATGCCCTGCACCCGCAGCGCCTGGGCGATGCGCATATTGGCTTCGGCCTCCACCGCGGCCAGCGCCCAGGAACCGCCGTCGGCCTCGACCAGGCGCTGCAGCGTCCGCACCAGCTCGACACTGCCGGGACTGCGCTGGGAGTAGAGCGCGACGACCACCGGCACCTGCATGGAGCGGTGCAGCACCTTGGCTTCGAAATCGACTTCCGAGACGGCGTAGTCACCGCCGGGCGCCCCACCGGTGGCTCCGGAGGCGGCGGGCGGCTGCTTCAGGCTGGACAGGTCGACCGCTCCGGACATGGCGGCGGCGACTGCTGGCGAAGGACGACGTGCGGCTGGTCGAGTCACGGTTCCCAGTTTGTCACGAAGAGGCGGGTGCGGGGCAGACGACCTGATGGATCAGTCGGACACGCTTTTGGCGAGCGAGGTGGCGGACCCGACGAAGCCACCAGCCGCGTTGCCGGAATTCGCCCCGGCGGGCGCTTCGAGCTTGCCGGTTCGCTGGGCCCACACTTCGAACGCCACCGTGAAGAACGGCGGGATGCTCGACAGCAGCGCGAGGATGGTGGTCTTCCAGTTCCACTCGAACTCGCGCGCCGTGAGCAGCGTGGTGAGCAGGAACAGCACGAAGACGGCGCCGTGCGTCGGGCCGAAGATCTTCACGCCGATCTCGTTGCCCTCGGCAGGCAGGTACTTGAAGGCCATGCCGATGAGCAGACCTGCCCAGGACACGGCTTCGAGAACGGCGAACAAGCGGAACCTACCGGCGACGGTGCGCGGGTCGAAAGAGGCCATGGCCACCATTGTGCCGTATCAACTACGTACGGTCGTAGTCGTACCGGTCACACCGGACAGAACGGACATCTGCCCGGCGCGACCGGCTGCCGGACCAGATGTGCCGTCTCATGGCACCGGTTCCTCGCCGTCAGGCTTGGCGGGCGTAGGACGTGAGGCGATCGGCGAGGGCGATGACGAGGTCGCGTAGTTCATCGGGGCGCTCGATGACGAACGGCCGGTCGAGTGAGGCGAGTATCCGAGGCAACCAGTCGAGCTGCTGCGCCCGTAGCTCGACGCGCAGCCAGTGCTCGGCTGCCGGGTCCTGGCCGGCCGCGGGGTCGGGCTCCGCCAGGCTCGCGACGCCGGCGGGGAGGTGCGCGCGGATCTGCTCCACTGTCCCGTGGATCCGCAAGGTCACCTCATGCCGGTACTCGGCCGTGGCGAATCCTGACAACACCCGCTGTGCCGGACCGGGACCAACGGGCGCTTCGAATGAGCCGGGCAGGGTCCGCGCGTCTGCGATGCGATCGAGCCGGAAGGTTCGGTCCTCGTCGACCTGGGCGTCCTTGCCCGTCACGTACCACCGGCCCGCATGGGCGACGATCCCGTACGCGTGCAGGGTGCGTTCGCTGCGCCGTCCGTCGCGGTCGGTGTAGCGGACCGAGACCGGTCGGCGGTGGCGCACCGCATCGGCGATGGTGAGCAGGAGCCCGGCGTCCGGGTGGTCCAACTCGCCGGGCTGATCCGTGAAGGCGAGAGCTTCCAGCAGTGTGTCGAGCCGGCGGGCGATGTGCTTGGGCAACACCCGCCGGATCTTCGCTGACGCCGTCTCGTTTGCCGTGCGCTCCGTCGTCGTCAGCCCTGCCCGGCGGCCGGCGACCAGGCCGAGCAGCACGGCCAGCGCCTCGTCGTCGCTGAGCATGAGCGGAGGCAAGCGGTACCCGGGAGCCAGCCGGTACCCGCCGTAGCGACCGCGCACCGACTCCACGGGCACGTCCAGGTCGATCAGCTGGTCCACATACCGGCGCACAGTGCGCCCTTCGACGCCGAGACGGTCGGCGAGCTCGGCCACCGTCCGGGTGCCGCCCGACTGCAGCAACTCCAGGAGTGTCAGCACGCGGCCGGTGGGTCGTGGCATATTCGCAGCCTAACGCGAATACAGGACCGATTCTGTCCGCTATTTCTCCTAGCCTGCGAGGTGCACGCTTCCAGCACAGCCAAGGAGATTCCCATGGACTTCGTCTCGATCCGCATCATCACCAGCGACGTCGCACGCCTCGTCGAGTTCTACGAGCGAGCCACAGGGATGCAGGCGACGTGGGCCACCGAGGACTTCGCCGAACTCGAGACCACGGGCGCAACCCTCGCGATCGCCGGCACCCGCACCGTCCCGCTGTTCGCCCCGGGCTCTGCCCGCCCGGCGGACAACCACAGCGTGATCACCGAGTTCCTCGTCGACGACGTGGACCGCGTTCACCAGAACCTGACCAGCTTCGTCACCGACTTCGTCAACGAGCCCACCACGATGCCCTGGGGCAACCGGTCGCTGCTGTTCCGCGATCCCGACGGCAACCTCGTCAACTTCTTCACCCCCGTCACCCCGGAGGCCATCGAGAAGTTCGCACGCTGACGCCACGCACAGCCGCGCACGCGGGAGCCCCGAGATCCCCGGACTCCCGGTGAACGCGGCCGCCGAGTCCAGGAGCGCCACCCGCGGAGGCCGGCCACCCATCAGCCGGACCTCCGGCAGCGACCACCGCATCGTGTCCGACCGGCCACCGAAGCCGCTCGACCCGATCCCGCAGCAGCTCACCTGCGAGGACGCCGTGGAACCGACGTCCTCGGACATCACAACTAGACCTTGACGATCAGGGCGTCGCCCTGCCCGCCGCCACCGCACAGCGCGGCCGCGCCGATGCCGCCGCCGCGACGCTTCAGCTCCAGCGCCAGGTGCAGCAGGATGCGCGCGCCGGACATGCCGAGCGGGTGCCCGATGGCGATCGCGCCGCCGTTGACGTTCACCTTCGCCGGATCGATGCCCAGCTTGCGGGTCGAGGCGATGCCGACCGCCGCGAACGCCTCGTTGATCTCCACCAGATCCAGATCCGCGGGCGAGATGCCCTGCTTCGCGCAGGCCTTGGCGATGGCATTGGCGGGCTGGTCCTGCAGCGTCGAGTCCGGACCGGCCACCACGCCCGCCGCGCCGATCTCGGCGATCCAGCTCAGGCCGAGTTGCTGGGCCTTCTCCTTGCTCATCACGACCACCGCGGCCGCGCCGTC
>NZ_BAGA01000045.1 GCF_000308595.1 Nocardia higoensis NBRC 100133 | reverse complement strand
TTGCACATCGGGAACGAAAATGACGGATGAACGGGCCGATCCGGCCCGCTCGGGACGGCCACTGCGCGCAGCGAAAGACACCGGCGCGCATAATCGACAACCTCGACAGAAAGGCTTTCATGCGCCCCTCGACAACTCGATGCGAGCCGTCGCACGACAGCGACCTCGCCGATCGTCGCGCGGCGGTCCGCACGGACTCCCCCTCGTCACCGCGCGGCAGGCTGATCGCCGCGCTCGTCGAATGCGTCGAGGAGAAGGGCTATCCCGCGACCACACTCGGCGACATCGTGGCGGCTGCCCGGGTCTCGCGCAGCACCTTCTACGAGCACTTCACCAACAAGGAGCACTGTTTCGTCGAGTCGGTGCACACCGGCATCGCGGTGCTGGCCCAGCGCGTCCGCGAGGCGCTGTCCCTGCTCCCCCGCGACGCGGATCCGCGTGCCCGGATCGCCTGTGTCATCACCACATTCTGCGAGGCGGTCGCCGACGAGCCGCGCTTCGCCCGCATGGTGCTGCTCGAGTCCGCGCGGGTCGAGCGCGCCGCGACCGCCGTGCGGGTGCTGGCGCTCGATCCGTTCACCGAGATGTACCGGCACTTCCACGCCAAGGCCGTGGCCGCGGATCCGTTGGTGCCACCGGTCTCGGCCGAACTGATCGCGCTGATCCCGGATGCGATCAGCGAACGCACCCGCCGGGTCATGCTCACCGAGGGCGCGCACGCCGTGCCCGCCTCCGCGCCGCTGTTCATCGCGTTCACCACCACGGTGCTGGGCATGAACTAGGCGCCGGACCGGGTCGTCAGAACAGGGTCATCGGCTCCTGGACGGCCGGGTCCGGCAGGGGCTCTAGTCCGGGGACGAGCGCGCGCACCTGGTCGTGGAAGCGACGCGAGAGCCGCAGCGAGGAGGCGTTGTCCGGGGTGTGCACGAACACCGTCGGGGTGCGCCCCTCCCGCAGCCAGCCCGCCACGACCGGCAACCAGGGCTGCCAGCCGGCCACGGTCGTCTCCTCGTCGTCTCGGCCGTGATAGCGGACCATCGGGTCGGCGGTGAGCGCGCGGGTGCGGCGTGGCAGGTGGGGTTTCTTCGACCGCGCCTCCAACTCGGCGGGACTGGAGGCGGGGGCCGAGAACAGCACGGAGGTGTCGAAAGTGGCCCACTCCGCATCCGCGCGCTCGAGCACCCGCTCCAGCGCGGTGGCGGCGCGCTCGTCCTCGTAGAAGGCGCGGTGACGGACCTCGACGGCACGCCGGATGCCCGACGGCAGAGTCGGCAGGAAGCGGGCCAGCGCGCCGAGGTCGCCGGGGCCGAACGACCCGGGCAGTTGCACCCAGAGCGTGTGCAGGCGCTCGCCGAGCGGCGCCATGGCATCGAGGAAGGCGGCCAGTTCGCCCGCGACCCCGGAGAGCCTGCGCTCGTGGGTGATCGGCTTGGGCAGCTTCGCCGCGAACCGGAAGTCCGGATCGGTCTGCTCGGCCCAGGACCGGACCGTGGCGGGCGAAGGCGTCGCGTAGAAGGTGGTGTTGCCCTCGACCGCGTTGCAGTGCCCGGCGTACCAGCGCAATCGCCGCGCGGGCGGCAACTGCCGCTCCTGCCAGGACGGATGCGTCCACATCGCGCATCCCACATAGAGCCGCATACCCGCGACGTTAGTGCTGTCGCGCCGTGCCCTGATCCTCGCCCTCCTCGGCGGCCGGCTCCGGCTCGCCGCCGCCCGGCGTCTTCACCACCGGGGGACGCATCCGGCGCAACACGAGGACCGCGAGCACGCATCCGACGGTGACGATCAGGGCGATCACGCCGGTCAGCGCGAACAGCAGCACATCGGATCGGCCGTAGGCTCCGGGAGTCTCCCAGCGCCGGGGCAGGGCGAAGCCGACCCCGAAGATCCTGGCCCGCACGGCAACCGCGACGCCGGGCAGGCACAGCACGATCAGCGCCAGCACCAGCGCGGACGCGCCGTCTCTCGGCAGCGCCGAGGCCAGGCTGTAGCCCACCAGCAGCGTCAGCAACAGGCATCCGGTGACCGAGGCAGGCGCGCCAGGACCGTTCACGTTCGCCGTCAGCACCGCGAACAGGGCCAGCCCGGCGGAGCCGAGTATCGCGACCAGCGGCATCGGACGGTAACTGCCCAGCACCATGCCGCCCACCCCCGCGGCCAGCAGCATGGGAACCATCCAGCCGGTCAGTGGCATCAGGAACGTCGCCCCACCGGCAGCGGCCACGGCGACCGCGCACAGCACGATCTCACCCTCGCGGTGTGGCAACAGCAGCGCGCTGAGCAAGGCCGCGGCCACGGTGAGCAGGGCGACAGGCAGCGCGTCATAGGGCGTGGAGCCGTCCCGGACCAGCCAGGAGGAGCCCACCACCGTGCTCGTGGTGAGCACCAGCATCGCGAGGATCGGGCGCAGCGGTAGCTCGACCGAGAGCATCGGCTCTTCCGGACGCGCACCCGGGCACACGAACGCGCACAACAGCAGCAGCACGGTGGCAGGTGCGATCAGCGCGACCGGGGGTGAATCGATGACGAACCAGCCCAGCGGCGAATCGCCCGCGCTACCGGTGAACTCCGCGTCCGAAACGCTCAGATCGCTGAGCATGATGGCACCCATCGCGCCCAGCACCGCCAGCAGCAGCGAGAATCTGCGGTACCGGACAGCCGAGAGGACGCCGCCGAGGATGATCCCGCCCGCCATGCAGTCGACGTAGTTCAAGGTGGTGAGCGGGGCGAAGCCGGAGAAATTCTGCCCCAGCAAATGATTGGCCAGCAGGATCACGCTGCCGCCGAACGCGCTCAGCCAGGCCACTCGGGTGGAAGCGGTCGTGATCGCGAACCCCACCGTGATGATCGCCGCGATGCCGCCGACGGCGGTCGCCTTGGGCAGGCTGTACACGAGCAGTTCCATCTGGAGCGAGGCCGTGCCGTTCGCCCAAGCCAGCGAAATCGGGGTGGACAGCGCCAGACACCCCATCACGGCGGACAGGAACACCGTGATCGACTCGATCACCCTCGGACTTCGCCGCACCTGCTCCAAAGTAATCCAGCGGCGCGGGCCTGTGGGCGTTTGCCGAGGTGTGTCCGCAGTTCAGCGCACCTCTGGTCACTCCCATCCCGGGCGGCGGCCGTCGTCACTCACCGCACGCGCAGCGCCGTCAGCCGCCACCCGGTGGCGCGCCTGCGGACCGCTCCGGCGGCCAACGCGAAACGTCTGCCGCCGCGGTTGTAGCGCGCCCAGAGTTCCGCGCTGTCCGCGGCGACGAGACGGACGTCGATTCTGGCCAGCACGGCCGATCCGAGGGCGCGCTCGGGCGCCAGGTCCCTCGCGACCAGGGTGCGCACCGCGGCCAGCACCAGCGGATCGGCGATCCCGGCCAGTTGCTCGACCGGCCTCCGGCGGTCGAGCACCTCGAGTACCGCGCGCAGCGAACGGTCGGCGAACCCGGCGACCTCGGCACTCGCCTCGGTGCGCTCGGCGGCGTGCGCCGCACGCATC
>NZ_BAGA01000046.1 GCF_000308595.1 Nocardia higoensis NBRC 100133 | reverse complement strand
AAGCCGAGGAACCGGGGATCGCGCCCGACGACGGCGAAGTTCGCGACGACGGTGCGCAGACCGCCGCCCGAGCGATTCGGGTGGGATTCCTCGATGGCCAGCAGCGCCGCGATCAGCAGCGCACAGCCGATGAGCGAGAGCGCGACGAACAGGCCGCGCCAAGAGGTCACGTGCATCAGCTGACCACCGAGAACCGGGGCGAGCACGGGGGCGATGCCGGTCACCATGGCCAGCAGCGAGAAGATCCGCGCCGCGGCCCTGGTCTCGAAGAGGTCCCGCACGATGGCCCGCGCGATCACGATGCCCGCACCGCCGGCGACGCCCTGGACCAAGCGCAGGGCGATGAGTGTCCCGGCCCCCGGGGTCAGCGCGCACAGCAGCGAGGCGAGGGCGTAGACGGCGACGCCGATCAGCAGCGGGGTGCGGCGGCCGAAGCGATCGCTCAACGGACCGACCGTCAGCTGGCCGAGTGCCAGGCCGATCATGCAGGCGGTCATGGTGAGCTGACCGGTCACCGACGAGACACCGAGATCGTCGGACAGGTCGGGGAGCGCGGGCAGGTAGAGATCCAGTGAGAGCGGTCCGAACGCCGAGAGGGCGCCCAGGACCAGGATCACCGAACGCTTGACGTCGCGCGTCGGTGCGCCGGACGCCGATAGTCGCGTGTTCATTCCGTCTCCCGAAAATCGAGTCCGGGTGGCCGCGAAAGATCACTCGTTCCCCGGAACCCGCGCAGAGTGGTACGCCACAAGGTAACCATCTCGTCGCCGGCGACCCACGCTCGCCTTCCGCCCGGCGGAATATCGGATGCCGGAAAGCCGGTTCGGGCGGTGAGGGGCCCTGCTCCGTCACCGCCGCCGGGCTGGACGTCGAGCAGACTGCATCCGGGGATGTTCATGTAGCCCTGTCCGGCGCTAGTGGTGCCGTACATCGCCGGCGCAGAGCCGTCTCACTCCCTGCCGGCCGACCCGGACGGGCGAGAACCTCAGGACTCGAGGATCGCCGCGAGGCGGTCGAGGTCGGCGGCGACCATGGCCGAGTCGCGGTCGAATTCTTCGGCGGTCATGGCGAGCCGGCGAATCGTGAAGACGATCTCGGACCCGGCCGGGTGCGCGATGACGCGGACGGGGTTGTACACGGTGGCGCCGGAGGGCAGCGTGACGTCGTGGTCGAGCACGCCGAGTGCGTTACGGGCGGTGAAGCGCACCCGCACGCGGCCCATCGGCGAATCCGCGAGGAAGCTGTCGCCGTCGGGCACCACGGCGCGGCCCGCCAGGCCGGCCGCCCACCTGGGCAGGTTCGCCGGGTCGGCGGCGAAGTCGTACACCCGCTCGGGTGGGCAGGCGATGACGCGGCTGATGTGCCTGCTGCGGTCGGTTGCGCTCGCATCGTTGCTCATCCTCGGCACACTACGAGCCGCGCCGCCGCCGGTCTTGATCGAATCGGACAGTGCGCGCCGCACGGGACGGCTACCAGACCAGCGTGACGCCGCCCGCCTTCACATTGCCGAAGAAGCGTTTGCCCACATCGGTGCCGCCGTAGTTGTAGGCGTCGAGGATCTCGGCCAGTTCGTCGGCGAGGGCCTGCAGTTTCGGGCTGACGTTCTCGATCCCCCACTCGTCGACCACCCATCCCCAGTCGGGGGGCACGTTCTCGAGGGTGATCACGATCCGCCCGTAGAACGGCGCCTCGACGTTGTAGTAGATGTCGGAGGGTGCGTCGCGGATGGGATTGACCAGGGCGAGTTCGGTTGGCGATTCCGAGGCCGAGAGGGTCCGGGCGAAGACGATGTCCTCGCGGATCATCTCGACGATGCGTTCGAGGTCGGCGTGCCTGCCCGCTCTGTCGAAGCGGGCGCCGTAGACCCGGCCGGCCACCGTGCTGCGCGCCTCGGCGCCGGATCTGACCAGAATGCGGTCGAGCATCCGTTGCGCCGCGGCGCGTTCGCCCGCGCCGGTGTTCGGATGGTCGATCAGAGCCCGCAGCCGGGCAATCCTCATGCCGAGCCCAACTGCCATGGGCTCACCCTACCGAGACCGAGATCACTTCACCGGCCGGACTGCGCAGTTCAGGTCGGCGAGTCGCCGATTCGTCGTGTGGGATCGAGGCACCGCGGCGGACAGCGCGGCGAGACAGTCGGGAAAGCTCCGCGACGGGCGCGCGAGAGCCGGGCCGGCGCGTGCGCGGCGGTCTAGGGTGGTGGCGCCGCATGTCGGGCGGTGACGCCGGGCGCGGCGGCGATGTCGAGCACAGGAGCGCTGATCACATGGAACTTCCGCCGCGGATTCCGGTGGGTATGTCGCCGTCGTTCCCGCACAGCGTGTTCCACGAACGTCATCCCAAGCTCGTCGAGCAGGTGATCGAAGCGCACCCCTACGGCGAGCGGCAGCGGCGCGCGTTGCGGCGACTGCTCGACGAATCCACCTCCGGTGTGCTGGAACGGCTCGACGGCGATCCCGCGGACCGGCCGCTGTGGGAGCAGTGGGGTCGCCCGTGGTGGGGCCGCCCGTGGGGCGAGGTGCCGTTCCTGTGGGCCGAGAGCTTCTTCTATCGCCGGCTGCTCGCGGCGGTGGAGTACTTCGATCCGGGGATCTGGCGCGGAATCGATCCGTTCGCGCCGGCCAAGAACGCCGAACTCACCGGTCCCACCGTCGAGGCGGAACTGTCGGCGCTGGCGGATCTCGCGCGCTCCGGCGACCGCGACGCCGTCGGTGACGCGCTGGTGCGCTCCGCGCTGTGGGGCAACCAGGCCGATCTCGGATTCCGGCTGACCGGCGCGAGCGACACCCGCACCGCGCTGCTGGCCGACGACACCGCCTTCCTGTGGGAGACGCTGGCGGCGGCCGAGCGCCCGACGGTCACGGTGATCGCCGACAATGCCGGTCGCGAGCTCCTGCCCGACCTGGTGCTCATCGACCACCTACTCACCGCGCGCGGGGTGTCCGAGGTCGCCCTGCACCTCAAGCCACAGCCCTATTACGTCTCGGACGCCACGATGACGGACCTGCTCGCCGTGCTCGCCCTGCTCTGCGAGCACCCCGACGAGCACACGCGCCGCATCGGCACGCGACTGCGGCAGGCCGTCGCGAACGGTGCGCTGTCGGTCCGGGCGCACCCGTTCTACTGCTCGCCGCTGGAATTCCGGGACATGCCCGCCGACCTGGCCCGGGAATTGTCGAGCGCGACCGTCACCGTCCTCAAGGGCGACCTGAACTACCGGCGGCTCGTCGGCGACCGCTACTGGCCTGCCACGACCGATTTCGCGGCGTGCGTGGCGTACTTCCCTTCCCCGGTTCTGGCGCTGCGCACCGCGAAGTCCGATGTGGCGGTGGGACTGTCCGCCGGTCGGGTCGAGGAGCTGGATCGCACCGGCCTGCCGTGGCGGACCTCGGGCGAGCACGCCGTGGTCCAAGCGGCCGTCCCCGACGCTGTCGGGGCGCGGCGCTACTCTGCCTGATCATGGTCAGTCCCGACACGGCCCTGCGCCGACTCCAGCGCGATATCGCAAAACTGCTGCAGCCCTATGGTTTTCACGGCAACGAGCCCACCTGGATACGGGTGCAGGATGCGGGGGTCGCCTCGGTCGGCCGGACCCGGGTGTCGCGGACGTGGAGCGACGGTCAGCAGACGCTCGCCTTCGGGCTGACGCTGACCGCCACGCCCGCGGCATGGTGGGAGTACTGCTGCCTGCGCGCCGAAGCACGGGGGCTCGAGCCGGTCCCCTTGGAGGCGGCCACCGGGCCCGATCTGCTCGACCGCCATCCGCGACCGGGAGAGCCGCCCGCGCCGTGGACCCTGCGGGTGGACCCGGACCAGCCGGGCGGGCACGCGCTGCACTCCGATATCGAGGCCATTCGCGAGGACCTGCCCCGGCGGGTGCATGCCTATGCGCGGCGGGCGGTGCAGTTGCTCGAGCCCGGCCGATACCTCGAAGAGCTGCTCGCCCTGCCGGAGCCGGGGCCGCGAACTCGGGAGGCGATCGTCGTCCTGCTCGCCGACGGCGGTCCGGGCCCGAGTCTGGACGACGCCGTCGAGCGGTTGCGGGAGTGCACCGCCCGGGACGGCGAGCCGGGCTGGGCCGAGGAGGTGGTCGAGTACGCGCGTCGTCGTGCTTCCCGGTCCGCTGATCTGGTCGGGTGACCCGGTTCATCCATCGGTTCTCGGCGTGCCGGCGCCGGTGCCGTCCGGCTCGGCGCCCGTCCAGCGGGTCGCGAGATCGGCCAGGGCGCCGAGCTGTTCGCAGTAGTGATCGGCGGACTCGGCCGCCACGGAGACATTGACAGTGGTCGCGCCCGCGGCGCCGGCGGCGGTGATGCGGCATTCGGTGGCGGACGGGTCGCCGAGGGGGTCGACCGGTCCCGCGGACAGGACCACCTCGAAATCGGGCCGGAGGTCGACCTCGGCGAGCATGGCGGCGGCCGCGCTGTGGGACAGGGCGAACGGGGTCCAGCCGTCGGCGAGTTCCACCGCACGGCGCAGGGAGCGCCTGGTCCGGCCGCCGACCCACAGCGGCACCCGGTCCTGGACGGCGTGCGGATCGACCAGGACGCCGCTGAATTCGTAGTGCTCGCCGTGGTATTCGGGGGTGGCGAATTCCTCTTCGAGGGCGCCGACGCCGAGACCGAGGGTCAGCCTGCCGCCGGAGACGACGTCGAGGATGCCGTAGCGCTTGGCGATGGCCAGCGGGTGGTGGTAGCCGAGCACGAGCACCTGGGTGACGAAGCGGATGCGGGTGGTGAGGGCGGCGAGATAGCCGAACGTGGCCAGCGGATCCCAGTAGGTGCCGCCGCGCTGTTCGGCGACCGGCACCGGGACGGCGACGTGCTCGCTGCAGGTGAGGTGGGCGAAGCCGAGTGCGTCGGCGTGGGTGGCGATGCGGGCCGGTTCGGCGATGCCCGCACCGCGTTCCCAGTCCGCGTGCGCGCCCGGCACGCGGGTGACGCGGGGGTGGCTATCCCCAGACGCATCGGTCAGTCCTTCCGCCCGGCGGTGGCCGGCATGTCGCGCGCCTGGAACAGTTCGCGCATCCGCTCGTGCGCTTTCAGCAGCAGCGGCGCGCGGTCGAGGCCGTTGCGCTTGGCCACCGCCTCGGCATTGCCGCCCGCGATCCACAGCGGCCCGTCGGACAGATGCGCCAGACCCTCCCTGGCCACGTCTTCGGGTTCGTCCACCCGCATGCCGGGGACGTCGAAGTTCAGGCCCGCGCGCTGCATGGCGGGCGTGCGAGTGACGCCGAGGACCAGCTCCAGCACGTCCACGCCGTGTTCGCGCAGTTCCAGCCACAGGGATTCGGCGAACAGCCTGCCGAACGCCTTCACCCCGGCGTAGACCGTCTGGTGGTAGCCGCCGAGGAAACCGCTCATCGAGCCCACCAGCAGCAGGCCGCCGTGCCCCGCCGCCCGCATCCGCGCGCCGAAATGGTGCACCAGGGCCAGCTGGGCGGTGATGTTGAGGTCGATGACCGAACGGAAGCGGTCGAGGTCGCCGACCACGAATTCGCTGCCGTAGCTGTTGGCTCCGGCGTTGTAGATCAGCAGGCCGACTTCGAGATCGGCGGTGGCGGAGATGATCTCGGCGATGGCGGCGGGATCGGTGAGGTCGGCCGCGATGGTGCGCACCTCGACGCCGGACTCGCGCGCCGCGGCGGCGGTGCGTTCCAGCGGTTCGGGTGTGCGGGCGATGAGCACGAGGTTCAGGCCGGCTTCGGCCAGCTGGGTGGCGAACGCCGCGCCGACGCCTTCGGAGCCGCCGGCGATCACCGCCCACGGTCCGTAGCGCTTCGGATCGATCACCGGACTCTCCTCGCTCCCCCTTAACAACCAAGCATTTGCTTGACACAGTAGCCCGCCCCGTAGCCGGAGGCGAGAGCATCGCTTGCGCCCGACGTGACCTCCGGTCACGCCGAGGAGTTGCCATGCACCGTCAGGGCAGCGCCGTGAGACCGTCGCTGTCCAGGGCGAAGCGAATATCGGCCCACGCCTCGAGCAGGGCCAGGTGGTGGCTGATGGCCAGGACGCCGAGACCTTCGCGCGCCTGCGCGGTGACGACGGCGGTCAGGCTCGCGGTGGTGGCGGGGTCGAGCATGGCGGTCATCTCGTCGCAGACCAGGTAGCGGGGGCGCTGGACGAGGGCGCGGGCCAGGCACGCCCGTTGCAGCTGGCCGTCGGAGACCTGGTGTGGCCTGCGGCCGAGCAGATCGTCGGTCAGGCCCACCCGGCGGGCGGCGACGCGGACGGTCTCGTCCCGGGCGGCGGCCGCGACGGTGCGGCGCAGGGGTTCGGCGATGATGCGCGCGAGGGTCCAGCGCGGGGTGACGGCCTGCCGGGGAGATTGGTAGAGCAGGGCGATCTCGCCGCCGTGGGTCGCGGGCAGCGGGGCCTCGTCGAGGGTGACGCGCCCGGCGGACGGCCGGTGCAGGCCCGCCAGGACACGGGCCAGGGTGGTCTTGCCGACTCCGGAAGGTCCGGTGAGGCCGGTGATCCGGCCCGGCTCGATGCCGAAGTCGACGCCGGTGAGGACGGGTGCGCCGTCGTGATCGGCGGTCACCGCGTGGGCGCGCAGGCTCACGGGGCGGCTCCGATCAGGCGCCGGACGGTGCGGTCGCCATGGGTGGTCAGGTGGGTGGGGCCGCCGGAGAAGCCCGGCGCGGGACGGCGCAGGTGGTAGACGCAGTCCCCCGCCGGGTCGGTCAGCGCGGGCGGCGTGCCGGGGATGGGGTGCAGGCCGCCCGCGGGGGTGGCGGCGAGCAGGTCGCGGGTGTAGGGGTGCCAGGGGTCGGCGAATACGGCTGCGGTGGGGCCGGTTTCGAGGATCCGCGAGGCGTACATGACGGCGACGTGGTCGGTGTGCTCGGCGAGGGTGTCGAGATCGTGGCTGATGAGCAGGACGGCGGCTCCGGCGTCGGCGGCGGCACGCAGGAGGGTCAGGGTGTGCTCGGTCAGGATCGGGTCGAGCGAGGCGGTCGGCTCGTCGGCGACGATCACCTGCGGGGTCGCGGCGAGGGCGCAGGCGATGGCGGCCCGCTGGGCCATGCCACCGGAGAGTTCGTGCGGGTAGAGATCGGCGGCCGCCGGGGCCAGCCCGGCCAGGTCGAGCAGTTCGGCGGGGCGGTGCGGGGATTCGAGATAGGCGCAGGTCTCGGCGAGCTGAGCGCCGATGGTGCGCACGGGAGTGAAGTAGGTGGCGGCCGACTGCGGGATCCAGGCGATCCGACGGCCGCGGATGCGCCGCCAGGTCTTCGGGCTCGCGGCCACCAGGTCTACGGGCGCGGCGCCATCCCGGAGGCCGCGAGCCGCGCCATGGTGCCCGAGTACCCGCGCTCGTCGTCCCGCCGGGCGATGTGGACGATCCCCCGCGGCGGGCTGCCGGCGATCGCGCAGCAGGACGCGGCCGCCCACGGTCGCGGTGGCGGGCAGCAGACCGCAGATCGCCGCGCCGGTCACGGATTTCCCACAGCCGGATTCGCCGACGAGGGCGTGGACACGGCCCGCGCGCAGGGTGAGATCGACGTCGGTCACGGCGTGCACGGTCCCGGCCGCGGTCGGGATGCGCACGGTCAGCTGTTCGACGGCGAGCACCGGCTCGGAAGCGCTCATCGCACAGCCCTTTCCGGCAGCGGCGGGGTGATGCGATCGCGCAGCGCGGCGCCCGCTCCCGCGACGGCCAGGGTGGTGACGATCAGGGCGAGCGCCGGGAAGGTCAGTGTCCACCAGGAGCCGGTGAGCACGGCCGCGCGGGCGTCCTGCAGCAGGGTGCCCAGCGAGGCCCGGTCCGGAGGCAAGCCTAGGCCGAGGAACGACAGGGTCGATTCGTGCCAGATCGCGTGCGGCAGCAGCAGGACCATCGCGACCAGCGCCTGCCCGGCCGCCGCGGGAGCCAGGTGGGTGGCGGTGACGCGCAGGCCGGACGCGCCTGCCAGCCGCGCGGCCTCGACATAGGCGGCGGTGCGGGCGATGCGGACTTCGGCGCGGGCGATGCGGGCGACCTGCGTCCAGTGGGTCGAGGCGATCGAGACGATGATCGCGACGATATTGCCGGGATACAGCGCGACGACCACGATGCCGACCAGCAGGTGCGGGAGCGCGTTCACGCCGTCGACCAGGCGCATGACGAGACGGTCCGGCCTGCCGCCGAGCGCGCCCGCGGCCACCCCCACGCCCAGGCCGAGCACGGTGGCGGCGATGGCGCAGACGGCCGCGATCAGCAGCGAGACCCGCAGGCCGGAGGCGGTGCGCTCGAACAGATCCCGGCCGGACAGATCGGTGCCGAACCAGTGCGTCGCCGAGGGCGGCAGGTCGGCGGCGGCGAAGTCGGTCAGGCGCGGATCGGAACCGGCCAGGGCGGGGACCAGCAGCGCGTACAGCGCGACGGCGGCGAGGACCGCCGTCGCCCAGCGCAGCGTCCTGACCCCGGTGCGGTTCGGCTCAGACATCGCACCCCACCCGGGGGTCGATGAGGGCATGGGCGACATCGGCCAGCAGGGAGCCGGCGAGCACGAGCACGGTGGTGCCGATGGTCAGCGCGGCGAGCAGGGCGAAGTCGAGTTCGCGGGCGGCGGTGACGAGGCTGCCCGCCAGCCCGGGCCAGGAGAACACCTCTTCGACGACGGCCGCCCCGACCAGCAGCTCCGGCAGGCGCAAGCCGATGACGGTGGTGAACGGGCCGAGCGCGACCGGCAGGATGTGCTTGCGCACCACGACGGACTCGGGGATGCCACGGGCCCGGGCGCCCACGACGGCGTCGGATTCGGCGGCGGCGCGCAGGGATTGGCGCAGGGAGAGCAACAGCCACGGCAGCAGGGACAGTGCCAGCACCGCGGCGGGCAGCACCAGGTGTCGGGTGACCTGGCCGACGGTCGGATCCGCGCCGGGATCGGTGAGGCCCGCGACCGGGAGCAGGCCGAGGCCGACCGCGAACAGGCTCACCGTGGCGAGGGAGAGGACGAACGGGGGCACCGACTGGACCACGGTCGCCAGTACGGTGGCGGCGCGATCGAGCGGGCCGCCGGGCCGCCGGGCCGCGCACAGCCCGAGGAGCAGGGCGGCTACGACGGCGCACACCAGTGCGGTGCCCGACAGCAGCACAGTCCACGGGCCGCGTTCGGCCACGACCGTGGTGACCGGCTGCGCGTACGCACGGGAGTAGCCGAGATCACCGGTCACGGCCCTGCCCGCCCAGCTCGCCCACTGCCGCCACCAGGGCTGCTCGACACCGAGTTCGGCGGCCAGGCGCTGCCGGTCGGCGGTGGACATGGTCAGGTAGCGGTCGCCGAGATAGCCGGCGAGCGGGTCGAACGGCGAGCGGGCCGCCAGCGCGAACAGCACGATCGAGGTGACCATCACGAGCGGTACCGCGAACAGGGCGCGCCGCAGGCACATCCGGGCGATCCCCCGGGCCCGGCGGCCACGCGCGATCACCGGCACCGGCCGGTGCGGGGCTTCGGCGACGGTCGTCACCGTGACGTCCAGTCGCGCAGATTCCACCACGGGCCCCAGCCCGCGCCGTGGCTGTGCGGCTCGAGGATCGGGACCGCACCGGTGTAGCCGGTGTCGGCGCGGACGTAGGTGTGGTCGAGGAACACCAGCATCACGTAGCCGGGCCGGTCGAGATAGGCCTGCTGCACCCGCCGGTACTCCGCGGCGCGCTCGGCGGGGTCGCGGGTGCGGCGGGCCGCGTCGAGCGCTTCGTCGACGGCGGGATCGACGTAGCCGGAGGCGTTGTCGTAGGGCGAGCCGACCGCCGGATCGGCGTATCGGGAGTGCAGGGTCTTGTACACCTGGGGATCGGGATCGAACGGCAGGTCGCCGCCGCCGAGCAGGCCCGCGTCCGCGGGCAGCCGGTCGGGCAGCCCCGCACGATCCACCGCGCGCACGTTCACCCGTACCCCGATCCGGTCGGCGTCGGTGGCGAAGGCTTGCGCGAGGTCGCGGCGCAGTGTGTCCTCGGGGAAGTACATGAGGGTGAATTCGGCAGGCACACCGTCCTTCTCGCGCACGCCGGACGGGCCCCGCCGCCAGCCCGCGTCGTCGAGGAGGCGTTCGGCGGCGGGCGGGTCGTAGGGGAAGCCCGCGCCGATGTCGTAGGCCGGGCCGTACGCCGAGGGCAGCGGCGTGGACGCGGGCCTGCCGTAGCCGGCGAGCACGTGGTCGACGATCGCCTGCCGGTCCACCGCCCGGTTCAGGGCGGCACGCATCGCCGGATCTCCGGTCACCGGATCGCCCACGGGCAGGGAGACACCACGCCAGTCGGCGGAGGTGTTGGCCGAGACCTCGAACCCGGCGCGGTCGGTGAATCCGGCGGCGAGCCGGGGCGGCAGGTTCGCACCGTCGACCTCGCCCGCCAGCAGGCGCTGGGCACGGGAGTTGTCGTCGGCGACGTGCACCAGCGTCAGCCGCTTCACCTGTGGCGCACCGTCCCAATAGTTCTCGTTCGCGACGAGCACGGCCTGGTCGGGGCGCAGCGACTCGAGCCGGTAGGGACCGGTGCCGACCGGGTCGGTGTTGAGTGTGGATTCCGCGGCCGGCCCACCGGTCAGCCGCTCGGAGGGAGCGATGCCGATCAGCAGCTTGGCCGGCATGGCCGCGTACGGATAGCGAAGGGCGAAGCGCACGTCGGCCGGGCCGGTCGCCTCGACGGACTCGATCATCTCGAAGGCCGTGGACAGCGGCGAGGCCGAGGCAGGGTCGAGAATCGCGCGATAGGTGGCGACGACATCGGCCGCGTCCAGCGCGGTGCCGTCGGTGAAGGTGACCCCCGCGCGCAACCGCAGCGTCCAGCTGAGCCCGTCCTCGGCGACATCGGGCAGCCGCGCCGCCAGCGCGGGCTCGAAAGTGGGCATACCCGCGCCGCCGACCAGGCGAAGCAGGCCGTCGTAGATCTTCGACTCCCCCGCCTCACCGTGCCCGGCGACCGGGTTGTACCCGCCGAGTTCATAGCCGTCGGCCAGCACGATCCCGTCGGGGCGCGACGACGGCGCACACGCGCAGGCGCAGGCCGCGAGAAAGGCAGCCACCAGAATGGCGATTGTCCGGCGACGTGCCGTGATCCCCACTGTCCGCCACCTTCCGCTCGATCCACGCCAGGCCACCGAGAAGCCTCCGGCGAATCGAGCGTAAACAATCATCGGATGATCCGCCGACCGAGCTATATGTGCGCACATGAAGCCGAATCGCCTGGTCGCGGCGGTATCACCGCGGCCGGCGATGGACCGGCGGCGTCGAGGGCCGGGCGGATCAGGCGATCAGCGGCGCCATCGGCGGGAAGGTCACGGGCAGTTCCGCCAGGGCGCGATGGAAGGGCCCCGGCCGCCACCGAGGTCCGCCCTCGGGCAGCACGACGCGAATCTCGGGCAACGCGTCGAGCAACTGGTCGATGGCGTCCTTGGCGATGAGGTGGGCCAGCGACTGGGCCGGGCAGGCGTGCTGGCCGATGCCCCAGGCCAGATGCGACCGGTTGCCGGTGAGATCGCCGGTGCGGATCGCCGGGTCGTTGTTGCAGGCCGCCATCGAGATGACCACGGGCTGGTGTGCGGGCAGCCAGACGTCGTCGATGAGCATCGGCTGGCGCGGGTAGGTGACCAGCATGTTCGCCACCGGTGGGTCGTTGAACAGCACCTCGTCCAGGGCGTCGCGCGAACTGAGGTTGCCGCCGAGCACGCTGTCGCCGAAGCGGTGGTCGGTGAAGATCAACAGCAGGGTGTTGACGATGAGATTGAGCTCGAACTCGATACCGGTGCCGTAGACCTGCGAGACATGTGTGGATACCTCGGAGTCGTCGAGCCCGGCGGGATGGTGCAGCAGCGCCGTGGTGATGTCGTGGCGGGGCTCGGAGCGCCGGAGGGTCACCAACTGCTGCAGCGCCTCGCCGAGCATCTGGTTGCCCTTCTCCGCCTCCACACCCTCGAGCAGCGCCGCGGTGCCGGCCGCGACCTGCTGACCGATCTCGGGCGGACAGCCGAGGATCTCGTTGACGGTGGCGAACACCAGCGGGAAGACATACTGCCGGATGAGATCCGCCTGCCCGTCCTGGCAGAAGGTGTTGATCAGCGGGACCGCGATCCGGCTCACCTTGTCGTGCATGGCGTAGAGGTCGATCTGTTCGAGACCCGCGGTGATCGCCTGGCGGTAGCGCTCGAACTCGAGACCGGAGCAGCGGCTGGCCATCGGCCGCCACTCCATCAGCGGGAGGATCGGGCAGTCGGCCGGGATGCCCTGCTGCCAGGTGCGCGGGTCGGCCGGGAAGTGATCGGGGTCGTTGAGCACGCGCAACGCGGTCGCGTAGCCGACGACCAATGTGGCCGGCACCCCCGGCGCGAGTTCCACCGGCGCCAGCGAGCCGTAGCGGGCCCGCATCTGCCCGTAGTACCGGTGCGGGTCGGCGGCGAACTCCTCGGTGTAGAGCGGGATGGCGACCTCGTCGGAGGCGAATGGTGAGCCGTGTGCGACCGGGCACGAGGAAACCGGCACCCGGGACTGGGGCGTACTCAAAGGAAGAACTCCAGACTTCGTTCTCGTGTACTGCGGCTGTGGCACCACGCTGTGCCCGATGGCGGCACGACCGTCCATCGACGAACTGCTCTGGCTGAACACATGTGCGGACGACCGCAACACCGGCGACCGCCGAAACACGCTGCCCCGGCGGCACTTCACGCACTCACCGGTAGAACTCGTCGAATCCTATAACCGTCGGCACACCACGGCCACGCGAACCCCGAAAACCGCTCGAACGAAACGATTTTCGACGGAACTACACGCCCAGTGCGCCCAGCGAGTCGTGGTCGTCGATGGCGGTGGTGATCCGGCGCAGCAGCGTCAGGCAGGTCTGCTCGGACTGCATCTTCGGCTGATAGGCCGCTCGGCCGATGGTGAAAGCCCAAGCGGCATAGGCGAACATCGACTGCTGCCGGTAGGCGAGCCAGGCCTCGTCGAAGGAGGGCGCCTTGCCGCCGAGCGGGCCGAGTTCGTCGAGGTAGGCGCGCAGCAGATCGGCGTCCCAGGCGCGCCGGTCCTCGGGTTCGCACCCGGAGTTGACGGTGTAGGCGAAATCGTGCGCCCAGCCGCCGCGCATCACGACCTGCCAGTCCACATAGCCCATCCGGCCCTGCGCGGTGCGGTAGGTCTGGCCGATGTGCGGATCTCCGTGCAGCAGGGTCTGCGGGAGTTCGTCGGTGGCCTTGTCGATGGCGGTGGACACCCCGGCCCACAGTCGCTCGCTCTGGCCGTGCAGACGCTCGGGCACCACCTCGGCGGCGCGGACCAGCCCCACCTCGCAGCGCTTCTTCATGTCGATCGCGGCCAGATAGGCCTGCAGCGCCTCGGTGGTGGTCTTGAGCACGGCGATGTCCGGATGCTCCCAGAAGGTGCGGTGCAGCCGGGCCAGATTGCGGACCAGGTCTTCCATCTGGTCCCGGCCGATCCTGGCGTTCGGTTCGATGAACTCCGCGCCCCGGGTGGCGGCGATGTCCTCCATGAGCGCGATGGACCGCCACGAACCCGGATCGGCGGCGCCCCAGTATCCGATCGGAGCCTCCATCTCGACCCGCGGACGGAAGTCGCGGAAGAACCTGGTCTCACCGTCGATCATCTTGCCGCCGCCGAGCAGGATGCGCTGGGAGAAGGCGGTGGTGGTCTTGGCGAACAGTTCGTGTGGCAGGCCGGCCTGCTCCCCGATGTCGTTGTAGCGCACCCGGATCGCCACCCGGGTGGACGTGCCCGCGCTGCCGTTGACCGTATCGAACGAAATCGCCTGCGCACCCGAGGTGTCCCGGCACAGCACGGCGGTCAGCCATTCCGGGGTGATGGTCTCGCCCGAGACCGGCACGTCGTCGATGGTGCGAGCCTTGGGCCGGGTGATCGCCTCGCCCACCATCCGCGCGCCCACCGTCACGGATCGCCCGAGCAACCAGAGCTTGTGGTTCATTCACGTGCCTCGATTCGATTGTGCGACTGCCGCACCGGGCCGACGCACTGCCGGGTGCACGAGATCCGAGCGAGAGTATCGCACGTCCGGCGCGTTGAAGTGATTGCACGGCAACCACATTGACGCACATGCTCGGGCGCGGCGGGCGCGCGCGGCGGCGAACGAACGATGCCGCGCGCCCTTCCGGTGGCCGCGGCATCTGTTCGCCCGGATCGTCAGGCCGGTTGCGGCGCCTGCTCCCGATCGCCCGCGGGCTCGGGCCTGCCGGCCGTCGGCACCGTGAACACCGCGATCAGGACGAGGATCGCCAGGACGAAGCAGGCCAGCGTGTACCAGAGGTTGCCCAGCGGATCGCCGTTGCCGGTCACGCCGTCGACGGCGGCGAAGTAGTCCGGCAGCGCGGCGGCCCACAGCACGGCCATGACCGCGAGATAGAGCACCCCGTACCAGCGGGCGAACCGGTTGACGTAACCCGGCGCCTGATCGGGTTCCCTGCGCAGCCGCGACCATTGCGCGCTCAGCGCCCAGACCGCGACGGCCACGACGGCGACCAACTCCAGCGCGTAGACCGTGCCGCGCACCGGAGTACCCGCGATGCCGAGGACGGTGGCGGGCAGCGGCAGCAGGAAGGTGCCGATCGAGGCGAGCAGGCCGATCACCACGGTGCGCCAGACCAATTCGAGCCCGGAGAACTCGCGACCGCGATCGACGTGCCTGCCCACGAAGTACTGCACGCACAGCGCCAGCGACATCGGCCACAGTGCGGCGAAGACCACCACACTCGGCAGCGGTACCGAGTCGAACATCGGCTGGTTGACCGGGTTGGTGGTCGACCATTCCCACCAGCGCAACTGCGGGCCCAGGTGATCGAAGATCTCGTAGAAGCAGTGGTGCACGAAGCCGACGCAGGCCGCGCCGATCAGCACGCCGTAGCGCCGGAAGACGCCAAGCATCCGCACCAGTTCGAAGGCGAGCGTCGCCAGGAAGGGATAGATGGCGACGATGTAGAGCGGCAGCCTGCCCCACAGGAAGTCGACGGTGAACACGTTGTGCGCGAACATCGTGTCCACGTGTTCCTCGATGCCGAACGCGGCCGGGAAGTACAGCGGTGGCTCGATGATGAACAGGTAGGCGGTGGCGCCGAACCACAGCACCAGATCGGTCGGGTCGCCGTGGCGGCGCAGCCGGACCACGGCCAGGACCAGCGCGAGGACCGCGCCGACGATGATGGTCAGCTCGAGGACCGGGAGCGTCCAGTTCTCCAGGGCGAACGGGCTGCGGAACTCGACGAGCCCGCCCATCTCCGCGCAGGAGAAGCCGAGCCGCTCGGCGAGCTGGGAGAACGTGGCGGAACAGTGTTCGGACATGATCTACCGGCCCCGCTCAGGAGATCGCCGCGTCGGCGGTGTACCAGCGCTGCACGTCGTAACCGGCCTCGTAGCGCTCGAACCACTCGTCGGCCAGCGCCGGTAGCTTTTCGTGCGCCGGATTGTGCCTCGGCATCTGGGAGCGCACCACGCCGCCGAGCGCGACCAGCTGCTCGCGCAACGGCAGGTCGTCGAAGGCGCGCAGCATCGGCCCGTTGTTCGCCGGCTCCAGGCCGGGAATCCACTTGCGCAGCTTCTGCGCCCGCCGGTACCTGGCGAACATGGCCATCGCGTCGACCTTGCGCTCCTCCACCGGGACGTGCTTGTTGAAGCCCTCGGAGGCGATCGCGATGACGTCGAGCACGTGCTTGAAGATCGAGGGCGCCTGGCGCATCCGGTAGACGTCGCTGCCGACCACCGAATCGAAGATGATGAGTGCCGAACTGCGGTGCTCGACCTCCTCGACGAAGTGCCAGATGAACAGTGAGGCGACCCGGTCGTCGCCGGGGCGGAACAGCGCGGCCTCGTTGTCGAGCATCAGCTTGAAGACCGGGGTGAAGGTGGCTTCCAGGTCGGCGGTGTAGGCCAGCCGGTACTCCAGCGAGGTGTCGCGGGTGAGCTCGTCGAAGGCGCCGATCACCTCGTCGAGGGTCTCCTGCAGTCCGGGATAGTGCCGGATGAGGCCCTTGACGTGCTGGCGATGGGCGGTGGAGTGCTGCCCCTCCTGGCGCATGAACGCCTCGGCCTCCTCGGCCACCTCCGGATCGGTGATCACCGGCTTGGCCTGCAGGATCATGTTCACGATCATCTTCTCGAAGCCGATGGCCAGGAACGACACCGCGTTGGCCATGCTCGAGAACGCCGGATTCCGCGGATTCCACAGGAACGGCACTTCGTGATCCTCGAACGCGAAATTCATCTTCCGGACTACCAGATCGGTCACGTCGCCCACCTCGTCGGTTGCCGGCGCACGCGGGTACGGCGGCGCCACTGTGCGCTCATCATACAAACGCAACCTCAGTTGTATGATCACTTTCGGCGAAAGAGTCCGTCACGACCTCGCCACCATCCCCTGTGATAGCGTCGAAGCCCTGATCAGAGCGTGATTTTCGAGCGGATTCGAGTCGGGAAGCGAGCCGGTGGCACGACGACGCGGGTGGGGCGGGCAGCCACCGGACAACGACGAGGAGGCCGCGCGCCGCATCGTCGACACCGCCGTGGAGCTGATCGCGCGGACCGGCTCGGAGATCAGCATCGCCGACGTGGCCGAATCGCTCGGCGTCATCCGCCAGACCGTCTACCGCTACTTCCCCAGCGCCGACGCCCTGATGAAAGCCGCGGCGCTGGCATCGGTGGCCGGATTCCTGGACCGCCTGGCCGCACACGTCGCCGGGCTGGAGGAGCCGGTCGAGGCGATGACCGAGGGCGTGGCATTCACCCTCACCGAGGTCAGGCGCATCCCGCACCTGGGATTGCTGCTCACCGGCGAGCATTCGAGCGCGCACAGCGACGGCATCACCTCGCCCGAGGCGAAAGCCTTCGGGCTCACCATGATCCGGCGCTTCGATGTCGACTGGGAGCGCTACGGCTACGACGACGAATCCCTGCCCGAGCTCGTCGAGTACATCCTGCGCACCATGCAGTCGTTCTTCGTCTCCCCCGGCTCGCCCCCGCGCGAGGGCGACGAATTGCGCCGCTACCTGCGCCGGTGGATGGGCTCCGCGATCATCGCCCAGCCCGGCGCGATCGCGGCCGACCCCGGCCCTCGCCAGTGAACTGGTACGCACACACGAAAACCCGCCCGCTGGAATCGAAGTCGTGTTAGACATGCGTCCAACAGCAAGGAGGGGTTACGTGGCACGTCCATATCGGCTCATCATCTGGGGCCCCGGCGACATGGGCGGTCGCGCGCTGCGCACCGCTCTGCAATCACCCGACTTCGAGGTCGTCGGGGTCAAGGTGTTCAGTCCGCACAAGAACGGCAAGGACATCGGGGAGCTGGTCGGCCTGCCGCCGGTCGGGGTCGCGGCGACGACCTCCAAGGAGGCGATTCTCGCGCTGGACGCCGACGTCGTCGTGCACACCCCCACGACGCCCGCGCTGGTGCAGGGCGCCGACGCCGATGTGATCGACCTGCTCGAATCCGGCAAGAACGTCGTCTCCGCGGCCTCGTACCACAATCCGGCGATGCCGACCTGGCTGTCGGCCTCGCAGTCGCCGCTGTCGGTGCTGCGCACGGTCTCGGCCATGCGAGTCACCGGCGACGCCTTCGGGGCACAGCTCAAGGGCGCGCTGTCCGGTCTGCGGCTGGCCATGAAGGCGATCGACTCCGCGCCCGCGGCCCCGATCCGGCCGGTGCTGGACAAGCTGGCCGGTGCGCTCGTGGACAAGGCGATCCCGCGGCGCGCGACCGGTGCCCGGTTGCAGCAGGCCTGTCTGAAAGGCGGGGTCTCGCTGCACGGGACCGGCCTGCACCCCGGGCTGATGGTCGAACAGTTGCTGCTGCGACTGGCCGGGCTGCTCGACCAGGTGGACCGGGTGCGTTTCCTCGAGGTCGGCGATCTCTCCCCCGCGCCCGACGGCATGTGGGGCGGGCTGGCCAGCCTCGGCTTCGGCACCGCGCTCGACCGGGTCGACTCGAACCACGCCATCGCCCTGATGCAGCACTTCTACTTCGACGCGGTGCTCGCCAATGTCGCGCACACGCTGTTCGGGGCGAGCGCCGATCAGGTGCGGGTGGAGCGCCACGTCTATCCGGTGCCCGCCCGCGTGCAGGTGAAAGCCGGTGGGACGGTGATCGAGCCGGGCAGCGTCGGCGCCATCCACATGACCTACCGCGGCTACATCGGCGACAAGCTGTTCATGACCAACGAGGAGTGCTGGCACGTCGGGCTCGGCAACGCCCACCTCGGGCCGGACCATCCGCGCAGCACCGCGGGCGGTCACGTGATCACGGTCGAGGGCAGCCCGGGAACCATCGAGATGCGCAACGAACTCGACGACGAGAACTTCGACGGGGAATGGTCCGCGGTCACCGACATCTCGGTCAACGCCATGCTCGCGGTCGTGCCCGACCTGTGCGCGGCCGCACCGGGCGTGGTGACCCCGGACCTGGCCCCCCGCTACCACCTGGAGAACGCATGAGCCGGCATCGCATTCGCGTCACCGTCCACGGCGACGGCGCCGTCGCCGACCGGATCGCCGAACGGGTCGACGCCCGCGCCGATCTCACCCTCGTCGCCCGCACGACCGGGACCGAGCAGCCGCCCACCGGCACCGACTGCGTGGTCTACGCGCCCGGCGCCGAGGAGACGGCCGCCGACGCGCCGAAGACGGCGGTGCCGCAGTTGCTCCGGGCGGGCTACGACGTGGTGACCACGCTGCCGCTGGATGAGCGGCTGCCGGAGACCGACATCCTCGACGCCTGCCGGGCCGGCTCCTCGACCTTCCACGCGAGCGCCGGTTTCCAGTCGGCCGTGGCGATCCGGATGGCGCGCACGCTGGCCGAGGTGACCCGCGACATCCGGCGGGTGGAACTGATCGAGGAGGTCCGGTTCCCCGACGCCGGAGTGTATCCGTGGGGATCCCTGGCGGGCACCGGGCTCGGAGCGGCGGACAGCGACGCGGCCGTCGCCGCGGTGCAGGCCGTTCACAGGTTCTACGAGGCCGGGCTGCACACCCTCGACGAGGCGGTGTTCGGCGGCTCGAGCGCGGCCGAGACCCCCGCCACCGCCGTGGATGTCGAGATCGGCGACGCGGGCCTGGTCGAGCGGGTCGGCGTGCACCGCGATCTGGGCACCCAGGTCGGCTACCACTCGATCTGGACGAAGGCCGAGCCCGAGGGCGTGCCGCTGCGCTACCGCCTGGTCACCACCACCGACGCGGCCTCCGGGACGGCGACGGTGGAGTTCCGGTTCGCCGGCGGGCTGCACCCCGGCGATCACCTGACCGGCGTGGGCGTTCTCGACGCGCTGCGCGCGGTGTTCGAGAGCGAGCCGGGGATCACCCGGCGCGACCTGGCGATCAACTACCTGAAGTCCGACGATCGCCTGAAGCGCTGACCGCCGCCGCGGCGCCCCTGGACCGCCGGTCCCGCCCCACCGGCGGCGGGCGGTCCGGCGCGGGGCGCCCGGGGCGGAGTGCGAGGATGAGGTGATGAGTTCACCGAGACTCTGGCGCGGCCAGACCATGGACGATCGCAGTGCCGACCGGCGCGAGCAGCTGCTCGCGGTCGCCACCGAGATCCTCGGCACCGCCGGTGCGTCCGCGGTGACCATGCGGGCGGTGGCACGGCAGGCGAACCTGAGCCCGCGCTACTTCTACGAGAGCTTCGACAGCCGGGAGACGCTGCTGCGCGCGGTCTACGACCGGCTGGAGAGCGACCTGATGGCACGCATCCAGGACCTGCCCCCGACCGGCGACCTGCGGGCGGCCGTGCGGGCTGTCATCGATATGTGCGCCCGGTATTTCGAGGAGGATCCCCGGCGGGCCAGGATCCTGTTGCGCGAGCCGCTGGGCGACGACACCCTGCACGAGCACAGCGCCGCCAGGGCGCCCTCCTTCATCCGCGCGCTGGTGGCGCTGCTCGGCACCGAAGCCGGCGATCTGGTGCCCGCCGACGACGAGACCCTCGCGATCCAGGCGACCTCGCTGAGCGGAGCGCTGGTGGCGCTGTACCTGGATTGGGCCGACGGTCGCCTGCCCATCGACCGCGACCGGCTCGCGTCCGCGGCGGTGGACATCGCCTTCGCGCTCACCACGGTCGCCCACCGCAATCGGTGAGCTATCCGATCCGGTGCTCGTGCACCACCGTCTCGAACGCCTTGCCGTTGAGTTCCAGGTACAACGAGCCCTCGGTCACCGAAAGGGTCGCCGTATTGCGCCTTTCGATCGCGGTCACCGCGTCGTCGACGAACGCGCGATCGAAGCTGTAGAGCGGGATGCGCTCGGCCCGGTGGATTCGCTTGCCGCTGTAGAGCGCGAGCACCTTGGCCGGATCGCGATGGGTGTATACGGCCACGCGCTCAGCGGATTTGCTGCCCCGATGCACCCGCTCGGCATCGGGGGCGCCGACCTCGATCCAGGCGGTGAGTCTGCCGGTGGCGTCGCGCGCGAGCACCGCGGGCTGATCGGTGGAGGAGACGCCGCCGTCGCTGAAGGCGATGCCCTCGGTGTATTCCAGGCAGTAGGCGAGCAGGCGGGTGAGCATGAATTCCGCCGTCTCGGAAGGATGGCGGGCGACGCGCAGCTCCAGATCGTCATAGACGCCACGGTCGAGGTCGGCGAGTCCGACGGTAAAGCTGTGAACAGTCGCATTGAGTGCCATAGAGCCAGCAGCCTATCGGCTGGCCGGTTACTATTTCGGCAGGGTTCGGCCGACCATCGGTGTCCTGCTCGCAGGGCACCTTTCACCATCCGGGCGCTCGCCCGGCAGTGCAGAGACGGAGTACGACGATGCTCTCTCGATGGACGAACGCTCGATTGACGAACGCGGCGGCCTGCGCAGTTGCGATGGTCGCGGCCGCATTGCCGATCGGCGCCGCCACCGCCACCGCCTCTCCCGGCTCCTGCCCCGACCTCCACGTCGTGGTCGTACCCGGCACCTGGGAGACCTCGCACGAGGAGCCGGGCAAGGGCATTCTCGCCGGCGCGGCCGACGGTCTGCCCGGCAATGTCCGGGTCGACTACGTCACCTACGCGGCGACCGCCTTTCCGTGGGAGGGCGAGGTCTACGGCAGGTCCAAGCGCGAGGCCACCGACGGCGCGCGGGGATTGATCGCCGATGTCGCCAGGCAATGTCCCGGTACACGTTTCGCGCTGCTCGGCTACAGCCAGGGCGCCGACGCGGCGGGCGATGTCGCCGCCGAGATCGGCACCGGGCTCGGCGTCGTGCCGCCGGACCGGGTCGGGCTGGTCGGCCTCGTCGCCGACCCGCGCCGCTCGCCGACCGATCAGCTGATCGGCCCGCCGGTCCCCGGTGCGGGCGCGGGCGGCCCGCGCCTGGGCGGCTTCGGCTGGCTCAGCCCGGTCGCCTACACCTTCTGCGTGCCCGAGGATCTCTACTGCGCCACCCCCGACGGCGATTTCGCCGCGCGGATCGCCGGGATGTTCGCGCAGGCATCGGATCCGACGCAGTTCTACCAACTGCCCGCCGGTGATCTGCTCGCCGACGTGCTCGCCGCGGGCGGTCTCGGACTGCTGCACGACCAGCTCAACAACTCCGCCTACGAGGAGCGCAAGCGCCAGATCGACAACTTCCTGAGCTCCGGCGCGCACCAGAGCTATCCGTACTATCGGGTCGCCGGCGGGGAGACGGCCATCGGCTGGCTGCGCGGCAAGCTGCGCGCGCTGATCTGAAGCGGCGGCCGCCGCGGCCGCTGGAATCGATACGGGAAGAGCCGAGCGCACCGGGGTCCGGCGCGCTCGGCTTCGGCGCGCCCGGGAGCGCACGGATCGTCCTTACCGGAACGGATTCCGGCGCGCGCCGGCAGGTCGTCGCCGAAAACGACCGAGCATGCCGCCCGCCGTCGGGGCCTCGGATCGAGCCCGGCGATCGGACGCAACGGCCGTAATGCTTGACTCCGATGTGACGCACACGGCAGACTCCCCCGAGACCGGACAGCGTTGTCCGGTCGCTCTACTTTCGATTCAAGGGATGTCGATGTCGGTAATCACGCGCCGGTCCGTGCTGACCGGAGCAGCGGCGGCAGGTGTACTGGTCGCGGGTTCCTGGAATGCGAACGGACGGCACGCGGTCGCTGCCCGGGGCAATCAGATCCCGGTCGCTTTCGAAGAACACCGCGTCGTCGTGGTCGGTTCCGGATTCGGCGGTGGCATCAGCGCGCTGCGGCTGGCACAGGCCGGCGTGCCGGTGACGGTCCTCGAGCGCGGGCTCCGCTGGCCGACCGGGCCGAACGCCGAGACCTTCCCGCGCGCGTCCGCACCGGACAAGCGGCTGCTGTGGTACCGCTCCAATCCCAACCTGTTCGGCACGCCGCTGGTGTTCGAGCCGTACACGGGTCTGATCGAGGCGGTGGCGGGCGAGAACATGACCGCACTGTGCCCGGCGGGCGTCGGCGGCGGCTCGCTGGTCTACCAGGGCATGTCCCTGCAGCCCACCCGAGAGGTGTTCGCCGCGCACTTTCCCGGCGAGATCGACTGGGACGTGCTCGACCGGGTGCACTACCCGCGGGTGGCCAGGATGCTCGGGCTGGCGGTGGCGCCCGACGAACTCGTCGAGCACCCGAACTATCTCGCGGCCAGGGTCTTCGCCGACAATGTGCGCCGGGCGGGCCTGCCGCTGGACAAGATCCCCATGCCGATCGACTGGAACTACGCGCTGGCCGAACTGCGCGGGGAGATGAAGCCCAGCTACACCAACGGCGACGGCGCGATGGGCGTGAACAACGGCGGCAAGAACTCCGTCGACGTCACCTACATCGCCGCCGCCGAGGCGACCGGCCTGGTCGAGGTGAAGACGCTGCACGAGGTCACCGATGTCGAGCGTGCTGCCGACGGGCGCTGGACGATCTACGTGAACCACCTCGACACCACCGGCACGGTCGTGGAACAGAAGATCCTCACCGCGGGCACGCTGATCATGGCGGCCGGGTCGGTCAACACCACCAAGCTGCTGGTGCGCGCCAAGGCCACCGGGCGTATCCCCGATCTGCCCGACGCGGTCGGCGAGGGCTGGGGCACCAATGCCGACCGCATCTACGTCTGGAACAACCCGGGCGCGAATTTCGGTAAGGCGCAAGGCGGTCCGGTCGTCTACGGCAGCAAGAACTGGGAGGATCCGGAGACGGCCTGCACGCTGGTCCAGGCGTCCATTCCGCCGCTGCAGATCGACCCGATGAGCACCATGATGGTCGGCTACGGCGTCAGCCGCGACCGCGGCCGGTTCGACTACGACGCGGCGGCGGGCGAAGCGAGACTGCACTGGCCCGCCGACGGCGACTCGTTCATCCAGAACACCCGGATCGGCCCGCTGGCACACCGCATCGCCGGGCCGGACACAACCCTGCTCGACACCAATGCGGTGTTCCCCTCCACCTGGCACGCGCTGGGCGGCGCGTGCATGGGCACGGTGTGCGACGTCAACGGTCGCGTGCTCGGCCAGCGCGGCCTGTACGTGCTCGACGGTGCGCTGATGCCGGGCAATACCGCGGCCTGCAATCCGTCGATGACCATCGCGGCGGTCGCCGAGCACGCGCTGGACAACCTGGTCGCCAACGACATCGGCGCCGTCATCTGAAACCGTGCCCCGGCCGAGCTGGGGGCAGCCGGGCACGTTGCCCTCACAACGGGAAAGGGCCGGACGATCGTCCGGCCCTTTCCCGTTGCCCGAGTGCGCTTTTCGCGCGGGTCAGGCCTGGATCTCGGAGCGGTCGCCGCTCCACAGGGTGTGGTACTTGCCCTCGGCGTCGACGCGCTCGTAGGTGTGCGCCCCGAAGAAGTCGCGCTGGGCCTGGGTGAGCGCGGCGGGCAGGCGCTCCGAGCGCAGCGCGTCGTAGTACGACAGCGAGGAGCCGAACGCGGGCACCGGAATGCCGAGGAGCGTCGCGGTGGCGACCACGCGGCGCCAGCTGTCGATGCCGGTCTCGATGGCCTCGCGGAAGTACGGGTCCAGGATCAGGCTGGGCAGCGCGGGATCGTTGTCGTAGGCCTCCTTGATGCGGTTGAGGAAGCGGGCGCGGATGATGCAGCCGCCGCGCCAGATCGTGGCCAGGTCGCCGGGCTTCAGGTTCCAGCCGTATTCGGCGCTGCCCGCGGCGATCTGGTCGAAGCCCTGCGCGTACGCGACGACCTTGGAGGCGTAGAGCGCGCGGCGGATGTCCTCGGTGAACTGCTCGACATCGGTCGGCTTCTCGGCCAGGCTGCCCGCGGCCAGGCCGAGGGCGGCCTTGCGCTGGGCGCGCGAGCCCGACAGCGCGCGGGCGAACACGGCTTCGGCGATGCCGGTCACCGGCACGCCCAGATCCAGCGCGGACTTGACCGTCCAGCGCCCGGTGCCCTTCTGCTCGGCGGCGTCGACGATCACGTCCACCAGCGGGCGGCCGGTCTTGGCATCGACCTGGTTCAGCACCTCGGCGGTGATCTCCACCAGGTAGCTCTCCAGATCGCCGCTGTTCCACTGGGTGAACACGTCGGCGATCTGCTTGGCGTCGAAGCCGAGCGCCTCGCGGAACAGATGGTAGGCCTCGCCGATGAGCTGCATGTCGGCGTATTCGATGCCGTTGTGCACCATCTTCACGAAATGGCCGGAGCCGTCCGGGCCGATGTGGGTGCAGCAGGGGATCCCGTCGACCTTCGCGGCCACCGACTCCAGCAGCGGGCCCAGCGATTCGTAGGACTCGGCGGGACCGCCCGGCATGATGGCCGGACCGTTGAGCGCGCCTTCCTCGCCGCCGGAGATGCCCGCGCCGACGAAGTTCAGACCGCGCTCGCGCATGGCGGCCTCGCGGCGGATGGTGTCGGTGTAGAGGGCGTTGCCGCCGTCGATGATGATGTCGCCCGGCTCCATCGCCGCGGCCAGCTCCTCGATGACCGCGTCGGTCGCCTCGCCCGCCTTGACCATGATGAGCACGCGCCGCGGCCGCTCCAGCACCGCCACGAACTCCTCGATGGTCTCGGTGCGTACGAAGTCGCCGTCGCCGCCGTGCTCGGCCAGCAGCGCGTCGGTCTTGGCGACCGAACGGTTGTGCAACGCGACCGTGTACCCGTGCCGGGCGAAGTTACGGGCGATATTGCTGCCCATGACGGCCAGGCCGGTGACACCGATCTGTGCGCGCGCGGTCGTGGTCTGCTCGGAGGAGGTCGGCTCCGTCGTGGTCGGCATCGATCAGCTCTCTTCGTTGACGGTGAGTTCTGCGCTTCAAGCTACTGCACCGGCCACCCCGTCGGTGATCGGCCTCGGCCTCAATCGCAGACCGCGCCTTCGGATGCCGAGCCGACCAGCCGGGCGTATTTCGCCAGTACACCGCGGGTGTAGCGGGCAGGCAGCGGCTGCCAGCCCCGCGCGCGCTCGGCGAGCTCGGACGGCTCGACGAGCAGGTCGAGGGTGCCCGCGGCCACGTCGAGGCGGATCCGGTCACCGTCACGGACGAAGGCGATCGGCCCGCTGTCGACGGCCTCGGGGGCGACATGCCCGACGCACAGGCCGGTGGTACCGCCGGAGAAGCGTCCGTCGGTCAGCAGCAGCACGTCCTTGCCCAGGCCCGCGCCCTTGATGGCGGCGGTGATGGCCAGCATCTCGCGCATTCCGGGCCCGCCCTTGGGGCCCTCGTAGCGGATGACCACCACATCGCCCGCGGCGATGACACCGTTCTCCAGCGCGTCCATCGCGGCACGCTCCCGGTCGAAGACGCGCGCGGTCCCGGTGAAGACCTCGGAGTCGAAGCCGGCCGACTTGACCACCGCTCCGCCGGGAGCCAGCGTGCCCGACAGGATGGTGATGCCGCCGGTCGGGTGGATGGGCCTGCTGAGCACGCGGATCACGGTGCCGTCGGGATCGGGCGGGGCGATCTCGGCGAGGTTCTCGGCCACCGTCGCGCCGGTGACGGTCAGGCAGTCGCCGTGCAGCAGACCGGCGTCGAGCAGGGTCTTCATCATCACCGGCACGCCGCCGATGCGGTCGATGTCCGTCATCACGTGCGCGCCGAAGGGCTTGACGTCCGCCAGATGCGGGACCCGCCTGCCCACCCGGGCGAAGTCGGCCAACTCGAGATCCACCTCCGCCTCGTGCGCGATGGCGAGCAGGTGCAGCACCGCGTTGGTGGAGCCGCCGAAGGCCATCACGACCGCGATCGCGTTCTCGAAGGCTTCCTTGGTGAGGATGTCGCGGGCGGTGATGCCGCGCCGGATCAATTCGACCACGGCCAGGCCGCTGCGCCGGGCGTAACCGTCGCGGCGACGGTCGGTGGCGGGCGGCGCCGCGCTGCCCGGCAGCGACATGCCGAGTGCCTCGGCCGCACTGGCCATGGTGTTGGCGGTGTACATCCCGCCGCAGGCGCCCTCGCCGGGACAGATCGCGCGTTCGATGGCGTCGACGTCGGCGCGGCTCATCAGCCCACGCGAGCAGGCGCCGACCGCCTCGAAGGCGTCGATGATGGTGACCTCGCGCTCGCTGCCGTCGGAGAGCTTGGCGATGCCGGGCAGGATCGAGCCCGCGTAGAGGAAGACCGAGGCCAGGTCGAGCCGGGCCGCGGCCATCAGCATGCCCGGCAGCGACTTGTCGCAGCCCGCCAGCAGCACCGTGCCGTCCAGGCGTTCGGCCTGCACCACGGTCTCGACGCTGTCGGCGATCACCTCCCGCGACACCAGCGAGAAGTGCATGCCCTCGTGCCCCATCGAGATGCCGTCGGAGACGGAGATGGTGCCGAACTGCATGGGGAACCCGCCCGCGGCGTAGACACCGTCCTTGCCGGCGCGCGCCAGGCGCTCCAGCGAAAGGTTGCAGGGGGTGATCTCGTTCCACGAGGAGGCCACGCCGATCTGCGGTTTGTCCCAGTCGTCGTCGCCCATGCCGACCGCCCGCAGCATTCCGCGTGCCGCGGTCTTCTCCAGGCCGTCGGTCACATCGCGGCTGCGTGGTTTGAGATCGGGCCGTGGTTCGGGATCCGGCGGTGCGTGTTCCGGCCGGGGTGTGGGATGGGGCCGGCTGAGTTCGCTCCGGTTGTCGGACACCGCCCCATCATGCGCGCTCGCCCCGGCGTGGCGTGGCGGGCACGCCGAAGTCGTCCGCCCACAGCGGAATCGGGGGCCGGTCGAAAGGGGCCGCTCGTAGCCTGAGGACCATGACCGAGCATCCGAGACTGCACTCGATCCCCGGTGGGCGCGAGGACCGGCGGCCCGCACCCGCCCCGGAGCCGCTGTGGCGGGAGGTGCTCGGCGAACGCCTGCGCACCCTGCGCCTGGAACAACGCGAGACGCTGGTCGAGATCGCGCGGCGCGCGGGCATCTCACCGCAGTACCTCTCCGAGGTGGAACGCGGCCGCAAGGAACCCTCCAGCGAGATGATCGCGGCGGTCGCGGGCGCACTCGGCATCACGCTGATCGGTCTCACCGTGCAGATCGCCGACGACCTGCGCGCGCACCACAGGCGCGCGGCGCCCGGACGCCGCACCGGCGCGGGCCCCGGCGTCGTGCTGCGCGCCGCCTGACCTCGGCTGGCCCCGACCCGCCCGAGTCCGGCGTCCCGGCCATCCATGAGTCCGGCCCACCCCGGCCCACTCGGGTCCGGATCGCCCTGCCCGCCGCTTTCCGATGTCGTTGGCCTGCCTACGCGTTCCGGGATGTGTCGTGTCGCGGCGCGAGGACGTCTCCCGCCGGGCGGTGGTGTCCCGGCGGGACGAGCCGCGTGTTCCGCCCGCGCCGGGCAGGTGCCGGTCTCAGCCGCGCGGGCTCAGCACCGTGTCGGCCAATCCGTAGTCCACCGCGGCCCGAGCTGTGAACACACGGTCGCGGTCGGTGTCCTCGCGTAGCCGTTCCACCGGCTGACCGGTGTGCCGGAACAGGATCTCCTCGATCTCCGAGCGCATGCGGACCAGCTCGTCGGCCTGCAGGATCAGATCGGGGATCGGCCCCTGCCCGCGGGCGGCGGGCTGGTGCAGGACCACCCGCGCGTGCGGGAGGATGGCGCGGTGGCCGGGGGCGCCTCCCGCGAGCAGCACCGCACCCACTGCGATAGCCTGGCCGACGCAGGTGGTGTGTACAGGGGCGCCGATGTGCTGCATCGTGTCGTAGACGGCAAGCATCGACGGCAGATCGCCGCCCTCGCAATTGATGTAGAACTCGATCTCGCGGTCCTGGTTCTCCGACTCCAGGTGCAGTAGCTGCGCGATCAATGCGTTGGCGACTCCGGATTCGATCGGGGTGCCCAGATAGATGATCCGCTCGGCGAGCAGATGCGAATAGATGTCGGTGATGCGCTCGCCACCGCGTGGATGCGCGGCGATGACGTTGGGGATGGTGTAGGTGCTCATATCGCGATACCCGCTCGACTACGGAACGGCACGACCTGATCGAACTCGCCGACGATGTGGTCGACGAATCCGTACTCCGCGGCTTGCGCGGCGGTGAACCAGCGGTCGTGCAGGGAATCCTCGTAGATCCGCTGGTAGGGCTGTCCGGTGTCGGCGGCGATCAGGCCGAGCACCGTTTCGACGGTGTGGCGCAGATCGCTCGCCTGCACCTCCACGTCGACGGCGGTCCCGCCGATACCCGCCGAGCCCTGGTGCATCAGGATCCGCGCGTGCGGCAGGGCGTAGCGCCTGCCCGGTGTGCCCGCGGAGAGCAGGAACTGTCCCGCGCTGCACGCCAGGCCGAGGGCGAGGGTGGACACCTCACAGGGCACCAGCCGCATCACGTCGCGGATGGCGAGCATGGCGGGCACCGAGCCGCCGGGCGAATGGATCCACAGTGCGATGGGGGCGGTGTCGTTCTCGGCGGCCAGCGTGAGCAGTTGGGTGGCCAGCAGGGTGCCGTTGTCGTCGTCGAGCGGACCGTCGAGGACCAGGATGCGGCGGCCGAGCAATTGCGCTCTGGCCCGCCAGTCGAACAGCGGTGTCTTGTCGTCGTGAGCCATGTGACCACCGTGCCCCGGCGACCGGCCGAATCGCGGCCCGTGCTGCCGGGAGCAGATCCGCTCACAGCGGCGAGAGCCCGGGTATTTCGGGGCTTTCAAGTCGAAAACTCATGAGCTGCAATTGATTTCAGCGACCCAATGATGTGTCCTGTCAGGTTCCGTGCATCGGCGCAGCGCCGGGAGCGCACGCGCTATCGGATGAATCAGGGGGATACGTGTCTTTGTCTTTCTCGCGTCGGTCGTTCCTTCGCACCGCACGCGTCGGGGCGGCCGCCGCGGGCGCCGGCGCGCTGTTCGGCGCCGCTCCGAGCCGGGCCCTGCCCCGGCGATCGCCCGCCCTGCCCGACCCGGGCTCGATACGGGCGACCGATCCCGCGCTGCTGTCCGCGCTGGAGGCGGTCAGCCTGTTGCAGGCCCGCGAGTTGCACCCCGGCGAACTGCTCGACGCCTGCCTGCGGCGCAGCGCCGAATACGACGGGGAGATCAATTCCTGGGTCCACGTCTACCCCGAAACGGCTCGCGCGCAGGCCGACGCGGCGGCGGCACGACTGGCCGCAGGCAACGCGCCGCTGTTGTGCGGGCTGCCGATCGGCGTGAAGGATCTGTACGCGGTGACCGGGCTGCCGCTGACCGCATCCAGCCGCATCCTCGAAAACAATGTCGCGGCGGGCGATTCGACGGTCTGGCGCAAGCTGCGCGACAACGGCGCGGTGCTGATGGGCCATGCCCGGCTCGACGAATTCGCGCTGCTGACCGCGACACCACAGGTCGGCAATCCCTGGCGGATCGCCGATACCGTCGGCGGCTCCTCCGGCGGCAGCGCGGCGGTGCTCGCCGCCCGGTTCACGCCGCTGGCGCTGGGCACCGATACCGGCGGATCCGCGCGGCTACCGGCCTCACGCTGCGGGATCAGCGCGATCAAGCCGACCTTCGGACGGTGCAGCAACTACGGGATCATCCCGGTGATGTGGACCAGGGACCACCCCTCGCCGATGGGCCGCAGCCTCGGCGACGCCTCGCTGCTGCTGTCGTTCATGGCGGGACCGGATCCCCACGATCCGGTCACCACGACCGCCCCGCCCGCCGAATCGCTCTACCCGATCGCGGCACCGTCAGGTCCGAAACCACTGTCCGGCAAGGTGTTCGGCGTCGTCGGCGTCGACCTGCCCGCCGAGCTGGGCCGGCTGTTCGGCGAATTCCTGCGCCTGATCACCGATCTCGGTGGCGAACTGCGCGACGTGCGGCTGCCGCGCGAGCCCGAGGTGCTGGCCACCGGCGGGGCCAGGGAACTGGGCACCTACCATCGGCAGTGGGCGGACCGGATACCCGAACTGCGTCCCAGCAGTCTGCCGGTGGTCGGACTCGGCTTGGCGGCACTGGCCGCGCCGTTCACCGAGTATCAGGAGTTCAGCCAGGCGCGTGCGGAGTATCAGCGCGACTACAACCGTATGTTCGCCGAGCACGGCCTGACCGCGATCGTGGTGCCCGGCGCGCCCCACGACGGTACGCAGCGCGCCCAGGCGGCCGCGCTGTCGCTGCTGGACGCCGATCTCGTGCCGGTGGCCTGGGCCAATTACACGGGAGCGCCCGCCGTCGCGATGCCCGCGGGCCGCTCGTCGGTGACCGGCATGCCGTTCGGCGTCCAGATCGGCGGCCTGCCCTGGGCCGAAGCCGAACTCATCGACCTCGGCCTCGCCCTGGAAGCGGCCGCGCCGCACTGGCGGGAGGAACCGCCGCTGCGGCCGAGCCCGCGCGCGCTGCCCGCGGTCACGCCGCAGCCGCCCGGCCCCGGCCCGGATCCCACCAACACCGAGACCTTCAATCCCGCCTATCGATTCGTCCCGACCACGGCCACGGCCACGGCCACGACACCGGGCTAGACGACCACTTCCACGCGGTCACCGGGCGACAGGTAGTCGAAGAACGCCTTGGCGCCCTCCGGGGTCATCCGCACGCAGCCGTGCGACTGCTTGTCGACGGGGCCGATGTGGAAGGCGATGTCTCCGTTGAAGAAGATCGCGTACTCCATCGGCGCGTTGTGCATCGTGCTCCAGTGGAACGGCTTCATGAACGAGACCGTGAACACCCCCGGCGGCGTCTCGTAACCGGGCATGCCGTGGGAGACGGGCGTCGGGCCGTACACGGTGCGGCCGCCGTCCATCAGCCAGGCCTCGTTGGTGGTCAGCCGCATACACGCGCGAGCCAGCTCCGAACACGGCGCGGGCGGTGGCTTGATGATGGCGGGCACGCCCGGGATGTCGGGGCCGCCCGGCCACAGCGGCTCGGCCCGCGAGACCCCGATACCGGCGATCCCGGTGGCCATCGCGGCCGCGGAGGCGAAACCTAGAACGGTGGCGAGACGACCCGCCCAGTGGGACGAACGCACAGAACTCATCACGCACCTGACCTCTCTACCCGATCGGACCTCGTCGTACCGACGGGCTGCTTGGGTTCACCGCGAGGTGTCTTTCGATCATGGCCGCCGCAGGGAGCGCAGGGTCGCAACGGTATGCAACCGTTGCCGAGTCGTCGCTGCGGCGTCGTCGGACAGCTGTCCGGCCACAACCGCAGCAGCATACGACGAGCACACCCGAACCCACCGCGGCACGCCCGGCAATTCTTCTGTTCGAAAGAAAAAGCGACGAGCGGACAACGCGGATCCGCGGCGGTGAAAATTGAATAACAACAACCACGGGCACGGACTTCACGGGCATCGGTCCGGTAAATTCTGCTCTCTGAGCGCGTGGTGTGGTGAATCGAGTTCTTTCGGTCGTGGCAGAACAGTCGGAATGGCACGAAAGCATCGAAAAGGCAGGGCGCCGTGAGCACTTCGTACCACCCCGGTCATGCCGGGTTCTCGAGGGCGCCGACGCCCACTTTCACGCCGATCGCCAGACCGTTGCTGTTCGACACCGTGGATGCCGCCGTGGCCGCGGGCAACGGCCGGGTGTTGCTGATCAGCGCACCGGCCGGCGCGGGCAAGACCGTGCTGGTCGCCGATTGGGCCGCCCATCGCCCCGACCTCACCGTGCGCTGGGCCCGCGCCCCCGAACTGGTCGGCGCGTCCGGCGCGTTCCCGCCCGACGGCGTGCTCGTTCTCGACGACGCGCACCTGCTGGCCGATCCCGAGGCGACCGCCGAGCTCGAACGTCTCCTGCTGGACGCGCCGCCCGCCACCACGGTGATCGTCTGCGCCCGCCACGATCCGCCGATCCGCTGGCACCTGCTGGAGCTGCGGGCCCGCCTGAGCCGCCTCGGAGCGGCCGAACTCGCCTTCACCGCAGGGGAATCGGCGCGGCTGTGCGGGGAGCACGGTGTACGTCTCGACGATGCGGGCCTGGCGACGGTCGACGAGTTGACCAGGGGCTGGGCCGCGCTGGTGCGCATCCTGGCCGTTCATCTGGCCGCGCATCCGGAGGAACTCGACGCGCCGGTGCTGCTCGAACGCCCGCCGCACACGGTCGCCGGATATCTGGCCGCCGAACTGCTCGACGAGCTCACCCCCGCACTGCGGGATTTCCTCACGGTCACCGGCGTTCCCGCCGCGTTCACCGAGAAGCTCGCCGACGAACTGGCCGGTGGCGGCGCGGGGCACTACCTCGACGAACTGGACCGGATCGGTTTTCCCCTGCTGCGCACCGCACGCGGCACCGATGTGTGGATCCAGCACCATCCGATGCTGCGCGCCTGCTTCCGCGCGGAGGCGAACCGGCTCGGTCCCGCCCGCATCACCGAACTGCACGCCCATGCCGCGCGCTGGCTGCACGCCGCCGGGCACCTGCCCGAAGCCCTCGCTCATCTGAGCGCCGTCGGCGATCGACGCGAACTGCTGGATTTCGTGGTCACCGCCGGGCTGACGATGGTGCTCGACGGCGACGGCGGCGCGCTGTTCGACGAGCTGACCCGCGCGGCCGTCGAGGTCATGGACGACCCGTACCTGTGGGCACTGCGGGTGCTCGACGCGCTCGTGCACGGCGATCTCGCCGACGCGGGCGCGTACCTGGACCTGGCCGTCGAGCGCGGCGCCCATCGCGCGTCCTTCGCCCCCGCGGCGTGGACCGAGGCGCTGATCGGCGCGCTGGCCGTGGACGTGGCCGCCTGCACCGGCGCCCCGCCGGTGGCGTTCACCGCGGCCGCGGCCACCGGCAACCCGGACATCGACTGCTACGCGGCCCTGCAGGCGGCGACCGCGGCCCTGCTCGCCGGACGGATCCATGAGGGCGAGGAACTCCTGCACCGCGGTGCGGCGCTGGCCGAGCACGCCTGCCATCCCCGCCTCGCCCTGCGCACCGCCACCCGGCTGGCCCTGGCCGCCGCAGCGGCCGAGTCGACGGTCGCCATGCGCCGCCGGGCGGCACGGGCGCTGGCCGTGGCCGCCGATCACGACCTGCTCGCCTCCTTCGACGCCGCGCAGGTGATGACCATCGCCGCGGGCGCCGCCTACCTGCGCGGGGAGGCGCCCGAACCCGCCTATCTGACCGCCGCGCTGGCCTGGCGCCGCGATCGCGACGGCGCGCACAGCCCGCTGGTGGGCGGACACGGTCACCTGGTCGGCCAGCTGGCCAGGCTCGGCACCGCCCAACCCGGCCACGGGTCGAACGGGAGCGCGCCGGGTACGGCGGTGGACACGCTGCACCGCGACATGCTGGCCCTGCTCGACCGGGAGGACCACGCGGTGAACACCGCCGCGCTGGTACCGCACGTGGTCTGGGCGCTGCTGCGGATGCGTGAACCGCGCACCGCCCACCTGCTCACCGACAAGGCCCGATCACGCCTGGGCGAGCTGCCCGATGTGTTGCTGGCGCGCGCGGCCTGCGCGCTCGCCGAGGACAAGCCGCGCCAGGCACTGGACCTGATGGAACCACTGCTGCGCGCGGACGGCGCACTGCGGCCGAACAGCAGGGTGACCGGATGGCTGGTCTGCGCGGTGGCGCACTTCGCACTGGGCAGGCCGAGGGCCGGGGCGGAAACGCTGGAGCGGGCGGTGCACGAGGCCGCGGAGGGCGAGCTCGTGCGGCCGTTCCTCGATGTGCCCGGCGCGATCGCGCTGTTGGACGCCTATTCCGGGCGGTTCGCGCGTGCCGAGTCGTTCGTCGCCAGGATCAGGGCGAATCCGGCCGCCCACCGCGAGATCTTCCGCCCGGCGCTGACCGACACCGAGCTGCTGGTGCTCAAGCAGCTGCCGACCGGTCGCACCGTCGGGCAGATCGCGGCCGACCTGGGTGTGTCGATCAATACCGTCAAGACACACCTGCGCGGGATCTACGGCAAGCTCGGCGCCAATTCCCGCGTCGGCGCCCTGGATACCGCCCGCCGCAGCGGCTTGCTCTGAGCCGATCCGGGTCTGATTCCACCGGCCCGCATCGTCGGGACACGCTTCGGCGGCTGTCCCGCGCCGGCGGGCATCAGGGTACGGCTCGCACCGACGCGGGCGGACTCCGCCCGCTCAGGCGGGATCGTGATCGTGAGCGTGGGCGTGCCCGTGATCGTGGGAGTGCTCATGCGCGTGGGCACGGTCGTGGTCACCGGTTGCCGCACGGGCGGCGATGCGTTCGCGAACTTCCGGACGACGCAGGGGCGGCACGCTCTTGGGCGGCACCTTGCGTTCGGGCAGGCGCTCGAGCAGCCGGGTGGTCGCCGCGGCGATCTCGGCCACGGCCTCCTCGACGGCCGAGCGATTGCTCGCCGAGACGGCGGTCAGCCCGCCGACCTTGCGGACGTACTGCAACGCGGCGGCGTGGATCTCCTCGGGCGTCGCGGCCGGTTCCAGTCCGCGCAGAGCGGTGATGTTTCGGCACATACACCGAGGCTAGCGCGACCCCTTATACAAACTGGACGGTTGACGAATTATCTTGGCGCACAGCGCGGAAAACCCGTCCGAACGACGCGGAGGGCGGTATACGATGCCGCTTGGCGACGGCCTGTGCGCGCCGACCCGGCGTCCGGGCATCACCATGACGTCTCGATCAATGGAGTTCCCCGTTGTCCGAACTGTTCAACTCCGCCCGGGCCGCCCCGGGTGCGAACAGCGCGGGCGAACACCTGCTCTCGGAGCTGGTCGAACACCTGCGCAGCAACCGGACCGGCCTACGCGCGCAGTGGGCGCGGCGCATCACCGAGGCCGCACTGCTGACGGCGATGACCCCCGAGGAGATCTTCACCGAGGTCACCTCCGTCTACGACAACTACGTGACCGTGCTGGAGACCGGCTCGGTCGGCGCGCTCGGCGACTACGCCCGCGACCTGTCCGAGCGGATCGTGGTCCGCGGGGTGCAGACCGACGAGATCCTCGGCATCGTGCTGCTGCTGCGCGATGTGCTGGCCCGTTCGCTGTTCGAGAAGTACCAGACCGATTTCGATCTGCTCACCCGTGTCCTGGATGTCTACGAGCCCGCCGCCAACCGGGTCGCGGGCATGGTCGCGATCTCGTTCGTGCAGGAGCGCGAGCGAATCATCCGCCAGCAGCAGGAAGCCATCCGCGAGCTGTCCACCCCGGTCCTGCAGGTCCGCGAACAGCTGCTCATCCTGCCGATCATCGGCGTACTCGACAGCCAGCGCGCCCGCCAGCTCACCGAGCAACTCCTGCGCGCCATCCGCGCCAACCGCGCCAAGGTGGTCGTCATCGACATCACCGGCGTACCCACTATCGACTCCACCGTGGCCAACCACCTCGTCCAGACCGTCGACGCCTCCGGCCTCATGGGCGCGAGCGTCATCATCACCGGACTGTCCTCCGAAATCGCCCTGACACTCGTGACGATCGGCCTCGACCTGTCGAAGATGAACGCCGTCGGCGATCTGCAGGGCGGCATCGAAGAGGCCGAGCGGCTGCTCGGCTACGAAGTGACCCGCGTGACCGACTACGGGCGCCCCGGCGAATCGCCGAACTGACGGCGGCATCGGAGTCGGTACCGGCCGGAAATGCCCGGTGGCGGGGTAATTGCCCACGGCACAGCCATTCGCTATTGTCGATCGTCGATACCACTTAGTCTCTTTTGACTTTCGATCGATCGCTCCTCCGGTATCGGCATCTCGGACTCGGATCTCGGCGCAGGGTGGGTATTCGCCGGATCGATGTCCTGATGCGAGCTACACCGTGCTATTCGCCGCGTCGTACGACGAACAGGATTCGCATGGCCGAGAACACCTACACAGCGACACCCGGCGGCACCGGCGTGGCGCAACTGGCACAGCGCTACTGCGCGCTCGTCGAGCACTCCCCCGACGCCATCTGCGTGCACGAGGGCGGCTCGATCGCGTACCTGAACCCCGCGGGCGTCCGGCTGTTCGCCGCGGGCGCCGACGTCCTCGGGCGACCGCTGTCCGACTTCCTGCATCCCGCGGAGATCGCCACCGCGATCCGGCCGAGCAGGCGGGTGCCCGCGACCCTGATCCGTCCTGACGGCATGCGGATTCCGGTGGAGACGGCGACGGTGCGCACGGTGTGGCAGGGCCGCAACGCCTACCAGGTGGTGTTGCACGATCTCAGCATCCAGCGCGCGGCCGAGGCGGCGCGGCGGCGGATGGAACAGCACTTCGCCGCGGTCGTCTCCCAGCTCCAGGAGGGCGTCGTGGTGATGACCAGGGCCGGGCGCATCGAATCGATCAACCCGGCCGCGTTGCGCCTGCTCGGTTGCGAGGGCGCCGAACTCGTCGGGCGCGGTTATCAGGAGCTGTCGCTGCGGATGGTCGACGCCGACGGCGCGCCGCTGCTGCCGGCCGCGCATCCGATGGTGCGCACGGTGCACACCGGCGAGCCGACGACCGGATTCGTCTTCGGCATCGAGGGGCACCATCGCGGCAGACGCTGGCTGGCGGGCAATTGCCGCCCGCTCGACCCGGACGACCCGAACTCGGCGGTGGTGGCCTCGTTCACCGACATCACCGAGAACCGGGACCGCCACCGCAAACTGCGCTACCAGGCCACCCACGACGATCTCACCGGACTGAAGAACCGCGCCACCATTCTGGCCCGCCTCGAACACGCACTGGCCGAGCCCGCGCGCGAAGAGTTCTCCGCGGTGTTGTTCGTCGATCTGGACCGATTCAAGTCGGTCAACGACCGCCACGGCCATCTGGCGGGCGACGAGGTGCTGCGGATCATCGCCCGGCGCCTGCGTCGCGCGGTGGCCGACGGCGACCTCATCGGCAGGCTGGGCGGCGACGAGTTCCTGATCCTGTTGCGCGGTCCGGGCCGCGACCCCGCCGCCGCCGCCGAGCGCCTGCACGCGGTGGTGGGCGAGCCGATCCGGCTGCCGCGCAATCGCCTGGAAATCGGCGTGTCGATCGGCGCGACCCGGCTCTCGCCCGCCGACCCGCGCTCGCTCACCGAGGTGCTGCACGACGCCGACATCGCCATGTACCGGGAGAAGGCCGCAGCGAGCGCCTGAGGATGCACCCCGGACGTGCGATTGTCCAGGTTGTCCTGGTGTCGGCGCGGGCCGATGATGCTGCGCCAGCGTACGATCGGCAATCGGGTCGGCCCTCCCTGAGCCGACTACCGTGCGGCTCGAACCCCCTGCGAGTCGCGCATCTCCGAGTCGATGCCGCCGGGCTCCCCCTCCCGGCGGCATCGTCGGTTTTCATGATCATCACGACCGCGCCGCCCGGACCCGGTGGCCCCGGACGGCGGGCGCGCGCATCGAGACCCGTTGTGCCCGCGCCGCCGGCGCAGCAACCTCGTGGCTGCCGGCACTTCCGGTCGAACGAGGCTCAGGACAACGACTTCGCCAGCGCCCGCCCGGCGGCCCGGCCCGAGAAGATGCAACCGCCGAGGAAGGTTCCTTCCAGCGCGTTGTACCCGTGCACGCCGCCGCCGCCGAAGCCGGCGACCTCGCCCGCGGCGTACAGGCCGGGCAACGGGGTGCCGTCCGGGCGCACCACCTGTGAGTCCAGCGTGGTCTGCAGGCCGCCGAGGGTCTTGCGGGTGAGGATGTTCAGTCGCACGGCGATCAGCGGACCCGCCTTCGGGTCAAGGATGCGATGCGGCTTGGCGACCCGGCCCGCCTTGTCGGCGAAGGATTGGCGCGCGTTGGTGATCGCCATGAGCTGGGCGTCCTTGCTGAACTTGTTGTCCAGTTCCCGGTCACGCGCGACGATCTGGCGCTCCAGGTCGGCCACATCCAGCTGCGGGCCCCGGGCGATCTTGTTCATGCCCTCGACCAGCTCGGCCAGCGTGTCGGCCACCACGAAGTCCACGCCGTGCTTCTTGAACGCCTCCACCGGGCCGGGCGCGCCCTTGGCGACCCGGCTGGCCAGGGTGAGCTTGAGATCCTTGCCGGTGATGTCGGGATTCTGTTCCGAACCCGAGAGCGCGAACTCCTTCTCGATGATCGACTGGGTGAGTACGAACCACGAGTAGTCGTAGCCGGTCGACAGGATCGCCTTCATCGTCGCGTTGGTGTCGAAACCGGGGAAACACGGCGCGGGCAGCCGCTTTCCGTTGGCATCGAACCACAGCGAGGACGGGCCGGGGATGATGCGGATGGCATGGTCGGGCCAGATCGGATCCCAGTTGTGGATGCCCTCGGTGTAGTGCCACATGCGGTCGCGGTTGACGATCGCACCGCCCGCGGCCTCCGAGATCGCCAGCATCCGCCCGTCCACGTGCGCGGGCACGCCCGAGATCATCGTCTCCGGGCACGGGCCGAGCCGATCCACCGGCCAGTTCTGCCGGATCAGGGCGTGATTGTGGCCGATGCCGCCGGAGGTCACCACCACGGCCTTCGCCCGGAATTCGAAGTCGCCGACGACCGTTCGCGAGGACGCCTTGCCGCGCTCGAGATCGGTGGGCTCGAGCACGCTGCCGCGCACTCCGACCACCGCGTCGTTCTCGACGATCAGTTCGTCCACACGGTGCCGGAAGCTGAACCGGACCAGCCCGCGCTGTTCGGCGGCCAGGACCGGTTCGGCGAACACCCGCACCACCTCGGGACCGGTGCCCCAGGTGAGGTGGAAGCGCGGCACGGAGTTGCCGTGACCGTCGGCGGCGCCGCCGCCGCGTTCGGCCCAGCCGACCAGCGGGGTGACCCGGAGTCCGAGCGCGCGCAGGTAGTCCCGCTTCTCGGTGGCGGCGAAGCGTACATAGGCCTGGGCCCACCGGCGGGCCCAGTGGTCCTCGTCCTCGCGGTCGAAACCGGCCGAGCCCTGCCAGTCCTGCCAGGCCAGCTCGTAGGAGTCCTTGATGCCGAGCCTGCGCTGCTCGGGGGTGTCGACCATGAACAGCCCGCCCAGCGACCAGAACGCCTGACCGCCGAGGTTGTTGCGGTTCTCCTGGTCGAGCAGGTGCACCTTCTTACCGGCCAGCGCCAGTTCGTGGGCGGCGACCAGACCGGCCAGGCCCGCACCGACCACGATCACCTCGTCGTCGTGGCCGGCCGCGTGCGCGGATTCGCTTGTGCTCATCGTCATCCTTCGATTGGCGTGCTGTAGGCCAGCACGACGTGGCAGAACAGGTCGGCACGCCGACCCAGGACCGTCCGGTTGCCCGGCTCCATCAACACCTGCGTGGCCGTGCCGTCGTGCACGGCCACCAGCGCTTGACCGAGCGCCACGGGATCGGCGACGGTGCGCCCGGCCCGGCGCAGCGCCGCGCCGACGGTCGGGGCCAGCGCGGCCACGATGGCCTCCTCCCGCTCGGCCATCACCCGGCGCAGATCGGGGGTGCGCAGCGCGTGCGCGGTGAATTCGGCGGTGATCCGGAACCAGGCCTCTTCCAGCGGCACCGCCGCCAGCAGACCCGCCACCGCCGCGCGCACATCGGTGGGACCGTCGACGGCCAGGGCGTCCAGCGCCGCGCGCAGATCCTCGCGCAGGGCCGCCGAGCGCTGCTCCCACATCGCCAGGAACAGCTCGTCGAGGGAGGTGAAGTTCGAGTAGAACGCACCACGGGTGAAACCGGCCCGTTCGCACACCCGCTCCACGCTCGCGCGGCCGAACCCCTCCTCGGCGAAGACCTCGTAGGCCGCGGCGAGCAGGCGATCGCGGGTGCGCACCCGTCGTCGGCTCGGCGGCTTGTCGGCCGCCGCCTTACGCACGGGCGCCGGGGACGCGGCGCTCGTCCGCGGATCTCCGGCCTGTGCTGCCGCCGTCACGGTTCCTCCTAGCGGCAGTCGCGTGCTCCGCCGTCCGATCGGCGGGCCCGACATCGCGCCGCTGCCGCCGATATGCACCGCGTTCGATACACCGATGTATCCGATACGAAAATGTATCAGAGTCGATCCCGATCGAGGGCGGTTCGCGCAGCCATCTCCCAGCGGCCACCTGCCCGCGAAGGTGGTTCGCGAAGCGATTCCACGGCGGCGTTCACCGGCCCGGGCGGCCGGTGGTCCACAACCCGGAACCCGGCGGGCAGTTGGTCGTTCCGGCCGGACGCCGCGAAATCGGCGGCGCCGGCGAGATCGCCCGGTCCCGCACGAGTTACCGGTCCGGCGGCCCGATCCGGGTGATGAGGACGCCGTCGGCGCGCTCGGCCACCGTGACGAACTGGCGATAGGTCTTGACGGCGCCGTCGGGGCGGACCTCGGTGAGCACCACGTCCAGCCTGCCGTCCGGCAGCGGGGAGATGAGCACGCAGTGCCTGGTGTCCGGCGGCACCGAGGCGATGCCCGCGTCGATCACCTCGGCGGACGACACCGCGGCGTCACGGGTGGTGATCGCGCGGGCCTCGGCGCCGGAGCGGGTCACGTAGTAGGCGTATTGGAAGGCGAGCACCGCGTCGGGCCCGCTCGCCGCCGAACCGGTGCCGTTGCCGCGCACCAGTTCCGGGGTGCGCAGCGGTTCGCACCCGGGTCCGCCGCCGAGCACCGGGTCGGCCACGGTCGCGGACTGCCGGGGCCCGGGGGCGGTGGAGACATAGGCCAGCACGACCGCCGCCGCCGACAGCGAGACGCCCAGCGCCACCGCGGTGACCAGCCAGGGTCTGCGTCGTCGCGGCGGCCGTCCGCGCCGCCGGCGCTTCGCCAGGCTGCCGTGCCCGGGCGAGCCTCTGCGCCCGCGTCCGCCCGGCGCCGCCCCCGGCGTGATCATGCCCGGCCAGACCGGGCGCCGGGCACCCGGCGACGCACGTCGTGACCCCACCGCGTAGGACGCCATGACCGACGCACCTTC
>NZ_BAGA01000047.1 GCF_000308595.1 Nocardia higoensis NBRC 100133 | reverse complement strand
CCGAACCGGCAGGCCCGCGCACCGCCGACCTGCCCGCCACCGCCCCCGCGGGCTTCGACGCACTCGCCGCCGATCACAGCCGTCTCCGGGATACCGGCCGCCGCCCGGTCACCCCTTCGCCCCTGGCCTGGTCGGAGACGGAGCAACCCCCGCGGCAGGACTACTTCGCCTCGCGCGCGAGCACGCACCAGGCCCCGGCGAGCGCGCCCGGACCTGCCTACCCCGGTGCGCATGCTTCCGGCCCCAACCAGTGGGGACGCGTCGTCCCACTGCGTCCGCCGAGCCTGCCGGAGCCGCCGGGCGCGCTCGTTTTCGAGGACGTCATCTATCCGCTGGATCGCGGGTACGTGGTCGGCCGCAACCCCTCCGGCGACGAGGCGGTCCGTTCCGGCACGGCCGCGCCCCTGACCCTGCCCCGCGACCGGCACGTCTCCCGGGTGCACGCCTACGTCACCGTCGAGGACGGCGTGGTCTACGTCCGGGATGCGGGCACCTCGGGCGGCACCTACATCGCCGCCCCGGGCACCGAGCAGTGGACTCGCGTCGGCGACACCGCGGTGGAACTGGCGCCGGGCTGGCGGATGCGGCTCGGGCAGAAGATCCTGACCCACCGGCCACCCGTCCGTCCGCTGGCGGCCTATCCGCGACGCTACTGAGATCGCGCGCACACCCCGTCCTACGATGCATCGACCGGACGCCGCCACGCGTCCGGTATCGGTCGAGAGGACAATGAAGCCATGCATCGCCAGGGACCCACGGAGGACATCGACGAGTCCGAGTTGAAAGTCTCGTCGCCCAAGACGCAGGCGGCGGGCGTCACCGCGGTCGCGGTGGCACTGAAGCGCTCGGTCGAGGAGATGGGCGTGCTGCGTACCGCGCGCACCCTGGCCCGGGTGAACCAGGTGCACGGATTCGACTGTCCCGGTTGCGCCTGGCCGGAGCCGAGCGGCCACCGCAGGCCCGCCGAATTCTGTGAGAACGGCGCGAAGGCGGTGGCCGAGGAAGCCACGCTGCGCACGGTCACACCGGAGTTCTTCGCCGCGCACCCGGTCACCGAGCTGGCCGAGAAGTCCGGCTACTGGCTCGGTCAGCAGGGCAGGCTGACCCACCCGATGGTGCTGCGCCCGGGCAACACGCACTACCACCCGATCCGCTGGGAGGAGGCCTACCGCCTCATCGCCGAAGAGCTGCGCGCGCTCGACTCCCCGGACCAGGCCCTCTTCTACACCTCCGGGCGCACCGCCAACGAGACCGCGTTCCTCTACCAACTACTGGTGCGCAGTTTCGGGACGAACAATCTCCCCGACTGCAGCAATATGTGTCACGAGTCGTCGGGCACCGCGCTGATCTCCTCCATCGGGATCGGCAAGGGCTCGGTGACCATCGACGACTTCGGCGCGGCCGATCTCATCATCGTCGCGGGCCAGAACCCGGGCACCAACCATCCGCGGATGCTCAGCGCGCTGGCCGGGGCGAAGGCCAACGGCGCCCGGATCGTCGCGGTCAACCCCCTGCCGGAGACCGGCCTGCTCGGTTTCCGCGACCCGCAGACCGTGCGCGGCCTCAGCACCGGCGTCGACCTGGCCGACGATTTCCTGCAGATCCGCCTCGGCGGCGACCTGGCGTTGTTCCAGGGCCTGGGCAGACTGCTGTTCGAGGCCGAGGACCGGGCGCCGGGCACGATCGTCGATCGCGAATTCATCGACGCCAGTTGCGCGGGGTTCGACGCCTACGAGGCCCACGCCCGCGCGGTGGACCTGGACACCGTGCAGACCGCCACCGGGCTCACCCTCGATCAGTTGCGGCACACCGCGGATCTGATCGCGGGATCGCAGCGCATCATCGTCTGCTGGGCGATGGGCCTGACCCAGCACAAGCACGCGGTCGCCACCATCGAGGAAGCCACCAATGTGCTGCTCATGCGCGGCATGATCGGCAAGCCGGGCGCGGGCCTGTGCCCGGTACGCGGGCACTCCAATGTGCAGGGCGATCGCACCATGGGCATCTGGGAGAAGGTGCCCGACACCTTCCTCGACACACTCGACCGGGAGTTCGGCATCACCAGCCCGCGCAAGCACGGCTACGACACCGTCGACGCGATCCGGGCGATGCGCGACGGCCGGGCGAAGGTATTCGTCGGGATGGGCGGCAATTTCGTCTCCGCCACCCCCGACACCGAGATCACCGAGGCCGCGTTGCGCAGTTGCTCGCTCACCGTGCAGATCTCCACCAAGCTCAACCGCAGCCATGTCGTGCACGGCCGCACCGCGCTGATCCTGCCCACTCTCGGGCGCACCGACGAGGACGTGCACAACGGCGTGCGCCGCTCGGTGTCGGTGGAGGATTCGATGTCGATGGTGCACCTGTCGACCGGGCGGCTGAAGCCGGTGAGCGATCAGTTGCGCAGCGAGATCGCCATCGTCTGCGAACTGGCCACCGAACTGCTCGGCCCCGGACATCCCGTGCCGTGGGCCCGATTCCGCGAGGATTACGACGCCATCCGCGACGCCATCTCCCGTGTGGTCCCCGGCTGTGACGACTTCAACACCCGGGTCAGGCAGCGCAACGGATTCGTGTTGCCACATCCCCCGCGCGACAGTCGCGAATTCTCCACCAGCACAGGCAAAGCCAATTTCGCGGTGAACGAGATCACCTGGATCCCGGTCCCCGAGGGCAGATTGGTGCTGCAGACCCTGCGCAGCCACGACCAGTACAACACCACCATCTACGGCCTCGACGATCGTTATCGCGGTGTGCGCGGCGGACGCAAAGTGGTGTTGGTGCATCCCGACGACATCACCGAATTCGGTTTCTCGGACGGTGATCTGGTCGATCTCGTCACCGAGTGGACCGACGGGATCGAGCGGCGGGTCCGCGGATTCCGGATCGTCCCCTTCGCGACGCCGCGCGGCAACGCGGCGGCCTACTATCCCGAGACCAATCCCCTGGTGCCGCTCGACCACGTCGCCGAACGCTCCAACACACCCGTTTCCAAGGCCGTGGTCATCCGCCTCGAACCCCACGTGCACGACGGGAAGGGCGCGTGAGCGGGCGGGTCACCGCCCGGCGGCGGATGCTGCGGCTCTCCTCGGCCGGCGAGACCCGGCGCCAGGACACGCTGGCCGTCGAGGAACCCCTGGAGATCCGGGTCGGCGGCAGGTCTCTGACGGTCACCATGCGTACCCCGGGCAACGACATCGACCTGGTGCACGGCCTGTTGCTGAGCGAGAACATGATCGGCTCGGCCGAGGACGTGGTGAGCGCTCGCTACTGCGCGGGCACCGACGACGAGGGCCGCAACACCTACAACGTCCTGGATGTCGAACTGCGCGTGCCCGCCCAGGTGCACACCCGCCATCTGCTGACCACGGGCGCCTGCGGCCTCTGCGGCAAGACAGCACTCGACGAGGTCCGCTCGAACAGCCGCTTCCCGCAACCCGATCCGGGCCCGTCGGTCACCCCCGACGCGCTCGCACAGATGCCGCTCACCCTGCGCGAACACCAGTCGGTCTTCGACGCGACCGGCGGGCTGCACGCGGCGGGCCTGTTCACCGCCGACGGCAGGGTGCTGGCCGTGCGGGAGGACATCGGCAGGCACAACGCCGTCGACAAGGTCATCGGCTGGGCCGTGCGGGAGAACCGGGTGCCCGCCGCGGACCTGGTGCTGATCGTGAGCGGGCGGGCTTCCTTCGAACTGGCGCAGAAGGCCGTGATGGCGGGAATCCCGCTGCTGGGCGCGGTGTCGGCGCCCAGCTCGCTGGCCGTCGATCTCGCCGTGGAAACCGGCCTCACCCTCGTCGCCTTCCTGCGCGGGGAGACCATGAACATCTACAGCGCCGCGCACCGGGTGCGCGCCGCCGCGGCCGACACCAAGTCGGCCTGAACTGTTCCGGGTAGCTCGCCCGGCCCGCATTCCCCGCCGGGCCGGGCGAATCCGTCGCGACCCTGTGCAAGAGGGCCGCGAGGGTGGTGCCGGATCAGGCCGCCGGGATCAGACGTTCAGTGCCTCGAGCAGCGCAGCGCGCTGACGAGCGCCGAGGCCGCCGATGCGCCGATCCTCGGGGATCTCCGCCTGGTCCAGCAGCTTGGCGGCCTTGACCGGCCCGACACCGGGCAGCGCCTTGATCACGGCCGCCACCTTCGTCTTCTTGACCAGGTCGTCGGAATCCGCCTTCGCGAGCAGGTCCGCGACGGAGACCTTGCCGGCCTTGACCTTGCCGATCAGTTCCGAGCGCGCCTTACGAACCGCGGCCGCTTTGGCCAACGCCTCGGTGCGTTGTTCGGCGGTCATCGTGGGCAGTGCCATTTCTCCTCCGCTTTCACTCGTCACTCGAACCTCTGGTTTGACCGCACCGAGTAAACAGCACGCCACCGACAGACCGACGCAGACACACCGGTCGGATCGATAGCGGAGTTTCCCAGGTCGGCGCGTCATTGCCCGCGCGCGTGGTGCACGTGCGGCCGATACGACCAGCGTAACGCCATACCTGTGAGGACCGACACACTCCACAGCAGTACCCCGCAGGGCCAGTGTTCAACGGAGAACCATGAGGGCCGCCCGGGACCGACGACGTTCCCAGCCCGTACCAGGCGCCGTACTGCCTTGCTTCACGGCACCCGTACGCATGCCGGGCTCGCTTCGGACCCCCGCATGCGCCGCCTGCCACCGATAGACCCCGGAAAAGACCGACGCCGTACCGGAGGCTTCCGGTACGGCGTCGGCTCGTCTGTCCCGCCGGTGACTCAGGCGGACTTGTCGCGGCGCTCGGTGCGCTGCTGCTTGCGGGGCACGATGGTCGGCAGCACGTTGTCGTTGACGGTATCGGCGGTGACGACCACCTTGGCGACGTCGTCGCGGCTGGGGATGTCGTACATCACCGGCAGCAGGACCTCTTCCATGATGGCGCGCAGACCGCGGGCGCCGGTGCCGCGCAGGATGGCCTGATCGGCGATCGCCTCCAGCGCGTCCTGGGAGAACTCCAGCTCGACGCCGTCCATGTCGAACAGCCGAATGTACTGCTTGACCAGCGCGTTCTTCGGCTCGGAGAGGATCTTGACCAGCGATTCCTTGTCCAGGTTCGTCACCGAGGCGACGACCGGCAGACGGCCGATGAACTCGGGGATCAGACCGAACTTGATCAGATCCTCGGGCATCACCTCGGCGAAGTGATCGGTGGTGTCGATCTCGGCCTTGGAGCGGACCTCCGCGCCGAAGCCGATGCCGCGGTGACCGGTGCGATCGGAGATGATCTTCTCCAGGCCCGCGAACGCGCCCGCCACGATGAACAGCACGTTCGTGGTGTCGATCTGGATGAACTCCTGGTGCGGGTGCTTGCGCCCGCCCTGCGGCGGCACGCTGGCCTGGGTGCCCTCCAGGATCTTCAGCAGCGCCTGCTGGACGCCCTCGCCGGAGACATCGCGGGTGATCGAGGGGTTCTCGCTCTTGCGGGCGATCTTGTCGACCTCGTCGATGTAGATGATGCCGGTCTCGGCGCGCTTGACGTCGTAGTCGGCGGCCTGGATCAGCTTCAGCAGGATGTTCTCGACATCCTCGCCGACATAGCCCGCCTCGGTGAGCGCGGTGGCGTCGGCGATGGCGAACGGGACGTTCAGCATCTTCGCCAGCGTCTGCGCCAGGTAGGTCTTGCCGCAACCGGTGGGACCGAGCATGAGGATGTTGGACTTGGTCAGCTCGACCGATTCACCCCGGCTGTCGCGGCTCTTGTCGCCGGCCTGGATGCGCTTGTAATGGTTGTAGACAGCGACGGCGAGCGTGCGCTTGGCCGCGTCCTGGCCGATCACGTAGTTCTCCAGGAACTCTCTGATCTCGGCGGGTTTGGGCAATTCGTCGAGTTTGACCTCGCTGGATTCCGCGAGTTCTTCCTCGATGATTTCGTTGCACAGATCGATGCACTCGTCGCAGATGTACACGCCTGGCCCCGCGATGAGCTTCTTGACCTGCTTCTGACTCTTTCCGCAGAACGAGCACTTCAGCAGATCGCCGCCGTCTCCGATGCGCGCCATCTCGTGGGTCCCTACTTCCTTGTCCGCGTGCAACCATCCGTCCGGGCCGCCCCGGCCGGCCGCCCGGCCCGGTGTATCACGAACACTGCGAGCAATTCCGGCGGGGCGAGTATTCCGTCGTCCCAGAGCAAAGGTCCTAGGTCGACCGTACCCGGTGAGCACGACGGAGGTCGACAACTCGAGCATGTTTCTCGCCGGGGTTGTGCGAGTTCTCACGGTAGCGGCGATATTCCACCGTTCGCAGGCCGTTTTCGGCACCGGCCGGGCGACGCGCCATTCGGCGTGTCGTCCGGCCGGTACGAGAAACGACGCGGATCGCTCAGGGCTGCGCGCTGAGCTTCCGGTAACCGAAGACGTGATCGACGATGCCGTATTCCTTGGCCTGCTCGGCCGTCAGGTAGCGGTCGCGATCGGTGTCCTTGCGGATCTCCTCGGCGGACTTGCCGGTGTGCCGCGACAGGGTCTGCTCCATCGCGGTGCGCATGCGCTCGATCTCCGCCGCGGCGATCTCCAGATCGGAGACCTGGCCGCGGATGCCGCCCGAGGACGGCTGGTGGATGAGCACGCTGGCATTGGGCAGGCAGGCGCGCTTGCCGGGGGTGCCCGCGGCGAGCAGCACGGCCGCCGCCGAGGCGGCCTGGCCCAGGCAGACGGTCGCGACGTCGGCGCGCACGTACTGCATGGTGTCGTAGATGGCCATCAGCGAGGTGAACGAGCCGCCGGGCGAGTTGATGTACATGGTGATGTCACGGTCGGGATCCTGGGATTCCAGCACCAGCAACTGGGCCATCACATCATTGGCGGAGACATCGTCGACCTGGTTGCCGAGGAAGATGATGCGCTCGTCGAACAGCTTGGCGTAGGGGTTCCACTGCCGGGTTCCGGTGGCGGTCTGCTCGATGTACTCGGGCAGGATGTAGCGCGCCTGAGGCGAGGACGGCGCGATGCCGGACAGCCCGGCGCGGGGGTCGATCAGAGCCATTTCGTCTCCAGAGTCTGTGTGATCAATCGACGGCTGCAACGGTGCGGCCGGCCCGCGGGCCGGCAGTCGTTCAGCTGCCTACGCCGCTGGCCTGGTTCGCGTGGCTGACCACGTGATCGATGAAGCCGTACTCCAGCGCCTGCTGTGCGGTGAACCAGCGGTCGCGATCGGCGTCGATCTCGATCTGCTCGACCGTCTGCCCGGTGTGCTCGGCCTGCAGCTTGTTGAGCTCCTGCTTGTTCTCCGCAAAAAGCTTTGCCTGGATGGCGATGTCGGCGGCGGTACCGCCGATGCCCGCCGACGGCTGGTGCATCATGATCCGCGCGTGCGGCAGGGCGTAGCGCTTGCCCTTGGTGCCCGCGGTGAGCAGGAACTGGCCCATCGAGGCGGCCAGACCCATTCCGACGGTGCGGATGTCGCAGTCGGCGAACTGCATGGTGTCGTAGATCGCCATGCCCGCGGTCACCGAGCCGCCGGGCGAGTTGATGTAGAGGGAGATGTCGCGGGTCGGGTCCTCGGCCGAGAGCAGCAGGATCTGCGCGCACAGCTTGTTGGCGATGTCGTCGTCGACCTGGGTGCCGAGGAAGATGATGCGCTCGCGGAGCAGGCGCTCGTACACCGAATCACTGAGGTTGAGACCAGCAGTCGCGGATGTCATGACCCCTGCCTGGTTCTTTGTCACGGATACCTGCCTTCTCTTCTCACCGGCTCGTTGCCGAGTGCTGTGCCTCCAGTGACCTCCGAGTTCCGGGAGTCCCCGGACCCTACCGCCACCATCGCCTACAGCCATCAACACTGGTTCGTCGTCACACACATTAACGAAGCGGGGCGGCACCGAACTCCCGGTACCGCCCCTCTTCGCTCACAGCGGAACGAGTTGCGCGTTCGCGCGCAACACTAGGCCACACCGAGCCGGCGCATCGCGAACCGGCTCGATCCGACCGGAGTGTTCACTCCGAATCGGTGGCGACCTTCTCCTGATCGGCAGCGGCCTCGTTCGAGGTCTCACCCTCGGTGTCGCTCTCGGAGGCGGGCTCGCCGAACATCTCGGCGGTGTCGACCACATTGCCCTCGGAGTCGGTCACCTTGGCCTGGCCGACCACACCGGCCAGCGCCTTGCCGCGGCGCACATCGGCGAACACCGCGCCGAGCTGACCGGCCTGCTGCACCTGCTGGATGAACTGCTCCGGGGCCATGCCGTAGCGCTGGGCCTGGAACAGGATCCGCTCGGTCAGCTCTTCCTGGCCGACCTGGGTCTTCTCGGCCTCGGCGATGGCGTCCAGCAGCAGCTGGGTCTTCACCGACTTCTCGGCCGCTTCCTTGGTGTCGGAGTCGAACTCCTCGCGGCTGGAGCCCTGCGCCTCGAGCGCCTCGGCCAGCTTGTCCTCGTCGTGGTCGAAGCCGTGCACCGCGTCGTGCAGCACGGCGTCGATCTCGGCCTGGACGACCTTCTCGGGCAGCGGGACCTCGGTCTTCTCCAGCAGTGCCTCGAGCACCTTGTCGCGGATCGCGCCGGCCTGCTCGACCTTCTTCACCCGCTCGACGCGAGCGCGCAGGTCGGTCTTCAGCTCCTCGATCGTGTCGAATTCCGAAGCCAGCTGGGCGAATTCGTCGTCGGCCTCGGGCAGCTCGCGCTCCTTGACCGACTGCACGGTCACGGTGATGACGGCTTCCTTGCCCGCGTGCTCACCGGCGACCAGGGTCGAGGTGAACTCCTTGGACTCGCCGGCCGACAGCCCGGTCACGGCCTCGTCCAGGCCCTCGATCAGCTGACCGGAACCGACCTCGTGGGACAGGCCGGTGGTGGCCGCCTCGGGCACCTCCACGCCGTCCACGGTGGCCGACAGGTCGATGGAGACGAAGTCGCCGTCCTGCACCGGGCGCTCGACGCCGGTCAGGGTGCCGAAGCGCTGACGCAGCGAGTTCAGCTGCTCCTCGATGTCCTCGTCACCGATGGTGAAGGCGTCGACGGTGACCTCGAGCTCGGAGAAGTCCGGCAGCGCGATCTCCGGGCGCACATCGACCTCGGCGCTGAAGGCCAGCTCCTGGCCGTCCTCGATCTTGGTGATCTCGATCTCGGGCTGGCCGATGACCTTGACCTCGGCGGTGGTGACGGCTTCGCTGTAGCGACCCGGCAGCACGTCGTTGACGACCTGCTCCAGGATCGCACCGCGGCCGAGACGGGCCTCGAGAAGCTTGGCCGGGGCCTTGCCGGGGCGGAAGCCCGGAATGCGCACCTGCTTGGCCAGGGCCTTGTAGGCGCGATCGAAGTCCGGCTTCAGTTCCTCGAAGGGCACCTCGACATTGATCCGGACCCGGGTCGGGCTCAGCTGCTCGACGGTGCTCTTCACGGACATGCTCCTTGGTTCGTTGTTCGTTCGGACTCGGGGGCGCGACTCCCGGCCGGGGCGCGCGTGACGCATCCCGACCAGGGTAGTTGACCGGTGTCCGAGGACTGCAATCGCCTGCCGGGGCGGCAGCCGCCCCGTGGACTGTTACTTGCCGACGCCGACCGCGTCGGTCACGAAGACCAGCGTCTCGTTCGGCTCGACGCCGCCGCTGCCGCGCGCGCCGTAGCCGAGCTCCGGCGGGATGATCAGCAGCCGGCGCGCGCCCTCCTGGACACCCTCGAGGCCCTGCTCCCAGCCGGGAATGACCTGGCCGGCGCCGAGGATGAGCCCGAACGGCTCGCCGCGGTCGAAGGAGCTGTCCAGCTTCTCCCCATTCGACCAGGCGACCAGCGAGTAGTTCATGGTCAGCTCCTGGCCGGGCTGGGCGCCCGGTCCGCTGCCGGGGACCAGGTCCTCGACGATCAGCCGGGTGGGCGCGTCGCAGTCGTCGGGCAGGGTGATCGTGGGATTCTCACCGAAGCCGCCGGCGACCGCGATGTCGGCGGCGGTGCACTCGCGGCCGTGTGACTGCGCGGCCGGGGCCGGGGTCGCGGCCGGGGCCTGCGTGGTGGCGCGCACAGAGGTGGTGGAGGTCGCGCCGACGGCGCTGTCGGAGTCGTCGGAACCGCAGGCGGTGAGCGCGAACGCGGCCGCGGCGACAGTGCCGATCCCGATGATCCTGGCGAGATTCTGCATGCGGCGGACCCTAGACCACCGGCGCCCGCGCGCCGAATCCGCCTGCCCGCCCGGCACGCCCGCGCACGCTCGTCGGCCTGCCGGATGGCGTCGAGGTGCGTAGGCTGGCCGATGCGTGCGCCGTCCATCCCCGCGACGGTGTTCGGCCAGGCCGGGCGACCGGCGATGAGGACCGCGGCGACCCGGCCGGGACCGCCGCGAACGCGTTCGCGAGGAGAAATCCACATGACGCAACGGCCAGTCACGACCGAGACCACCGCAGCCGGTGTCGACACCGCCGCGGACGATCCCGTCTCGTCGGCGGGAACGCGGTTCGGCGACACGATCGCCCCGCGCGCCTACGATCTCGGCGATGCCCCCGGCCCGTTGAACCGGGAGGAACTCGCCGCGCTGGACGCGTGGTGGCGCGCGGCCAACTATCTGTCGGTCGGGCAGATCTATCTGCGCGCCAATCCGCTGCTCACCGAGCCGTTGCGGCCCGAGCACATCAAGCCGCGCCTGCTCGGCCATTTCGGCACCGTGCCCGGGCTGAATCTGGTGTGGGTGCACGGTAATCGGGTGATCCGCGAGCACGGCCTCGACGCGGTGTTCGTCGCCGGGCCCGGTCACGGCGGGCCGGGGCCCAATGCCTGCGCCTGGCTGGAGGGTGCCTACTCCGAGCTCTACAGCCACATCCCGCGCGACGGCGCCGGGATGGGCGCCCTGTTCGCCCAGTTCTCCTTCCCCGGCGGCGTGCCGAGCCACTGCGCGCCGGAGACGCCGGGATCCTTCCACGAGGGCGGCGAGCTGGGCTATTCGCTGCTGCACGCGTTCGGCGCCGCCCTCGACAACCCGGACCTGACGGTGTTCTGCGTCGTCGGCGACGGCGAGGCCGAGACCGGCCCGCTGGCGGCGAGCTGGCACGCGAACAAGTTCATCAATCCCGGCCGGGACGGCGCGGTACTGCCCGTCCTCGCGCTCAACGAGTACAAGATCGCCAACCCCACCCTCCTCGCCCGCATCCCCGAACACGAGCTGATCAGCCTGTTCGAGGGCTACGGCTACGACCCGATCGTGGTCGCCGGTGACGACCACGCCGCCGTGCACCAGGATCTGGCCGCCGCGATGGACACCTGCGTGCGCCGCATCCACGAGGTGCAGCGGGCCGCCCGCGTCGACGGCGCGGATTCGCGGCCCGCCTGGCCGATGATCATCCTGCGCACGCCGAAGGGCTGGACCTGTCCCCCGGTCGTCGACGGCGAGCAGGTCGAGGGCACCTTCCGCGCCCACCAGGTGCCGCTGCCGGCCGCGCGCACCGACGACGCCCATCGCGCGGTGCTGGAGCAGTGGCTGCGGTCCTACCGACCCGAGGAGCTGTTCGACGACGAGGGCAGGCCGGTGCCGGAGTTGCTCGCACTGGCGCCCGAGGGTGACCAGCGGATGAGCGCCAACCCGGTCGCCAACGGCGGCACGCTGGTGCGCGATCTGTGGCTGCCGGACTGGCGCGAGTTCGGCGTCAAGGTGCGCACGCCGGGCGGGTCGAAGGTCGAGGCGACCAGGGTGCTCGGCGGCTGGCTGCGCGAGGTGACCCGGCACAATCCCGACAACTTCCTCACCTTCGCCCCGGACGAGCTGGCCAGCAACCGGCTCCAGGACATCCTCGAGGTCACCGGCCGCAACTGGCAGGCGGAGATCGGCGCGAACGACGTCGCCCTGGACCGCACCGGCCGGGTGATCGAAGTGCTCTCCGAGCATCTGTGCCAGGGCCTGCTCGAAGGCTATCTGCTCACCGGCAGGCACGGCGTGTTCACCTGCTACGAGGCGTTCGTGCACATCGTCGACGCCATGTTCAACCAGCACGCCAAGTGGCTCGACGCCAGCGCCGCGGTGCCGTGGCGGCGGCCGCTGCCGAGCCTGAACTATCTGCTGTCCTCCCACGTGTGGCGCCAGGACCACAACGGCTTCACCCACCAGGATCCGGGCTTCCTGGACGTGGTGCTGAACAAGAAGCCCGAGATCGTGCGCGTCTACCTGCCACCGGACGCCAACACCCTGCTCTCGACCTACGACCACTGTCTGCGCTCCCGCCATTTCGTGAACGTGGTGGTCGCGGGCAAGCAACCGCAGGAGGCGTGGCTGTCGGTGCCCGAGGCGGCGGTGCACTGCGCGCGCGGGCTCGGTGTCTGGGAGTGGGCGGGCTACAACGACCTCACGGGCACCTCGCCGGACGTGGTGCTCGCCTGCGCGGGCGACGTGCCGACGCTGGAGACCCTGGCCGCCGCCGCGATCCTGCGACATCACCTGCCGGACTTGCGCGTTCGCGTGATCAATGTCGTCGACCTGATGCGCCTGACACCGGCCGGCGAGCATCCGCACGGCCTGCCCGACCGCGAGTTCGACACCCTGTTCACCACCGATCGTCCGGTGATCTTCGCCTTCCACGGCTACCCCTGGCTGATCCACCGCCTCACCTACCGGCGCACCAACCACGACAACATGCACGTGCGCGGCTACAAGGAGAAGGGCACCACCACGACTCCGTTCGACATGGTCATGCTCAACGACCTGGACCGCTACCACCTGGTCATGGATGTCATCGACCGGGTGCCCGCGCTGCGGGAGAAGGCGGCGGGCCTGCGGCAGGAGATGGTCGACGCCCGCTGGGCCGCGCGGGCCTGGACCCGCGAGCACGGCACCGATATCCCGGTGGTGGCGGAGTGGACCTGGCCGGAAGTGAGTCTGTGAGAGAACCGGTGCGGGAATCCCGCACCGGCGCGCGCCCCCTGGGGCGGGGTGGCGATCCTCGAACGTTGGTCGGGGTGACAGGATTTGAACCTGCGACCCTCCGCTCCCAAAGCGGATGCGCTACCAAGCTGCGCTACACCCCGTGGCCTCGCGGCGGCAGGCAACCGACGAGGATGAAACGTGCGTTGAGCGGGCGACGGGAATCGAACCCGCACCATCAGCTTGGAAGGCTGAGGTTCTACCATTGAACTACGCCCGCAGGCATACGACATCGATGGGATCGCCACGATGCCGTGTGCGCACCGACTGTACCGAATGACCGTCGCGTTGCGCCAATCGCCCCCCGATTACCAGAGCCCCCCGGCAAGCGAGAACAGGTTTCGGTTTCGCGACGCTCCGCGTGTCCGGGCAGCACGTCCGGCGGCGCCACCGGTGTCGACCGTCCGTACGACAGGGCGGGGCGCCCGGATCCACACACCCACGGCGTGTCCCCGGCGACTCTCCAGCGAATCCGAATTCTGGTGTAATGCCGTCCCTGTTGAGACGATCACACACCGAATCGTCGCGCTCAGCGGTGGAAAACTCGTTGTAGAACGCCGTTTTTCAGCGGCGTACACCTTGCTACGATCCATGTGCCGGACGGGGGTATCTGGAAAGGGGGCGGTGACAGTGCACTTGACGAGGTGGGCACTACCGCGTGGCAGTACCGAACGGGGCCGGTGGGTGCGATGACGAGCGACACCGAACCCCCCGTTGCCGCGATGTGCCGTGCCTGGGCGCGGGCGGTCTGCTCCGAACCGGGCTCGCACACCACACCGCAACAGCTCGAACCCGTCCTCGTCGAGATCGTCGAACGACTGTTGCACCTGGCCAGGTACGAGCCGTTTCCGGTGCCCGCCGCGCGCATGCTCGGCGCGCGCATGGCCGAGCCGCCGTTCGAGCGCACCAGGATGCTGGCCCAGGCCAGTCGCTGGCTGCTCGGGTTCCCTTCGGGGCGGCCTGGTTCGCTCGTGGCCACCCGCTGGCCGTTCGTGGCCAGTCAGGCGATCGACAGTTACGCCCAGGCGCTGCAGGAACGCGCGCTCGCCCAGCAGGAGCAGAGCCTGTCGGCGAAGGTGTCCAAACGGGTGCAGGAGATCGCCGCACTCCAGCACCGCCTGCGCCACGAGGCCACGCACGACGCGCTGACCGACCTCGCCAATCGCACCCTGCTGCAGGACCGGGTGCGCCAGATGGCCGAAGACCCGACCAGCTGCGTCGGCCTGCTGCTCATCGACCTCGACCGGTTCAAGCAGATCAACGACTCCTACGGGCACGCCGTCGGCGACGAGGTGCTGGTGGAGCTGGCCAACCGGCTACGCGAGGCGTGTCCGCCCGATACGGTGATCTGTCGTTACGGCGGTGACGAATTCGTGCTCGCGGTCAATCGCGACGGTGACGCGCTCGCCGAGATCGCGCACCGGATCGTGGCCATCCTGCGTGATCCGGTGTGGTCCTCGGCCGGGCCGGTCCCGGTGTCGGCCAGTGTCGGCACCGCGTTCGACGCGCCGGGCACCCGGTCGGATTTCACCGATCTGCTGCGCCGCGCCGACCGCGCGATGTACTCGGCCAAGACGGCCGGCGGGCGCCGATTCGTGTTCGCGGGCACCGACGAGACGGGTATCGACGCGGCCGTCGCCGGCTGAAACGGAGTGTCGGACGGCGTGGCGCGAATTCGTTCGGCACCTCGCGACCGCCGGAGCCGAGGAGATCAGCGCGGCTGGCACTCCGGGCACCAGAACAGATTCCGGCCGTCGAGCACCGCGTGGGCAACCGGTGAGCCGCACACCCGACAACCCGATCCAAGCCTGCGGTAGACATAGGTGCGCGGGCGGTCCGCCGCATAGGACGGCTCACCGTGATCGTGTTCGGGTCGCACCACGTGCATACGGCCGGTGGCCACGCCCACCGGCATGAGCTCGACCAGATCCGCCCAGATGGCCTTCCACTCCTCGGCATCCATCTCGGTGCCTGGACGGTAGGGCGAAATACCGTGCCGGAAAAGGACTTCGGCGCGGTAGACATTGCCGACGCCCGCGACGACCTTCTGGTCCATCAACAGTGCCCCGATCGGCCTGCGCGAGCGGCTGATTCGCCGCCAGGCCTGCTCCGGATCGGCGTCGGCGCGCAGCGGGTCCGGACCGAGCCGGGCCAGCAGCGCGTCGACCTGCGGGGGCAGCAGTACTTCACAGGCGGCGGGGCCGCGCAGGTCGGTGCCGTGCTCGCGGCCGATCAGCCGCATCCGCACCGCGCCGACCGGCGGGCCCATCGGCAGCGGCGCGTCGTGGAACGCGCCGTACAAGCCGAGATGCACGTGCACGGTCAGACCGTTGTCGTAGTGGTGCAGCAGGTGCTTGCCGTGCGCTGTGCTGTCGTCCAGCGTCCGCCCGTCGACCAGCGCGGCGCCCTCGGCGAACCGGCCCTGCGGGCTCGACACCCGCACCGTGCCGCCCGCGAAGAGCCGTCGGTGCTGGTCGGCGAGCCGGTGCAGGGTGTGCCCTTCCGGCATGGTGCTCCCCCGGGATCGAGCGAACTCAGTACGCGGGCACCGCGGGGGCTTCGCCGGTCTTCTCGTAGTCGGCGAGGATGTCGATGCGACGCTGGTGACGGGGCTCCTCCGACCAGGCGGTCGAGACGAAGGCGTCGACGATGGCCAGCGCTTCCTCGGTGGAGTGCATGCGGCCGCCGATGCCGATCAGCTGGGCGTTGTTGTGCTCGCGGGCCAGCTTCGCGGTCTCCACGCTCCAGGCCAGCGCGCAGCGGGCGCCGGGCACCTTGTTGGCCGCGATCTGCTCGCCGTTGCCGGATCCGCCGAACACCAGGCCGAGGCTGCCCGGATCGGCGACGGTGCGGCGCGCGGCCTCGATGCAGAAGGCCGGGTAGTCGTCGAGGGCGTCGTATTCCAGCGCGCCGCAGTCGACGACATCGTGACCCGCCTGCTCGAGGTGGGCCTTCACGTGATTCTTCAGTTCGAAACCGGCATGGTCGGCACCAAGGTATACGCGCATGGCAGCGATTGTCGCAGGTCGTTCCGGGCGCGCTCCGAGCGGGGACCGGCCCCGCATAAGGTGCATTTCATGCAGTCGCCCGAACCGACATCGCCGCCGCCGGGCGGTCCCGTCGATCCCTACGCGTCCGCGACCGGCTGGGGACAGCCACCGTCCGGCGGATCCACCACCTCGTATCGGTCCGTTCCCCCGTACCACGGCGCGCCGCTCGCCCCGGCGCCCGATCGCGGCCCGCGCGGGCTGGCGCCGTGGGGTATGCCCGCGCGGCACAGCTGGGAGATCCCGTTGCTGGTGCTGGTCGTGCTCTGCACCGCGGTGGCGTATGTGGTGGCGCTGGGTATGTTCGCCGTCGCGATCGCGGAGGGCATCACGCCGGGCGATTATCTGCTGCTGCTGGTCTTCGCACCGCTGCTGGTCTGGGCCGGACGTGGTCTCAACTACGCCACCCAGCGGGTGAGCGGCGTGAAGATGTCGCCGACCCAGTTCCCCGAGGGTTACCGCATGGTGGCCGAGGCCGCGCAGCGCTTCGGGATGCGCACAGCGCCCGACGCCTATGTCGTGCTGGGCAACGGCCAGATCAACGCCTTCGCCTCCGGGCACGGGTTCCGGCGGTTCGTGGTGGTCTACAGCGATCTGTTCGAGGTCGGCGGGCAGGCGCGCGAACCCGACGCGCTGGCGTTCATCATCGGGCACGAGGTCGGCCACATCGCGGCCGGGCACGTCTCGTACTGGCGGCAGCTGGGCATGTTCCTGATGCCGTTCCTGCCGATACTCGGCTCGTCGCTGAGCCGCGCGCAGGAGTACACCGCCGACAACTACGGCTACTGTCACCGCGCCACCGGCGCGAGCGCGGCGATGGGCACGCTGGCCGCGGGCAAGTACCTCAACACGCTGGTCGGGTTCGACGAGATGGCCGACCGCGCCGCGACCGAGAAGGGCGGATTCGTCTGGCTGGCCAACGCGCTGTCCAGCCATCCGGTGCTCACCTGGCGGATGTCGGCACTGCGGGATCGCAGCAGGCACGGCAAATTGTTCTGGCGGCCCGCGCCGCGCCCCGCCGGATTCGGCACAGGCGCGCCGCACTACGGCGAGGTCCCCAGCCTGCCATCGCAGCCCGTCGCCTGAGCGCCGGTTCCCGAGCGGGCACCCGACCCGCCCGGTGGGCGCGCAGTCTCAGTCGAAGATCGGGCCTTCGTCGCGGGTGCGCTTCAGCTCGTAGAAGTACGGGTAGGAGGCCAGCGCGACGACGCCGTCCCAGACCTTGCCCGCGTCTTCGCCGCGCGGGATGCGCGAGAGCACGGGGCCGAAGAATGCCACGCCGTTGACGTGGATGGTCGGGGTCCCGACATCCGGGCCGACCGCGTCCATGCCCGCGTGATGGCTGGCCCGCAGCGCCTCGTCGTAGTCGGTGCTGTCGGCGGCTTCGATCAGGTCGGCGGGCAGGTCGAGCTCGGCGAGCGCGTCGACGACTACCGCGCGCAGCGACTCCGCGCGGTTCTCGCGCTCGTACTCGTCCTTGCGCTCGTGGATGCGGGTGCCCATCGCGGTGTAGAGCGGCAGGAGCACCTTGTCGCCGTGCTGCTCGGCGGCGGCGATGGCGACCCGGACCGGGCCCCACGCGGACTTCATCATCTCGACGTATTCCTCGGGCAGATCCCGGCCCTCGTTGAGCACCGCCAAGCTCATGACGTGGAAGCGCGCCTCGATGTCGCGGACCTTCTCGACTTCGAGAATCCAGCGCGAGGTGATCCAGCACCAGGGGCACAGCGGATCGAACCAGAAATCGGCGACATCTTTCTTTGTGCCCGTCTCGGTCACGTGTCGTTCCTCTCGATCGGTCGGCGGACGCGGCAGTGACGCACGCGTCATTCCTGCCAACCATCCTCGGCGCCGATTCGTTCCCGGTTCCGCCGACCCGCCCCTGCCCGGTTCTCCGGTGGGTCGATCGCGAACCGAGCTCGCGAATGCCCTGGTGACAGTAGGGTCGAGGGCGACGAGACCCTCGGCAGCGAAGGAGTTCGCGATGACCTCGGATCGGCGTTTCGTGATCGTGGGCGGCGGCCTCGCCGCGGCAGGACTGGCTCGGGCGCTACGCGCCGCCGACTTCGACGGCTCGCTCACCCTCATCGGCGCCGAGGAGCATCTGCCCTACGAGCGACCACCGTTGTCCAAGGAGTTCCTGCTCGGCAAGAAGCAACTGCCGGACTTCACCGTCGAGGCAGCCCAGTGGTATCGCGACCACCATGTCGAGCTCATGCTCGGCACAGCCGTGACCGGCATCGACGCGGCGGCGAAAACAGTTGCGCTGCCGGATCGCTCGACCCTGCGTTACGACAAACTGGCGCTGGCCACCGGCTCCTCGGCGCGCTGGCTGCGGCTCGCGGGCGCGGACGCCCCGAATGTCCACACCCTGCGCTCCATCGACGACGCCCGCGCCCTGTCCGAACTTCTGGAGCGGCGGGCCCGGCTGGCGATCATCGGCGCGGGCTGGATCGGCATGGAGGTCGCCGCGGCCGCGCGCACCCGCGGATGCGATGTGACCGTCGTGGAGACCGCCGCTCTGCCCCTGCTCGGCCCGCTCGGCCCGGAGATGGGCACCGTTTTCGCCGAGTTGCATCGTGAGCACGGCGTCGACCTGCGACTGGGAGTGCAGGTCGACGCGATCACCACCGACGACGACGGCGTCGCGACCGGCCTGAGCCTGGCCGACGGCACGACGACGCCCGCCGACGCGGTGCTGATCGCCGTCGGTGCGGAGCCGGACCTCGACCTGGCCAGGCAGGCGGGGCTGGCGACACACGGCGGCGTGCTGGTCGACGCGGGCCTGCGCACCAGCGACCCCGACATCGTGGCGATCGGCGACATCGCCGAACAGGACCATCCGAGCCTGGGCACCCGCGTGCGGGTCGAGCACTGGGCGAACGCGCTCAACCAGCCCGAAGTCGCGGCGGCGACCATGCTCGGCCGCGAGGCCTCCTACGACCGATTGCCCTACTTCTTCACCGACCAGTACGACCTCGGCATGGAGTACACCGGCTTCGTCGCGCGCGGCGCCCGGACGCGGCTGGTGGTGCGCGGGGATGCCGCCGGCCGGGAATTCGTGGCCTTCTGGCTCGATCCGGCGAACCGGGTGCTGGCCGGGATGAACGTCAACGTCTGGGACGTGACCGACCGGATCAAGGAACTGATCACCGCGGGCGAGCCCGTCGACCCGCATCTGCTGGCCGACACCTCCCGGCCGTTGTGACGGTGGGCGCGCCCGGCTCGCGCACTGGTCCCGGCAGCCGGCCGGGCCGTCCAGGCGGGCTCGGGCAGGCACGGAATGGCCTGGCTCACGGCCGCGCGACGGCCTGCAACGGCCGGTAGGGCGCACTGCCGTCGCTGCCGAGCACCAGGTAGACCTCGGGCAGGGCGAATACCTGGATCGCGGACGCCAGTCGCTCGACGACGGCCACGCCGAGATGGGATTCGGCGCCGGTACGCAGGTCGAACGCCCCGAGGCCGAGGACCCGGAAGTTGTCGACGACCACCACCACACGGTCGCCGTCGGCGACCAGGGCGTCGGGCGCGTCCTCCAACTGGTCGCTCACCCACAGCCGGTCCCCGGTGGCGAGGTCGTGGGCGACGAGGCGGTAGCCGGTCTCGCCCTGGGCCGACGCGGTGGCGACGAGTGTGTTCCCGGTGACGACCGTCCGGGTGAGGTGACCGGGGCGGCATCGAAGCCGCTCACGTCGAAGGACGAGAAACTCGACTCGGAGTCGTCGCTGTCGACGGTGGCGGTGACCCTGCCGGTGTCGTCGAAGGCGACGAAGGCGGACCGGCCGCGCTTGCCGCTCTCGGCGACGTGCAGGACGAGCGGCTCGGCGGCGATCCTGGTCACTCGGCGAGTGCCCTCGAAGGGGACGGCGGCGGTCCAGGCCACCGCACCGGTGGCGGGGTCCAAGGCCCACAGGGCCGGTCCGCTGTCGGCGGATTCGGTACCGGTGCAGCGGTCCACCGCGACGACGACCTGGCGTCCGGCCGCCAGCCACGGGTCGCCGCACGCCGATTCCGGTAGCCGGAACTGCCGGCGGGGCGCGCCGTCGCGCAGGGCGAAACCGTGCACGGTGTCCGCGCCGAGGGCGACGGCTGTATCGCCTGCGACAGCGAGAACGTCGGGGCCGGCGGGGAGCATGTCCGCATCATCCGCGCCGAGCCAGATCCCGGCCGTCTCACCGTCTTCCGTGCGATCCGAGGGCGCGGCCCAGGCCGATTCCCAGGTGTCGCCGTGCAACTGGCCGAAGACGACGGCGGCCGGGTAGACGGCCGACACCGCCGCGACCACGGCTGCCGCCGCACCGCCAAGCCGGGAGCGGATCACGGCGAACACCAGCAGCGGGACAGCCGCCATCAGGCCGAACAGCGAGGAGACGAAGATGGTGCCCCAGTGGCGCGGACAGTCGCCGTAACTGATGCCCTTGCTGGTCCCGCACGAGCCGCCGGACTCGCGGGCGATGGCGATCCAGTCGAGCACCTGCAGGGTCACCGCGAACCCGAGGACCGCCCCGGCGCAGGTGGCGATCAGCTCCAGGCGCGGCCGGTGATGAGCTCGTAGGCCTCCTGGTACTTCCGCCGGGTGGCCTCGACGATATCGGCGGGCACCTCCGGGCCGGGCGGCTCCTTGTCCCAGCCGGTGGAGGTGGCCCAGTCGCGCACGAACTGCTTGTCGAAGGAGGGCTGCGGGTGGCCGGGCTCCCACTGGTCGGCGGGCCAGAACCGGGAGGAGTCGGAGGTGAGGACCTCGTCGCCGAGGGTGAGCACGTCACCGTCCCAGCCGAATTCGACTTTGGTGTCGGCGATGATGACGCCGTTGCCCGCCGCGTGCTCGGCGCCGCGGCGGTAGATCTCCAGGGTGCGTTCACGCAGTGCCTCGGCGACCTCGCGGCCCTCCTGGTTCCCCACATCGGCGAAGGTGATCGGCTCGTCGTGGCCCTCGGAGGCTTTGCTGGTCGGGGTGAAGATCGGCTCGGGCAGCTTGTCGCCGTCACGCAGGCCGGGTGGCAGCGCGACCCCGGACACGGTGCCGGTGGCCTGGTATTCCTTCAGGCCCGAACCGGTCAGATAGCCGCGCGCGATGCACTCCACCGCCAGCATCCGCAGCGGCTTGACCCGCACGCCGCGGCCGCGGAACTCCTCGGGCACGTCGACGGCCGAGACGATGTGGTTGGGAATGTCGGTGAAGAACTCGAACCACCAGTTCGACAGCTGGGTCAGCAGTGCGCCCTTGCCCGGAATCGGCGTGGGCAGCACCACGTCGTACACCGAGACCCGATCCGAGGCGACCAGCAGCAGGGTGTCGCCGTCCTCGTACAGGTCACGCACCTTCCCGGCGTGCACATGCTTCACCGTCGAGCCTCCGAATCCGTGGGTTGCCGCCCGGCTATCGGGCAGGCAAACAATACCGCTCGCCCTCCCCTGCCCCGTGCCGCCAGCCCCGGGACAGCCCGGCGAAGTCGGCCGCGGCTGTCGGGTGATGAGCAGCGCCGGTGTCCCGCCGGCCGATAGGGTTGGGCCGACAGTCCGTGTGGACGGCCCGGCTCCGGCGCCGCCACCCGCGAACCGTTCGTGCCGTGTTCGTCGAAGAGCGAAGGAGTTCCATGTCCGCCCCGAATCTCACCCGCGACCAGGCGATCGAGCGCGCCGCCACGGTCGGCGTCGAGAATTACCGCATCGAACTCGACCTCACCGAGCAGTCCGAAGGGGCGAGTACCTTCGGGTCGCGCACCACCGTCACGTTCACCGCGAAGCCGGGCGCGAGCACCTTCGTCGACATCGTCGCCGCCCGGGTCCGCTCGGCCGTACTCAACGGCGTCGGGCTCGACGTGAGCTCCTACGACGAGTCGACCGGTATCACGCTGCCCGACCTGGCCGAACGCAACGAACTGGTGGTCGAGGCCGACTGCGAGTACTCGCACACCGGCGAGGGCCTGCACCGGATGGTCGACCCGGCCGACGGCGGCGTCTACCTGTACTCGCAGTTCGAGACCGCCGACGCCAAGCGCATGTTCGCCTGCTTCGACCAGCCCGACCTCAAGGCCACCTTCGACATCACCGCCACCGCCCCACTGGACTGGCAGGTGGTCTCCAACGGGCCGGGCGAGCGCACCGACGACGGCACGGTGGCCACCCACACCTTCGCCACCACGCCGAAGATGAGCACCTACCTGGTCGCCATGATCGCCGGCCCTTACGCGAAGTGGACCGACACCTACCGCGACGAGCACGGCGAGATTCCGTTGGGGCTGTACTGCCGCTCCTCGCTGGCCGAGCACATGGACGCCGAGCGACTGTTCACCGAGACCAAGCAGGGCTTCGGCTTCTACCACCGCAACTTCGGCGTGCCCTACGCCTTCGGCAAGTACGACCAGCTGTTCGTGCCGGAGTTCAACGCGGGCGCGATGGAGAACGCGGGCGCGGTCACCTTCCTCGAGGACTACGTCTTCCGGTCCAAGGTCACCCGCGCCTCCTACGAGCGCCGCGCCGAGACCGTGCTGCACGAGATGGCGCACATGTGGTTCGGCGACCTGGTCACCATGAAGTGGTGGGACGATCTGTGGCTCAACGAGTCCTTCGCGACCTTCGCCTCGGTGCTGTGCCAAGCCGAGGCCACCGAATACACCAGCGCCTGGACCACTTTCGCCAACGTGGAGAAGTCCTGGGCCTACCGGCAGGACCAGCTGCCCTCCACCCACCCGATCGCCGCCGACATCCCGGATCTGGCCGCGGTCGAGGTCAACTTCGACGGCATCACCTACGCCAAGGGCGCCAGCGTGCTCAAGCAGCTGGTCTCCTACGTCGGGCTGGAGCCCTTCCTGGCCGGTCTGCGCGACTACTTCGCCGAGCACGCCTACGGCAATGCCACCTTCGACGATCTGCTCGGCGCGCTGGAGAAGTCCTCGGGCCGCGATCTGTCCGGCTGGGGCGCGCAATGGCTCAAGACCACCGGGTTGAACATCCTGCGCCCGGAGTTCGAGGTCGGCGAGGACGGCACGTTCAGCTCGTTCGCGGTGGTGCAGGAAGGCGCGCAGCCGGGCGCGGGTGAGCAGCGCGTGCACCGGCTGGCGATCGGCGTCTACGACGAGGTGGACGGCAAGCTGGTCCGCACCCACCGGGTGGAGCTGGACCTCGACGCCACCGAGCGCACCGAGGTGCCGGAGCTGACCGGTGTCGCGCGCGGCAAGTTCGTGCTGATCAACGACGACGACCTCACCTACTGCTCGGTGCGCCTCGACCCCGAGTCGCTCGAGGTGCTGATCAACCGCATCGGCGATATCGCCGAGCCGCTGCCGCGCACGCTGGCCTGGTCGGCGGCCTGGGAGATGACCCGCCAGGCCGAGTTGCGCGCCCGGGATTTCGTCGCGCTGGTGCAGCGCGGCATCGGCGCGGAGACCGAGATCGGCGTGGTGCAGCGGCTGCTCATGCAGGCGCACACCGCGCTGGGCAGCTACGCCGATCCGGCCTGGGCCGAGGGCGTCGGCTGGACCGAATTCGGCGACCGGCTGCTGGAACTGGCCCGCGAAGCCGAGGCGGGCTCGGACCACCAGCTGGCCTTCGTCAACGCGCTGCTCGGCGCGCGCCTGGAGGCCCGGCACACCGAGGTGCTGCGCGAACTGCTCGACAGCGATCCGGCGACGGTCGGCCTGCCCGGCCTGGTGGTCGACACCGACCTCCGCTGGCGGGTGATCGGCGCGCTGGCCGCGGCGGGCGAGATCGACGCCGACGGCCTCGCGACGCCGGTCATCGACCGCGAGCTGGCCGCCGACCCGACCGCGACCGGCAAGCGGCAGGCCGCCACCGCGGCGACCGCGCGCCCGCAGGCCGAGGTCAAGGCCGATGCCTGGCAGAAGGTGATGAACGACGATTCCATCCCCAACATCACCACCCGCGCGATCGTGGGCGGATTCGCGCCCGCGGGCCAGGGCGAGTTGCTGAAGGATTACGTGCGCAAGTACTTCGAGGAGATCCCGGCGGTGTGGGAGCGGCGCTCGAGCGAGGTCGCCCAGACCGTGGTGGTCGGCCTGTACCCGACGTGGGAGATCAGCGAGGAGGCGGTGGCGGCGGCCGACGAGTTCCTCGCCGGTGACCACCCGCCCGCGCTGCTGCGCCTGGTCTCCGAGGGCAAGGCCGGCATCGAGCGTTCGCTGCGGGCGCGGGCGTTCGACGCGAAGTAGCGGCCGGACACGACGACGGCGCGCTCACCGGTGAAGGTGAGCGCGCCGTTTCGCGTACCGATAGCGCCGCCGGCGGACCGGAGCCGCGCGCGGCCGGGTCTCAGCGACCGATCGCGGCCGCCATCACGCGCACCGCGGACACCAGTCCGTCGATCAGCTTGCCCTGCCGGATCGAGCTGAGCGCGGCGGTGACACCGAGCTGGCAGACGCGATCGTTGGCGCGGTCGGCGATCTCGCGGCCGGAGCGGACCTCGATCACCTTGTCGTTGGGCGAGACGGCGATGAGCACCGAGCGCGACGCGTCCTGGGTGGTCGCGAACAGCTCGTCGACCGCGGCGGAGGCGTCACCGGCGAGATCGCCGATGTAGATGGTGAAGCGCACCTTGGTGGCGCGGGTCGCCTCGATCAGCGCGTTGTCGACCGCAAGGCGCTCTTCGTCGCTGAACGGCGCCTCGACGAACACCGCGCCTGCCTCGTGCACGCCGGAGACCCGGCCGCTGCTGGTGAGGGCGTATCCGTGCGGAAGGTCGGCCTCGACCACCGCGGGCCACTTAGAACTTGCCACTTGCCCGGCCTCCGATCAGCTCCTGGGCGGATTCGATAGCCGCATGACTGCCATGCGGTGCGACGTCGTGGTGACCGCTGCCGATCACCTCGTCGGTGGCACTCCACAGCACCGGCTGGTGAGTCCACTTCTGTCCCAGGTCGAAGTGGACCGGCTTCTCACCGGGCAGCGGCTTACCGAGATACGACAATCCGGCGATCGCCGCGTAGATCACCAGCGGGATGCCGAGGAAGATCAGCACTGTCTCGAGAATGCTCACGGTTCAAAGGTAGACGATGCTGTGTAGTAGACGCGCGTCCGGTCGCACACTCGGCGCGTGTCAGGCCGGTTCACACCAGCCAGACAGCGGCATCCGGCGGCAGCAGATCCCCGACCACCGGGGCGCTGGCCAGCAGCGGATCTCCCTCGGGCAGCACGATCGGCTCGGTGCCGGTGTTCAGCACGCACACCAGTCCGCCGGGCCTGCGGAAGGCCAGCACACCGGGCGAATCGGGCAGCCATTCCAGCCCGTCGCCGACGAATTCGGGACGTGTGCGACGCAATTCGATGGCCGAGCGGTAGAGCGACAGCGTCGACTCGGCTCGGCCGAGCTGGGACCGCACGGTCAGCTCGGCCCATTCCGGCGGGATCGGCAGCCAGGAGCGCGTACCGCGGGAGAAGCCGAACGGCGGGACATCGCCCTCCCACGGTATCGGTACCCGGCAGCCGTCACGGCCGCGCTCGGTGTGCCCCGAGCGTTCCCAGACCGGGTCCTGCAGCACCTCCTCGGGCAGGTCGTCGACATTGGGCAGGCCGAGTTCGGAGCCGTTGTAGACGAAGACCGGGCCGGGTAGCGCCAGCTCGAGCAGGATCATGGCCCTGGCCCTGGCGGTACCGAGGGCGCCGCCGCCGTAGCGGGTGACCTCGCGTTCGATGTCGTGGTTGGACAGCGTCCAGGTGGCCGGGGCGCCGACCTCGGCGACCGCCGCGAGCGAGTGCTCCACCGACTCGCGCACCGCCGCCGCGTCGAAGGGCGTCTCGGCGAGCCGGAAGTTGAACGCCAGGTGCAGTTCGTCGGGGCGCACGTACTCGCCGAAGCGAACGTTGTCGTCGACCCACACCTCGCCAATGGCCACCGCGTGCGGGTACTCGTCGAGCACCTTGCGGATGCCGCGGTGGATGTCGTGCACACCCGGGTTGTTGAACCGCGGATCGCTGTCGTCGTGGATCAGCATCTTGGTGTTGACCTGCGCCAGATCGGGCAGGTCGACGGGCTTGGCCATGCCGTGCGCGACATCGATGCGGAAGCCGTCGACGCCCCGGTCCAGCCAGAACCGCAGCGTCTGCTCGAAGTCGGCGACGACTTCGGGATTCTCCCAGTCGAGGTCGGGCTGCTCGGGGGCGAACAAGTGCAGATACCACTCGCCCAAGCGACCGTCGGCCTCGGTGACCCGGGTCCAGGCCGGGCCGCCGAAGATGCTCGGCCAGTTGTTCGGCGGCAACTCCCCCTCGGCGCCGCGGCCCGCACGGAAGATGTAGCGGGCGCGCTCCGGGCTGCCGGGCGCGGCCGCCAGCGCGGCGGTGAACCAGGGGTGCCGATCGCTGGTGTGGTTGGGAACGAGGTCCATCGTGACCTTGATGCCGCGGGCGTGGGCTTCGGCGAGCAGGGCGTCCATCGCGGACATGCCGCCGAAGAGCGGGTCGATATCGCGCGGGTCGGCCACGTCGTAGCCGCCGTCGGCCATCGGCGAGCGCATCACCGGGCAGATCCACAGCGCGTCGACACCGAGCTCGACGAGGTAGTCGAGCCGCTCGCGGACACCACCGAGATCGCCCACGCCGTCGTCGCCGGAGTCGGCGAACGAGCGGGGGTAGACCTGGTAGAAGACCGCGGAGCGCCACCAGGCGCGGTCGGCATCCGGGGCGGGGCCGTTCCCGGGGGCGGCCGGGTGGACTGAGGGTGTCACTCGGTCGAGGGTCACTCCGCCATGGTGCCGCACGACAGGGCCCGGCGCGCGGCAGGCGTGGGGGCATTCACACCCCGGGCGATTCAGATCGGCGAGTTCATCAGCGAGTGGGCGGCCATCTCGAAGTAGTCCAGCAGCGCCTTGCGGTGTTCGTCGTCGAGCACCTCGGGCTCGATTTCACCGATCGCGATACGCATGCAGCGCAGCCAGGCGTCCCGCTGCAGCGGGCCCACCGTGAACGGCATGTGCCGCATCCGCAGCCGGGGATGGCCGCGCTCGTCGGAATAGGTGCGCGGGCCGCCCCAGTACTGCTCGAGGAACATCCGCATGCGCCGCTCGGCGGGACCGAGGTCGGCTTCCGGATAGAGGGGGCGCAGGATCTCGTCGGCGGCCACCTCGCGGTAGAACACCGCCACCAGGCGGTGGAACGTCTCCGCACCGCCGACCGCGTCGTAGAACGAGGTCGCCGTCTGTTCGCCGGAACTCATCGGGTCCTTTCGATCGCAGAAGTCGCCGCATTCCATTGTGCCCGCCTGCGGTGGGCGGTGACGGCCGCAGGGGCTCGCCGGGGTCGCCGGAAGGCTGCGCTTCGACGGCAGTTCACCGAAGATTGTTCGAAATCACCGTGCAAACGCCCCGGGTTCATGGTCAGATTGTTGGCAGTCTTTCCACCTCGAGATGACCGAATCGGGGTCACCGAATGAAGCAGCGGCACGGCCGATCACCTGAGGCCAGGACCCATCGACAACTGAAGCCCGCCGACGTCCACAATCGTGGGTCGGGGGCTACTCCGCTGCACATCCTGTCCGACTATCACCCGGGAACATCCCAGCCCGGTGACACTGCCCGCCGTGCCGAGCACGGCCATCTCGTCCCGGTGCCCACCGGCACCGATCCCCTCGCGCTCAACTGGTCCAAGCGCCGGGTGCTGCTTCTCAACGCCACCTACGAGCCGCTGACCGCGCTCTCCGCCCGCCGGGCGATCGTCCTGCTCATCTGCGACAAGGCCGACACCGTCCACCACGATCCCGAGGGCTCCACCGTGCATTCCGCCGGGGCCGAGCTCACGGTGCCCTCGGTGATCCGGCTGCGCACCTACGTCCGCGTGCCCTACCGCGCGCGAGTGCCGATGACCCGCGCCGCGCTCATGCACCGTGACCGGTACCGGTGCGGCTACTGCGGCGGCAAGGCCGAGACCATCGACCACGTCGTCCCGCGCAGCCGCGGCGGCGAGCATTCCTGGGAGAACTGCGTCGCCAGCTGCGCGCCGTGCAATCACCGCAAAGCCGACAAGCTGCTCAGCGAACTGGGCTGGACCCTGCGCCACCCGCTGGTGTCCCCCAAGGGCCCGCACTGGCGCCTGCTGTCCACCACGGCCGAGCTCGATCCGTTGTGGTTGCAGTACCTCGGCGAAGGGGCTGCCTGATCGAGGTGCCGGGGGCCGCGTCGGACGCGATCGCGACTCGCGGCTGTCAGGGGGTCTCGACGATCAGAGTCGCCCACGTTCCCGGTTCGAGCGCCTCGAACACGTGCCCGGCATCGCCGGGGTAGGCGATGTAGTCGCCGGGGCCGAGTTCGATCGGTGCGCCGGTGGGCCCGACCAGCGCCCGGCCTGCCGCGAGCAGGATGTGTTCCACCACGCCCGGCGTGTGCGGCTGCGAGACGCGGGCCCGGCCGGGTTCGGCGGTGATGCGGTAGACGTCACGGCGGACGTTGGCCGGTCCCGCGCTGAGCAGTGTCGCCCGGTAGTCCGAGCGTTCGGCGGCCACTACCGGGCCTTCGCCTGCCCGGATCACCTGGACCGCCGGGCGCGGCGGGTCGAGCAGCCGGGAGAACGGCATGTCCAGCGCGACGCACAGCGCCCACAGGGTCTCCAGGCTCGGATTGCCGTTACCGGATTCCAGTTGTGAGAGAGTCGATTTCGCGATGCCCGCGCGCTGGGCGACTTCGCTGAGCGACAGTCCCGCCCGCGCTCGCTCGCGCCGCAGCGATCCCGCGATGACCGCCTGCGGCGTGGCCGCGGGGTCACCTGCCGGCTCGGCCGCGGAATCCGCTGCCCTCGATTCGCTCCGGGTCATTCCTGCCCCTCCCGATCACCGAACACCGCCGCTGTCACGCCGCGGGTTCCACCTGGACGAGTCCACCATCACACAGGCATCGCTCACTCGGCGAATACACCGGCGGCATTTGACCGGACCAGCCGGACGAGTTCATCATAAAATACATGCGTTCGATATGGCGAACACTCGATCGGGACACCGCCCTCGGCATCGCCGCGGTGTGCCTGGCCGTCGGCGTCATCGGCGTCTCCTACGGTACGACCGCCGTGGCCCAGGGTTTCCCCGCCTGGCTGCCCGTCCTGCTCGGCACCGTGGTCCTGGCCGGCGGCGCGGAGTTCCTGTTCCTCGGCATCATCGCCGCGGGCGGCAGCCCGATCGCGGCTGTACTGGCCGGGCTGCTGGTCAATGCCAGGCACCTGCCCTACGGCTTGTCCATCCCCGACGCGGTCGGTACCGGCCCGCGGCGCCTGCTCGGCGTGCACGTCATGAACGACGAGGCCGTCGCGATGGCGCTGGCCGAATCCGACCACGCCCGGCGCAAGGCGGTGTACTGGGCCTGCGGTCTCGGCGTGCTCGCGGTCTGGCCGCTCGGCGCCGCACTGGGCGTCCTGTTGGGCACCCTGGTCCCCGACACCGCCGCCCTCGGCCTCGACGCGGTCTTCCCCGCCGTCCTGCTGGCCCTGGTCCTGCCGGCCCTGCGCGACCGCGCCACCTTCGGCGCGGTCGCCATCGGCACGGCCGCAGCCCTGCTCAGCTCACCGTTCCTCCCGGCCGGGCTCCCCGTCCTGCTCGCCCTCACCGGCTTGGCATACGCCTCGTTCCGGCTGCGCCGCGAGTCGGTTCCCGCCCCCGATGCCGGCCACGCGCAGTCGCACGACAGCGAACAGCCGCGAGTCGGCCACCCCGCGCGGGAGGCGTCGTGATGCTTGCCGCGGGTGTGGTCGCCTTGGCGGCAGGCACCTACGCCTTGCGCTGGGCAGGCCCGGCCCTGCGCAGCCGGGTGCGTTTCCCCGACCACGCCCGCCGCCTGCTCGAGATCGGCGCGGTCGTCCTGCTCGCCGGGCTGGCCGCGGTCACCACACTGCCGCTCGGCACCGGCGAGATCGGTATCGCCATGCCGGCCGGCGTCGCGGTCGCGGGTCTGCTCGCCTGGCGACGCAGCCCGCTGCTGCTCGTCGTCCTCGCCGCCGCGGGCACCACCGCACTGCTCAGGCTGACCGGCCTGCCCTGAACCGGGAGACGACGGACTCCGGCTCCCAGTACTCACCCGCTGGCCAGCCGACCCGGGTCGTGGCCGAACAGCGCATCGCAACCGGCCGGGTACGGGTGCGCACCTGCGAGGCCGTCGGCGATTCGGCGGTCACCCGGCGGCCTGCCGGCCGAGACCGTCCGGATCCGGCCCCGCCCGATCGCGGCGCCCGCCTCGAGCACGTGCCCGGTGAGCAGTCGTCGTGACGGGCCGGGCGATGACCGGCGCGGCCTGCGAGTCAGCTCGGGAAGAGCGGAATACCGCCCCCGCGACGGCGTGCGACCGACCCGTACCGGGCGTCGATGCGCAACCAGGAGCCGGTCGCCCGGACCCGGACGATCTCGCCCTCGGCGATGCGGGGCGATTCGGCGCGGTCACCGGAATGCGGGATGAAGTCCATGGCGGTCAGCGCGAAGACGACCCGCATGGGGACCTCGACCTCGGCGTCCCCGGCCGAGACGGTGAGGACCGTCTGGTCGAGCAGGCCCGCGGGTGGCCCGTGCCTGCTGCCGTGTTCCCTGGCCAGCGCCACGCCGCGTTCGGAGAGTTCCACCAGGGTGCGCGCGGGCACATCGTCGACATGGACGAATCCCTCGGTGGGCGGCAGCGCGGTACGCCAGGCCGAGTCCATGGAGTAGCCGAGGTCGATGGGGCCGCCGGAGCGCAGCCCGGCCTGCACGCGGTCGGCGCCGACGGTGATGTCCGCGACACCGAGGTCACCGGCCACCGTGCGCGTGGCGAGGGTTTCGAAGCCGGTGGTCACCCAGGCCGAGATGTGCCGGTCACCGCGGCGGCGCAGGCGCACCGGCGCGGCTTCGTCCAGGCGCAGGGCGTGGCCGAGGAAGGTGGACAGGTTCGCGCGTTCGGCGGGATCGGCGACGTGCAGCACCGACTGCCCGCTCACTTGTCCATCCACTCCGCCAGGTAGTCGCGCTCGGCGGGGGCGATCCGGCGCAGGCGCTGGGTTTTGATGTCGAACGCGGCGATCTGGGTGGAGGCGACGACCGCGGCGGGCGAGTCGGGCGCCGCGCCCGCGGCGCGCACCTCGTAGCCGACGGTGAAGTCCACCGCGCGCAGCCGCTCGATCCACATGGCGATATCGAGCGGAGTGTCCTCATGGCGTAACTGGCCGCGATAACGCACATGTAAGTCGACCAGGACACAACCCTCCCGCAGTGGGGCGGTGGGCCTGCCGTCCTCGAACAGCCACGGAATGCGCGCCTCCTCGAGGAGAGTCACCATGCGCGCGTGGTTGACGTGCTGGAACACGTCCATATCGGACCAGCGGATGTCCACCTTCGCGTGGAAACGCCTCGGCAGCAGCAGGGTGCTCCCGCTCGCGTGACCATTGCCGTTCGACGCATTCGTCACCGGTACCTCCGTGATAGCCCGATTCCGGCCCGAACTGCGGACCGGGCCGGACTAGGCCATCAAGGGTAGGACAGTCACGCGCCCCGACGCAGGTCCGGGGCGCGCGATTGTGACATATACCGAGAAGGGACCCGGCAGGTCTACGACTGGGCGCCCACCCCGCTCACCATGCTGCGGACCTGCCGCGCGGCCACCGACAGACCGGCCAGATCGTGCGCGCCGGTCTCGAAGATCTCGGCCAGCGCGGCCCGCGCGCGGCCCAGCCTGGACTGGTTCTTCGACTCCCAGTACTGGATCTTCTCGTCGGCGGTCTCCTCCGGATCACCGGCCGACAGCACGTCGAGGGTCAGCGAGCGCAGCGAGGAGTACATGTCGTCGCGGACCGCGAGCCTGGCCAGCGCGTGCCAGCGGTCGCCGCGCTCGAGGTCCGAAATCGCCGCGAGCAGCCAGTCGATCTTGAGGTGGTCGTTGAGCGCGTAGTACATCGCGCCCACCTCGTCGCCGTCGCGGTCGGTGATATCGGCGATGTCGAGGATGTCCAGCAACGGGAACTGGTTGAGCAGGCTGTAGACATCGACGGCCAGATCCCTGGGCGCCCCGCGCGAGACCAGCTCGTCGGCCTGCTCGGTGATGTTGAGGATGTGGTGGCCGCGCAACCAGGTGGACACCTTCGGCGCGTAGGCCCGCACGCCCTCCCGGTACCGGTTGATCTCCGCGCCCACCGCGATGGGCTGCGGCCGGTTGTTGAGCAGCCACCGGGAGGCCCGGTCCAGGGTGCGTTTGGTCTCGAACTCCAGGGAATCGCGCACCGCGACCGGGATGTCGGCCGAACGAATCCGCTCCCACACCTCGCCGAGGCCGAAGATCTCCCGCGCCGCGGTGAACGCGCGCACGGCGTCGGTGGCCGAGGCGCCGCTCTCCTCGTTGAGCCGGAAGGCGTAGCTGATGCCGCCGTAATCGACCATCTCGTTCACCAGCACGGTGGTGACGATCTCGCGGCGCAGCCGGTGCCGCTTGATGGCCGCACCGAACCGCTCGCGCAACGGTTCCGGGAAGTACTCGGGCAGCCGCGCGGCGAAATAGGGCTGATCGGGCAGGTCGGTCTCGAGCAGATCGGCCTTGAGCGAAAGCTTCACGTGCGCCATCAGATTCGCCAGCTCCGGGGAGACCAGCCCCTCGCCCGCGGCCGCGCGGCGCTTCATCTCCGCCTCCGAGGGCAGCGCCTCGAGTTCGCGGTCGAGCCCGCGCCGTTCCTCGAGATCGGCGATCAGGCGGGTGTTCACGTTCGTCATACGTGGCGCCTCGAACCGCGCCAGGCCCATCAGGTAGTTCTGGGAGACGTTGTCGCGCAACACCATCTCGGCGACCTCGTCTGTCATCGAGGCCAGCAGCGGGTTGCGCTCGGCCGCGGGCAGCAGTCCGGCGCTGACCACGCCGTCGAGCAGCACCTTGATATTGACCTCGTGGTCGGAGCAGTCCACGCCGGCGGAGTTGTCCAGCGCGTCGGTGTTCATCTTCCCGCCTGCGCGGCAGAACTCGATCCGTCCGCGGGCGGTCGCGCCCAGATTGCCGCCCTCGCCGATCACCGCGACGCGCAGATCCTTGCCGTCGACCCGGACCGGGTCGTTGGACTTGTCGCCCACCTCGGCATTGGTCTCGGTCGAGGCCTTGATGTAGGTGCCGATGCCGCCGTTCCACAGCAGTTGCGCCGGTGCGAGCAGGATCGCGCGCACCAGTTCCGGCGGCGAGAGTGCGGTCACGCCATCGGGCAGGCCGAGCGCCGCCCGCGCCTGCGCGCTGATCGGCACCGATTTCACGGTGCGATCCCAGACGCCGCCGCCTTCGCTGATCAACGAGCGGTCGTAGTCGGCCCAGCTCGAGCGCGGCAGTGCGAACAGCCGCTGCCGTTCGCGATAGGACCGGGCCGCATCGGGATCCGGATCCAGGAAGATGTGGCGATGGTCGAAGGCGGCGACCAGGCGGATGTGCTCGGACAGCAGCATGCCGTTGCCGAACACGTCGCCGCTCATATCGCCGACGCCGACCACGGTGAAATCTTCGCTCTGGGTGTCGATCCCCATCTCGCGGAAGTGCCGCTTGACGCTCTCCCACGCGCCGCGCGCGGTGATGCCCATCGCCTTGTGGTCGTAGCCCGCCGAGCCGCCCGAGGCGAAGGCGTCGCCCAGCCAGAAGCCGTAGTCGATCGCCACGGCGTTCGCGATGTCGGAGAAGCTGGCGGTGCCCTTGTCGGCGGCGACCACCAGGTAGGTGTCGTCGCCGTCGTAGCGCACCACCCGCGCGGGCGGCACCACCGCGCCGGTGGCCAGGTCGACATTGTCGGTGAGATCGAGCAGGCCGGAGATGAAGGTGCGGTAGCACTCCACCCCCTCGGCGGTCAGCGCCTGGCGGTCGGCGGCCGCGTCGCCGGTGGCCTGCGGCGGCTGCTTGACCACGAAGCCGCCCTTGGCGCCGACCGGGACGATGACCGCGTTCTTCACCGCCTGCGCCTTCACCAGGCCGAGGATCTCGGTGCGGAAGTCCTCGAGCCGGTCCGACCAGCGCAGGCCGCCGCGCGCCACCGAACCGAAGCGCAGGTGCACGCCCTCCACCCGCGGGGAGTAGACGAAGATCTCGAATTGCGGCTTGGGCTTGGGCAACTCGGCGATCTCACGCGGTTCGACCTTCACCGAGATGTAGCCGCGGGCGGCGCCGTCGGTATCGGTCGTGTAGAAGTTGGTGCGCAGGGTGGCCCTGATCAGCCCGAGGATGGCGCGCAGGATGCGGTCGGCGTCGAGGCTGACCACCTGATCGATGCGCTTGCCCAGTTCGGCCTCGCGGTCGGCGGCACGCTCGGCCGAGCAGGTGCCGGGATCGAAGCGGGCGGCGAACAGGTCGGCCAGCAGTGCGGCGATATCGGGGTGGGCCAGCAGCACGCGCGCGATATTGGTCTGCGAGTACGGGAATCCCGCCTGCTGCAGGTATTTCGCGTAGGTCCGCAGCATGGCGACCGAGCGCCACGGCAGCCGGGCGCGCAGGACCAGTTCGTTGAGGCCGTCGGCTTCGGCACGGCCGTACCACATCGCCTCGACGGCGTCGACGAACCGCTGTCGCAGCCCGCTGCCCTCGCCCGCGGCCGACTCCAGCAGTTCGGCGTCGAGATCGCTGTCGAGCGCATTGCGCAGCAGGTCGGGACGGGCCAGCACACCGAAGTCGTAGATCCAGCGTTCCGGTTCCACGCGTACCCGATAGGGCCGCTCGTCGACGACCTCCACCCCCAGACTCTGCAGCACCGGGAGCACCTGGCTCAGCGAGATGCCCGAGCCGGACAACGCCAGCGCGAACCGCCACGCGCCGGGCTCGGCGTCGGGAAGCCGGTAGAGGTGCTGGTCGATGGCGCCCTCGGTCAGCCGCTCCAGCCGGGCGATATCGCGCAGCCCGCGGGCGGGCGAGAAGTCCTGCTTGTAGGACTCCGGGAAGCCGGTCGAATATTCCTGCACCACTTCGGGATCCAGCGTGGGCGCGACGCCTGCCAGCTCGATGAGGTGGTCGGCCCAGGTGCGGCTGGTCTCCGAGAGCAGGTTCTCGATGTGCTTGCGCTTGTCGTCGGAGGTCCGGGCCAGGATCGCCGCGCGATCCGGACCGCCGGATTCCGCGCCGGGCATCCGGACGGTGAAATACACACTGGCCAGATCGCTTTCGCTGACCCGGGCGGAGTAGTCGATGGACTCGCCGCCCAGCTCGCGCACCAGGATCTTCTGCATGCTCAGACGCACGTGGGTGGTGTAGCGGTCGCGCGGCAGGTACACCAGGCAGGCCACGAACCTGCCGTGGGTGTCCGCGCGCAGGAACAGCCGAACCTGCCGTCGCAGACCGACATTCAGCACCGCCTCGGCGGTGCGGCGCATGGTCTGGACGTCGGAGGAGAACAGCTCGGTGCGCGGGAAGGACTGGATGACCTCGAGCATGGCCTGCCCCGAGTAGGACTCCAGCTCGAAACCGCTGCGCTCGATCGCACTGCGCACCCGGCGCGAGATCACCGGGATGTCGAGCACGTTCTCGTGCACCGCGGTCACCGTGAACACGCCGATGAACAGGTGCTCGCCGACGACCGCGCCGGTCGCGTCGACATCGGCGACGCCGACGAAATACGGGTACACCGAGCGGTGCACGGTGGCCGGCACCAGGCCCTGGGTCAGCATCAGCAGCGGCCGGTCGGGGCCGTTGACCGGCACCCGGAAATCGGTGCCGACGCCCGGGCGCAGCACGCCAAGGCAGGTCTCGTCGACCAGGTCGGTGACCGTGCGACCGCCGACGGTGTGCAGCCGGTAGCGCGCGTAGCCGAGCACGGTGAAATAGCCGCCGGCCAGCCAGCGCAACAGCGCCGCGGTGTCGGTGAGATCCCTGGCCAGGAACGGGCCGCCGCCCGCCGCGGCGAGCCGGTCCAGTTCGTCGGCGAGCGCGCTCTGCGCCCGTTCGATGGCGCCGCGGTCGTCGACGACCTGACGCACGTCGGCGACCACATCGCGCAGCGTGTCCGCGAGCTTGTCGAGCACCGCGCGATCGGTGGAGGGATGTAGCTGGACGTGGATCCACGACTCGCGGCGCAGGTCGGCTCCCCCGTGCGCGCCCAGGCCGGATCTGCCCTCGACCCCGTACGCGGCGGCGGCCAGCAGCAGGCCGCTCGCATCGCGTTCGACCTCGAAGATGGGGTGGATGACCTCGGTGATGCTCGCGCCCGCCCGGCTCACCGAGGCGGTGATGGAGTCGACGAGCAGCGACATGTCGTCGGTGACCACCTGCACCGCAGCGCCGATGCCCGACCCGTCCTCGGGATGGTGGACCCGGATCAGCGCGCGGCCCACCGGACGCGTCGCCGCCAGTTCCAGGTGGCGCTGGAAGATCAGCGACACACCGGTGACCACACTGTCCACATCGTCCGCGTCGACGTGGCGGAAATACGCCCGCTCGAGATTTGCCAGCCCCTCGCGCAGCGACTGCGGCAAACTCGCGGCCCAGGCCGCACCGGACAATTCGGACGAGACCGTCATTTTATTCGCCAACTCCCTCGGATCAGACTTCCGCAACAAAGTGACGCAGTCCGAAGGGTAGCTGTGCCGCGCGCGCACGGCAGCGGATTACGGTCCCGCCACCGAAACGCCGGGTTTCGAGGCTTCCGGCACAGCCCCCGATCGGACCCGGGGTTACCTCACGTCGACGCGATCGCGATGAGGACTGCCGGGGCACCGGAACGCGCCTGCGCATGCACGCGGCCCACCTTAGCCACTTCCATCCGGGAATGTGTCTTACACGCGAAAACAGAAGGGGGCGAGACGGTTTTGCCGTCTCGCCCCCTGGACGGGAGTACCCGCGCACGAGCCGCCGCGACACCGCGTCACGGCGTCGCCGGGGCCCGCACCGGGATCAGTCGCGGGTCAGCTTGCGGTAGGTCACCCGATGCGGACGCGCCGCCTCCTGGCCCAGGCGCTCGATCTTGTTCGCCTCGTATGCCTCGAAGTTGCCCTCGAACCAGAACCACTTGGCCGAATTGTCGTCGTCGCCCTCCCAGGCGAGGATGTGGGTGCAGGTGCGGTCCAGGAACCAGCGGTCGTGGGAGATGACCACGGCGCAGCCGGGGAAGTTCTCCAGCGCGTTCTCCAGCGAACTCAGCGTCTCGACGTCGAGGTCGTTGGTCGGCTCGTCGAGCAGGATCAGGTTGCCGCCCTGCTTCAGCGTCAGTGCCAGGTTCAGGCGGTTGCGCTCACCGCCGGAGAGCACGCCCGCGGGCTTCTGCTGATCCGGGCCCTTGAAGCCGAACGCGGAAACGTAGGCGCGCGAGGGCATTTCCTGCTGACCGACCTCGATGTAGTCCAAGCCGTCGGAGACGACCTGCCAGACCGTCTTCTTCGGGTCGATGCCGGCGCGGTTCTGGTCGACATAGCTGAGCTTGACCGTGTCGCCGACCTTGACCGTGCCGCTGTCGGGCTGCTCGAGACCGACGATGGTCTTGAACAGCGTCGTCTTGCCGACACCGTTGGGGCCGATCACGCCGACGATGCCGTTGCGCGGCAGGGTGAACGACAGATCCTTGATCAGCTGACGGTCACCGAAGCCCTTGTCCAGGTGCTCCACCTCGACCACCACATTGCCCAGGCGCGGGCCCGCGGGGATCTGGATCTCCTCGAAGTCGAGCTTGCGCATCTTCTCCGCCTCGGCCGCCATCTCCTCGTAGCGACCCAGCCGCGCCTTGTTCTTGGCCTGGCGGGCCTTGGCGCCGGAACGGACCCAGGCGAGCTCTTCCTTGAGCCGCTTCTGCAGCTTCTGGTCCTTCTTGCCCTGCACCTCGAGGCGCTCGGCCTTCTTCTCCAGGTAGGTGGAGTAGTTGCCCTCGTAGGGGTAGGCGCGGCCGCGGTCGAGCTCGAGGATCCAGCCCGCGACATTGTCGAGGAAGTACCGGTCGTGGGTGACGGCGAGCACGGCGCCCGGGTACTGGGCCAGGTGCTGTTCGAGCCAGAGCACCGACTCGGCGTCGAGGTGGTTGGTCGGCTCGTCGAGCAGCAGCAGGTCCGGCTTGCTCAGCAGCAGCTTGCACAGCGCGACGCGGCGGCGCTCACCACCGGAGAGGTTGGTCACCGGCGCGTCCGGCGGCGGGCAACGCAGCGCGTCCATGGCCTGCTCCAGCTGGGAGTCCACATCCCACGCGTCGGCGTGGTCGAGGTACTCCTGGAGCTTGCCCATCTCCTCCATCAGCTCGTCGGAGTAGTCGGTGGCCATGAGTTCGGCGATCTCGTTGAAACGGTCCAGCTTGACCTTGACCTCGCCGAGGCCTTCCTCGACATTGCCGCGAACGGTCTTCTCCTCGTTCAGCGGCGGCTCCTGCTGCAGGATGCCGACCGTGGCGCCGGGGGCGAGGAAGGCCTCGCCGTTGTTCGGCTGGTCCAGTCCGGCCATGATCTTCAGGACGCTGGATTTACCGGCGCCGTTCGGACCGACGACGCCGATCTTGGCGCCGGGAAGGAAGTTCAAGTAGACATCGTCGAGCACGACTTTGTCGCCGTGAGCCTTCCGAACCTTCTTCATCTGATAAATGAACTCAGCCATATACGCAAGCCTATCGGTCAGGGAACAGGGGAACGAAAGTAGAGGCGGGCAGGGCGGACGCGGCGGCGAGCCGGTCCACTCGGGTCCGCCGGGGGCGTCACAGTCCGGTGGTGTCGGTGTTCGCCCCGCAGAGCACCACGACCGGCCGCTCACCGCCCGCCGGGACGTAGGCGCCACTCTGCACGGCGGCCAGCGCGGCCGCACCCGCCGGTTCCACCACGATACGGAACTCACGCCACAGGTACTCGCGCGCGGTGGCGATCGCGTCGTCGGTGACCAGCAGTGCGGACACATCGTAGTGGCGGGCCAGCCGCAGCGCGAGAGCGCCGACCCGGCCCGCGCCGAGAGTGCCGGCTCCGGCCGGCGCCGGACCGACGTCGACCGGCGCCTCGGCATTCAGCGCCGCCTGGAGAGCCGGCATGCTCGCCGGCTCCACGCCGATCACACGCTGCCTGCGCCCGTAGGCGGCGGCCAGCCCGGCGACCAGGGCACCGCCGCCCACCGCCGCCAGCACCGGCGGCCTGCCGCGCACCTGTTCCTCGAGCTCCAGGCCGAGCACGCCCGAACCGGCCACCAGGTCGGACTGGTCGTAGGCATGCAGCAGCAGCGCCGAGCGCTCGGCGGCCAGCTCCCCGGCGTGCAGTTCGGCCTCGCGGTAGGTGGTGCCCGACCAGAGCACCTCCGCCCCGTGCGACCACATGGCCGCGACCTTGGTGTGCGGCGCGGATTCGGGCACGACCACCGTGCAGGTCTTGCCGAGCCAGGCCGCGACCAGCGCGACGGCGATGCCGGAATTGCCGGAGGAGGCGATCACCACCTGATCGGCGCTGTCGGCGGCGAGCATCGCGTTCAGCGCGCCCCGTACTTTGAACGTGCCGGCGTGCTGGAGATATTCCAGCTTCAAGGAGACCGGCACCGGCCCGTTCGGGCCCGCCACCGAGGTGTGCAGCACCGGGGTCTTCCTGATCCGGCCGGCCGATCTGCGCCGGGCGGCGCGCACATCCGAGCGCATCGGCCGATCGGGTCCGCCGGAGGCCGGCGAGGGGTCGAGCTCGGTCAAGAGCTGCCCTCGCGCTTGCCCGCGGCGTCCTGCCGGGCCAGTTCGGCGTACATGGCGTTGTAGGCGGCGAGCTCGGCGTCGTCGTCGCGATCGGCCGCGCGGTCGAAGCGCTTGGCCGCGCGCTGGTCGCTGCGCGACCACTGGATGAGCAGCGCCAGCATGACCACCACCAGCGGCACCTCGCCGCTGGCCCAGGCCAGGCTGCCGCCGGTGCGCTGATCGCCGAGCAGGTCGGTGTGCCAGTCCAGGGCGAGGCCGCGGAAGAACCAGCCGCCCATCACCGTGGACATGCTCATCAGCGCGACGCCGAAGAAGGCGTGGAAGGGCAGGGAGCCGAAGACCATGCCGAGTTTGGTCAGCGGCTCCACCTGGCGCGGCTTGGGATCGATGCCGATCACCACCCAGTAGAAGAGATACCCGCTGATCAGGAAGTGCAGATTCATGAACAGGTGCGCGGCGTGCGAGTCGACGATCGAGTCGTAGATGCCGCCCATGTAGAGCGCGTAGAAGCCGACGATGAAGATCACCGAGGCCACGATCGGATGGGTCAGCACTCGCGCGACCGGGTTGTGCACCGCCTGCAGGATCCATTCCCGCGGCCCGGGCGGTGCACCGCGACCGGCGGGCGGCAGCGCCCGCAACGCCAGCGTGACCGCGCCGCCGAGCGCGAACAGGATCGGCGCCAGCATCGACAGCGACATGTGCTGCATCATGTGCACGCTGAACATGGCGGGTGCGTACCGGCCGATGCCCGAGGAGGTCGTGACCAGCAGCAGCGCGCACGCCGCCAGCCAGGCGATGGTGCGCCCCACCGGCCAGGCGTCGCCACGCTTGTGCAACCGGCGCACGCCGATCAGATACAGCACGGCCAGCACGATCGCGAGCGTGCCGAAGATCAGATCGAAGCGCCAGTCGAACAGCATCCTGGCCACCGTGGGCGGACCGGCGAGGTCGTAGCCGAGCTCCACCTCGGCCGGGGTCGGCACCGAACCGGGCGGCGGGGGCGGAGTCCGGCCGAGGCCCACCGCCAGTCCCATGGTGGCCGCGAAGATCAGCACCTCGATACCGGCGAACCGGATCAGAGCGCCCCGATCACGCGGGTTCGCGTCGAGAGCGGGCAGTGCGGCGCGGCGCTGGAACCAGCCCAGCACGCCGAGCACGATCAGCGCCAGCGCCTTGACCAGGATCAGCCGCCCGTAGGTACTGGTGAACAGTTCCGAGAAGGGCAGGCGTACCCAGGAGTTGATCACGCCGCTGAGGGCGACGACCACGAACGCGACGGTGGCGGTCAGCGAGAACCGGCGGGCGGCGAGCGCGGTGTGGATCCCGCCGCGCAACGCGTAGGCGAGCACCGCGAACAGCCCGCCCACCCAGACCGAAACCGCGACCAGGTGCAGGATCAGGCTGTTGGTGGCCACGTCGTGGGAGCCGCCCGACGAGGAGTGTCCGGTCAGGGCCAGCGGCAACATGGCGAGGATCGAGCCGCCGAGCAGGATCGGCGTCCAGCCCCAGCGCAGGGCCAGCCGCGCTCCGATCGCGACGATCAGCGCGAGCACGACGGTGGTGCGCCACGCCTGCGCGACATCGATCTGCCCGACGGCCCGCCAGAGTTCCTCCGGGCGCCAGATCTGCGCGACCGGCCTGCCGGTCGTGTCCGAGACGGTCAGCGGCACCAGCAGTGCCGCGCAGCACGCCCATGTCAGCGCGAAGTTCGACGCCATCCGCACGGCGCGGTAGCCGCCCGCATCGAGCAGCCCGTTGCCCTGCGGCGGGACCAGGAACGCGGCGAACAGCAGCGAGCCCACGGTCAGCGCGGCGGCCAGATCGGCCAGCGCACGGACGGCGGGCAGTCCGTAGGTGGTCAGCGTGCCGGGGTCGGGGATGCCGAGCAGGCTCAATGCCTGGGCCGCCGACAGCCCGACGACCAGCGCCGCCGTCACCGCGGCCACCGCCCCGTACACCACCGTCACAGCGGCGAAGCGGCCGGCCGCACTCGGCGCGGTATCCCGCGCCGCGATGGTTTCGACCGGCTCCGGGGATGAGGACATACGACTGAGCGTAGTGGGATGAGCGGGGCCACACCTGGCCGGGTTTGGCTGTCGCGGTGCCCGAAGAAAGAATTTTGTTTGTTTGCGGCGCACCAGGGGTACGCAGAGGAAGACCGGTGCGCCCTGTGCACCGGCGCGTCGTTGCGCCCCCGGCAGGAATCGAACCTGCGACCTAGGGATTAGAAGGCCCTTGCTCTATCCAACTGAGCTACGGAGGCAGTGCGTCCACCATGACCGACCACGGCCGTGGTGTCCACCGCGCGCAAGTATAACGATTGTCCAGATTTCCGACCGCCCGCGTCCGCGCGTGGGCGATTCGCCCGGCGCTTTCCACGGTGCGCGGCTCACCAGTCGATCAGGCCGAGGTCGTAGAGACGCTGGAAGACCAGCAGCGATCCGGGCGCCACGTGCCGCATGGAGGCGTACTCCCCGACCGTGAAATAACGCAGTTCGGCGATCTCGCCGCTGGGCCGGGGATCACCGGAGAGTTCGCCGGTGAAACAGGTCATGTGCAGCAGCACCCCGGGCGCGTGCCCGAAGGCTTCGGCTTCGAAGATGCCCAGCTGCCGATGATCGAGGACCGCGACGCCGAGTTCCTCCCTGACTTCACGGTGCAGGGCCTGATCGGGGGTCTCCCCCTCGTCGATCTTGCCGCCCGCCATGTAGAAGACCTCTTTGCCCGTCGAACGCGTCTGCAGGAGTCTGCGGTCACGGACATGGGCGAGGGCGGCGGTACGGATCACCGGCCCACCCTACGAGGGCCCGGCACAGCGCGGCGCGACGACCCACCGAGTCGTCGCGCCGTGCTGCTGCCGTCTCGGCGCCCGGCACCCGGGGACCGCTCAGCTGTCGACGGTCTGCGCCTGGAACATCCAGCGCATCTTCTCGAGTTCGGCCGTGATCCCGATCAGCAGATCCTGGGTCACCGGGTCGGCGGTGTCGGTGGCCTCGACCCGCTCACGCATCCGGCGCACCGCGATGTCGAGCGTGCTCACCACGGCCTCGACCACCTTGCGGTCGGTGACATAGCCGGCCGGGAATTCCGGCAGCCCACGCGACTCGGCCACGGTGGCGGCCCGGCCGTCCGGCGAGATGCCCAAGGCCGCACCGCGTTCGGCGATGGAGTCGGCGAATCCGCGGGCGGCGTCGACCAATTCGTCGAGCTGCAGGTGCAGTTCACGGAAGTGACGGCCGACGACGTTCCAGTGCGCCTGCTTGCCGATCAGCGACAGGTCGATCATGTCGGCGAGCGCGTCCTGGACGACGATGCCGACGACCTTCTGCTCGGCGGTTCCCAGAGGGGTGGTGATCGGGGTGGCGGACAGCATGGCGGTCATGAGCTACTCCTCTCGCTCAGAAGGCCCGGGGAGCCGAAACCCAGCTCCCGAGCTTTTCTGGAATGACTCAAGTTTATCGAGGAAGATCGCCCGCGGCCAGCGCCGGGAGCATGACCTCAGCCACACACCGCGGCGACCGAGTCGGCCAGCAGCCCCAGCCCGTGGGCCAGCTCGTCCTCGGCGATGGTCAGCGGCGGGATCAGCTTGACCACCTCGTCCACCGAGCCCGAGGTCTCCACCAGCAGTCCGCGATCGAAGGCGGCGCGGCAGACCTTGGCCGCTCGCGAGGCGTCGGCGAACACCAGGCCTTGCACCAGGCCGCGGCCTCGCACCGAGACGCCTTCGCACTGTGCCGCGATCCGCTCCAGCGCCGTCCACATCACCGCCGCCTTGGCTGCGGTGGCCCGCTCCAGCGTGTCGTCGGACCAGTAGTGCTCGAGCGCCACCCGCGCGGTGACGAAGGCCGGATTGTTGCCGCGGAAGGTGCCGTTGTGCTCGCCGGGAGCCCACTGGTCCAGTTCGGGGCGCATCAGCACCAGCGCCATCGGCAGCCCATAGCCGCCGATCGACTTCGACAGCGTCACGATGTCGGGGGTGATGCCCGCGACCTCGAAGGAGAAGAACGGACCGGTCCGCCCGCACCCCATCTGCACGTCGTCGACGATCAGCAGGATGCCGCGGTCGCGGCACAGCCGGGCCAGCGCGCGCAGCCATTCGACCCCGGCGACATTGACCCCGCCCTCGCCCTGCACGGTCTCCACGATCACCGCCGCGGGCCTGTCCAGCCCGGAGGAGGAATCGTCGAGCATCCGGCACATCCAGCCCAGGCTGTCGCCTTCGCCGAGGTATCCGTCGTAGGGCATCGGCGTCGAATGCGGCAGCGGCACCCCGGCGCCCGCGCGCTTGGCGGCATTGCCGGTGACCGACAGCGCGCCCAGGGTCATTCCATGGAAAGCGTTGGTGAAGTTCAGCACCGCCTGACGACCGGTCACCTTGCGGGCCAGCTTGAGCGCGGCCTCCACCGCGTTGGCTCCGGTCGGGCCGGGGAACTGCACCTTGTAGTCGAGCCCGCGCGGTCGCAGGATCAGCTCGCGCAACGCCTCGAGCAGTGCGCGCTTGGCCACCGTCGACATGTCCAGGCCGTGGGTGAGGCCGTCACCTGCGATGTAGTCGATCAGCGCCCGCTTGAGCACCGGGTTGTTGTGCCCGTAGTTCAGCGCGCCCGCGCCGGCGAAGAAATCCAGGTATTCCCGGCCGCGCTCGTCGCACAGCACGGATCCGCTCGCGGTGTCGAAGATCGTGGGCCATGACCGGCAGTAGCCGCGGACGTTGGATTCCAGCTCTTCGAATACGCTCGTCTCGGCGACAGACATCGACGATCCTTCCTGCCCCGCGCGCGAGCTCTCCGCGCTTGTGAAGCGCCTGCGTTTCTAACACTGCGCGGGGTCGCGCGCTGCGCTTTCACGGAAAATCGCCGACCACGGTGGACCGGACGTCACAGCCGGCGCACAGCCGCACTCGCCGGACCATCGCCACGCAGGACTCAGGCAGGCGTCTCGCCGTGCGCCGAGTAGAGGCTCACCTCGCCGTCCTCGCCGAGGAACGCGTTCACCAGCATGATGCCGTTCACCCGCAACTCCTCGGCCTCGGGCGCGGCGGTGGTGATGGAGATCTGCGGAATGGTCGCCCAGTTCACCACGTAGCGCTCCGGCGGTCCGTCGTCGTCGGACAGCCGCGCCAAACGGAACACCGAGACGGTTTTGCGAACGATGAGACCGCGCACGACCTCGGCGATTCGCTCGGGGTCTTCCAGCGCGAACAGAAAGCCGAAAGTCAACTCCGGCGAGGACACATAGGCGGGCACGAATATCGAGGTTAGCCGATCGGCGACCGCGGCGAAGGCTCCTGCGCGGAAACGGTTGCTCCGGGAATGCCCGACACCGAACCCGGCTCCGCGCCCGGGTATTCGCGTCAGCGTGCGGACGGCGGTCGATAACAATTCACCCGCGCCTCGGCAAATTGTGCGCGCAGCGGTTGCACGGCGGTGGCGGTCGCGCTTTTCTGGGTGAGGACCGATTACCGGCCGCCGATCATCCCTCGCAACGTCGCGAATTCTCCACGTACGCCCAGGGCTTCGCGCGACGGCGATGGTGGTGAGGCGGCCGAGGTCCGATCGCTGCACCACGATTACTTTCATACGAAAACCGTCGAAACAGGGGGCAACCGAATGCCGACCGATGCGGAACGGACCGAAACCGGCGCACTCCCACCACGTTCGGCGCTGCTGCACGCATTGCGAGCCGGCGCGGACCTGCCCGCCCGAGCCCATCCGGTGCTGGTGAACGCGCGCGCGCTGGCCGATTGTCACGAACGCAGGCTGCGCGCCCTGGCCCTCGCGCACAGCGCCGACAGTTCGTCGGTGTCCGCGGCGATCGTCTCCGCCGCCGTGGTCGAGGACATCGATCGCGAGCGCGCCACCGTGGTGGACCGGATCAACGCCTGGGTCGCCACCCATGTGGTGCACCGGCACGGCGCGTCGCTGCACACCGAGACCCTCGGCGCGGTGATCGACCGGATGGCCGCGAAATGGGTTGCCGCGCAGTCCTGCCTCGGCGCCGAGACCCCCGGGCGGCGGCGGGAACCGTTGTCCGGCACCGACGCTCACCTGCAATGGACCCGATTGGCCGAACTCGCCGACGGCTACCAGGATCTCGTCACCGACGTGGTCCAGCACCGCAGGCGCCTGCCGGTCCACTGAGGGGTGGACCGGCAGGCGCCGTGGGGAAATGGGAGCCGCGAGCTCAGCGGCGGTCGCCGAACTCCGGCCCGGCCGGGTCGCGCTCGACGATTTCGGCCTCGAGCAGATCGCCGGCGAGCGGATCCGCCTCGAAGGTGTCGGATCCGGGCGGAACCTGCTCGGCGCCGGATGCGGCCGCCGATTCCCGTGCGTCCCGCCGCGCGGCGGCGGCCGCCTCGTTCATCTCGATGGCGTCGGTGATCCACTCGCCGATTTCGCGGGTGACATCGGCGACCGTCGCGGTGACGATGGTCGCGATATTTCCGACGTGCCGCGCCCCCGAGGATGTCAATTCCTGAATCAGATCCTTGTTGGCTTCGAATTTTCCGATCATCGCGCGCCCACTTCGGTCGTCGTCTTCTGACGCACCACGATAACACCGGGAGCCGGTTCGGATTTCGTCAGGCGCGGCGGCAGCGCGAGCACGAAGATTTTGCGCCACACATCCAGAAGTTGCGTGTGCAACGGCCCTGTCTGATAGGGCAGACCGTACTTCTCGCACAGCGCGCGGACCTCCGGCGCGATTTCCGGATACCGGTTCGCGGGCAGGTCGGGGAACAGGTGGTGCTCGATCTGATGCGAGAGGTTGCCGCTCATGATGTGGAAGAGCCTGCTACCGGTGATATTCGCCGAGCCGAGCATCTGGCGGACGTACCATTCGCCCTTGGTCTCCTCGGCCGTCTCCTCCTCGGTGAACGTCTGTACGCCGGAGGGGAAGTGCCCGCAGAAGATGATCGAGTAGGCCCACACATTGCGCACCAGGTTCGCGGTGACATTGCCCGCCAGCGTGCTGAGCGCCAGCGGCCCGGTCAGCGCCGGAAAGATCACGTAGTCCTTGAGCGCCTGCTTGCCCGCCTTCCGCCACCAGCCCTTGACCAGCGGCTTCAGATCCGACCAGGACCGTTTGCCCCGGACGATGTTCTCGGCCTCGGCGTCGTGCAGCATGACGCCCCATTCGAACAGCATCATCAGCGCGAAGGCGTAGACCGGGTTGCCGAGGTAGTAGGGATTCCACTTCTGGGCCTCGTCCATCCGCAGGATGCCGTAGCCGATGTCGCGGTCCTTGCCGTGGATGTTGGTGAAGGTGTGGTGCAGGTAGTTGTGCGAGTGCTTCCATTGATCGGCCGGGCAGACGGTGTCCCACTCGAACTCGCGGGAGTTCAGGTCGGGCTCGCGCATCCAGTCGTACTGGCCGTGCATCACGTTGTGCCCGATCTCCATGTTGTCCAGGATCTTGGACACGCTCAGCGCGGCGACCGCGGCCAGCCACGCCGGGGGCAGGAAGCCCAGGTACATCAGGCCGCGCCCGGCGAGCTCGAAACCGCGCTGCGCCTTGATGATCGAGTAGATGTACTCCCGGTCGCGCTCGCCCAGCTCGGCGAGGACGCGATTGCGCAGCTCTTCGAGTTCCTCGCCGAGCTGCTGGACCTGCTCCGGGCTCAGGACCAGCGGGCCGTTCTCGGTCTCGGTCAGAATCGTCATGTCATCCCCTGAAGTCGTCTTTCGCGGTTGTGCGTCGTTCTCGGGTGTTCTGTCGTACTCGGATGTCGCGTTCAGATGTCGATGTCGACATCGCCGACCGGCGCGCTCACGCACAACTGGATCGGCTGATCGGGATCGGATCCGGTCTCGCCGGTGCGCAGGTCGCGGGTGCAGCCGGTGCGGCGTACGGCCGTGCAGGAGAAGCAGATCCCCATCCGGCAGCCGTAGTCCGGGCTGAGCCCCGCGGCCTCGGCCTGCTCGAGCAGCGCCGCGCCGGAGTTCGCGGCGCTCACGCCGCTGGCCGTGAACCGCACGGTGCCGTGCGCCTGTGCCGGATCGACGGGCGCGGTGACCAGCGTGAACTCCTCACTGTGCAGCCGGTTGCCGAGGCTTTCGGCCTCGTAGACCGTGCGAACCGCCGCCATCAGCGCGGGCGGGCCGCACATGTAGGTCTGGGCGTCGGCGAACCACGGCGCGACCCGCTCGAGTTCGTCGTACCCGAAATGCGCGTCACCACGCCCGGGGTAGCGCATTTCCAGCCGCAGCCGCGGGTGCCTGCGCGCGAGTGCCGACAGTTCCGGCAGATGCGGCACCTCCTCGGGCGAGCGCGCGTAGTGCAGGAAGGTGATCTCGCCGCGGTGCTTCTGCTCGACGAGCGTGCGCAGCATGGACAGTACCGGCGTGATGCCGCTGCCACCGCTGATCAGCAGCACCCGGCCGGGCCTGCGGTCCGGCAGCACGAACACGCCCTCGGCCTGCGAGAGATCCACGACATCGCCGGGGCGCGCGTGGGCGTGCAGATGCCGGGAGACCAGACCGCCGGGGTGAGCCTTGACGGTCAGCCGCAGCGTGCGGCCGGTGGCGCCCTCGGCATCGATCGGCGAGTAACACCGGGTGTGACGCACGCCGTCGATCACGACGCCGATGCGCACATACTGACCCGCCGCATGGCCGCGCCAGCGTCGTGGCGTGCGCAGAGTAAGCGTGACCGAGCCGGGCACCGAGCGGTCCACCTCGGTGATCTCGGCGCGCAACTGCCGCACGGTGAGGGTCGGACGGACGAGTTCGAGGTATCGGTCCACCGGATGGGGGGTGGTCAGGGTCTGCACCAGGTCGATGAGATCCACCATTGCGTTCTCCGTACTTGTCGTCACGGGCGTGCTGCCGTCGGTGGCAAAGGGAGGAACTGTTCAAGTTTCAGTGCACGCTTGTACACTTCTCCAGTGTGACCGACCTCCCGGTACCGGTGTCAACCGGCAAACGCTGTGACGCGAGTAACAACAAAGGCCAGAAAGTATGGTGAACGCACGTATGCTCACCGTGATGACCGAGCAAGCAGCAACCCGAACCGAACGCAAGGAGCGCACCCGCGCCGCACTCCTCGACGGCACCCTCGCGCTGGCCGCCGAGCGCGGTTTCGCGGCGCTGAGCCTGCGCGAGATAGCCCGCTCGGCCGGCATCGTGCCCACCGCCTTCTACCGGCACTTCGCCTCGCTGGACGATCTCGCCGCGGCCCTGGTCGACGAGGGCGTCACCGCGCTACGGCTCGCGTTGCGCCAGGTGCGCCGCCGCACCGACACCGGTCTGGCCGACACCGTGCGCTTCGTCTTCGATCAGGCCGAGGCCAAGCACGCGCTGTTCGGATTCCTGACCCGCGAGCGCCACGGCGGATCGGCCGCGCTGCGCAGGAACATCGCCCGAGAACTGCAGATGATCGTGCGCGAACTGGTCACCGACATGTCCCGGCTGCCCGCGCTCGACGACTGGAGCCCGCGCGATCTGGAGATCGCGGCCGAACTGATCGTCGGCACCGTCGCCGACGGCGTCGCCGCGGACGTGGCGGCGCAGAGTCCGCGCGAGCGACTCGCGATCCGCGAAGCGACCGTTCAGAAGATCCGGCTCATCGCGCTCGGCATGGACAACTGGTGGCCGCCCGCCCAGCGCTGAGAATCCCTACGCCACAGCCGCTTCCCGCACCGCGTCGGGTCCGCGCACGGGGAGCAGCACGAGCAGGCCCGCGCCGAGCACGACGAGCAGGCCGACGATCCCGGCCCGGTCCGCGCCGAATATCCACACCGACAATCCGAACAGCGTCGGCGCGAGGAACGAGGCCGCCCGGCCCGTCGTGGTGTACAGGCCGAACATCTGTCCTTCCCGGCCGGGCGGGGCCAGCCGGATCAGGAACGAGCGCGCCGAGGCCTGCGCCGGACCGACGAACACCGTCAGCAGCAGGCCGAACACCCAGAACATCGCGGGCCCCGACACCATGAGCAGCGCCAGACCACAGATCAGCATGCTCACCAGCGACACCACGATGACCACCTTGGGCCCGATCCGGTCGTCGAAGCGCCCGGCCGTCACCGCACCGAGCGCGGCCACCACATTCGCGGCGATGCCGAACAGCAGCACATCGGAGTCGGCTATGCCGTACACCTTCACCGCCAGCACCGCACCGAAGGTGAACACTCCGGCCAGTCCGTCCCGGAACACCGCGCTGGCCAGCAGGAACCACACCGTGCGCCGGTCGGTCTGCCAGAGCTCGCGCAGGTCGCGGCGGAGCACCCGGTACGCCCCGAGGAACCCGGCCTTGTCCGCGCCGGGATCGGCGGTGGTGTGCGGTATCTCCGGGATCGCGAACATCACCGGCAACGCGAACGCGGCGAACCAGATCGCCGACACCAGCACCACCAGCCGGATGTTGAGCCCGTCGTCGGTGGGCACGTCGAACAGGCCGCGATTGTCGCCCTCCCCGGCGATGAACCCGAAATAGCAGATCAGCAACAGGAAGATGCCGCCGAAATAGCCCATGGCCCAGCCGAATCCGGACACCCTGCCGACCGTCTCGGGAGTGGAGACCTGGCGCAGCATGGCACTGTAGGGCACATTCGCCAGCTCGAAGGCCGCCGAGCCGATCGCCAGCAGCACCAGTCCGAGCCACAGGTCGCGATAGTCGTCGTGCACGAAGAACATGGCCAGCATCGCCACGATGACCACCAGGGTGAGCACCGCGAGCGCCCGCTTGCGCCGGGCGGCCGCGTCGAAGTACTGACCACTGACCGGCGCCGTCAACGCGACCACCAGGCCGGCGAAGCCGAGCGACCAGCCGAGCCAGGTACTTGCCGCGATGTCGCCGGGCAGGTCGTCGCCGACCTTGTCGGTGAGGTAGACGGTGAAGACGAACGCGACGATCACCGCGTTGAACGAGGCCGATCCCCAATCCCACAACCCCCACGCGAGGGCCTGCCCCCGCCCGGCGGCCTGCCCGATCGACTCCCGCGCGTCCGTCATGGGCACAGGCTAACGGCCGAGCGCCCACACGGCAGGCTTTCCTGCCCGGTATGCACCCCGTTGCATATCACCCCCGGTCACGCCTACTCTGACCGCATGGCACTCGAGCACGCCCTGCTGGTATCGCTGAGCGAGCGCTCCGGTTCCGGCTACGAACTGGCGCGCCGCTTCGACAAGTCCATCGGATTCTTCTGGACCGCCACCCACCAGCAGATCTACCGGGTGCTCAAGCGCATGGTCGAGGCGGGCTGGGTCGACTGCGAATCGGTGGCGCAGGAAGGCAAGCCCGACAAGAAGGTCTATTCGGTGACCGCGGCCGGCGACGCCGAGCTGGCCCGCTGGATCGCCGAGCCCATCGACATCGAGATCCCGCGCAGCGACCTCGGCGTGAAGATCCGCGGCGCGAGCGTCGGCGGCGTCGAGGCCGTGTGCACCGAGATCATCCGGCACCGCGACTTCTACGCCCACCGGCTCGAGGTGCTGCGCGCGATCGAGAAGCGCGACTTCCCCGCTCCGGACCGGCTCTCCGGCTCGGCCCTGCACCAGTACCTCGTGCTGCGCGGCGGCGTCCGCACCTGCAGCGGATATATCGAGTGGTGCGAGGAGATGCTCACCACCCTGCGCCGCTGACCACCCGCGCCGCCGAGCGGCGGGCGCGCCGAAGGGAGACCCGTCCCCATGAGTTCCTTCCCCCATCTGTTCGAGCCGCTGGATCTCGGCTTCACCACCTTGCGCAATCGGGTGGTGATGGGCTCGATGCACACCGGTCTCGAGGACCGCGCCTGGAACATCGACAAGCTCGCCGCGTACTTCGCCGAACGCGCCGCGGGCGGTGCGGGTCTCATCATCACCGGCGGCTACTCCCCCGACCGGGTCGGCAGGCTGCTGCCCTTCGGCGCGAAACTCACCACAACCACCGAGGCGCTACGGCACCGGACGGTCACCCGGGCGGTGCACCGACACGGCGCGGCGATCGCCCTGCAGATCCTGCACGCGGGCCGCTACTCCTACCAGCCCGGCAGCGCGTCGGCCTCGTCGATCAAGGCTCCCATCAACCCGTTCCGGCCGCGCAGACTCACCCGGCGCGGCATCGAGCGGACCATCGAGGCCTACGTCCGTTGTGCGCGCCTGAGCAAGCTCGCCGGTTACGACGGCTGCGAGATCATGGGCGGCGAGGGCTATCTGATCAACCAGTTCCTCGCCCCGCGCACCAACAAGCGCACCGACGAGTGGGGCGGCTCGGCCGAGAACCGCCGCCGCTTCCCCTTGGAGATCGTGCGCAGGGTCCGCGCGGCAGTCGGCACCGACTTCATCATCATCTTCCGGCTCTCGATGGCCGAGTTCGTCGAGGACGGGCAATCCTTCGAGGAAATCCTCACCCTCGCCGAAGAGTTGGAACGCGCGGGCGTCACCATCATCAACACCGATATCGGCTGGCACGAGGCGCGAGTGCCGACCATCGTCACCTCGGTGCCGCGCGCCGCCTTCGTCGAGTTCACCGCCGAGATCGCCGGGCGGGTCACGGTCCCGGTATGCGCCTCCAACCGGATCAACATGCCCGAGGTCGCCGAGGAGATCCTGACCCGCGGCGACGCCCGGCTGATCTCGATGGCCCGGCCGCTGCTGGCCGACCCGCAGTGGGCGAACAAGGCCGCGGACGGCCGGGTGGCCGAGATCAACACCTGCATCGCCTGCAACCAGGCATGCCTCGACCACGCCTTCGGCAACAAGAGGGTGTCCTGCCTGCTCAACCCGCGCGCCGGGCACGAGACCGAGCTGGTGCTCGCGCCGACCCGCCGCCGCAAGCGCATCGCGGTGGTCGGAGCCGGTCCGGCCGGGCTGTCGGCGGCGGTCAACCTCGCCGAACGCGGTCACACCGTCGACCTCTACGAGGCGCAGGACCGCATCGGCGGCCAGTTCGACATCGCCCGCCGCATCCCGGGCAAGGAGGAATTCGACGAATCGCTGCGCTATTTCGATCGGATGATCGCCGTGACCGGGGTGAACCTGCGGCTGAACACCACGGCCACCGTCGACGAGCTGCTGACCGAAGCCTACGACGAGGTGGTGGTGGCCACCGGCGTGCGCCCACGCGTGCCCGACATCCCCGGTATCGATCACCCCATGGTGCTCACCTACGCCGAACTGGTGCGCGAGGAGAGACCGGTCGGCAAGCGGGTCGCGGTGATCGGTGCGGGCGGCATCGGCTACGACATCGGCGAATTCCTCACCGTGGACGGCCATCCGACGCGCAAGCTCGAGGAGTGGAAGCAGGAGTGGGGCGTGGACTCCGCCGACGAGCGGGTCCCCGGCCAGCTGCGAGCACCCGAACCCGCGCCGCCCGCGCGCGATGTGGTGCTGCTGCAACGCAAGACCACCCCGTTCGGCAAGGGGCTGGGCAAGACCAGCGGCTGGGTCCACCGCGCCGCGTTGCAGGCCAAGGGCGTCGAGCACGTCGGCGGGGTCAACTACGAGCGCATCGACGACGAGGGTCTGCACATCAGCTTCGGCGACAGGCGCGAACGCCCCCGCCTGATCCGCTGCGACAATGTGGTCGTCTGCGCGGGCCAGGAGTCGGTGCGTGAACTCGCCGAGCCCTTGCGGGCCGCGGGCGTGCGGGTGCACCTGATCGGCGGCGCGGAGCTGGCCGCCGAGCTCGACGCCAAACGTGCCATCGACCAGGGCACCCGGCTGGCCGCGCGCCTGTAGGACCGCGGCGAGCAGGGCGAACGTTAGGCTCGCTGGCGTGAGCCTGCCTTCTCCCACCACCGACAATCGCGCCGTCGTCACCGGCGCCTCCTCCGGCATCGGTACCGCTCTGGCCGCCGAACTGGCCGGGCGCGGTTACTCGCTGATCCTGGTCGCCCGCCGCGGCGAACTGCTGGACGAGCTCGCCCAGCGACTCACCCTCGCGCACGGCATCACCGCCGAGGTGCGCGCGGTCGACCTGGCCGATCGCACCCAGCGCGCGCCGCTGGTCGAGGAACTCGCCGCCCGCGATATCGCGATCCTGTGCAACAACGCGGGTATCGCCACCTTCGGCGCCATCGCCGAACTCGACCCCGCCTACGAGCGCGACCAGCTCGAACTCAATGCCGTTGCGGTGCACGACCTGTCGCTGGCCGTGCTGCCCGGCATGCTCGAGCGCCGCGCGGGCGGCATCCTGATCAGCGGCTCGGCCGCGGGCAACATGCCCATCCCCAACAACACCACCTATGCCGCCAGCAAGGCCTTCGCCAACACCTTCGCCGAATCGCTGCGCGGCGAGCTCAAGGACTCCGGGGTGCACGTCACCCTGCTCGCTCCCGGCCCCGTGCGCACCGAAACTCCCGATCCCGCCGAAGCGTCGATCGTCGACCGCATGGTCCCCGACTTCATGTGGGTCTCCTCCGAATACACCGCCAAGGTCTCCATCGACGCCCTGGCCCGCAACAAGATGCGCGTCGTTCCCGGACTCATCAGCAAGGGCATGAGCGTGGCGGGCCAGTACAGCCCCCGCGCCCTCAGCGCGCCCATCGCCGGCGCCTTCTACCGCAAGCTCGGCGGCTGATAGCAGTCCGTCCAGCTCGTGGCCCAGATTACATACCCACCTTCGGTCCCCCTAATCCCATTAGGGGATCAACCGTCCGAATGCCATGGTGCCCGGCAGATTCCCGGTCAGAGGCCGGTTTTCTCCCCGATTTGGTCATAGCTGTCTGCTGTGGTTAAAGTTCTCATCGGTCCAAGCAAGAAATCAACGATGAAGGAGTTAGTCACCATGGTGCTCGAATTCGTCTCGAACCTGCTCGGCGCTCTGCTCACCCTGCTCGGTCTCTGATACCTCGAGACGACCGACTCGCCCCGCCCTCCCCGAGGTGACCAGCCCGGGGACGGGGCGAGTCCGCTTTTCCCGCAACGATTCCCGATGTGCGGATACCTGCTGAACCCGATTCGGGTCAGCGGCGGCGACGGGTGCCGAACAAGCTGCGAGTGATCTCGCGGCCGGCCACCGTCGCCGCCGACCGCAGGAAACTCTTCACCGCCGGATTGCGCATGATTCGATCCGCGGCCGATTCCTCAGGCTCCGCGCTCGGCGAACGGCCGGGCGCCACCGGCGCTTCCGGCTTCTCCGGCTCGACAGCGGCCATCTTCGCCGCCAGAATCTCCGAAGCCGACTCCCGGTCGATCGTCTGCCGATACTTCGCCGAAAGTCCGCTGGACAACGCATGCGAGGAGATCGCGGCCACACCGACGGTGTCCATCAGTGACCGCGGCGGCGCGATCCTGGTCCACGCCACCGGAGTCGGCGCTCCCCGCTCCGACAACACCGTCACCATCGCCTCGCCGGTGCCCAGCGAGGTCAGCGCCTTCTCCAGGTCGTAGTGCGCGGTGCGCGGGTAGGTCCGCACCGTCTTCGACAACGCCTTCTGATCGTCCGGGGTGAACGCCCGCAGCGCGTGCTGGATGCGCGCACCCAGCTGCGAGAGCACCGGATTCGGTATGTCGGTGGGCAATTGCGTGCAGAAGAACACCCCGACGCCCTTGGACCGGATCAGCTTGACCGTCTGCTCGACCTGATCCAGGAACGCCTTGGAGGCATCGGCGAACAACAGGTGCGCTTCATCGAAGATGAACACCAGCGAGGGCTTGTCGACATCGCCGATCTCCGGCAGCGTCTGGAACAGTTCGGCGAGCACCCACATCAGGAATGTCGAGAACATCACCGGCCGCGCCGCCTGGGCGCCGAGTTCGAACAGCGTGATCACCCCCTGCCCGCCCGCGGTCCGCACCAAGTCGCCCGGATCGAACTCGGGTTCGCCGAAGAAGGTATCGCCGCCGTCGGCCTCCAGATTCACCAGTGCGCGCAGGATCACACCCGCCGTCTGCGCCGACACCCCGCCGATGCCCTTCAGATCCGCTTTGCCTTCGGGGCTGGCCAGATGAGTGATGACCGCCCGCAGATCCTTCAGATCCAGCAGCGCCAGCCCCTGGTGATCGGCCCAGTGGAAGATCAGCCCGAGCGTCGACTCCTGGGTGGCGTTGAGTCCGAGCACCTTGCTCAACAGCACGGGGCCGAACGCGGAGATGGTGGCGCGCACCGGCACGCCGACGCCGCCGGTGCCCAGGGAGACGAACTCGGTCGGGAACCCGCTCGGCGCCCAGTCCCGCACACCGGTCTCCGCGGCCCGGGCGATGATCTTCTCGTCCTGCTTCCCGGCGGCGCTGAGCCCGGACAGATCCCCCTTGATGTCGGCGAGCACCACCGCGACGCCCGCGCGCGAGAGCTGCTCGGCGATGCCCTGCAAGGTCTTGGTCTTGCCGGTGCCGGTCGCGCCCGCGACCAAGCCGTGCCGGTTCATCGTCCGCAACGGGATGCGCACGCGCGCATCCGGATCCACCACGCCGTCCACCACCACGGCGCCGAGCTCGATCGCGGGCCCCGCACTCGCGTACCCGGCCGCGATCTCCCGAGCCGCCGGCGAACCCGCCGACACCGCCGCGCTCGCCACCGCTTCTCCGTGCCCGACCCGCGCGGCACCCGCCGGTTCCTCGGCCCGTCCCGGCTGCGCCGATTGCCCGGCCTGTCCCGGCTCGGCCTGCTCACCTTCCGCCGCCCGATGCTCGGCGAGCTCGCGTTCGGCCGCTTCCGCCGCGGCCGCCGCTTCGGCCGCGATCCTGGCCGCCTCCTCAGCCGCCCTGCGCGCCTCGGCTGCCTTCTCCTCGGGGGTGGTCATCGCACGTCCTCCGTCGACTCGACTCGAAACCGCACAACCGGGTCCGGCACTGCTGGCCAGAACCGTCCGGGGCCGGGTGGTGCGGGGTCGAATCGAGTGGATCGGATCGGTCTGACCGGAGACCCTGCCGAAACTGTATCCCCGCGGCGAGTGCGCGAGGCGCGAGGCGACCGCTGGTGTCGCGGGCCGTTCGCCGACGACACCGGCGCAGTAGTGTTGCCCGGGTGTCCGACAAATTAGTGGTGTGGATGGATTGTGAGATGACCGGGCTGCGCCTGGACAGCGACAAGCTGATCGAGGTCTCGGCGCTGGTGACCGACAGCGATCTCAATGTGCTCGGCGAGGGCGTGGACATCGTGATCCACGCCGACGACGCCGCGCTGGCCTCGATGGTTCCGGTGGTCACCGAGATGCATGCCCGCTCCGGCCTGACCGAGGAAGTCCGCCGGTCCACCGTCACGGTGGCCGAGGCCGAAGAGTTGGTGCTCGACTACATCCGCCAGTACGTGCCCACCCCCCGCACCGTGCCGCTGGCGGGCAACTCGATCGCCACCGACCGGGCGTTCATCGCCAGGGACATGCCCGCCCTCGACGCGCACCTGCACTACCGCATGATCGACGTCAGCTCGATCAAGGAACTGTGCAGGCGCTGGTACCCGCGCATCTACTTCGGCCAGCCGGAGAAGGGCCTGACCCACCGCGCCCTGGCCGACATCAAGGAATCGATTCGCGAACTCGAGTACTACCGCCGCACCGCGTTCGTCGCCCAGCCCGGACCCTCCACCGCCGACATCGCCGCCGTCGTCGCCCAGATCGACGCCGACCGCGCCGCCGACCGAAAAGACGACGCAAAGCCGCAGGTAGAGGGCGCGCCGGAAACCGATTAGGGATCTTCGGGGTAGACACGCTAATATCTAGGCCGCCGGTTGTTACCGGTGATGGTGAGTGTAGTTCAGTTGGTAGAGCACCAGGTTGTGATCCTGGCTGTCGCGGGTTCGAGTCCCGTCACTCACCCCGAGGAGCGGGGCCGGAACGCGAGTTCCGGCCCCGCTTTCGTATTCCCACTGTTCACCACCGCCGGCAACCCTCGGACCGCCCGCGCTAGCCGCGCTCGTGGATGTAGTAGACCCACACGCCCTCGTCGTCCTCGGCAGAGAGCGGGAATCCGCCGCCGAAGCGCTTCCATGACAGCGCTCCCCCGGCGTCGGCTTCGGCGAGGCCCTTGGCCGCGCGCAACTCCCCGGCCACGCCGAGCCGCTCCTCCTGTCGATCACAGAATTCACACTCGTGCACCTTGCGTACGTCGTAGCCGGCGGCCACCCGACCTCGCTCTCTCCACAGAAAACAGCACGGTCGCCACAACATTGCGTTGTGGCGACCGCACCGAGGACAGGAATCGGACTAGGAGATGTCGGCGTTGCCCGCCTTCCACGTCTCCCACGGGATGTTCCAGTCGCCGAGTCCGTCGGTGCCCGACAGGGTTCCCGCGACCGTATTCTGGACGATCGCGATGTCACCGCGTTTGGCGTTCTCGTACACCCACTGGGCGTTGGCTGGGCTGAGATTGAGGCAGCCGTGGCTGGTATTGGTGTTGCCCTGCGCGCCAACCGACCACGGGGCCGAGTGGAAGAAGATGCCGCTGTAGGACATCCGGACCGCGAAGTCCACCGGGGTGCGATAGCCGTCGGCGGAGTTCACCGCGACACCGTAGGTGGAGGAGTCCATCACGATCTTGTCGTGCTTGTCGGCGAGGATGTAGACACCGTTGTCCGTGGGCGTGCTGTCCTTGCCCATCGAGGTCGGCATCTCCTTGATCACCTCGCCGTTGCGGGTGACGGTCACCATCTTGGTGTTGTCGTCGGCGGTGAAGACGACCGCGTCGCCGATGACGAAGTGAGAGGTGATGTTCTCCTGGCCGTACAGGCCCTCGCCCAGATCCACGCCGTAGACGTTGACCTCCACGTCGATGCGCGTGCCGGGGGCCCAGTAGTGCTGCGGCCGCCAGCGCACCTCACGGTTGTTCAGCCAGTAGAAAGCGCCCTCGACCGGCGGCGTGGTGGTGATCTTGATGGCTTCCTGAGCCGCCCGGCGATCGGGAATGTTCTCGTCGAACTGGATCGCCACCGGCTGGCCGATACCGACCACCTCGCCCTCGCCGGGACTCAGATACGGCTTGGTCTGACTGTCCGGCGAACTGGTGGTGAAACTCAGCGTCGCGGAATTCGCGCCGCCGAGACCGACCGCCTGGGCCGCCAGCCGATAGGTCTTGCCGTACCCGAGCACCTCGGTGGTCGACCAGGTGCGACCGTCCGGAGCGAGCGCGCCCTCGACCGACTTGCCCTGCTCGTTGACCAGTTCGACCTCGGTGAAGCGGCCGTCCTGCACCTCGAAGGTCATCGGCACACCCGGCGAGACGCCCTTGTCGCCGTCCTTGACCGGCGAGAGCAGCTTCGGCTTGATGAGCTCGGTGATCGGATTGCGGTCGATCGCCATCGACGAATTGTCGTTCGCCGAGGTCGAACACGACGTCAGCGCGAGTGCGAGCACGGCGAGCACGAGCGCGGGAAGACTGAGCACTCGTGATGTCCGGCGGGTTCTTCGCATTCGACGCCGACCATGACCACTGCTCATCATCAACCCCGTTTCACGTCTCGACACCGTCGAACACGCCTGACGGCATGTGCTGACGGCTGGCATTCGACCGATGCGGAAACTCAACCCACCGCACGTCGACCCACCGCTCGGCAGGCCCGGTCGAGAACCTGACTGTCATTCTGCCAGCCAGGTTCGAGGTGTCCAATGACCGCGCTCACGCCGATGGGTCGCGCCGATGCGCGACGAGAGAAGCTCCCCGACGAGTGCATCGCCGACGGACCCGAAGCCGTTACCGCCGGCGGACGGCCCCGCGCTGCCGCCGGGCGGCGCCGGCGGACAGCCCCAGAAAGGCCCTCTGACCAGCCGATTTCACTTCTGCACCCACCTACTGTTAATGTTTGTCCCGCACCGGAACACGGAGCAAGCGCCATTAGCTCAATTGGCAGAGCAGCTGACTCTTAATCAGCGGGTTCGGGGTTCGAGTCCCTGATGGCGCACAGTACGAGGCCCGCTCGACATGTCGAGCGGGCCTTCTTCATGCCCAGGGCCACCTTACGCGGACTTCCCGTCGGAGCCCCCCGGAATTTCGGGATGAAACTGTCATTCGGGCGTTATCTCGCCGAGACTATCGAAACATTTTTGTGACCTACGCCACGGAATGTTTAGCGGCAAACTCCCTGCAAGGCGGCACATTCCCGGGCGGTCACCTGGCCGATTCAAGATCGCCCACACTCTTCGTTGGCGCTTTGTTCATCTTCCGTTAACCTACCGTGACCATTCTGCAATCAGGTCAAAGCGACCTGGGGTTCGGTTACCGACCAGCCGCGGCACATTCGCCCGGCGCCTCCACGAGCCCCGTCGCTCCACCCGAAGTGGAGTTCCGCGCGACGCCCGCGGCCGCACTCGACATCGAGTCGCCCGCGACAGGCAGCACGTCGTGTTTGCCGGACCGCAGTGTCCGTGACAACAGAACCGACAACAGCACACCGATTCCATCGACGCGAGGCATGCCGCCCGCGCCGCCGGATCCGCGCTGCTCGAGTGCGATTCGGACCACCACGTCCCAGATCAAGGAACCGATTCAGCGATGCCCGACACCCGTCTGCTCACTTTCCGGCGCACCACTGTTCGCGAAGGCCTGACCCTCGCGGTGGCCGCCGCAGCCGTCCTCTCGATCGCCACGTCCTCGGCGATCTCGGTCGCCGACGACCGCCCCGCAGCCCGGATCACGATGGTCGCCGAGCAGGAGCCGGTCGCCGAAGCCGTGGCCGCCCAGGCCGAGCAGGTCGCTTCCGCCGCTCCCGAGCAGGCCGCGCCTGTCGAGCAGGCCGCGCCCGCACCCGAGCCGGCACCGCCCGCACCGCCCGCGCCGCCGGTCGAGCCGATCGCCGCCCCCGCCCCGCCGGTCTACGAGAACAATCTCGACGGCTGGATCCGCCAATCGCTCGACATCATGGCCGCCCACGGGATCCCCGGCAGCTACGACGGCATCTACCGCAACATCATGCGCGAGTCCACCGGCAACCCCCAGGCGATCAACCTGTGGGACTCCAACGCCGCCGCGGGCATCCCGTCCAAGGGACTGCTCCAGGTGATCGACCCCACCTTCGCCGCCTACCACGTCGAGGGCACCCCCTTCGACATCTGGAACCCGGTCTCGAATATCGTCGCGGCCTGCAACTACGCCGCGCACCGCTACGGCAGCATGGACAACGTCAACAGCGCCTACTGAGCGCGGGCTCACAGCCGTTTCCGCGCCCCGCGCACGCACGCCCCGCACCAGGCTCTCCCCGGGCCGGGTGGCGGGGCGTCGGCCGTAAAATGCCCCGGTGGCCGATTACGCGCACAACGACATCTCGGCAGGCCGACGCGCCGAGAAAGCCCGGCGCTTGGCCGTCTACCTGTGGGACCGCGACATCAGCGCGAGCGAATTGCGCGAGATGCCCCCGGCGCTCCTGCGCAAACTGGCCAGAGCCGCGCAGACCAATCCACCCGGTACCGGCGAGACCTGGCAGGTGGTCGCCGGACTGCTCGACGAGAAGGCCGCGTGGGCGGCCCGCCACCCCGGCCATCCGGCCGCCGGCCGCGCCCATCCGGAGGAGAAGCTGCTCTGGGTGAAGCCGCCGATCACGCCGTGGTCGTGAGCCCGCCCGGGGAGTCCGTGTCACAGGGGTCGTCCTCGTCGCAGGATTCGGTCTCATCGCACACGTCGTCGCCGTCCCCGGTCGAGGGCACCACGCGATCGGCGAGTTCCCGCAAGGCACGCGCCTGCTCCTCGCTCATGGGGTCGATGAACAGGGTGCGCACCAGCTCGACGTGATGGGGCGCGGCCCGCTCCAGAGCGGCCCGTCCCGCGTCGGTCAGTTCGACGATGATTCCGCGCGCGTCCTCGGGTGAAGGCTTGCGCACCACCAGGCCGCGCGCGTCCATCCTGGCCAGATGCTTGGAGAGCCTGCTCTTCTCCCAACGGACCTCGGCCGCGAGGTCCTTGGCGCGCAGCCTGCCCTCCGGCGCGGCCGAGAGCGGCACCAGCAGGTCGTAGTCGGCCAGCGACAGCCCATCGCGCGCCAGACCTGCGGCGATCGCGGCATCCATCCGGAGCCTGATGCGGATATAGGCTTGCCAGGTCCGCTGTTCTTCCTCACTCAGCCATCGCGCCACCTCACCAGTCTAGCCATTGGTTGACATGGACACCACATACGGGACGGTATGGTGACCCACCCCGTATCCGCACCCCGTGCTGCGTTCGCGCGGTTGACAACTCAGCGACCCATCGCAACAGTGGGGGCGGCGCCGGGACCCTCGACGCCACTCACCGCAGCAGACACAGAGGAATACATGAACGTTCGCCGGCTCCTTGTCAGCACCGCCGCCGCGGGCCTGACGCTCGTCGCGGCCCCCGCCCTGGCCTCCGCCAACACCGGTTCCGCCGGAACCGGCTCCTCCGCCATCGACACCGGTCTGATCATGACCGGTTCGGCCGGTCTCTCCCAGACCGGTTCCGCGGGTGGAGCCTTCGCCAACTGCGACGACGCCCGCGCCGCCGGCCGGGCCCCGATCTTCCGTGGCGAGCCGGGCTACGGCCCGCACCTGGATCCCGACGGCGACGGATTCGCCTGCCCGACAGTCTGATCGGGCGATCTCACCGATCGGGCAGTCGTGCCGATTCGGCAAGCGATCGAAGACGAGAACACCCGGTGCGGCCACAGGCCACACCGGGTGTTTTTCGTCGCGACGGTCAGCGGAAGAGCTTGACCAGCACCAGTCCCACGACCAGCGCACCCGCGCCGATCAGCGAGTACTTCACCTTCGGCTGATTCAGCTTCGCCACGACCACTGCCTTGGTGTCGTCGGCGATCCGCTGCGGATCGGCGCGCACCGCCAACTCGTCGAGCGTGCTCGCCAGCCGCGCGCGAGCCTCCTCGATCTCCCGCTCGATCCGCTCGGTATCCCTACCCACGTCATTCCTCCTCGTCGATTGGCGTGCCACCGGGCGCGAACCGGGCCCGGACTCCACCGAGATGTCCCGGCCGGGAAACCCGGCGGTCCGCGAATCACCAGGGCTCGCGGACGAGTGTATCGGCCCGGCCCGCGCCCTTTCGGTTACCGTGCAGGACGTGACGAACCAACGACTCGCCCCCGGTGACACCGCTCCCGCCTTCACTCTGCCCGACGCGGACGGCAACGAGGTCTCGCTCGCCGATTACCGCGGCCGCAAGGTCGTCGTCTACTTCTACCCGGCCGCGAGCACGCCCGGCTGCACCAAGCAGGCCTGCGATTTCCGGGACAATCTCGCCGAACTCCGCGGGGCCGGCATCGACGTGGTCGGCATCTCCCCCGACAAGCCGGCCAAACTGGCGAAGTTCCGTGACGCCGAGTCGCTGACCTTCCCGCTGCTCTCGGACCCCGACCGCGAGGTGCTCGCCGAGTGGGGCGCCTTCGGCGAGAAGAAGATGTACGGCAAGACCGTCACCGGCGTGATCCGCTCCACCTTCCTCGTCGACGAGGAAGGCCGGATCGAGGTGGCCCAGTACAACGTGCGCGCCACCGGCCACGTCGCCAAACTGCGCCGCGACCTGTCGGTCTGAGATCGTCCCTGGGCGCGCCGCCGCGGCGGCGCGCTCAGCTCTTCGGCGGACCCCCCGCAGCCGCGTCCTCGACCGCGCCGAATCCGTGCGCTGCGAGATAGCGCTCGTAGCCGTCGAGCATCCGATCCAGGCCGAACTCGAAATCCGCTCGTGCCCAGTCGATATCGCCATCGAGAGCGGTGCCGGCGAGCGCGGAGACCAGCGCGGGGAATCGCTGCGGGTCGAGCACCGAGAGCATCACCTCTTCGAAGTCGTACTCCTCGCCCTGGTCGGCGACGACATCCTTGGCCGCCCAGGACCGGCCGAGAACGTAGAGCGACAGGTTCATCACCAGCTGGAACCGAGTTTGTTCCGGCAGGTTCGTCCGCCCCAGCGTGGCCAACCCGGCTTCGAGCCACGCCATGTTGTTGGGCCCCATCGGCGGACCGGCCATCGGTATCTCCAGGTACCACGAATGCCGGGCGAGCACGTCGAATTCCGCGACCGCCCATGCCCGCAGCCCCGCCCGCCAGCTCGCGTCGGCCGCGATCGCGGGCGGGCTGCCGATGACGCGGTCCAGGACCAATAGCACCAGCGTCTGCTTGCTGTCGACATAGCGGTACAACGACATGGCGGTGAAACCGAGTTCCTTGGCGATCCGGCTCATCGACAGCGCCGACGCGCCCTCCGCGTCGGCCAGCGCGATGGCCGTGTCCAGAATCTGCTCCAAGGTCAGCCCTCGTTTGGGGCCGCGTTCGCCCTCCGGCGCCAGACCCCACAACAGCGCCATCGGCCTGGGTAGCTCGATCGGTGCCGTCCCGGCAGCATCCTCCGACCTGGTCATGGGTTCCTCCTTCGCGTCGACTCTAGCCGTGCCGCGGGGTTGCGCCGCCAAACTGCTTACTCTATAAACTGTATTGACAGTAAACAGTTCTCGGGGAGAGGTTCCCATGACCACCCGTCCCACCTCCGCACTCACCGTGCGCCGGTTGCGCAAGTCCTACGGCGAGCATCGCGTGCTCACCGGACTCGATCTGGAAGTGCCCGCGGGAAGCATCTTTTCGCTGCTCGGCCCGAACGGCGCGGGCAAGACCACGCTGGTCCGCATCCTGGCGACCCTCACCACCCCCGACAGCGGCGAGGTCCGCGTCTTCGGCCACGACCTGATCCGCGAGGCGGCCACCGTCCGCGGCCTGATCGGCGTCACCGGCCAGTTCGCCGCCGTCGACAAAGTGCTGACCGGCGCGGAGAACCTCCAGTTGGCCGGCAGGCTGCTGCATCTGCCGGGCGAGCTGATCCGTGCCCGGCGGGACGAACTGCTGGAGCGCTTCGACCTCGTCGCGGCCGCGGGCAAGCCCGCCGACAGCTACTCGGGCGGCATGCGCAGGCGCCTGGACCTGGCGATGAGCCTGATGGGCCGTCCCCGCCTGGTGTTCCTGGACGAACCGACCACCGGTCTCGATCCGCGCAGCCGCCGCGAGCTGTGGGCGGTGATCAGGGAACTGGCCGCCGAAGGCGTGACGATCCTGCTCACCACCCAATACCTCGAGGAAGCCGATCAGCTCGCCGACCGCATCGCGGTGCTCGACGGCGGCCGGATCGTGGCCGAGGGCACCGCCGGGGAACTCAAACAGCGCGTTCCGGGCGGTCACATCGCTCTGTTCTTCGCCGACGCGCACACCCTCGACGCCGCCGCCCGCACACTCGCCGGCCTCGATCACCACGCCGATCACGAGCAACTGTCCGTGCGCATCCCCTCCGACGGCAACGCCGCCGACATCAAACACGTCCTCGACCGGCTCGCCGACCACGACGTCACCATCGAACGCCTGGCCGTGCACAGCCCCGACCTCGACGACGTCTTCTTCGCCCTCACCGGGCATCCCACCCCGACCGGCACCGCGGCCTGACAAGCCCCGCCCCCAACGAGACGAGTTCCCCGTGACCACCGACGCGGCCACCACGCCCAAGCCACCGCTGTCCCGGCGGGCCCTGCGCAACGCCCAGGACAGCCTCACCATGCTCGACCGCAACCTGCGGCACACCCGGCGCAGTCCGGACACGATGATCATGACGCTGGCGCTGCCGATCATGATCCTGCTGATGTTCGTCTACGTCTTCGGCGGCGCGATGAACGCCGGCGAGGGCGCCTACATCGACTACGTGGTGCCGGGAATCATCCTGCTGTGCGCTGGATTCGGATCGTCCACCACCGCGGTGAGCATCGCCGTCGACCTGAGCGAGGGCATCGTCGACCGGTTCCGCGCCATGGACATCGCCCGCTCGGCGGTCCTGACCGGCCATGTCGCCGAGAGCGTGCTGCGCAATCTCGTCACCACCGGCATCGTGATCGTGGTGGCGGTGGCGCTCGGGTTCCGGCCCACCGCCGACCCGTTGCGCTGGCTCGGCGCGATCGCGGTGATCGCGATGTTCGTACTCGCACTGTCCTGGGTCGCGGCCGCGCTGGGACTGCTGGCCCGTAACCCGGAGGCCGCGAACGGTTTCACCTTCGCCTTCATGTTCCTGCCCTATGTGAGCAGCGCGTTCGTCCCGACCGAGTCCATGCCCACCGCACTGCACGCCTTCGCGGAGAACCAGCCGGTGACTCCGGTGATCGAGACGGTGCGCGGACTGCTCATGGGCACCGAGATCGGCAACAGCGCACTGCTCGCGACCGCCTGGTGCGTGGGCATCGCCGCGGCCGGCTACCGGGCGGCCCGGGTGCTGTTCCAGCGCCGCGCCGCGACCGCCTGACCCCGCCGCATCCCCGATGCCGGTGCGGTGACCGCACCGGCATCGGATGTGTTCAGGCTCCGGCGAAGCGCTGGGCCGCCCACTGCGCGATCAGCCGGACGTGGTTGTCCCACCACCGATAGGACTCGGCGGTGAACGGCGGTGGCGGCGGCGCCTCACCCGGGAACAACAGCATGGCGTCCGGATCGCCCAGTGTCGGTTCGGTCGGCAGTCCGGCGCCGGGCAGCGCGGCAGGCTCGTCGGCGGCTTCCACCAGCCCGCTCTGGGCCGGTTGCAGGCTCAGCGGCGCCCCCGGCTCGCCCCAGTGGCTCTGCGAATCGGACGAGCGCAGCGAATATGTGGGCTGCTCGATCGGCTCGGCGATCTCCGCCGCACGGAAGCGCTCCGGGTCGATGCGCTCGGGGTCGAACTCGCCCGGCCGGACCGAGGAGCCGGTGTCGATGCCGCCGAACAAGCCGGTGCGACCGACGATCTCGCTGTTGGCTGTCGCCCGCGCGTCGTCGGATGCGGCCGGACCGCCCTCGTTCTGTGCGATGTACAGCCCACCGCCCGCGTAGAGGCCCGCGGTGAGCAGCCCGCAGGCGAGCGCGCCCACGGCCGTCGGCAGCGCCGGCGCCGGCTTGCCCCGGGCGGGTTCGGCGACATCCTCGTCCACGGCGCCCGCCAGATCGTCGAGCACCCAGCGCGCCGCGCCGACAGCCGTCGCCGCGGCCGCGAGCGGGCACGACAGCACCGGCACGCCGAGCTCCTCGACGGCCGCGCGCACCTCGAACGAATCGGCGGCCGACCCGATCAGCACCACCGCGTCCAACCGGACGCCCGCCGCCTCGCTCTGATCGCCCGCCGCGCACACCACCTCACCGAGCGCGGCGACCGTTCCGGCCCGGCCGGTCGCCGCCAGGACCCGGCTGCGCGCGGCGTCGACCACCGTGCAGGCCTGATAGCCGGGAACCACATCGCAGACCAGCAGGTCGCCGAACTCCGTCAGCGAGGGCATATCGGCGGCCACGCTCAGGTGCGCCGAGGTGAGCGGAACCAGCGCCGCGCCGTGCCAGCGGCCCTCGGCCAGCCGGGTGACGACCGATTTGCGCTGGGCGGCCTCCCGGTAGACCACCGCGGCGCCGACGATCGCCGAGTCGAGATCGCCGATCGGCTCCTCGAGATCGGCCGCGTCGGTCATCCGGCCGGCCAGGTCGCCGGCGTCCATCAGCCGCAGTTCGGCGGCCACCCCGTCGAGGGCGATTTCCACCGCCACGGCGATCTCCGCCGGGTCGGTTCCGGTCCTGACCACGCGATGGACGAGCACCCGCTCGGCCCACCTGCCCCCGGATTCCGACAAAGCCACCGCGCGCACCGCACCGCGCTCGATGGAAGCCCCCAGAGTCACCATGAGTCGACCCACCACACCCGCCTTCCCCGTAACCGTTTGCGCGGGTCCCGCTCGTGTTCCGACCTGCCCGCTCGATCACATCCACTCGAAAGCCACGAGCCGGACCCGCCTGGTCGAATCGGCACGGCCCGATCGGTACCCCGAAATGCGCGACGATGCGCCTACCGATTCACGCGTGCTCAGTTGGGGTTCGACACCACAACCGGTGTGGATGGGTGGGAGAAGTGACCGAAATCCGACCCACCGACGATGCGGGCATGTCGGTGTTCTATCCGTACCGCTAGCCTGGACCCGTGGAAGTGCAAGCGAAGGCCGAGGCGAAGCCCAAGAAGCGACACCTTGACCCCGCTTTGGAGATGCAGGACGACCCGCGGGAATTGATGCCGCGCAAGCGACCCACCCAGGAGCGGAGCAAACGCAAATTCGACGCGCTGTTGCAGGCCTCGCGCGAATTGCTCGTCGAAGTCGGGTTCGAGTCGTTCACCTGTGAAGAGGTCGCCGCCCGCGCCGAAGTGCCGATCGGCACCCTGTATCAATTCTTCGCCAACAAATACGTGATCGTCTGCGAGCTCAATCGCCAGGATCTGGTCGCGGTCTCCCAGGAATTGGCCGACTTCCACGGCGAAATCCCTTCACTGGACTGGTTGCGCCACATGAACCAGTTCGTCGACCACCTGGCCAACCTGTGGGTCACCGACCCCTCCCGGCGCGAGGTGTGGCTGGCCATGCAGTCCACCCCGTCGACGCGGACCACCGGCGCCATCCACGAGAAGGAATTCGCCGAGGTCGTCTCGCAGATGCTGCGCCCGCTCACCCCGCGCACACCGCGGGCCAGGCGCACCATGATGGCCGAGGTGCTCGTGCACGTGGTCTATTCGATGCTGAACTTCTCGGTCCAGGACGAGCAGTCGCACGCCGACGCCGTCGCCGAGCTCAAGCGGCTGATGGTCGCCTATCTCCTGGTGGCGGAAAAGGAATCGCGGTCCTGACAGTCAGGACCGCGATGACGATCAGGCCGGGGCTTCCCGGCCTTCGATGAGATCGGCCAGTTCGCCCGGATCCTCCAGCACGACCATCGCGGCCGCGGTGTCGCCGTCGTGGGTCAGCGACAGATGCACCCGCACCCGGGGCAGGAATTCCGCTGCCAGACCGTGCAATTTGATGCTGGGCCGCCCCCACGCGTCGTTGACCACCTCGATCAGCGGATACGGATTGTCGCCGATCTGCGGGCTGCGCGCGAAGCGCGAGGACGCCCAGGCCTTGAGTACCGCCTCCTTGGCCGCCCAGCGCGCGGCATAACTACGGGCCGGGTCGGTGCCCTTGCTCTGGCAGTAGCGGCGCTCCCCCGCGGTGAAGCTCTCGCGCAGCATGGTGGTGCCCACGCGCTCGAGCTGCTCGGAGAACTCCGAGATGGTCACCAGGTCCAAGCCGATTCCCAGAATGGTCATGCGTCGTCGCAGCTCCCTCATATGCGTGGCGGGAGTGCGCCCGCCCCGTTCGGCGGCCGCACTCCCGTTCGGCAAACCCTCAGTTGTTCACGGTTCGTGTCGTCCGCCCACGATCCGGGGATCGGCGGACGACTCGCAGTGCAGCGTACTGGTTCCGACCCGCGACGAGGCCGGATCGTGCCCGTTCGACGGACACGATCCGGCCCGATATCGCCGTACGGCCGGTCGTCGCTACTCGGCGGCGAGCTGCCCCAGCACCTGCGCGCCGGTGCCGCAGCCGCGGCCGTCGACCCGGTAGGCGCCGTCCTCACCCAGGCGCGCCTGCTGCGAGAGCAGCATGTCGGCCTCGAGCTGACGCGACCGGCTCGCCGGGGTGCCGTCGCCGCCCAGGCGCCGGTCCGCGGGCCGCTCGTAGAGGGCCGCGCCGCCGCACATGGCCTCGGCGATGCGCTGACGTCCGGCCAGCTGCCGCTGCTGCGCCCTGCGCTGGTACTCCTCGCGCCGACCGGCTTCCACGGCCTGGATGAAGGCCTGCGGATGCACGATCGCCACCAGCCCGGACACATGACCGAAGCCGAGCGAGGTGACCAGGCCGGCCTTGAGCGGGAAGCGCTCGCCGAAGCGCAGCGTCTCGCGCACCCACACCAGGTGCGGGTAGGCCCGCATCTTCTCGTCGACGCAGTCCAGGCTCCTGTTCGGCGGCACCACGCCGTTTTCCAGCACCTGGCACAGGCCGATCATCTGGAACGCGGCCGCGCCGCCCTTGGCGTGTCCGGTCAGCGACTTCTGCGAGATCACGAACAGCGGGGCGCCCTCGGAACGGCCGACCGCCTCGGCGAGACGCTCGTGCAGCTCCGACTCGTTCGGGTCGTTGGCCGCGGTCGAGGTGTCGTGCTTGGAGATCACCGCGATCTCGTCCGGCGAGACGCCCAGCTTGCGCAGTTCCGCCGCGAAGCGGGACTCGCGTCCGCCGCGACCGGCGCCGAGCGCGCCGAGACCCGGAGCCGGGATCGAGGTGTGCACGCCGTCGGCGTAGGACTGCGCGAAGGCGACCACACCCAGCACCGGCAGACCCATCTCCAGCGCCACCGAGCCGCGGGCCAGCAGCACGGTGCCGCCACCCTGTGATTCGACGAACCCGCCGCGACGGCGGTCGTTGGCGCGGGAGAAGTACCGGTCGCTGATGCCCTTGGCGCTCATGGCCGCGGAGTCCGCGGTGGCCGACATGTCACCGAAGCCGACGATGCCCTCGATGCCGAGATCGTCGTAACCGCCGGCGACCACCACGTCGGCCTTACCGAGGCGGATCTTGTCCACACCCTCCTCGACCGAGACCGCCGCGGTCGCGCACGCCGCCACCGGGTGCACCATCGCGCCGTAGCTGCCCACATAGGACTGCACCACGTGCGCCAGCGCCACGTTCGGCAGCGCCTCCTGCAGGATGTCGTTCGGGCGCGGCTCGCCGAGCAGGTTGTCGACGTAGAGCGAGCGCATCGAGGACATGCCGCCCATACCGGTGCCCTGGGTGTTGGCCACCAGGCTCGGATGCACCCAGCTCATCAGTTCCGAGGGATCGAAGCCGGAGCCGACGAACGCGTCCACGGTGCAGGCGATGTTCCACAGCGCGACCCGGTCCACCGAGCTCGCCATGTCCGCCGAGATGCCCCACACGGTCGGATCCCAGCCGGTCGGGATCTGGCCGCCGACCGTGCGGGACAGCTTCGCCTTGCGCGGCACCCGGATCTCGGTGCCCGCCTTCCGAGTGACCTGCCAGTCGCCGGAGCCCTCGACCGGCGAGATGACGGTGTGCTCGGGATCGGAGGCCGCGAAGGCGCGGGCCTCGGCCTCGCCGCCCACCGTGAAGGTGAGGTCGCGGTCGAGGAACACCGAGGTCATCAGCGGCGCGGTGTTGTCGACCATGGCCGCGTCGTCCCCGTAGCGGCGGATGCCGCAGCGGGCGACCACGGTGTCGTGGTAACGCTCGGCCAGCTCGTGCTCGGGCACGTACTCACCGGATTCGGTGTCGTACCAGCCCGGCTTGGGATCGTTCTCCCAGGCGACCAGACCGGTGGTCCAGGCCAGCTCCAGCACGCCCGCGGCCGAGAGCTCATCGGAGACCTCGATCTCGAAGCGGGTGCGCGAGGAGCCGTAGGGGCCGAGTTCGGCGGCGCCGACGATGACGACCATGTCGTCGAGATCGGCGGTCACCTCGCCCCACTCCGGCACCGGCAGCGCGGAGGAGACCGTCGGCGGCGCGGGCAGCGCCGGGATGGTCGCTTCGGCACCGGCTTCCTCGGCGGCCGCGGCCTCGGCGTCCTCCTGCGCCTGCTTGGCCAGCGCGGGCAGGTCCAGCTTGGCCCTGGCGAGTCCGCCGGTGAGGTCGATCTGCTGCGGGCCGGACGAGGTCACCCGCCGGGCCCGCGAGGTGCACCACTTGAGCAGTTCGTCGGCCATCTCGGTGGTCGACCAGGTCTGCACGCCCGCCTTCTCGACCGCGGCGACCATCGGGTCGTTGTGGCCCATCAGTCCGGTGCCGCGCACCCAGCCGATCAGCGCGTGCACCAGGGTGACCCGCTGCGACCAGGACTTCTCGGCCCGCCACTTGGCGACCACCGCATCCAGCGCCGCCTTGGACTCGCCGTAGGCGCCGTCGCCGCCGAACAGGCCGCGGTTGGGCGAACCCGGCAGCACCACATGCAGTTTCGCGTCCACGTCGTGGTCGGCGCCGATCACCGACAGCCCGCCGATCAGACGCTCGACCGACCACAGCAGCACGCGCATCTCCATCTCGGCGCGCGCACCCGCGTCGGCGAGATCACCGGCGACCCGCGGCGCCGCGAACGGCAGCAGCATCGTCGGGGTCATGGCGTCCTTGATCTTGACCTTGGCGCCGCCCGCGTTGTCGACCTGCTCGCTGCCGACCCACTCGATCAGCGCGTCGATGTCCGCGTAGGAGGCCATGTTCGCGGGGACCACCCACAGCGCGGCCCCGGCCCTGGCGTTCTCGCGGTACAGCTTCTTGTAGAAGCCGATCCGCTCGTCGTTCAGACCGGAGGTCGTCGCGATCACCGTCGCGCCGCCGGCGAGCAGTCGCCCGGTCACCGCCGCGGCGATGGAGCCCTTGCTGGCGCCGGTGATCACCGCGATGTCGGTGGACCACTGGCCGGGCGCTTCGTCGGCGAGCAGGGCCGCCTCGGCGATGCGCTCGTAGAGGCCGGCCAGCACCGAACGCGCTTCACCCTTGGCCCGCTCACGCCACCAGTTGGCCTGCGCGGCAACGGCTTCGCCCGCACCGGTGAACCCGTCCACCCGCTGGCCGGCGGCCTCGGAATCGTCGATCAGCCACAGCCGGGCCAGATCCTCGCGGGCGCTGGCCCAGCGATCGTCGATCAGCACGGCCTTGCGGGCGTCGAACGCGGGCGCGACCAGACGCGGCCAGTCCGAACCGAGTTCGGCCGAGACCAGATCCACCAGCGACTCGTCGGAGGCCTCCGGAGCCGAGGCACGATCGCCCAGTCCCAGGTGCTCCAGGATCACCTTGGCCGCCGAGGCGAGCACGCCGTCGGGACCGGTGATCTGCTCGGTGAACTCACCCAGCGCGGCCGCGTCCACGGTCGCGCCGCCGCCACCGCCGGTCGACGGCAGCGAAACGCTGATCCCGCGCCGCGCCGCGACAGCCTGCACGGCGGCGTCGATCGCCGCGTCGACCGACGCGCTGTCGTTCAGTCCGCCGGAGACCAGACCGCCCAGGTCGCCGCCGCGCACGCTGGCGCCTTCGCGGGTGCCGAGCGAGACCTCGGCGGTGACGTGGCTGGCCCAGCCGTCACCGAGTTCCCAGACCTTCTTCACGCGCTCGGCGACGGCGGCGGGCCGCTTGCCGGACGGGCCGAAGACCTTGCGCAGGTGGTCGTTGATCGAATCCGAGAGCACCGAGCCGAACGGCTTGTAGGTGCGGGCCAGCCGGTCCACGGTCGCGGCGAGCGCACCCATGTCGGCGTCGGCCGCGCCGTCGATGGCACCGAGCGAGAGTTCCGCGCCGAGGTCGACGAGCAACTGGTTGCGACGCGAGGACACGCCGTCGCACAGGCCCTCGATGGTGTCCACCGGGCCGATCTGGTCCAGCCGCAACTTGGTCCACAGCGCGATGAGCACACGGGTGGCATCGGCGGCGCTGAACGCGATGTCGTCGGGACGCGGTCCACCCGAGCTCGCCACGGGGGCGGGTGCGGCGGCGGCGACCGGAGCGGCGGCCTCGGCGGCGGCCGGAGCGGCCGTGGTCTCCTCCGGCTCGTCGACCGGCGCGGGGTCGGTGTCGGTCGAGTAGACGATGCCCGCTTCACGCTCGATGTTGAGCACCTCGACGGTGGCCGAGGCGAAGCTCGGCAGCTTCAGCGTCTGGCTCGCCAGGTTCGCCACGGTCGGGGTCGCGCCGAGGCCGATCTCGATGAACCGCTCCACGCCGAGACCGCCGTGCGCGGTATCGGTGAACAGCAGGTCCTGGGTCTCGATCCAGCGCACCGGGCTGGCGAACTGCCAGGCCAGCAGTTCGATCAGCACCACCCGGCACAGCTCCACCGGACGCGCGGCCCAGGAGTCGAAGTCGGCCAGCACCGCGGCCAGCGGCTCCGAGGGCACCAGATCGGCGATCTCGGCGACGAATTCGCGCTCCAGCGAGAACGGCTTGGGCACCAGGTTCGGGATGTAGCGGCCGAGCAGCACCTCGGGACGCAGGTCCTGCGGCAGCAACTGCTCGAGCTTGCTGCGGAACTCCGGCACGCCCTTGCGCAGCACCGTCGAGTGGAACGGCACGTCGATGCCGGGCACCAGCACGAAGGCCCGCTTGCCGCCGAACTCCGCACGGCGGCGGTCGATCTCGGCCTCCAGCGCCTCCAGGCCGGCCACCGTGCCCGCGATCGCGTACTGCGATCCGCGCAGGTTCAGGTTCACGACCTCGAGGAACTCACCGGTCTGCTCGGCGATGCCGTTCACGAAGCCGACGACCTCGTCGTCGGGCAGGCCGATCTGCGAGGGCCGGATGGCGGCCATGCGGTAGTTGCTGCGGCCCTGGGCATCTCGCGGCACCAGCGCGTGCATCGCCGAGCCGCGCTGGAACACCACCTCGAGCACGGCTTCCAGCGGCAGCACACCGGCGACGGCGGCCAGCGCGTTGTACTCACCGACCGAGTGACCGGCCAGCATGGCGCCCTCGACGTACGCGCCGGACTCCCGCAGCTCCGCGACCTGCGCGACGCCGAGGGTCGCCATCGCGACCTGGGTGAACTGGGTCAGGTGCAGCACGCCGTCCGGGTGCCGGTGCTCGACGCCGCGGGCCTTGAGGTAGGTCGGGTTGTCGCGCACCACGGCCAGGATGGAGAAGCCGAGCGCCTCCCTGGTGTGCTTGTCGGCGCGATCCCAGATCTCCTTGGCGGCCTTGGAGCGGGTCCGCGCGTCCAGGCCCATGCCCTTGCGCTGGATGCCCTGGCCGGGGAAGGCGTACACGGTCTTCGGGGCCTGGATCCGGCCGGTGGCCGTCATCACCAGGTCGCCGCCGGTGCGGCAGGACACCTCGACGATCTCGCTGCCGTTGTCCACCGCGACGCGCTCGACGCGCACGTCGATCTCCGCACCCGGACGGACCATGCCGAGGAACCGGGTGGTCCAGGCGGTCACCGTGCGGGCGGGCACCGAGGCGGTCGGATCGACGGCCGAGACCGCGTGCTGCGCGGCGGCCGACAGCCACATGCCGTGCACGATCGGGCCGCCCAGACCGGCCAGCTTGGCGGCGTTGTCACTGGTGTGGATGGGGTTGTGGTCACCGGACACCGCGGCGAAGGCGTGCATGGCGCGCGGCGCGACGAGGGTGACATCGCGACGGCGGCGACGCGGGGTGTCGGCGGCGTTCGCGGCCGTGCCCGCGGCGCGCGGCGGATCGGACAGCTCGCCCGCGCCGTTGCGGCCGCGGATGGCGAAACGTTCGGTCAGCTCGGCCAGCGGCACCACGTCCAGGCCCTGGTCGCGCATCTCGCCGACGGCCACGCGGACCTCGACGACCCGGCCCATGTCGGTGTCGACCACCGAGGAGGACTCGGCGCGGACCACGAGAATGCTGGTCTGGTCGGGCAGTTCGCGCAGCAACTCGATCTGGTGGTCGAGGTGCACGAGGTCGAGCATGCCCTCGATGACCGAGCGGGCGTCGCCGGTGCGGGTCGCGCCGAGCACCGCGAACACGGCGGGCCAGCAGGCGCCGACCAGCACGTCCGGCACGGTGCGGCCGAGGGTGCTGAGCGTGGCGGGCAGACCCGAACCGGTGACGCCGGCGTGATCGGCGATCAGATCCGGGGTCCAGGCCAGGTTGACGTGCGCGACACCGCCCTTGACCTCGGGCAGCGACTGCCCGGCGGCCACGGCCAGTAGCGCGGCCATCGCGGCGTCGGCGTCGGCTTCGGTGATGACCGGCGCGCCGCCGTTGTAGATCGAGGCCGGCGCGGTGATGCGGATGCGCACGGCATCGCGGCCCAGCAGCGGCACGGTCAGTTCGACGTAGGAGTTCTCCGCGTCCGGGCCGGTGGTCTCGACCAGGGTGGCGCCGGTGCGCGGGTGCACCGCGCCCTTGCCGTCCACGGTCCACTCGGCCAGATCACCCAGGCGATGGACCGGGTTCACGGTGGTGCGACCGGCCCACTGCACGTCGGGCGCGGCGATCACGGCGTCGATCACGCCACCGGTCACGCCGGCGACCCGGCGGGCGTCGACCGGCGCGGGCACCACGCCGTCACGGACCAGGCTGTAGGCGGTGTCCTGCTCGAAGCGGTCGAGCAGCTCGCCGACCGGCTCGTTCACGCGGGTGATACCGGCGACCGCGACGGTGCCGGGGATGATGCACACCTGATCGGCCGAGTAGCGCGGATCATGCGCCTGCCACAGCGAATCCGAACGCCACCAGCGCCGCACGTCGCCGTCGACGACGGGCACGAAGTTGACCGGCTTGCCCGGCGTCTTGCACAGCGAGATGAAGAACGGCACGTCGGCCGGGTGCAGCAGGGTCTGCTCGACGGCCGGGTAACGCTCGGCCAGCGCGCACAGCGCCTGCACCGGGTTCTCGAACGCCTCGTCGTCGGCGAACAGGGTGGGGATCTCACCGCGGTCGGCCGGGTGCAGGCGGGATTCGGTGCGGCGCACCATCTCCGCGAACCGGTCCCGCCAGGTGATGTCCAGCCAGACCGACGCGGTGGCATCGGCGATGGCGTCGCCGATGTCGCTGCCGCAGTCGAAGTCCTTGCGACGGTCCAGCCCGACGGCCAGCTCCACGTAACGCTGCAGCCACTGCTGGTAGGTCATGGTCGCCACATCGCCGAAATACGGCTTGGCCGTGGCGTTCAGCGCCTCGATGATCTCCGCGCGGCGCTCGGCGACGGCGTCGGCGTCACCGGCGACCTCGTCGAGCAGGCGGCCGGTGCGCGAGGCGGCATTGTCGATCTCGTGGATGTCGGCGCCCAGCTGGCTGCGGCCCGAGGCCATGCCGCCCGAAGCGGTGCCCGCACCGACCCAGTCCGGGGTGCCGGGGGTGTCGACCAGCAGCTGCTTGACCTCGGGAGCCGTGGTGGCCTCCAGGGTCGCCATGGCCGCGGTGCCGACCAGCACGCCGTCCAGCGGCATCACCGGGTAGCCGTGTTGCGCCGACCACTGGCCGGTCAGGTACTCGCGCGCCCGCTCCGGCGTGCCGATGCCGCCGCCGACGCAGATCACCACGTTGTCGCGGTTGCGCAGTTCGGCGTAGGTCTCGAGCAGCAGGTCGTCGAGGTCTTCCCAGGAGTGGTGACCGCCGGCCTTGCCGCCTTCGATGTGCATGATGACCGGGTAGTCCGGCACCTCGTCGGCGATGCGCAGCACCGCGCGGATCTGGGCGACCGTGCCCGGCTTGAACGCCACGTGGTGGATCCCGGCTTCGGTCAGCTCATGGATCAGCGCGACGGCCTCTTCCAGCTCCGGGATACCGGCGGTGACAATGACGCCGTCGAACGGCGCGCCCGCGGCACGGGCCTTCTGCACCAGCCGCTTTCCGCCCAGCTGCAGCTTCCACAGGTAGGGATCGAGGAACAGCGAGTTGAACTGCACCGAGCGTCCCGGATGCAGCAGCGACTTCAGCTCGGCCACCCGGTCGGCGAAGATCTGCTCGGTCACCTGACCGCCACCGGCCAGCTCGGCCCAGTGACCCGCGTTCGCGGCGGCGGCGACGATCTTCGCGTCCACGGTGGTCGGCGTCATGCCCGCCAGCAGGATCGGCGAACGACCGGTCAGCTTGGTGAACGCCGTCTCGACGACGATGCGCCCGTTGGGCAGACGCACCGGCTTCGGCGCGTAGGCGCTCCACGGCTTGGCCAGCTCCGGCGCCGCACCGGGAGTCAGCAGGCTACGCTGCCCCGCCCGGGTGGCCGCCGCGATGATGCCCACGCCGCTGCCCTTGAGCGAGCCCGCGGTCAGACGGGTCAGCAGATCACCGGGACCCAGATCCAGAATCCACTGCGCACCAGCGGCGACCGCGCTGTCCACCTCGGCGACCCAGTCGATCGGATCGACCAGGATCTGCTGCGCCAGCCGGCCCGCCAGCTCCGCATCCAGACCACACTGCGTGGCCCAGCCGCTCACCAGATCCACCGTGTCGCTCAGCGCCGGATGGTGGAACGCCACATCGACCAGCAGGTCCTCGAACACCGGCGAGAACACCGCACCGCCGCGCGCCTTCTTCTCCCGTTCCTTGGTCTGCTGCTCGGAGATCTGCGCGCACCGCTGCCGCACCCGCTCGATCTGCGCCGGGGTGCCCGACAGCACTGCCCGCCGACGCCCGTTGATGATCGAAACAACCGCCGCCACAGCGGGATCCACGCCCTCGGCGACCTCGGCGACCACCGCGCGCAACTGCTCGGGATCGACATTGGAAACCGCCACCATCGGCGAGTTCTCCCCGACCGGCATCAGCCCACGACGACGAGCCACCAGTCCCGCCGAAGCTCCGATCAACTGCGCGATCGCCAGCAGCTCCGCATCCCGCGCGCCCGCACCCTGCAGCGCCGAAGCCGCCAGCAGACCCTGGGAATGACCGACCACCGCGACCGGCGCGTGCGTGGCCGGATCCAGGCCCTGCAACCGCAGCGCCCGCAGCGCCGCCAACTGGGTCAGCAACACACCCGGCATCGACACGACAGCCGAACGCAGCACGTCCTCGGACGGCGCGGCGGAGGGCTCATCGGCTTCGGGATCGGCCAGTTCGTCCTCGAGCATCCACGCCACCGGGTCGAACCCACCGGGGCGAACGACAAGCAGTTGGCGCGCAACAGGTTCCAGCAGCGCGGCCGCCTCGTTGACCAGCGCGGTCAACTCCGGCTCCAGCGCGCTGTCCCGCGCGATCTCCTCGAGTTCGCTGAGCCACCGCGCGCCCTGCCCACCGAAGGCCAGCGCGTAAGGAGTCCCGTTCAGCAAACGATCCAGCAACGGCGACCGCGTCCCCGCCGCACTCTGTCCGGCCCTACCCACCTTCGCGCTCGCGCCGGCTCCGGTCTCGGTGCTTTCGTTGATCGTCAAGACGCTTCGTCTTCCTTCTCTCGGCGACGTGCCATCGACTCGTCGCTCAGCTCGGGTGCGCGGGCTTTCCTCGACCGCTGTGCCTGATTACAGCGAGGATTCCACAAAATCATGAGGAAAGCCTCACGTTTCCGGGGCACCCCATCCCTACCCCCGAGTATTCTCGTACGGCCGTACCAGAATGGCTCGAAACATGATGGCGCCTCACATTTCAAACCCCCTGATCCGACCCGTTACCGACACACACAGAAACATGAGTGCCCCTCATCTTGCCCGTGACCGAATCGTTATAATCCCTGGTCGGGTTACCGGCGAGTACGACACTCGCCACACTCACTTCTGCAACCGGGCTCCGGCCGGTAAAGTTTGGACGGTCGTACCACCAAGCGCGAGTGGCGAAATTGGCAGACGCGCCAGATTTAGGTTCTGGTGTCTTAGGACGTAGGGGTTCAAGTCCCCTCTCGCGCACAGATCTCCGTCATTCGTGACAGAGATTCGTGCAGTGTGCGAAAGGGCCCTTCAACCCAGGAGCCCGACCAGTGACTTCTCACTCCGACCTGCACCAATTCGTGGCACATCTGCCACTTCACGACACTTCTACCGTCTCCCGGATGGTCGCTGACGGAAGCGATCTGCGGTGATCGCGCCGGTCATCCCACCGCAGTCGCCCTTGCAGGAACTCCTGTCGGGGCCACGGGTCACGTACCCGCCGGTGGTGCCTCCCCGCAACAGCCACCTCCAGCACGGACTGTCCACCGTCGGCTCCGGCGGACGCACCGTCGACCGAGCGGTCTTCACCGCCTTGGACTGGCAGCCCGGCACCCGACTGGCCGTGTTGTGCCTCGATGCCGGGATATTGCTTGCCCGCCCGGTACCCGACGGGGGACATCGCCTTCGCCGACGGCAGCTACTCCGTGTTCCGTACCGGCTGCGCCGCCGGATCGGGCTCCAGATCGGTGACCGCGCACTACTCATCGCGCACCGCACCCACCACGAACTGCTGATCCATTCACCGGCCGCACTCGACCAGTTGTGCGCGCCCAGCATCGCGACACTCGAGGAGACGCACCGATGACAACCTCGACACCTTCCGCCGCCTCCGCTGACACCCTCGCCGCAGCCCGGTTGCTGCTGCCCCAGATGGGCATCTCCCTCGCCGATCTCGTCACCCCCGCACCAACGCCCCCACCTTCGCCGAGGTCATCCCGCAAGTACGGGCACGGCTGTCGCCGGGCACCCTGCGCACCTACGACACCCACCTGCTCACCCACTGGGCCGACCGCCGCCTCGACGAACCCCAGAAGGCCGAACTCGAAGACATGGCCCGCCGCATCCAGTCAGAAGCCCGCACCAGCCGCGCCTCACGCGGCGGCACCGGCGCCGCCGAGAACTTCGTCAGCCCTGCGATGCGTCTACCGGTTCGCCGAGGACTCCGGCTGGATCCGCCCCGCCGACAACCCCGCCCGCCGTATCGCCCGGCCGACGCGCCGCCCCTCGCAACGGTTCGCGATCCCGTCCGACCAGCTCGCCGAGATCTGCGCCGTCGCGGCCGTCACCGGCGACGATCCCGATCTCGACACCCTGGCGCTGCGTCTGCACATCGAGACCGCCTGTCGCCGTGGCGGTTCCCTGGCACTGCGTCCGCACGATCTCGATCCCGACCAATGCCTGATCTACCTGCGAGAAAAGGACGGCACCGACCGGTGGCAGCCGGTGTCACCGACGCTGATGCGCGCCCTCGAGGAACACGCGGCCGAACGCGGGAGTCCGCGCTCGCAACAGTTGCTGCGCTATCGCAGCGGCAAACCCATCACTTCCCGCCGCTACGACCACATCTGGGGACGCGTCGGCGAGGAACTGCCGTGGGTCGCCACCCAGGGCCTGAGCATGCACTGGCTACGCCATACGACCCTCACCTGGGTCGAACGGACCTTCAGCTACGCGGTCGCCCGCGAGTACGCCGGACACCGCGGCAAGAACGCGGGTGTCACCGCCACCTACGTCAAAGCCCATCTGCACGAGATCGCCGCCGCGCTGGCCGTACTCACCGGCGAAACCCACCCCCTCGCCCCCGCCTACCAACCCGACAGGCCGAACGATCCGCGCGCCGCGGCGAGAGGGATGCTCGCATGACCGAGCGTGCCCTCAGCGGGTCCGCGGACACCGTGCAGACGTCCCATTCCGAGGCAGACGCACCGAAATCGCGTGCGCACAACTTCTTCTGGACCGTGCTCGCCGCCGCGGCCACCGTCAGCATCACCGGCAACGCCACCCAAGCCCTCCTGCACGACACGCCACTTCCGGTCGTGGCCGCTGCGGTCGCGGTCATCCCGCCCTTGGCGCTGCTCGCCGCCGTACACGGGGTGGCGGTCCTCGCGCGTGCGCATACCGCGACCCCCGCCACACGGTGGGTCGCGACCGCGATGACCGTCCTCATCGCCGCCGGAGCGTTCTGGCTGTCGTTCACCGCTCTACGGTCGCTGGCGATCACCGCTGGCGTCCCCTTTGTCCCGCGCCGAGACCGATCGTGGAACGTACACTCGCCCCCGATGAGGGCCACACCGAAGAGTCCGTTCCCAGCGCTGCCACCCGCGTCCACCTCCGATGCCGCAGCGATCCGTGACAACGACTGGACCGCCTTCCGCCAACTAGAGCGAGTCGACGATCACTGGACCTTGAAATCCTGGACACCAGGACAGTCCGGCTTCTACTGGTACCTGACCTTCGATGACACCCAATTGGTCGAGCTCGCCGTCCGCTGCCAGAAGGAACTCACCGGCGACGGCATAGATTTCGTTCCCCCCGACGGCCTGCATCTCACACTGCTGAAAGCGGGTAGGTCCGTGGACCTGTCGGAGGCACAACTGTCGACCATCGTCGAAACCGCGCGCCGCCGTCTCACCACGATTTCCCCATTCGATCTCGACGTCGGCCCGCTGACAGGGTCGCGCAGTGCACTGCGATTCTCGGTCACGCCGTGGAGCGACCTTCTCGAACTCCACCGAGCCCTTCGTGAAGCCACGGCCACCTCTCGCCCTCATGGCGCGCTGTCGGAGACCACCCGATTCCGCCCCCATCTGGGAATCGGATACATCAACACCCCGCAATCCGCGATGCAACTCATCGACGAGGTCGCCACACTGCGTGACCTCCCACCGGTCACTGTGTCGGTGACCGAGGTTCGATTGGTGCAACTGCGCCGCGAGGACAGGCGCTACCGCTGGACGGACCGGGCTGTCGTGGTACTCGGTGGTTAACCGGTAGGGGCGGCGAATTCTCGTGCTGTGGTGTTCCATTCGCGCAACGTGTCGAGGTAGTCGGCAGACGCCCGCGCGGGGATCGGTCCGATGAGATCACCGAGTTCGTGGGCGCGCTGCCACACCGACCGGATCGGACGATCGCTCGACGCCGCCAGCGCCTCGACGCCGAGGCTCACCGCCTGATCGACATCGCGGTATTCACCGGCCGCCAACGCCGCCGCCATATCGATGCGGACCAACGAGCGACTCCACACCGAATCGGACCCGTTGACCCGTTCCTCCACGCGCCGACCGTAGTCGAGAGTGCGAGCGTGATCGCCGGCCGACAGCCACGGCTCGCGCCGCCGCCGATTTCGCGGTCGGATGGGGAAAGTACCGGTTCGCTCGGGATCGCCGGCAAGGCTGTGGCTCTACGATCGGCTCGGTGGAATCCTTGCCGATCTCGATCGCGCCGATAAGCGTAGGGGTAGTGCGCAACCGGGGTGGCTGCGGCGACTTCGCGAGGATCGTCGCCGAGTTCGAGCCCCCGGCGCAGAGTGGCGCGACTGAGATCCTCTTCGCGGTGACCGACGAGCAGCTGCCGTCCGAGTACCTGGCACCGCTGAAGGAGGGGATCCTCGAAGGTCTTGGCGGTGTATCGGCCACTGTCCTGGTCACCCATGCCGTTCACCACGACGTCGACTCCTCCGACCGTGCCTTCCGGCTCGCCGGTTGGGAGACCGCTCGCGCGGCACTGATCGCGGCCGGCCTGCTTCCGGAAAGTGCTGCCGTCGAGTTGCGATGGGCCGACTGGCCTGGGCGCCCCAAGCCGAAGCGACCGAAGCGGCGGGCGCATGGATCTGCGGAGCAGAGGCCGCCTCGGTGACTACTGCGCGCGCGAACTGCTCCAATGACCGGATCGCTCGCTTTCAAGTCGAATACCCGGTGTCCGGCGGCGTATTGCGGTTGTCTGTACTCCTACGCGAGGTGGCGAAACACCTTCGTGGGAGTCTTTGAGTGTCCGGAGGTGTGCTGGTCACTTGTGACAACGTGGTGACATCGACGGGTTCCCCTGGGTTGCGAGCATCGAGGACGAAATGCCAATAGTTTCTGTGCCCTATCGGCTCGACGAGAGCTGTGATGACGAGGAAGCTTTCGACGCCGAACCGGACACGCTGTCGGAGGGTGATGCTGGCCTGCTGCTCGCATACCTGCGGTCGGCCGCGTGCATTGTCGCGGCACCGGGTGTCATCGAGGATCCTTTCGCGCCCGGTAACCCGAATGCCCGCGTGCGCGTGGGGTTGAAGACTGACGGTGAATGGGTCTGGGCATTGGCATGGGAAGACTACGTCGAGTATCACCGTGCCGCCCCGCCGATCAACTTCGTAAACCATGCCAAGAGACACAGTTGGGTAGCACCTGAGGTACCAGAACAACGCCTATCAGAGATCGCGCGCCAGTTCGGCATGCCCGACGACTAGAGAAGCTACGGCGTCTGCACTGCCGCGCAAGAATGGTTGGACAACATGAATCGCCCCGTTGGGATCCTCGGATTCCAGCATGCCTACTACTCCGACACAACGACCACGCCGCCCGCCGTTTCGTCACCGATAACGCCGACATGCCGCCAGCGGAGATGAGGGGCAGTATCACCGATTCACTCTCTTCTGAACGAGGTTTCGCCACCCAGCGCCTATACGCCGACCAGACGCGCTCGTTCCACGATCTTCATCGTTTCGAGCGCATCGCGGGCGTCGACAGGAACGGGAGCACCGTCGAGCAGTGCATCCGCCATCGCGCGGTAGTAGCAGCGGTAGTCCCCCGGCAAGAAGGGAACGCGTCGGATGTCGGGTTCTGTGCCCAGCAGTCCCCAGTGCTCGGGGTCGACTGCTCCCCAATGCTTCTCGTGGTCGGGAGTTCTGCCCGCGCGTAGTTGCGCTTCCTGCGGATCGGCACCGTACACAACGTAGGCGTTCTCGGAGCCCAGGACACGGAACCTGGGACCGTGCTGTGCGGCGACGGCATTCATCGACAGATGTGAGCGCACGCCGTTGGCATGTGTGAGGGCGAGAAAGGCGTCGTCATCGGCTCGCACCCCGGCACGGCGTCGGTCGAGTTCGCAGTAGATGTTGGTCACGGGGCCGAACAGGGTGAGGGCTTGGTCTATGAGGTGGCTGCCGAGGTCGTAGAGGTAGCCGGCGCCGTCGGTGTGGTCGCCGAGTTCGCGCCAGCCTCCTTTGGGTGTCGGGCGCCATCGTTCGAGGCGGGACTCGAACCGACGTACCTGTCCCAGGTGACCGTCGGCGATCAATGACGCAACGGTTCGGAAGTCGCTGTCCCAGCGCCGATTCTGGTACACCGACAGTGGTATCCCGGCCTGATCCGCTGCGGCGATGACTTACTCGGCCTCGCCTACGGTGACTGTGAAGGGTTTGTCCACCACAACCGGAAGCCGTGCCGCGATCGCCCGCATGGCCAGCGGTGCGTGGCTGCGGTTGGGTGTCGCGATCACTACCAAGTCGATCCCGGAGGGATCGGTGAACAACTCGTCGACCGTCGACAGCACGCGTGCCCGCGGGTACTCCCGGTTCGCTCGTTCGGCCCGCTCGGCCGACGAGGTGACCACCGCGGCGACCCGCATCCGTGGTTCGGCCGCGATCATCGGTGCGTGAAACACGGCTCCTGCCAGTCCGTATCCCACGATGGCAACGCCGAGCTGCGGCACCACTCATTGTCCTTTCCGTCGAAGACGCACGGCTCCCGGCTTGTCGGCCTCAGCGTCGACTACGCGGATCTGGGCCCGCGATCAGGCCACGATGGTGGCCTCACTCCTGCAATTGCGCCCGGATCTCCTCGGCGAGGTCGATGTTTCCGGCGGCGATGAACTTCTTGCGTTTGTTCATCGCCTGGTTGATTTCGGTCATCGTGTCGAGGTTGTAGTCGAGCGGGATCGGTTCTCCGTGCAGGTCGGTCACGACTCCGCCTGCCACCGGGTGTCACATCACCATCGGGAGCCTGTGGCTCGGAGTCCTCGCCCACACCGAAATCCCCCGCGAGCTGATGGATTACGCGCCATCGTCACCGAGTGCCATCGACTCCGGATCTCCCGCAGAACATTCAGTGGTCGCCTTGCTCGATGGAACCGCACTTGCCGGCGTGGCGGTCGAGCGCCGACTGTGCAGGCGGGATCGGACGTCGTTCCATTGTGTTTCGATCAGCGCCAGCCTGGCCGCGCGGAACCTGCCGTCTTCGAGTTCGGTATGCAGGCGCAGTTCACGCGAGAGCACCATGGCCTGGTTCAGCAGGAACGGCGTCTCGATTCCGGCCGCGGCGACGATCGCCTCGATGCTCGACTGCGCGTCCGGCGCGCCTGCCAGCAGGGTGTGCAGCATCGCGAGATCGAACCCTGCCGCGAACAGCCCGGTGAATTCGAAATCGATCGGCACACACTCGCTGTCCTCGGAAATCAGCAGGTTGGACGGAAGCGGGTCACCGTGGGCGACGGCATCGAGGGGGCCGGCGGCGGCGATGAGTCGGTGCAGTGCCGTCCGGTCGTCGTTGTCGAAGATCCCGATGCCGTGGTAGCGATCTACCCTGCTCGGGTAGTCGAACACCGGCGATAGTGCTCCCGCCGGCGGGTTCCATGCGCCGAAACCGAGCAGGGTGCTCAGGATTGCGTCGAGCACGGCCGGGGTGATCAGGCCACTCGGGTATCGCTCGGTGTGCACGACGCGGCCGGGGATGTGTTCGATGACGACGCCCCGGCCGGGCGCGGCGTGGATCAGCTCGGGCACCCTTACCGGGGGCGGGCAGGACGCGAATGCCCGGTAGATGCCGATCTCGTGCTCGAGTTTGTCGCGCCAGAATGTCTCGTCGGTCGGACACACCTTGATCACGGCTGCGCGGCCTCGGTAGGCGCCGACCGCCAGCAGGGATTTGTCGGTGGCTTGCAGGATTTGGTCGACTGTGATGGTCACACCGAGCACATCGGTGATCTTCGCGGTGGCGGCATCGAGGTCGGGTGGCGCTCCGGTCATCGGCATCCTCCCCCGGTCCTGTGACGATATGGGTCAATCGCTCGACCAGGGCGGGCTGGGCGGCAGCCTCACGCCAGCCGTGAGCAACCGCGTGGATCGAACACGACCAGCGGAGAACGCGCCGACCTGGGACCCGACCTCCCCACCGGATCGGGTTCCAGGTCGGCCCCGGCAGGATTCAGGACGCTTCGCCGCGCTCCCGAATCCATGGTCATCGAACATCGTCAGCCCTGCAGCCCCCTACGCCGCAGGCATAACCGAAGCGATACGCAAATCATACGAAAATTTTTGTCTAGGTCAAGGCGCATCACGAGATCGGTCACTGGTTGCGCAAGTCACGGAGGCTATCTCGGCAGTTGTACCCGCAGCTCGCGGTCGGCGACACGGCGACCGGCTGGACGTTCTTATACCCCACGGAAGTAGTACCTACGATTATGCTTGCGTGCATGTACGCAAATTTCGGTAGCGTCTATGAATAAGGACACTGCGCAACGGTTGGGTCGGGCCGTCGTGGAGCGGCGTGATCAGCTGAACCGCAGCAGGCGTCAGGTCGCCCTGATGGGCGGCCCTACCGAGCCGACTCTGCTGAGAATCGAGCGCGGCGAGGCGGGCCGGATCAGTGCCAACACCCTGCACAAACTCGATGTGGGTCTGGCCTGGGAGCCTGGATCGGCTCAGCAGGTGATAACAGGTGGGGAGCCGATACCGCTGCGGCGCGGCAGCACCATCGAAGTCGCACCGTCCTACATCGTCGTGCCCGCCGAAACCATCAGCGGGCTCCTCGCCGTCGCCCGTGAGATCTCCGAGTTGGCCACATCGGACTCCGCACTGCGCGAGGCCTCCCAGCGGCTCGACGACTGCATACAGCCGCTGTATTCCCGCTATATCACCCAACTGCTCGAAACCAACCGACTCCACGGTGGTGCGCTCGGACCGTTGGTGGCCCTGCTCGGCCCTTTTCTGGACCGCCCGACCGACCCTGCCGACGCCGATTGGGACGAAGCACGCTATCGGCGCTGGCTCGCGGGCATCCGCTTCGATATGGACGACGCGACCCGCAAACGATTCGAAGCCAGACTGGAGGCTGCCAGGTGAGCGGATCACTGTCCCTAGCCGAGCGCATCGACATGCTCTTTCGCGCGTTGCACAGCGCGGCCGGCGACGAGCCTGCCGTCGAGACCGTCGCCGAGGCCATGCACGAGTACGGCGTCGAGGTCGACCCCGCGATGCTGGCGGCTCTGCGCGCAGGAAGCGTCGAGCACGCGTCACCGGACCTCCTCGCCGCCCTTGCGGGCCACTTCAGTCAGCCGGCCTGGTATCTGACCGGCCCCGCCGATGACGAACAAGTCATCGGCGTGCACGTCCAGCTCGGCCTGCTCCGGGCTCTGCGGGACTCGGGCGTCAGCCGGGTGCGCCTGCGCGGACGGCCCACCCACTCCGACCGCGAGGCACTGATCGAAAGCCTGATCGCACACCGCGTGCAGGACTCGCCCGCACCGGTCAGTCCTGGCGAGGAGACATCCTGAGTCGCAAGCCATTCGGCTTGAGTGTGATCGTCTCCTTGACCTTCAACTCGTAGCTCGGATCGGCGTGTAGATCGAAGTTGCGCAGAACAGTCGCCAACACGAGCGCGATCTCGTGGTAGGCGAACTGCCGGCCGATACAGGCCCGCATTCCGACGCCGAAAGGCCGATACAACTCGGGGTGGCGCGCACGTACCCGTTCCGGAAGAAAACGATCCGGATCGAAGCTCTCCGGATCGCCACCCCACAGCTCATGGCGATGCAACTGCAACAACACGATGAATACCCATTCGTTCTTCTCGAACGGGTAGCGTCCGCCCAGCAGCGTGTTCGCGCGCGCCTTGCGGAAGTAGCCTGGGGCCGTGGGCCACAGCCGCAGTGTCTCATCGACGATGCGCCGCATATACCGCAGCTTGGCCACCTGCTCGAACTCGATCTCCTCGCCGGTCCAGATTTCGGCGATCTCGCGCCGTGCCCGCGCGGCGATCTCGGGATGCACGGAAAGATAGTGCAGCGCAAAGGCCATCACGCCCGCCGAGGTCTCGTGCCCGGCCGCGAGAAACGTCAGAATCTGATTGCGAATGTTCTTCTCATCCAACAGTGTCCCGGTCTCCGGATCCGCCACGGTCAACATCCGGTCCAGCAAGTCGCCGTGCTCACCAGCGCCCTCGCGGCGGCGGCGCGCGATCACTTCGTCGATCTTCGCGTTCACCATCGCGACATCGGCTTCGTGCTGGGCACGCTGCTGCCGAAAGACAGTGCGCTCGATGAGCGGATGCGAGTATGCCGACCGGTTGATGTATGTCAGCGCACGCAGCATCGCCGACACCACCGGATGGGGATCGGTCCGAGTGAACGACTCGAATTCGTAGCCGAATCCGGTCCGGCCGATCACTTCGAGGGCGACCTTGTTCGTATCGGCCGGCACATCGACCCACTCACCGGCACGTCCGGCCCAGTGCTCGATCAACTCGTCCGCGCACCGGCGCATGGTGGCGTGGTAGCCGCGCATGGCAGCCGCGGTGAACGACGGCGCCAGGACAGCGTGCGCTTTGGCCCAGTTCGGCTCGGAATTGTGCGCGGTGAACAGTCCGTCACCGGCCACGCTGCGCAGATCCCGGATCGGGACCCCCAGGAATTTCGACCACAATTCGTCGTCGTTGATCTCCCGCAACAGATCCGGATCCGAGACGTAGGTGACCCGCGCCCCGAAGATGTTGCGTTCGTATATTCCACCGTACTTCTGCGCGCCACGCATACCCCACTGACTGGAATCGGTGACATGCAGATCCCACACGTCACCCAGGACGGGCAGACGGTGCGGCGGATGCGGTAGCTTCCGCTCCCGGGCACGGATCGGCCTCGGAGTGGTCGTGGTCATTGTGCTCCATCCCGTAGTTCAGCGCCTCCACATGGGTGGCCGCCTCATCCCAGTGCGCGGCGATGCTGCGCAACGTACGACGTTCATCAACGATGTCACGCCCGGGCGCGGAAGCGTGCAGGCGAACATAACGCCCCGGTGCCGCACCAGATCTCTTACGGTGCAACGCCCGCATGATCTGCACCGTCTCCGCCAAGGCGTCGGGCAAATGATCCGGGGCGGGCTCGGAGTAGCGGCCCAGCACCAGCAGACAGTCACGGATCTCGACGGTCATCCGATGCAACCTCCGCGCCGACCCCACCGACGAATCCTGCTGTGCGGGACGTGGAATCTCGTTCGCGCACACCGTCACCAGTTCGGTCCACAACGGTGTCAGCCGCCGCACCGCACGCGCGGCCGGATCCACCCGAAGCCGGCGAGCGATCTCCGCCATCACCTGCGCCGACGCCGGAACCGCCCCCAGCAGCAGGAGATAGATGAAATTGCGCTCGTTGGCATCGAATCGGAAACCGACGAAGTCCTGTCCGGTCCCGGTCGCCGCGAACACCGCGCTGACAAGGATCGAAACGGCCTCCTCGGTGGCCCACGCCCCGACGACGAGGATCACCACATATGTCAGGCGATGACTCGGCCGCAGGCCACCGACACGCAGATCGCGAATGCTCGTCCAGGTCATCACGATGCCGGTCGCCGCGCACCACGCCGAGAAAATCGCGAAGTAGAGCACAGTCTGCCAACCCTCGGTGCGGTCGATGTACTGTCCGAGCGCTCGTGCGTGTGACCCCACCACCAGCATCACCGTGCCCGAGACGAACACCGCCACCCACAACGTCCGGCCGGCGTACCTCCCTCGCGCAGGCCAGGACTCCGACCAGGACAACGCCAACAGAACCAGTGGCGCGAAGGTGAACACGATGAACACCGTGCCCAGCTGACGAGTGAAGGCGACATCGAAGATTCCGGCGTCGCGAAGCACGTCCTGCACCGCCCGCTCACGGAGCATCGCCGCACACACCGCGAACAGCAGCCCGTAAGTGACCAGTCGCTCCCCCGGCCTGCCGTCACCATGTAGCCAGACCGAACGCAACACCGCCACCAGCAGGCTGAACGCGATCGTCGACCACGCCACCCATCCCGGAGCCGATGAGGTCATCGGTCACCCCAGAACGACCGCATCGGCCGAGGCGACCGCCACCGAGACACTCCCGACAGCAGCATGTCCGCGAACAACTCCGCCTCATCCTCCTGATGATCGGAGAACTCCGACCGGCCGAGCACGCGCGATATCAGCGCCGGGTCGATATCCGGCAACAACTGACGTATCCCTTCCAGCCCCGCCGACCCATCCGCGTGGTCGAGCAGCATGTGCCCCGTCTCGTGCGCGATGATCTGATCGATATGGAAATCCGTTGTCCCGGCATCGAATGCGATCACATCCACCTCCTCGCACTCGAGCCACAACCCGCACGGTGCACGACTCGCTTCCGCACCCCGCGGCACCAACGCCGAAGTCACCGGCATGAGCCGGATCGGCCGCCCCCGCCACTCGCCCAGCCTGGCCAGGAAAGCATCGCGATTCCACGGTGAAGGAACCAGAGGCGCCACCGACTCACGCGCGGCCATCACCCGCCGCGTCGAAGTATCCATCCCCCGCCCCCTGCCTCACCCATGTCCACCCCCGCATCCCGGCCACGCGTCCTCTGCTCGCTCCATCGATGCGCTCAACCCATTCAAGACCATCTCCCGAGATCTCGCTCAGGGGCCAGGCGCACGCTGAGCTGACCGTGCCATCCGCCGGCCCCACTCACCGTGCGAGGAGCTGCGGCCGCCCGCCTCCGGTCAGAGCGATCGCGACATCTAGTGACACTAGATTTTCGAGCGGTGCTAAAATCAGCCTATGACCCCCCAGACGCGACGGGAACGGGAACGCGCCGAACGGCACCGGCTGATCATCGACACCGCCCGGGAGCTGGCCGAGTCGCAGGGCTGGGACGCGGTAACCATACGCAGGCTGGCGGAACGGATCGAATACAGCCAGCCTGTGCTGTATTCACACTTCGCGGGCAAGGACGAGATCGTCACAGCGGTCGCCGAGGACGGCATAGCGGAGATGGCCGCATCGAGCCGCGCGGCGCTGGAGTCCGCGGGCGGCGAGCCGCGCGCGGCGCTCGCGGCGGTAGCGCGGTCCTACCTCGACTTCGCGACCGCGCGGCCCGCCCTCTACGACGCGATGTTCTCGATGAAGGTGAACCTCGCGTTCGGCGAGAACGCCTCGCAGCCGCTGCGGGACGCGTTCGCCGTCATGTTCGCCGCCTTCTCGCCGTTCGCCGGCGAGCACGATCCGGAGACCTTCACCGAGGTCGGCTGGAGCGCCCTGCACGGCCTGGCCACCCTGGACCGCGGTGGACGTCTGCGGCCGGCCCAGCGGGAAGCCCGTCTGGCGGTGTTCGTCGACCAGTGGACGCGGTAGACGATCCCCCACACGGGTTGTAACCCGATTCGCGGCAATCGGCGAGACGCGGCCTCGCGATTGCGTTGCACCGAATCGGATGCGGGTCAGGAACGATCGTTCGACCCATCACATCGCACGACGCGAGGCAGATGAGCGCGATTCCGCAGGTGGCTCGGCGCGCGGCACCATGCCGCCGCCTGCAGTGCGGCGGCCCCATCGGGCGGCAGGTCAGCCCACCGGCGTCGCGGCCGGTATCACCAGGCTCCGTCGATCGGCCGACCCGACACAGTCAGGCCGTCCGCAACCCGGTCGACGAGATCAGGAACGGACCGCGACGAGCCTGAGCCACCACCAGCGGAGCCCGCAGGCCGGAGACCCGCCCGCTCGGTGACCGACTTGCCGGCGATAGCGCCCACTCGGCCGAAAGGGCATGTGCGGCTCGCTGATTCATGGATATTCCCGCAGCCGCACGCCAAACTCTAGCACCGCTAGACAAGATAGCGACCGAATGCTACCTTTGCTCTAGTTCCTACCAATGCTAGATTTCAGCAAAGGCAGCCCACAATGCTCCTAGTCACCGGCCAGATCATCGCCGCCGCCGCCATCCTCTCCAACGCCGTCGTCTATGGCACCGATGTCTGCGGGGCCGTGATCACCCGATCCGTGTACCGCAAGCTCGATGACGCGACCGTGACCATGAGCGCGGGATGGGGTCACTACTACGGCGACAAGCGCATGCCGATTGTCGGTGCGGGCGGTGTGGTCTTCGCGGTGCTCACGCTGCTGATCGCGCTGTGGGCCGGGCAGTTCGGCGCCGCTGTCGCGGCGGGGATCACGGTGGCGGCGTTGCTCGCCTGGCTCGCCCTCTATGTCCGCATCGCCAAGCCGATCAATTCTCGGCAGACGGCCGCTGCGCAGAGCGGCATCATTCCGGCCGATGCCCGCGCGCTGCAGGACAAGTGGGACAGCATTCTGAAGTACCGGGTCACCCTTCAGTTCATTGCCATTGCCGGACTGTGTGCCGCGCTGATCCTGCTCTGATCTCCGAGCACGGGTAGACGGTCCCACCGAACCGCCGACACAAGACGCAGGCAACCACTCCGCCCGACGACTTCCGGCTTATCGCCGGGACACAACTGATATCGAATGCACCCAGGAGTACCGACATGACCTTCACCAGCAACGAACAGCAGTTCCTCGCGGAGGCCGGGATCGGCCGGCTGGCCACGGTGTCATCCGACGGCGTGGTACAGAACAACCCGACCAACTATCGGGTGAATGCCGACGGCACGATCGACATCGGAGGCATGCGAATGCGCGCCAGTCGCAAGTATCGCAATGTCGCGGCGGGCAGCCGGGTGTCTTTCGTCATCGACCAACAGGTTTCCCTGGAGCCGTATGTGATTCGCGGCATCGAGATACGCGGCACGGCCGAGGCGCTCGATGACGAGGAGCCACCGTTCCCACCCCAGGAACGCGCGGTCATCCGGATTCACCCGGAGCGAATCATCTCCTGGGGCCTCGACGGCGGATCCTTCGACTTCACCGGACGCCACGCCGGCAAGTCAGCACCGTAGGCGGTCCGCACAAGATGTGGAGGTTCGCCGCACGGGCCCAGGTCACCACCTCGGATCTCGACGGCGCGAGTTCAGCCATCGAGCCCTCGAGCTTCGCATCGAGGACAGCGCGGGCCGGCTTGCGGGCGAAGGCAGCGCGGACGCATCGCCGCTTGAAACGGGACCGCCGACGCGTCGACCGGTCGGGGTGAGCTCGTCCGCAGGGACGACGCTGTTCGGATCCCCTGGCCGGAGACCGCCGATGCCGCTCGGCACCGGATGCCGGTAGCACGTCCCAACGGTGGAACACGAGGCGTGCGTCACGATCAACCAGAGCCACGGTGGACTGAACTATGCTGTCCAGCAACCGATTCCGTGTCCGGATCGGTTCGGTCACGGTTTCGGTGGCCGTGTTGCACGCTGGTGAGACGAAGGAGTCCGAAGTGGCTGTCCCCGTGGTACTGGACAAGGTTCTCGACAAGGCTTTCGAGGACAAGTCGCTGACGGAGCTGCTGGCCGCTCCGCCCTCGGCATTGGCCGGATTGGCGGAGAAGCACGATGCCCAGCTGTTCGAAGCGCTGGGCATCAAGACCATCGCCGACCTCGGGAGCAACAAGTTCTTCCGGCTCGCGGCCGCGCTGGTGGATCTGGCGGCCCAGGAGGGCTGATTCGCATCGGCTCGGCGGCCGGCACAGGCCACGTGCTGCGGCCGCCAGCTCGTCGGCCGGCCGGGACCACCGGCCCTCATAGCCATTGCACCCGGGCCGACGCGACGGCATGAGGGCGCGCCCGCGCCTGGCGCAACCGGGCCGAAAGGACCGGCATCGGTGGTCACGGCCGGTGGCGGCACAGCGACCTGCCGGGAGACCCGGTTCGCGTCCGGGAAGAGGACGACAACCCGTTCCGGCAGGTGATGGGCTGCGGCCGTCATCGGCAACAGGGGCATCCGCGCCTGGCCGCACGACCAGCGCAGAAGAAAGACCATATGGAGTGCGGAGCAGGTCCACACCTTGCTGACCGCGATGAACCTCGGCGAGCATGTGAGCATCGAAGACCTCGTGGCGGAGGGGTTCTCGGGTGACTCCACGACCGGGCCGGACCAGCCCCCGGTGCCCACCGTCACCACGCCTCCGGCAACAGCGATCTCGTACGCGACCGTTCCCGATCCGGCGCCCGAACCTATCGCCTCCCCGAAAGGAACCGGCCACCTACCCGCGTCTCGATCCGATGGTTGCTCGCCGCAGTCATCAAGCATCGCAGGCACGATCTCGCGCCGGACCGGAGTGCCAGTCGCCGCCGCGGCCGCGCTTATCGCAGCGGTCATCGCGGGCATGTGGGCCATGCGCTCGACCTTGGACGGCGCGCCCCGGCAGACCGGCGATCAACAGATCATCTCGTCGGCCACGACCGCTGCCCCGACGCCCGCCGTGTCGGCACCACAACCGGAACCGGTTCCCGCTCCAGCACCTCCGGAGCCGAGGCCGGGGCAAGGCTGTTTTCCATTCCAGTCGAACTGCTGAGGGCGACGTGGGCGCGCCGCCCGCGATCCGCCACCCCCGCTCCCGAACACCCCCCGTATCAAACGCTTTCGGCATGTCGCCCCGCCCGCCCACCGACCGGCGGCCCACCATCAGCAATGCTGAACAGTCGCTACTGGCCGTTAATGGTCCGATCTCCGGGTCCATGTCCGTCATTCGCACTGATCAGCCGATATTCGAGCAGCGACTCAGCGTGACATATGTTGCGCCCGATTCTGCACCGCCACAACAGCTTACAGCTATAACAGCAGCTGAAGAGCGTGCCGGAATATCGGTCCGGCACCCGGTCCAATTCCCCAAAACCTCTATCCCGCTGTGACAATCGACACCATCGCGGTCGCCGCGCTCTCACGGGTATCGCGATTGCGATATGTTCGCCGCGAATGGCGCCGTCGCACTCGGGCCCGGGCATCCGAGGCAGCGGACGCCGCCGTTCCGCAACGTCTCCCCGCCCCTTCGTTCACCGAGGCCGCCGAGCCCCTTTCCGCGGTGCCCTCGGCGCTACCCCATGTGTGAAGGAAGACCGTGTCCACAGTCGCGACTCGCATTCTGGTCCTGATCCTGAGCATCTTGTCGCTCGGTGTCGTGGGCTCCCCGGCCGGAGCCGAACCGCTCTATCCGCAGCCGGACCCCGACCCGTTCTATGCCCCACCCGCCGACCTCGGCGACCTGCAGCCCGGTGACGTGGTGCGCATCCGCCGGATCGACACCATGCCCTATGTGGGCACCGAGGGCTGGCAGGTGGCCTTCCGCTCCACCAATTCCGGCGGCAACCCGATCATGGGCGTCACCACCGTCCTGCTTCCCTCGGGCGTGCGGAACCCGCCGCTGATCTCCTATCAGGCGTTGATCAACTCGCTGGGCTCGCGCTGCAACCCGTCGCGCTCGCTGTTCAACGGTGAGCTGCAGGACGCCGTCGGCGCGATGCTGCCCATCGGCCGTGGCTGGGCGATCTCCCTGCCCGACTACCTGGGTCCCAATGTCGCCTACGGCGCCGCCAAGCTCAGCGGCATGGTGACCCTGGACAGCGTGAAGGCGGTGCAGCGCGCCGGCGAACTGGGCCTGGCCGATTCGCAGGTCGCGATCGCCGGCTACTCCGGCGGCGGGATGGCCACCGCGTGGGCCGCCGCCCTGCAGCCCACCTACGCGCCGGATCTGAAACTCGCCGCGGCTGTCGCGGGCGGTATCCCCGCCGACCTGGAAGACATGGCCTTGAGTCTGGGATTCAACCCGCATCCCGGCTTCGGTCTCGCCTTCGCCGCCGCGATGGGGCTGGAGCGCGAATACCCCGACCGCCTGCCGATCTCGGACCAGCTGAACGAGAACGGCTTGTGGTTCCGGGAATTCACCCACGACGCGTGCCGCCGCTTCCTGCTCTTCCACGGCGCTTTCCGCAGTGCCGAGCAGATGGCCGCCTCCAAGAGCCTGATGGACAGTCCGGAGGCGCGAGAGGTGCTGCGCGAGAACAGCTTGCGCGACTTCCCCGGCGTCCCCACCGTCCCCACCTATCTGTGGCAGGGGCGCTACGACACCCTCACCGCGTTCACTCCGCTCGCCGAGACCGCCGACCGCTACTGCAAGGCGGGAGCGCCGGTGCAGATGGTGCCCTACGACATCGCCGAGCACATGACGGCGGCCGTCGCCGGGTTCCCGGCCGCCTGGAATTACGTCGAAGCCCGATTCCGGGGTGAGCCCGTCCCGACCAGCTGCTGAGCGACGAACGCGTCCCACACCGGACGTTGCGGGGTAGGCGCTGCCGCACGACAAGCAGAAGGTGGTGGGCGGCTCGCCCGTCACCCGGCATGCCTGACACTCCCGGCTCTCGGCGACAGGTGGCGCGGGACCCGCACCACTACGTCCGGCGCCGAATCACCGTTACGCTCCTCGATATGGCACCGGCTCCCGGCAACAACCCACCGGCGCGCAACGGCGTGGGGCTGGCGGCCCTGGTGCTCGGCATCTTCTCGGTCGCATTCACCTTCATCCCCTTCGCGGGGGAACTCTTATCGGCGCCGACCGGATTTGCCGCCGTGACAGCGGGTTTCATCGGCTGGGACCGGGCCGACCGCGGTATCGCGACGAACCGGGCCGACGCCCTCGTCGGCGGCGTGCTCGGAGCGGTCGCTGTGATGATGGCGCTGCTGGTCTACGTGGCAACGAATGGGCACGGCTGATCCGCGCGGACACGCCTGGCGACACGGTCGGGGATGCGTTGTTCCGGTGCAGAATGGGCGCGTGAGTGACGACGGCGCGGGCGATTTCACCTATTCGGCGGTCGGCGCTACGGCGAGCGAGCCCCCGCCGGGTTATCGGCGCTTCACCCGAAGGCGCCGGATCGGACGGGGTCGCCCGCTGTTCGAGCGCGTGAGCACCGAGGTCATGGCCTATCGGATGCTCGAAGGTGCGGGCGTGTTCGGCTCCGCGAGTTCGCCGGTCGCCGCACCGGGGACGCTGGTGGCGGTGCGGCTCGGCGTGGGGCCCGCGGCGATCCGTGCGGCGTGCCGAGTCGTGTACGTCCTCGACGAGCCCGATCGTCGCGGTTTCGCCTACGGCACGCTGCCCGGTCACCCGGTGAGCGGGGAGGAGTTGTTCGCGGTGGAGTACGACCCCGCCGACGAGTCGGTGTATGCGGTGGTCACGGCCTTCTCCCGCCCCGCGGCGTGGTACGTCCGGCTCGCCGGGCCGCTCGGCCGTCTGATGCAACGCCGCATGGCCGACCGATACACAGCTGCCTTGTCCACCGAGTGAGCGAGCCGGAGCGGTCGGCGCGCCGGCCGGAGTTCCCACCTCCCGGCCGGACGGCTCACCGGCTCAGACCAGCTCGGGCACGCGCAGGTGGGCGAAGCCGAGCCGGAACTCGGCCACCTCGAGGATCTCTGCCCCCATCCGCTGGGCCGCCCCCGGCCGCATCCGGGCGGCCGCGTCCCGGCTGCTTTCCAGCTCTTCGATGCTCGACCAGACGCTGGACCCGACCGCTCGACCGGTTGCCCTGTTGACGAACAGGCTGGCGCTGCGGAATCCCTCGATCTTCTCGAGTTCCGGTAGTGAAACCGTCTTGAACGTGTCGATCATGCCGTCGATCCCGGCCGGATCGGTGTGCAACCAGACGCACCGGGTGCATGCCCGGTCACCGGCCAGGTGGTCGCGGTGCATGGCCGCGACTTCCCATTCCTCGATCTTCTGGGTGCGTCCGTCGAGCGACCGAGCAAGGCTGTCCCGCAGCGGCCGGACGCGCGACTCGCTGGAACGCAGCGCCTGTTCGGATTCCCACGCGCTCGTGGCGATGCAGCGTCCTGTCGATCTCTCGATCATCAGCGACAGACCGACCCACCCCTCCATCTCCGACATAGTCGGCATCACCTCGTTGCGAAGGCACGCGATCCCCTTGTCGATCGATGACGGCTGCGCCGCGATTGTGCTCGAACGTGCGTGCACGGGACACCTCCAGGTTCGGGGAAAGGCGGCGCCCGCGGTGGACGCCACCGGACATACCCACTGTCCTCCACGGCGCCCGCCCGCACAATGCGGCCGGAGGCAGAGAAATCTCCGCACTTTCGGGGTCCCGAGGGTATTGACTTGCGACGAATTCGGAGAAGACTGGTCTTATACCAGAACACCGGAAAAGGGTTACACCGTCGACGAAGACGTCCGTCGACCGGAGAGACAATTTTCCAGGATCTGGCTAAGCCCCCGGCAAGCCAGTCGATACCGGAGTTGTCAGCGACGACTGCAATTCATGGTTTCGATGGAGACTACCGGGGACTGTCCTGTGTGGGGGTGGACGGGGACGCGCCCGTCGCGGCCGTACACCTGTCCAGCGGTCCGGCGGCGCACGGAACGCCACTCGCTCAGCGCGCGCGTTCGGACCAGAATGCGCAGTGGTGCCGGAGCCCGAAATCGTCGGTCATGGTGCTGCCGGTGGCCCGCATGATCAGCGCGGGACCGTCGACATCCCGGGCGGCAGATCCGGGCCAGGCCGACCACTCGGTTGAACCGGGACCGTTCGGATCGCCGGTGTGGGCGAAGGTGGTCCACCACCGCTGCATCTGCCCGGCGAAGGCCGCCGACGCACCGGTCCACGGGAGCGGCACACCCATCACGCTGCTGAACAGATAGAGCAGTTCGGCGGAGTGGAAGGCGCCGGGAAGCACCGGATTCGCGTCCAGCGGCGCTTGGTCGAACTCGTACTGCCACAGCGGATGCCCGGTGTCACGGGCGAGACGGCCGGCGGACAGCGCCGGGCAGGCGAACAGGCCGTCGGTGACCACCGCGGATTGCGCCGCTGCCGGTGACGGATAGTGATCGAGCGGATACCGGTCGAGGACGGCGTCGGCGTCGGCGCCGAATGTCTGCCGGACATAGCTCTGGAAACTCGCGGCGTCCGGGATATGACCGCGGGCGAAATCGGATTCCGCGACGATCTGCGCCCCCTCGTTGCTGTTGCTGCCGACGATCATCGGAATCCTGCGGCCGTCTTCGCGCAAGGCGTCCGCCAGGCGCCGGGTGAGGACCACACCGTCGATGCTGGGCAGCCAGGTCGGGGAGGCCGCCTCGTCGGGCGGCACGGTCGATTCGTCGAGCAGTGACGCGGCGGGCAGAGCGCGCAGGCAGGCCAGTCGCGTCGCGGGATCACCGCATCCCACGCGCTCGGCATAGCGCGCCGAGCGGGCGAAGGAGTCGTCGCGAGCGAGGGGTGCCACGGGCGACTGCACGCACGAACCGCTCTGCACGATGGCCTTGTGGAACAGACCGGCGGAGGCGGGCGCGGCGAAGTGCGCACACACGCTGCCGCCGCCTGCCGACTCGCCGAAGATCGTCACATCGGCCGGATCGCCGCCGAAGACATGGGCGTTGTCGCGCACCCAGCGCAAGGCGGCTTGCTGGTCCTGGATGCCGATCGTTCCGGTGGCGCCGCCGGACTCGGCGGCCAGTTCGGGTAGCGACATGAACCCGAGCGGCCCGAGCCGGTAGTTGGGTATCGCCACGACGACATCGCCGTCGGCGACCATGCCGGTGGGGGCGTATTGACTGTTGGCGCCGGTGGTGTAGCCGCCGCCGTGGAAGAACACCATGACCGGCAGGGGACGGCCCGGCATCTGTTCCGGCGTGTAGACGTCGACGGTCAGGCAGTCTTCGGCGGTGGGGAAAGCCGGCGGCGCACCGGGCACGAAGCCGGTCTGCGGGCATGCCGGGCCGTGGCTGCGGGCGGGCCGGACACCCGGCCACGACGGCGCGGGACCGGGCGGGCTGAACCGGGCTTCGCCGCCGGTGGCGGCGGCGAACGGAATCCCGAGGTATTCGATGGTGCCGTCGACGGCGACTCCGGCGATCTCGCCGCCGGTCACGGTCACTTCGGGCGGCGCCGACGCGACGGCGGGCACCGCGGTGACGACCGGCCAGAGTCCGATCACCGCCGCCACGGAGATCACGGATCGCACGAGCGAACAGACCATGGGTGCTCAACTCCTCCGATGCGGCGTGCTCGGCAGTGACGAACTCTCGGGGGCGTGCGTTGGTGATCATAGAGCGAGGCAGCCGACGGACCGTCGGCGACCGGCCGGCCGGCGAGGGCGAGAAGACCGTGCCCGACCAGCCACTTCCGGTGATCCAGCTCGGCCACGAACCGGTGCGGGACGGAAGTGGTGATCGGGCGCGGCGTTCAGACAGCCGCGGGCTCGGCGGACGGCGCGGGCTCCGCTGCCGCCGGGTTCCGCCCCTTTCCCCGCTCCCGGCTCGGCGCGGTCCTGGCGTGTGTGGCGTAGATGACGAGCCCGACGAAGGTGATCCCGCCGACGAGATTGCCCAGCAGCGTGGGTATCTCGTTCCACACCAGATAGTCCCCGAGGGTGAAATCACCGCCGAGCATCAGGCCCGACGGGAACAGGAACATGTTGACCACGGAATGCTCGAAACCGAGGTAGAAGAACACCATGATCGGCATCCACATGGCGATCACCTTGCCCGGCAGGCTGTCCGACATCATCGCACCGACCACCCCGGTCGAGACCATCCAGTTGCACAGCACGCCGCGGACGAACAGTGTCAGCATGCCAGCCGCCCCGTGCTCGGCGTAACCGAGCGTGCGGCCTTCACCCAGGACACCGATCGCCTGGCCCACCGCGTCGGGGTCGACGCTGAAGGCGTAGGTGAAGTAGACGGCCATCAGCACGGCGGTGGTCAACGCGCCCGCGAAGTTGCCGACGAACACCAGGCCCCAATTGCGCAGCATCGCACCGATCGTCACGCCGCGCCGCTTGTCGAGCCAGGCCAGCGGCACCAGCGTGAAAACGCCGGTCAGCAGATCGAATCCGAGCAGATACAGCATGCAGAAGCCGACGGGGAACAGCATGGCCCCGACAAGCGGATTGCCGGTCTTGACGGTGATGGTGACGGCGAACGCCGCGGCGAGCGCGAGGATCGCGCCTGCCATATAGGCGCGGATCAGGGTGTCACGGGTGGACAGGAACACCTTGGACTCGCCCGCGTCGATGACCCTGACCGCCAGATCGGCCGGTTTCACATACGACATGCCCCTCACCCCTCCTGATCCGAGGCCGAATTCCACTGGTACGGCAAAAATTTCCCGTCGATCGTGACCACCACCCTGGCCCCGTCGGGGTGCTCGCGCCGGGTCAGCGACACACTGCAGTTGATGGCGCTCATGATCCCGTCGCCGAATTGCTCGTGGATCAACTCCTTGAAGGCCGGCCCGTAGACGGCCAGCAATTCGTGGAAGCGGTAGATGGTGGGGTCGGTGGACACCGTCGCGTCGGCCGTCCGATACGGCTGACGTTGCAGGGCCCGCACCGTCTCCGCGCTCAGCTCGAGCAGCTCGCCGACCTTCACGGCGTCCGCGCGGCTCATCGGGTGCGCGCCGAGCAGCGCGGCGACCGTCCACACCGGCGGCTTCCCGAGGTGCTCGGCGATCTGTTCCCAGGTGCGCCCGGTGGCGACCCTGCGGTCGTCGACTTCGTTCGCCGCCTTCTCGCGCAGCGATGGGTGATATGCCATGCGTCGTCCTCCTCGTCCGCGACCACGTGGTCGGTTGCTATCGAAACTCATGAAGCGCGAAAGAATTCAGGACATTCGCGCAGGATATCGGTCATTTCGCGCAAGCCGCGACGCCGTTCACACGGCCGAGACGGGTCGGCAACGACCACGACACAGCCGGGTGTGAACCTGTTGATCACCGAGGTGATGACAGTGACCGTTCTCCACGCCCGGGCCGCGCACCCGGATGCCGAAACCGAACTCATGGCAGCCGTGATCGAGGTGGCGCCGACCCCGTTGTGGGTGATCGCGGGCGGCCGCGTCGAACTGGTGAACCAGGCGGCGATATCCCTGCTCGGCTACTCCACCGCCGCCGATCTCGTGGGCAGGTCCAGCCACCGTGCCTTGCACGAACGCCGCCCCGACGGTTCGGCCTATCCCTACGACGCCTGCCCGATCGTCGCCTCCGCCGCCTCGGCGGGCCCGTCCCGCGGCACGGAGTGGTTCACGACGAGCACGGGCACGCCCCTGCCGGTCAACTGGACGACCCGCCGCCTGGAGGTCCGCGACGCCACCCTGCTCGCTTTCGAAGTCGTGTCGGACCGGGCCGGTGAGCCGGGGACCGAATGGCCCCGGCCATCGACCACCTCGGCGAGCTCCCGCGGCGAACGCACCCGGTGTGCGATGCGCGCGGAGTTGCTGCGCCAGATACACGACCACTTCCGCGATCCCGCCTTCTCGGTCTCGGCGCTGGCGAAGCGCAACCACATGTCCGTGCGATCGGTGCAGACGCTGTTCGCCGAGACGGGCCGGGCCCCTGGCGAGGCCATCCGTCGCGCCCGGCTGGAATTCGCCTGCCTGCTCCTGGAACGCGGCGCGTCCGTCCAGTCCGCCTGCTACGAGAGCGGATTCAGCGACCCGGGCACCTTCTCCCGGGCATTCCGCAGACACTACGGCCGCTCCCCCACCCACTTCCGCCGCGCAGCCGTTTCCTCCTGAACCGTCACGCTCGAACCATCGTGATCCGAAGGGCCGGCGCGCACCATCCGCGCAGCTCAGCGCCCGTGCGGAGACCGCCACGGGGAACGGCCCCCGGCCGCGGCCGCCGGATCCGGGCTTACCGTGAGGGAGCCGGGACGAGCACGCCCGGTCTATCCCGCGGCGAAGGTGGACCACACGTGAGCACATCATCGATCGAGACCGGCTCTGCCACCGAGATCTCCACGCGCGTGGTCGATTCCGAAACGCTGCGCCGCTGGCTGGCCGAGGACGGGGAACTCGCCGTCCTGGACATCCGCCCCAGCGAGGTGGTCGGCTATGCCTCGCCGCTGTTCGCCACGAACCTGCCCGCCGAACGCGTCGCGGCCGAGATCGACCGGTTCGTGCCACGCAAGCTCGTGCGGACCGTGCTGGTCGACGGCGGCGACGGGATCGCCGAGACCGTCGCGGAGGCGCTGCGGGCTGCCGGGCGCACGCACGTCTACGTACTGGCCGGCGGCATTCCCGAGTGGACCCGCGACGGCGAAGCGGACCTGCCGACCTTCGACATCCCCGGCCAGGCGTTCTCCCTCGGCATCCGCGACGAGCGCGCGACACCGGCGGTCACCGCGGCCGAACTGAAGGCGCTCCAGGACGAAGGCGCCGACGTCGTCGTCCTCGACACCCGCACCGTCGCGGAGTTCACCGCCGGTCACGTGCCCGGCGCGGTCGCCGTCCCCGGTGCGGAACTGCTGCTGCGCTACGCCGACGTCGTCCCCTCCCCCGACACCCACATCGTCGTGTCCTGCGCCGGGCTGCCCCGCGCCATCATCGGCGCACAGACCCTGATCGACGCGGGCGTGCCGAACAAGGTGTCGTATCTGCACGAGGGCACCAAAGCCTGGATACAGGAGAACCTCGAACTCGAGACCGGCGCCACCGCCCGCTACGGTCCGGTGGACCAGGCCGCCCGTGAACGCGCCGCCCGGCATGTGCGGGCGATCTCCGCGGGTGACGAGTTCGACCGTGTCGATCTGCCGACCGCGCACGCCTGGGCCGCCGATCCCGACCGCACCACCTACCTGCTCGATGTGCGGACACCCGAGGAGTTCGCCCGAGAGCACCTGCCCGGCTCGATCAATGCCGAAGGCGGGCAGTTGCTCGGGGTCTCGTACCGAACCATCGCCGTGCGAGGCGCCCGGGTGGTCCTGATCGACGATCTCACCGCCGCCCGCGCCTCGGTCGTCGCGCACTGGCTGCAGCGCCGCGGCTTCGACATCGCCCTGCTTCTCCACGATTTCACCGCACAGATCTGACCATCCGGCCGAGGGCGAACGGTCCACCGCCGAATCCCGCTTGCGACCGAACGGGCGATCGGGATGGTGGCGGATGCCGATCTCGGCCAATCTGCCGCAGGCCGAAACACGAGCGCAAGTGTTGTGAAACATCGGCTCTCTACGCTCGCTCTGTCCAGAAGTCGTGCGTCGACCCGCCGGGGGCGAATCTCGCAGCGGGGCAGCATTGTTCAGGGAGCAGCGAGATGGTCACCACACCCGATGAGGCCGGTTCCGGGATCGACGACGAATACCTCGGCAAGAGAACATTGCGCACCGGAACGGCCGGCTGGGTGCTGCTGGCCGGGCTCGGCGTCAGCTACGTCATCAGCGGCGACTACTCCGGCTGGAACTTCGGCCTGGGCGAGGGCGGCTTCGGCGGGCTGCTGATCGCCACGGTCGTGATCGCCGCCATGTACGGCGCGATGGTGCTGAGCATGGCGGAGATGTCGGCCGCGCTGCCGACGGCCGGTGGTGGCTACACCTTCGCGCGCCGGGCGCTGGGTCCGTGGGGCGGGTTCGCCACCGGGACGGCGGTGCTGATCGAATACTCGATCGCGCCTGCCGCGATCGCGACGTTCATCGGCGCCTACGTCGAATCCCTCGGGCTGTTCGGCATCGTCGACGGGTGGTGGGTCTATCTCGCCGTCTACGCGATCTTCGTCGGCATCCACCTGGCCGGGGTCGGTGAGGCGCTCAAAGCCATGTTCGTGATCACGGCGATCGCCCTGGTGGGTCTGGTGGTCTTCGCGATCGCGAGCATCGGCGACTTCTCCTTCTCGAACCTGACCGACATCGCCCCCGATCCGGAGGCCGCGGGCGCGAGCGAGTTCCTGCCGTTCGGCTACCTCGGGATCTGGTCGGCGATCCCGTTCGCCATCTGGTTCTTCCTCGCCGTCGAGGGCGTCCCGCTCGCCGCGGAGGAAGCACGCGATCCGGCCCGCAACGTCCCGCGCGGCATCATCGCGGCGATGACCGTCCTCGTGGTGACCGGCGCGGTGGTGCTGTTCCTCGTCCCGGGCGCCGGCGGCGCGGCGGCCATGCAGGCATCCGGCAATCCGCTCGTCGAAGCGCTCGGCACGGGGGCCGCGGCGACGATCGTGAACTACATCGGCCTCGCCGGCCTCATCGCCAGCTTCTTCTCGATCATCTTCGCCTACTCGCGGCAGTTGTTCGCGCTCTCGCGCGCGGGCTACCTGCCGCGCGGCATCTCGATCACCAACTCGCGCAAAGCGCCCGCCCCGGCGCTGATCGTTCCCGGCGTCATCGGCTTCGCCCTGTCGATCTTCGGCGACGGTGCGACGCTGCTCAACATGGCCGTGTTCGGCGCGGCGCTGAGCTACGTGCTCATGATGGTCAGCCACATCGTGTTGCGGATCCGGGAGCCGGGCATGGAACGGCCGTACCGGACCCCCGGCGGCCTGTTCACCGCGGGCTTCGCCTTGGTGATCGCCGTCCTGTCGGTGATCGCGACCTTCCTGGTCGATTCCACCGCGGCGTTCGGCTGCCTGGTCGTGTTCCTGCTGTTCATGCTGTATTTTGCTCTCTACAGCCGGACTCGGCTGGTCGCCAGTTCCCCCGACGAGGAATTCGCCGCGCTGGCCGCCGCGGAGGACGAACTTCGATGACCTACCAGCACACCGCCCGGGGCCACACGTACCGATTCGGCACGCTCACCGAAGTGCTGGCCAAGGCGACGCCACTGCGATCCGGCGATCAGCTCGCCGGATGCGCGGCGGATTCGGACGCGGAGCGGGCCGCGGCCGCGCACGTGCTGGCCGACCTCCCGCTGCGAGTGTTCCTCGACGAGATGATCGTGCCCTACGAGTCCGACGAAGTGACCCGGCTGATCATCGACACCCACGACCGCGAGGCCTTCGCGCCGATCGGGCATCTCACGGTCGGCGAGTTCAGGGACTGGCTGTTGCGGGCCGTGAGCGAGCCGGGCGCAGGCGCGCGGATCACGGCCGTCTCGCCCGGTCTCACACCCGAAATGGTCGCGGCGGTCAGCAAGCTCATGCGGAACCAGGATCTCATCGCCGTCAGCCGTGTCCTGTCGATCGAGACCGCGTTCCGCACCACCATCGGCCTGCCGGGCAGGCTGGCCACGCGCCTGCAGCCCAACCATCCGACCGACGATCCGCGCGGCATCGCCGCGGGCATTCTCGACGGCTTGCTGCTGGGCGCGGGTGACGCGGTGGTCGGCATCAATCCCGCCACCGACTCCCCCCACGCCACCGCGGAACTGCTGACCATGCTCGACGACATCCGGCTGCGCTTCGACATCCCGATGCAGTCCTGCGTGCTGTCGCACGTGACCACCACCCTCGAACTGATCGAACGTGACGCTCCCGTCGACCTGATCTTCCAGTCGATCGCGGGCACCGAAGGGGCCAACACCTCGTTCGGCATCACGCTCTCGCTGCTCGCGGAGGCAGCCGAGGCCGGGCGCTCGCTCGGTCGGGGCACCGTCGGGGACAACGTCATGTACTTCGAGACCGGACAGGGCTCGGCGCTGTCGGCGGGTGCGCACCTCGGGGTCGGCGGTGCGCCGGTCGACCAGCAGACGCTGGAAGCCCGCGCCTACGGTGTGGCCCGTGCCTACGACCCGCTGCTGGTGAACACCGTGGTCGGCTTCATCGGACCGGAGTATCTGTTCGACGGCAAGCAGATAACCCGCGCCGGACTCGAGGACCTGTTCTGCGGCAAGCTTCTCGGCCTGCCGATGGGTGTCGACGTCTGCTACACCAATCACGCCGAAGCCGATCAGAACGACATGGACGTGCTGCTCAGCCTGCTGGCGCTCGCGGGGACCGCCTTCGTGATCACGGTCCCCGGCGCCGACGACGTGATGCTCGGATACCAGAGCCTGTCGTTCAACGACGCGCTCTATGCCCGCACTGTGCTCGGGCTGCGCGCCGCTCCCGAATTCGAGCAATGGATGCAGCGCATCGGCCTGGCCGACGATGCGGGCCGCGTGCGCCCGATGGACCTGGCGCATTCACCGCTGCGAAGCCTGACCGCATGAGTGGCGGCCACCGCGATCCGGCGGAGCACAGCTCCGACCCCTGGTCGCGCATCCGAGGCGTGACCCAGGCGCGTATCGGTCTGCAGCGCAGCGGATACGCGCTCTCCACCCGCGAGGTGCTCGACTTCCAGGCGGCGCACGCGGCGGCGCGCGATGCCGTCCATTCGCCACTGCCGGTCGAGGACATCCGATCCGGGCTCGAGCGCCTCGGACTCGGGCCGGGCCACCACGTCACCAGTCGCGCCGCCGACCGCGCCGAATACCTGCGCCGCCCCGACCTCGGCCGGGTGCCGTCCTCGCTCGACGGCATCGAGCATCACGGTGGGGACATCGGGATTCTGATCGCGGACGGACTGTCCGCGACGGCGGTGACCGAGCACGCGATCCCGTTGGTCGAGGCACTGTTGAAAGCCGACGACGGCGCGCTCACCATCGCCCCGCCCGTCGTGGCCACCCAGGCCAGGGTCGCCCTCGGCGACCACGTGGGCGCCGCTCTCGGTGTCGAGACGATGCTGACCGTCATCGGCGAACGCCCCGGCCTGTCCGTCGCGAACAGCCTCAGCATCTACCTGACCTACCATCCCACCCCGGGACGGCTGGACTCCGAACGCAACTGCATCTCCAATATCCATCCGCCGGAGGGGCAGAGCTACGAAGCCGCCGTTCGCATCGCGTTCACCCTGATCCGCGGCGCCAGGGCGCTCGGCGCATCGGGTGTCGCCCTGAAGGACAACTCCTCCCACCCGGAACTGACCTGACGGAGCCGACCCGGCCGAGCCGACTTGGCAAGGGCCCTTTCCGTTTCCTTCACGCACCGCCGGGTAGACGGCGCGCAGGAGGTGAGAAGCCGATGGTTCAGCACATACAGAACCGGGCGGAATCCGGGGAGCGCTCCACATGGGCAAGAACACGGTGACGAAGGCTGCGCCACCGCTGCCGACCGAAGCGCAGCAAGACGTCCGTGCGGATCCGGCCGCCCTACGAGAAGGAACCCGACGATGACCGACAATCGCTCCGAGTTTCCGCAGACGCCGGACGAGATCCGCGAGGACCGGGACCAGACCCGGCAGGAACTCGAACAGACCGTCGCGGATGTGACCGACAAGCTCGACGTCCCGGCCCGCGCCGAGGCCGAGTTCCACGACACCGCGCAGCCCGCGAAGCGGCGCACCGTCGAAGCCGGGCACGATGCCCTCGACGCGGTCGCCCACGCCGAAGCCCTGGCGAGCCAACTGGTTACGAACGCCGAGCCCTCGATCTCGGAACCGCTGGACGATATCGGCAAGCAGGCCGGGGAATCAATACGCAGGCGCCGCGTGCCCATCGCCGTCCTCGGCGCGGCGTCCGCGGCGGTGATCAGCTGGGCGATCCTGCGACGGAGGCGGGTATGAAGACGTTGTACAAGCCGCTCGGCATCGTGCTGGGCGTTCTCGGCGGGGTCGCGGCCAACGCGGTGTTCACCCGGGTGTGGCGCGGGGTGAGCGGGCACGACGACGTTCCTCGCGCTACCGCCGCGGATTACAGCTGGAAAGAAGTCCTCGCCGCAGCTGCCCTGCAGGGCGCGGTCTTCGGCCTGATCAAGGCAGCTGTCGATCGGGCGGGAGCGGCCGGCTACGAGCAGCTGACCGGGACTTGGCCCGACAAGTAGGTTTCCGCCTGGGCACCCGCGCTACGTGCCGCTGTCGAGGTTGTCCAGCAATTCGACAGCGGCACGCGCGTATTCGCCGATCCAGCGATCGTAGATGCGCTTGATCGGCAACGGCGCCAGCGAGAGATGGCGTTCGCGGCCGATCTTGCGGCCGGTGACCAGCTCGGCCTGCTCCAGCACGCGCAGGTGCTGGAGCACGGTCGTGCGGTCGAGTTCGGGAAGCCGGGCACACAGCTCACCGGTGGTCAGCGAACCCGCCTTCAGCACATCGAGCATGCGGCGACGGGTGGGCGAGGCCAGCGCCTTGAACACGCGATCGTCGTCGGATCCCTTGACGCCCCGCTCAGACATGTTGTAAAAATATCACATGAATTCCCGGCAGAACGAACTCACCGAGATCGGCTTCACTGTCTCCGGCCGCGTCTCGCGTCCGTGCGCCGAGGTGTACGAGGCCGTCGCCGATCCCGAGCAGCTGTCGAAGTACTTCACCACCGGCGGCGCCCGCGGTCGGCTGGAACCCGACACCGAGGTCACCTGGGATTTCCACGACTTCCCCGGAGCGTTCCCGGTTCGGGTCGTCGAAGCCGACAAGCCGCGCCGCATCGTCATCGAATGGGACGGGCAGGCGACAACCAATGGCCGTGGCACCACCACGACGACCTTCGAGTTCGAGCCCATCGACGGCGACACCCGCACGCTGGTGACCATCACCGAGTCGTCGTGGCTGCCTACCCCCGACGGCGCGAAGCAGGCTTTCGGCAACTGTCAGGGCTGGACCGGCATGCTCGCCGCCCTGAAAGTGTGGGTGGAGCACGGCATCAACCTGCGGGAAGGCTTCTACGCCTAGCGCCGCCCGGCGCGAAGAGCTCAGTCCGCGTACGGATCGTCGAGTGCGATGTACTGCGTGGCGGTGTATTCGGACAGCCCTTCGGCCCCGCCCTCCCGGCCCAGGCCCGACTGCTTCACACCACCGAAGGGTGCGGCCGCGTTGGAGATGGCGGGAGTGTTGAACCCGACCATGCCGAACTCGATACCGTCGGCGATCCGGATCATCCGGTTGAAGTCGGAGGTGTAGACGTAGGACGCGAGGCCGTATTCGGTCGCGCCCGCCAGCGCGATCGCCTCGGCGTCGTCGGCGAACACCGAGATCGGGGCGACGGGTCCGAAGATCTCGTTGTGCAGGATGGCCGAATCGCGCGGCACGTCGGCGAGGACGGTCGGCGCGTAGAAGTAGCCGTCGCGGTCGATCGGGGATCCGCCGGTGAGAACGGACGCGCCGTCGCGCCGCGCCGCGGTCACCAACTCGTGCACCGAGTTCCGCGCCTTCTCCTCGATCAGTGGTCCCACGGTGCTTGCCGCCTCGGTGCCGCGCCCCGGCCGCAAGGCCGCCATCGCGCGGGCGAATCCGGAGGTGAAGGCCTCGGCGACCGACTCGTGGACGAGGAACCGGTTCGCCGCGGTGCAGGCTTCACCCATATTGCGCATCTTCGCCGAGACCGCGCCCGCGACCGCCCGGTCGATGTCGGCGTCCTCGAACACGAGGAAGGGGGCGTTGCCGCCGAGTTCCATCGACGTGCGCAGGACGTTGTTCGAGGCCTGGGCGATCAGGAGCTTGCCGACCCTGGTCGAGCCGGTGAAGGAGATCTTGCGGGTGCGGGGGTCGTCGATGATCGCGCCGCACACCCCGGCCGCGTCGGTCGTCGAGACGACGTTCAGGACGCCGGGGGGCAGGCCCGCGTCGATCATCGTCTGGGCGAGCAACTGTGAGGTCAGCGGCGTCAGCTCGGCGGGCTTGAGGATGACGGTGCAACCCGCGGCCAGCGCCGGGCCGATCTTGCGGGTCGCCATGGCCAGCGGGAAGTTCCACGGGGTGATCAGCAGGCACGGGCCGACCGGTTTGCGGCGGACGAGGATACGGTTGTGGCCTTCGGGCGCGGGGAGATAGCGGCCGTAATCGCGCACGGCTTCCTCGGAGAACCACCGCAGGAACTCCGCGCCGTAGACGACTTCACCGCGGGCCTCGGCCAGCGGCTTGCCCATCTCCAGCGTGATGAGCAGGGCGAAGTCCTCCGCGCGGGCGATGATCAGTTCGTATGCGCGGCGCAGGATTTCAGCGCGCTGCCGGGGGGCCGTGCGCTCCCACGCGCCCGCGGCCCGATCGGCGGCGTCGAGAGCCGCCAGCGCGTCGACGGCCGTAGCACAGGCCAACGTCGACAGCACCGTTCCGGTGGCCGGGTCCTCGACATCGAAGGTGCCGCCGGCCGAAGCCCGACGCCACTCGCCGTCGATGAGCAGTCCGGTGGGGACACTCGAGACGAGTGCGGCCTCGTGGTCGGGCGTGATGGACATGCGGTTGTCTCCCATACGTGCAGGACGAGCGCGAGCGGTGCGCTCAGTAGCTCGCTTCGATTCGAGGCTCGGCCGACTCCGGCCGAATGTAGGTGGCGGCCAGGGCTTCACTGCCGCGGGCGAGCAGCGCGACATCGGCACCGACCAGAATGAAGTCGACCCCGGCCGCGAGGTAGCGACGCGCGGTGGCTTCGGCGAAAGCGTTGACGCCGACCGGCTTTCCCGCGGATCGGACGGCGGCGATGGTCCGCTCGACGGCCGCGACGACCTCGGGATGCTCCTGCTGACCGAGCAGTCCCATGGAGGCAGCCAGATCCGAGGGACCGATGAAGACCGCGTCCACACCGTCGACCGCGGCGATCTTCTCGGCGTTCTCGACCGCGTCGACCGACTCGATCTGAACGATCACTGTGACGAAATCGGAAGCACGAGTCAGGTACTCGGGGACACGGTTCCACAGCGAGGCGCGCGCGAGTGCCGAGCCCACTCCCCTGACCCCCCTGGGCGGGTAGTGCGCGGCGGCGACGGCGGCCTCGGCATCGGCGGCGGTGTCGACCATCGGCACCAACAGGGTGCGCACACCGAGGTCCAGGTACTGCTTGATCAGGACCGTGTCGTTGGCGGGCGGGCGCACGACCGGGACGGCGGCATGCCCGCCGACGGCCTGCAGCTGGGCGAGGATTCCCTCGAGCCCGTTCGGCGAGTGCTCGGCGTCGATGAGCAACCAGTCGAGCCCGGCGCCCGCGCACAGTTCCGCGATCAGGGGACTGCCGGAGCACACCCACATGCCCGCCAGCGGCCGGTTCGCCGCTGCCAGCGACTGCTTGAAGGTCATCGGATCGTCTACTCGAAGTGGCATGTGATCGTGCCCAGCTTTCCGTAATCGGCGTAGATGGTGTCTCCCCGATCCACCCACAGCGGCCGGGTGAAGGAGCCGGCGAGGATCGTCTCGCCCGCCTTCAGATGGTCGCCGTGGGCGGCGATCTTGTTGGCGAGCCAGTAGACGCCCGCCGCGGGATGGTTCAGCACGCCCGCCGCGACGCCCGTCTCGACCACCGTCGCGTTCTGGTAGAGGATGGCGGCGACCCAGCGCAGATCCACGTCACGGGGCCGGACCGGGTTGCCGCCCAGCACCATCGCGCCCATCGCCGCGTTGTCGCTGATGGTGTCCACGATGGTGCGGCCCTGCATCTCGACGCGGGAGTCGAGCACCTCCAGCGCCGGAACCACGTATTCCGTGGCATCGAGTACCTCGATGAGCGTGGCGTTCGGGCCCTCGATGTCCTTGCCCAGCACGAAGGCGAGCTCCGCTTCGATGCGCGGCGGTGTGTAGCGATCGAACGGGATGGTGCACCCGTTCTCGAGGATCATGTCCTCGAAGATGATCCCGTAGTCGGGCTCGGAGATCCCGGTCGCGCTCTGCATCGCCTTCGAGGTCAGCCCGATCTTGCGGCCGGCCAGACGTCGCCCGTCCTGCTCGCAGCGGGTGCGCCACAGGCTCTGGACGCTGTAGGCGTCCTCGACGGTCATGCCGGGATAGCGGGCGGTCAGCAGCTGGACAGGCGCCCTGTCCCGGCCGGCCGCGACCAGTTCATCGGCGATCCGGCTGATCACGGAGGGTTCGAGCATGTGTGGGTTCGCGCTTCCTGTTCGCTGGGGCCGTCACCGAATGGCGACCGGTGGGGTCCACCGGGGCGCACCGATGCGCAGACATCGGGTCCGCGAGGGCGTGTACCGGGCCGTTTGACAACTTGTGACAGCCCTCACTACGTTCTAGCAAAGCCGTACGGAATGTGCAAAACAAGTACGGTATCCGTACACAATCTGTGGCTATCAGGAGTGACAACGATGTCGAATGCGCGTGAGGGGGCTGGGTTCCTCTCCCGGAGGCTCGCTGGACGAGCAGCGAGGATCATCGGGCTGCTCGCGTTCACGTGGCTTTTCGTCTGGCCGCTGGCAATGCTGCTCTACGGCGCATTCCGGTCGTCGCCGCTCAGCAAGAAGAGCTCGTGGACGCTTTCCGGTTTCGAAAGGCTTTTCAGCGACCCGAAGACCTACTCCGCGCTGACCAGCACACTGATCTATTCGGTGACGATCACGATCTTCGCGATGGCGGTGGCGATCTTCTTCGCGACCGTCAGCACCCGACTGGATGTGCCGTTCCGCCGGTGGGTCACCCCGGTGATGGTGGTGCTCGTCGCGATGCCCACCGTGCTGTATTCGCTCGCCTGGGCCATGCTGGGCGCGGGCAAAGCCGGAATGATCAACAAGGCGCTGCATTCGATCGGCCTGGACAGCTGGGCCGACGCTTTCACCACACGGAGCTGGTTCGGCCTGATCCTGGTGACGGTATTGAAGGCCGCCGCCCTCGCCTATCTGATTCTCGTCGGTGCATTCCGCAACCAGAATTCCAGCTTCCAGGAGGCGGCCCGGATCAGTGGCGCGTCCAAAGCGCGCGCGTTCTTCGGGATCGAGCTGCCCGCCTTGATGCCCGCGCTGCTGGCCGCGAGCCTGTTCGTCTTCGTCAAGGGCCTGGAAGCGTTCGAGACTCCCGCGGTGCTCGGCCAGCCCGCAGGCATCGAGGTGTACTCCACGCACATCTACAACTACCTGCGCGGCGGCTACGACGCCGACTACCCGGCCGCCTCCGCCGCCTCACTGGTGATCGTGCTGGTCCTGGCCGCTCTGGTCGTCGGACAGCTGAAGCTCACCGGCGGCGGCCGCAGCTACACGACGGTGGGCGCCAAGGCGGCGGCCATGCAGTTGCGCAAGCCGGGCCGTGGCCGCTACCTGCTCGTCGCGGCGATGTGGGCCTACTTCGTCATCGCGCTGATCCTGCCGATCTTCCAGGTGATCCTGAGCGCCTTCCAGCCCTATCTGGGCGCATCGGAGCTGTCGATGGCCAATATCGAGCAGCTGCTGGACAACCACTCGGTCATACAGGCGATCAAGACCACGGTCATCGTCTCGGGCATCGGCGGACTGCTGACCGTGCTGCTCTCGCTGGTGGTCAGCTTCGCCTTCGTCCGGATGAAGGGCGGCGTGGGCCGCTACATCCAGATCGCCTCCTGGGCGCCCGCGGCCATGCCCGGCCTGGTGCTCGGCCTGGCCTTCCTCTGGTCGGTGCTCACCACCCCCGGCGGCAAGTCGATCTACGGCACCGTGTGGGTGCTGATCCTCGGCCTCGCGGTGGCGACCGTCCCGCTGGCGACCCGCACGCTGGAAGGCGCGCTCGCCCAGATCGGCCCCGAACTCGAGGACGCCGCCCGGATCAGCGGTGACAACTTCCTGCGGGCGGTGACGACCGTGACCGTGCGCCTGATGACGCCGAGTCTGGTGGCCGCCTGGTTCCTCGTCGCGATCACGATGTCCGGGATTCTGGACGTTCCCATTCTTCTCGGCAGTACCAAGACCGAGATGATCGCGACGGTCAGCTTCAACTACTACAGCAGCGGCGAAACCGTCATGGCCTCCGCGCTGTACGTGATCTTCAGTGTCGTCCTCGCTGCGCTCGCACTGGTCGCACTCGTCGTAGTAATGGCCTTCCGCGCAGTTCTGAAAGCGCTGTCGGCTCGGGATCGCGGGCCGGTGGGCTCGGAATCCGCGGAATTGGAAGGAGTGGCCGCGTGAGCGGTATCTCGATCAAGGGACTGCAGAAGTCCTTCGGGCAGAAAGTGGTCCTCGACCACGTCGACCTCCAGGTGGAGGAGGGTGAATTCGTCTGCCTGCTCGGCCCATCGGGTTGCGGTAAGAGCACACTCCTGCGCTCGATCGCCGGGCTGGAGAGCCCGGACGGCGGTTCGATCCATTTCGGCGACAGACCCGTTTTCGACGCGGCGGCCAGGACAGAGGTCCCGCCGGAGCGGCGCGGGCTCGGCATGGTCTTCCAGAATTTCGCCCTCTGGCCGCACAAATCCGTCTTCGACAATGTCGCCTATCCGCTGAAGCGGATGAAGACCCCCCGGACCGAGATCCAGGACCGGGTGCGCGACGCGCTGACGATGGTCGACCTGTGGGAGCACCGGGACGCCTTCCCCGGCACGCTCTCCGGTGGTCAGCAGCAGCGTGTCTCCCTCGCGCGCGCCGTCGTCGCGCGGCCGGGCCTGCTGCTGCTCGACGAGCCGCTGTCGAGCCTGGACACCAATCTGCGCGCCCAGATGCGCCGCGAGATCCGCCGGATCCAGCAGCATCTCGGCGCGACGGCGGTCTATGTCACCCACGACAAGGAGGACGCGGGCGGTCTCGCGGACCGGGTGCTCGTGCTGCAGGACGGACGGATCGTCCAGCAGGGCGCGCCGCGTGAGGTCTTCGTCAGTCCGAAGACCGCCTTCGTCGCCGAGTTCGTCGGCTTCGACAACTTCTTCACCGCTCGTGTCCTGGAAACCGGCAGCGATTCGGCCCTGGTGGAATTCGGTGCGGGCCAGCGCATCCGGGCGGCGTTCCGCTCGCCGGTGGCCGAGGGCGATGTGGTGACGATCGCCGTCAGGTCTCGGCTGATCCGCGTCGAAGCATCGAACGGAGCAGTCCGCGCCGAGAACGCGATCTCGGGCACCGTGCTGTCCAAGTCGCACCTCGGCGACGACGTCGAGGTGGTCGTCGGCGACGGAACCGTGGAAGTGGTCGCACGGATCCGGCCCGGCTACGCACGTGACCTCGTGGTCGGGCAGGCGGCGACCGCCTGCCCGCCCGAGGGAACCGTGGTGATCGTCGAGGGCACCCGCAAGGGCGGCCAGGGCCGCGCACTCGTGGCCGCCCCCACCAAGGAATTGGCGTCGGCTCAGCGCTGACGCACGTCATATCTCTAGAGAAAGTCTGGTCGGATGAATCTACGGAAATACCTCGCGGGCATGGCCGTCGCGTCCATGTTCCTGGTCGGCGCGTGTGGCGGCTCGGACGAAACGGCTTCGTTCACCGAGATCAACTCCATGCCCGAGTTGTACGAGGCGGCGAAGGCCGAGGGGCAGCTGATGATCTACGGCCCCACCGAGAATCTCTACGCGGCGGTGTACGAGGACTTCGAGAAGGAGTACCCGGGCATCGACATCACGACCGCGGACATCTTCGGCCAGGAGCTCGACACCCGCCTCGAGGGCGAGCAGATCGCCGGCGGGTTCGAGGCCGACCTGCTGCACATCGGCGTCTCCGACATGGAGCGCTACCTGGAGAAGGACTACCTGGCCTCCTACCGGCCGCTCGGGACCGAGAGCCTGAGCGAGGACTTCGTCGGCCCCGACGAGACCTGGAGCGTGGCGTCCCGGCATCTGTACGCGTCGGTCTACAACACCTCGCAGATCCAGCCGGCCGATCTGCCGCACCAGTGGTCGCAGCTGACCGATCCGCGCTGGAAGGGCGAGGTCGCGGTCTCGAACCCGAAGATCAGCGGCGCCACCCCGCAGGCACTGTCGGCCGCGCTGGAAGCCGGTGTCATCGACGAAGCCTGGATCGACGAGTTCAAGTCGGCGGTGAATCCCACGATCTACCCGTCGGTCGCCAACGCTCTGCAGTCGGTCGTGACCGGTGAGCAGGGGCTGTCCCTCGTCGCCGGATACGGCACGTTCAAGCGCCAGATCCAGCAGGGCGCTCCGCTCGGCTTCGCCGTGATGGACGACGGCGCGTACTTCTCCGACGTCGCCTACGGTCTGCTCTCCGGAAGCAAGCACTCGGCTGCCGCACGGCTGCTGACCTCCTGGATGTTCAGTCCGCAGGGGCAGGCCTCGATCGCGAAGCACGTCTACGAATTCGGGACCATGCCGGACGCGCCCGCGCCGGACGGCGCCGATCAGCTCGGCATCTCCGCGGAGATCACCTACCCGGGCGCGGACCGCTACAAGGCCACGCTGCGGCTGCTCGGCGACAAGTTTTGAGATCAGGACAGACAGCTAGAGTTCAGGAGTTCGGGGTGGATACCCAAGTACTTGTTGTCGGTGCGGGCCCGTGCGGCGTGACGATCGCGAACCTGCTGGGCGTGTACGGAGTTCGGACGATCCTGATCGATCGCGCACCCGATGTCATCGATTATCCGCGCGGTGTCGGCGTCGACGACGAATCGCTGCGCGTCTTCCAGGCGTGCGGTCTGGGCAAGCAGGTGCACGCCGACATGGTCCAGAACCAGGCGCTGATCTGGTTCGACTCCAACCGGACCAAGATCGCCGAGGTCGCGCCCGCGGGACAGCCGTTCGGCTGGCCGCGCCGCAATTCCTTCCTGCAGCCCATGCTCGAGAAGACGATGCGCGGCGGGCTGTCGCGCTTCCCGCACGTCGAATTGCGCACCGAGACCGAGTTGCTCGATCTCACCCAGGACGCCTCGGGCGTGCGGGCGACGATCACCGGCCCCGACGGCAAGCAGGAAATCCTCGACGCGTCGTATGTGATCGGCGCGGACGGCGGCAAGAGCACGGTGCGCAAGCTCATGGGCTCCTCGCTGGAAGGCCACACCCTCGCGGCGCGGTGGCTGGTCGTCGACATCAAGGGCTCGACCTACCACGCGCCGTTCTCGGGCAACTACATCAGCAGCGACCGGCCGCACGTGTCGATCGACCTGCCCTACGGTTACCGGCGCTTCGAATTCCGCCTCCGCGACGACGAGACCGACGAGCAGATGATGCAACCGGCCGCAGTCGAGCGACTGATCCGCAGCCATTTCGACTGGACCGGGCCGATGCCGGGGCTGGAGCGCACCCGCATCTACTCCCACCATTCCCGGGTGGCGAATCGCTTCGGCAACGGGCGGATCTTCATCGCCGGCGACGCGGCGCACCTGCAGCCGCCGTGGTTCGGCCAGGGCATGAACTCGGGCATCCGCGACGCCGCGAATATCGCCTGGAAGATCGCCGCGGTGCTCGAGCACGGCGCCGACGGGTCCATCCTGCAGACCTACGACACCGAGCGCCGTGGGCACGCCCAGGCGATGGTGGAGCTGGCGACGACACTGGGCCGCATCTACTCCCCCAAGAACAAGTTCGGCGAGCGGGTGCGTTCGGTCGGTCTGCGGGCGCTGCAGTATCTGCCCGGCGCGCGCGACTACCTGCTGCAGATGAAGTTCAAGCCGATGCCCTACTACGAGAAGGGCATCGTGCTGAATCCCGACCCGCGCGAGCCGATCGGGCGCATGGTCATCCAGCCGCACGTGGAGACCGAGACCGGCGAGCGGGTTCCCCTCGATACCGCGCTGGGCGACTGGTTCGCCGTCGTCGGCATCAATGTCGACCCGGCCGAGCACCTGAGCGAAGAATCGCTGAACTACTGGAAATCGCTGGGCGCGGGCATCTTCCGCATCAACCGCTCCAGGGCGGGCGAGCACATGCGCAGGGTCCGGCCCGGCACGGTGCTGCTGGACGACGTGGCGGGCGGCTTCCGCGACTGGACGGCCCGCAGGACCGATCGCGAGATCCTGGTGATCCGGCCCGACCGCTACCTCGCGGCGATGAGCAGTCGCGACGCCGCGGACGCCATGACCTCCGGCTTCGCCGAGCTGCTGCCGGTCCGCGCGACCGTGAACCACTGAGACAGGAGGCTCGAGTATGGCAACGATCATCGGCTACACAGCGGTCTCCCATTCCCCGTTCTGGGACGGCAAGCCCGGCGTCACCGGGCCGGGCGAGCACTTCGTCCGCGGCGTCTCGGAGATCGAGGAGCAGGTGCGTTCGCTGTCCCCCGACCTGGTCGTGGTGGTCGGCCCGGACCACTTCCGCAATTTCTTCTTCGACCTCATGCCCCAGTTCTGCGTCGGGACAGGCGAAGTGCAGAGCTTCGGCGACTACGGCGGCTACCGCGGACCGTTGCCGTATCTGCCCGGGATCGGGCGCAAGGTCGTCGAAGCGGTCCAGCGCGGCGGCTTCGATCCGGCGTTCTCGCTGCGCATGGGTATCGACCACGGCATCACGCAGCCGTACGAGGTGCTCGTGCCCGGCATGGACATCCCGATGCTGCCGATCATGGTGAACTGCGGTGCGCCGCCGCAGCCTTCGCTGAGCCGCAGCTACGAATTCGGCCGTGCCGTCGGCGATGCGCTGCGCGCGATGGACGACGATCTGCGGGTGCTGGTGCTGGCCTCCGGCGGTCTGTCGCACTGGGTCCGTCCGATGAGCCCCTACGATCCGGGCACCGACGCCGAGACCAGGGAGTTCCTCATCGACGGCCGCGAACAGGTCGTGGAATACAACAAGTCCCGCGAGGCGAACCTGGCGCAGCGCATCGCCGACGAGCACGAGGGACCGGTCAACGCCGAATGGGACCGCTGGTTCCTCGACCGGCTGACCAGCGGCGATCTCGACGCGCTCTTCGACATCGACGAGCGCGAGATGGAAGAGATCGCAGGCAACGGCGCCAACGAGGTGCGCGCCTGGATGACCGGCCTGGGCATCTGGGGAGGCGACACCCGAACCGTCGCCTATGAACCGGTTCCGCGCTGGGTGACCGGCATGGGCCTGATCACCGGCGTCACCGCCGAAAATGCCTGACAAGGAGCTGAATTGAGCATCGCGAACGCACCCGAGTTCGTCACCGATCCGTACTTCGGCCTCGAGGACTCCTGGCTCGAGACCGCACCCGGCGAGATCACCCATCTGCACGACCTCGGCGAGGGCGCGCCTCTGCTGTTCCTGCACGGCTCCGGAGCGGGCGTCTCCGCGGCGGCGAACTGGTGGCTGAACCTGCCCGAGATCGCGAAGAGTCACCGCACCATCGCCATCGACCTGATCGGGTTCGGCCAGACGGTGGAGCGGGAGGGGGCCGAGTACGGGATCCGGGCCTGGGTCGAGCACTCGGTCCGGGTACTCGATGCGCTGGGGATCGAGAAGACCTGGCTGGTCGGCAACTCCCTGGGCGGCTGGGTCGCTTTCCAGTTCGCCCTCGAGCATCCGGAGCGGCTGGCCGGCGTCGTGTCGATGGGCACGGGTGGCGCCAAGAAGACGGCGAAGCTCACCAGCCACGCACGCCCCGAGCTGACCGTGGCAGGCATCCGGAAAGCGTTGACCGACTTCGTGGTCGACCCGAGCCTGGTGACCGACGATCTCGTCCAGGCGCGGTACAACGCGGCCTCGCGCGAGCATGCCTCGGAGCGATTCCGGCGCGTGATCGCCGACCGCGATCGGGACCGGGAAGCCCTGCCCCTCGATTTCGCGCGGCTGGCCGATCTCGAGGTGCCCGTGCTTCTCGTCCACGGCAGGGAGGACAGCGTCATTCCGATGTCGCGGAGCGTGCAACTGCTCGAGACCATCCCGAACGCGGATCTGACTGTCTTTTCGAATTGCGGTCACTGGAGCCAGGTGGAGCGGGCCGAGGACTTCAACCGGATCGTCACCCAGTTCGTCGGATCGCACCTGTAGCAAGGGAAGCCGCCGTGCTGACGGGTAGGAGTACTACGAGCCGTACCATCGGCTCTGCGCGAGGCCTGATGCGCAGAGCCGTTGGCGGCTCGTCGACGAGCAGAGATGAGGGGTAACGGCTTTGGAGGTGAACGGGAGGCGTTTCGTCCATCCCATCTCGGAAGGTGACTACGTCCAGTCGCTGGACAAGGGACTGGCCGTCATCAGCGCCTTCTCCGGTGAGCGGCGGTCCATGACCCTGTCGCAGGTCGCCGCGGTGACCGGCTTGTCCAAGCCGAGCGCGCGACGGTGTCTTCTCACCCTGCACGCGCTCGGCTACCTGGTGAGTGAAGGAACCAGCTTCCGCCTCGGCCCCAAAGTTCTGGATCTCGCCCAGGCGTATCTCTCCTCGGTCGAACTGCCCGCCATCGTCGAGCCGTTTCTCAACGAGCTCAACGCCGATCTCCAGGAAGCCTGCTCGGTGGGCGTCCTCGACGGCGACAGCGTGGTCTATGTCGCCCGCGCGCAGGCGAAGCGGGTCATGACGATAGCGGTCCGGGTCGGCACCCGGATCGACCCGTTCGTGACCGCGCTCGGCCGCGTCCTGCTGGCCTACGAATCCGAGGAGCGGATCGAGAAGCTCTGGAACGCCCGAACCGACGCGCAGAGCACGGTCGGACTCGATCTCCCGGGGTTCCTCACCATGCTGCGCGAGGTCAGGCAGCAGTCGTGGTGCCTGGTCGATCAGGAGGTGGAGGTCGGGGTGCGCACCATCGCGGTTCCGATCCGTGACGGCCGGGGCAAGGTGATCGCGGGGATGAACGTCGCCGTGCACACCGCCCGGGTCTCCATCGAGCAGTTGGAGAGCGAGTTCCTGCAGCGGCTGCAGAGGGCGCGCGAGGACGTCGAAACCTGCCTGCGCGAGTACGGTCCCGAGATGACCTTCTACTGATGTCGCACGTCCCGGGGCATGCGCCCCGGGACGGCGCTTCAACGACTCGATCCCGGGTATCACCATCTCGGTTCCCCGGGAAGCGGAACCTGCCCGACCGTGCGCCACGGTTCTGCGCGTCGTACGGGGGCACCGTTGTACGCATGTTTCGAGACAGCCATGACCCATCCGCGCCACCCGACGCCCGGACCAGCGCAGGCATCCAGCGCCGCACGAGCCCGGGATACGGCTGCGCGTCCGGATCGTGCCCCGGGCGCCTCCGCCACCGACGACGAGAACGACAGGCAATGGGACCGGCGGGTTCGCGGCGAGAGCCGCATCGAACAACTGGACCGCAACTTCGCCACTCTCCTGCAGGAGTTGCGCGTGGTGCAGACCGGCGTGCAGGTGCTGACCGGCATCCTGCTCACGCTGCCCTTCCAGAGCCGCTTTCCCGAACTGTCCCCGCTGATGCGGGTCGACTACCTCGTGGTGGCCGGCGCGTCCATCGCCGCCACGGTCTTCCTGACCGCACCCGTGGCCGCCCATCGCATGCTCTTCCGCCGCCACCGCCTCGAACAGATCGTCCGCAGCGCCCATCGCTGCGCGGTCATCGGAATCCTTTTCCTCGGCCTCGCGCTCACCGGAGTCGCCGTCCTCGTCTTCGACTTCGTCGCCGGACCGATTTCGGCGGCGGTCGCCGGGGTCACCGCGGCACTGCTGTTCGTGCTCCTCTGGTTCGCTTTCCCCTATCGGCAGCGCGTGCGGGACGGGGCACCCGACGAGCAAGGCGCACCGTGGGATCCGCGCGTGCGCTCTTTCCGGCCCGGCTCTCGTCTCCATTCCTGAGCATTCGGAGCAGCCGCCGCTCGGAACCCCAGCTCTTTGTCTTCGGGAGACAAAGAGCCGTGCGAAGTTGTCCGCCGCGCCTATACCACTCCCGGTCGGCACGCCATAGCGTCGGAACTCGGACCACCGAGGAGGCAGAGCGGTGCAGGGCATCGGATATCTGATCTGGAACATCGCCGAGTATTCCGATGATCTTCCGTGCATTCGGGACGACAGCATCGAGCTGAACTACCGGCAATTCGCGGCGCGCGTCGATGCGGTCGCCGCGCAACTCGCGGCGCGAGGCGTCGGCAGCGGCGATCTCGTGGCGGTCGCGCTCTCGAACCGGGTGGAACTTCCGATCATCTTGATGGCCGCATGGCGGATCGGCGCCGCGGCGACGCCGATCGATCCCGGGATCCCCGCATCCGAGGCCGAGTACCGGATCCGCGATTCGGGTGCGGTCCTGGTCGTCGACGAGGGGCCCGGCGCACCGTCCTGCGGGCGACCCGTGATCCACGTCGACGACCTGGCCACCGAGCTCGCTCCCGGGTGGACTGCCGGTCCCGATCCGGAGCCGGAGCAGCTCGCGCTGGTCAGCTATCCGCCGGGCTCGACCGGACGTCCCGAGGGCGTGCGATCGACCCACGCCGATCTGCAGTACACGGCGGACTCGCTGCGGACGCACCTGCGCTTGATTCCTCCCGACCACTGCCTGCAATCGCTGCCCCTGTGCGACGTCGACCCGATCACGGTGAGCCTTCTGGCCCCGCTGCTGGCCGGCGCGCAGCTGTCGATCACCGGGGGCTTCGCACCCACGCGATTCTTCGACGAGGTCGCGCGCCTGCGCCCGACCTACCTCTCCGCGGTGCCATCGACCTACGCGCTGCTGGCCGCCCAGCCGGTCGACGCGGCCGAGGATCTGTCCTCGCTGCGGTTCGGCCTCTGCGCCGCGGGGCCACTGCCGGAGGAACTGCTCGCGCGCGTCGAGCGCCGATTCGCGATGGCGATCATCGACAGCCACGGGCTCACCGAAGCGACGTGCGCGTCCGCGGGCAATCCGCTGGACGCACCGCGCAGGCTCGGCGCGGCCGGTCCCGACCGGCCGCGCGGCGACGACCTGTGTCCCCGGGAAGTCGAGAGCGCACCGGACGCCGTGTCCGGCCACACCCTCGGCAGTTCGGCCGGCGGGCCTGCGCGATGACATCATCGGAGGGTCGAACGGAGGTCATCAGGTGGTTGCTGCGGCGCGCTCGGCCGGGCAACGGCCGAACCCCGGCGGGCTGTCCGGACAGGAGCGGTCCGGCAGGGATCCGGCGCTGCTCGAGATCGTGGCGAATATCGCGCGGCGCCTCGAGGAGCGACAGAACAGCATCGCCGAGGCCATCGCCGCTCGGATCGCCCACGACATCGACCAACTGGCCGTCGATCGGCAACTGATCGAACTGCTCGGCGACAGCGTGCACGGCAATGTCTCCACCATCCTGCACGTGCTGGCCAACGACATCCCGATCGAGAATCTGCATCCGCCGACCGCCGCGGTCGAGTACGCGCGTCGCCTCGCGCAGCGTGAGGTACCGTCCCATTCCCTGATCCGCGCCTATCACGTGGGCCACGACGGCATGATCCGCATATGGCTGGACGAGATCAATGCCCTCGATCTGCCCGGATCCGAAGCCACCACGGTGTTCCAGTACATGGCGGACCCGCTGTACGCGTTCATCGACTGGATCACGCAATACGTCTTCGAGGCGTACGAGGACGAACGGCGGTGCTCGTTCCGCACTCCGGGCAGCGTCCACTCCTCCACCATCCACGCGCTGCTGACCGGCGAAGGTATCGACTCGGCCGGCTTCGAGGCGGAGGCCCGCTACCGCCTCGACCAGCACCATGTCGCCGTGATCGCCTGGTCCACCCGCTCCGCCGATTCCGATCTCGGGCTGCTCGACCGGACGGTGCACGAACTCGCCAGGAAGCTGGCCGCCGAATCCGCGCCGATCACCACACCTATCGACCGCAGCACGGTCTGGGCGTGGCTGCCCTTCGGCCGCCGCAAACCGGAACTCGACACGCCTGCGCTGACACACGCCCTACCCGAGGACTCCGGAATCCGCGTCGCGTTCGGCCTACCGGCCGCCGGACGGGCCGGCTTCCGCCGCTCCCACGAGCAGGCCCGCGCCGCCTACACCGTGGCGGGAATCCCGAACGCGCGGGCCCGCCCGATCAGCACCTTCGGCGATCGCGGCGTCGCCGTGCTCTCCCTGCTCACCGAGAACCTCGACGCCACGCGCGATTGGGCCAGAGAAGTGCTCGGCCCACTCGCGGTCGACACTGCGCATGCCGAAGCGCTGCGCGCCACCTTGCACACCTACCTGGAGAACGGTGAAAGCTATCTGCGCACCGCGGAATCGATGGATCTGCACCCGAACACGGTGAAGTACCGGATCCGCAGGATCCGGGAGGTTTCCGCCGACGAGACACGCACCAGGCTGGACACCCTGCTCGCCCTGCAGGTGTGCGAACTGCTGGGCCGCACGGTCCTGGTACCGGCACCGAACGGCCGAAGCCGGTAGACGACGGCCACCGACCGTGCCCTCGGCGGTGGGAACCCCGATCGTCTGCGTTCGGCGGCACGGTTCGACCTCGGGGGTGGTTCAGCCGTCCGCCGAGATCCCCAGATCTTCCTCGTAGGTGTTCGCGAGCCGTTCCCCTTCGTTTCCTTCGACGCGCACGGCGGCCGCTTCGGCCGGATGCGAGTCGTCGGCCGCGGGTTCCCCCGTCGGCTGAGCCTGCTCGAGCACATCCGGCTCCTCTTCCGCAAGCCGTTCATCCAGCCCGCGATCATGGGCCTGCTCGTAGGGAGTCATCCCGTACTCGGTGACGCCGGTCCAGTGTTCGGGCGGATCCATCGCCTTCTCCAGCGGATCCGCGTGCAAGCGATCCTCATCCAGGTCCTCGGCACTGTTGAGCGCCGCCGGGTCGGTCTCGACGGCGTCCGGCGGTCCGGAGTCCTGCGGTGCGTCCCACGAACCGTTCGTCTCGGTCATGACGGATCACTCCCTTCGCGCAATGACCGCACAGGCGGTCGACTGACACCCTTCGCCTACCCGAGCCGGGGCGGATGAATCGGGCAGCCTTCGACTCGCCGCACCGCCACGTCGTGCCGCCCGGCGCCGTCGTTTGCCCCGCAGGGCGCCGGGTAGGCGACCGGCAGACCCGATGATCAGCGAGCCGACGAACGAACATCGACCAGGCAGGGAGTTCGGTCATGAAAGCAGTCGTATGGCATGGCGTAGGCGACATCCGCCTCGACGAGGTCGCCGACCCGAAGATCGAGGAACCCACCGACGCCCTGGTCCGCATCACGGCCACGGCGATCTGCGGCACCGACCTGCACCTGGTGCGCGGCACCATGCCCGGCATGGCACCCGGCACCGTCCTCGGGCACGAGGCCGTCGGCGAGGTGATCGAAACCGGAACCGCCGTGCGCGGTTTCGCACCGGGTGATCGCGTGGTCGTGTGTTCCACCATCTCCTGCGGCTACTGCTCCTACTGTCGCAGCGGCTATACCTCGCAATGCGACACGGCCAACCCGAACGGCCCCCAGGCGGGCACCAGCTTCTTCGGCGGCCCCGAGGCGACGGGTCCGGTGAACGGGTTGCAGGCGGAGGCCGCACGCATCCCGCACGCGACCAACACCCTCGTCCGGATTCCGGAGGGCGTCACCGACGAACAAGCGCTCATGGTCTCCGACGTGCTGCCGACCGGCTGGTTCGGCGCCCGCCTGGCCCAGGTCGGCGAGGGCGACACCGTCCTGGTCCTCGGCGCGGGCGTCGTCGGTCAGTGCGCGATCGCCGCGGCCAAGCGGCAGGGCGCCGCACGGGTGCTCGTCGTCGACGGCATCACCGACCGGCTCGACATCGCCCGCGCCCAGAACGCCGAGACCATCGACTTCAACGCCGAGGAGCCGGTCACCACCGTGCGGGAACTGACCGGCGGCATCGGCGCCGACCGCGTCATCGACGCCGTCGGCATCGACGCCCAGGCCCCGAAATCCGGCCCAGCGGCCGACCACCTGCCCGTGGACACGGAAACCTTCGAAGCCGAACGCCGCGTCGCCGCGCCGGAGGGGAACACCGGAAGCGGTCAGTGGATCGTCGGCGACGCCCCGAGCCTGGCCACCCGATGGGCGACCCAGGCCGTGGCGAAGGCCGGAACCCTCGGCATCATCGGCGTCTACCCGCCCGGATTCGACCGCTATCCCCTCGGCGAGACCGTCGGCCGCAACCTGACCGTGCAGGCGGGCAACTGCAACCACCACCGCTACGTCCCCGGACTGCTCGGCCGGGTCGCCCGCGGCGACATCGACCCCACCCGGTTCATCACCCAGCACGTCGAGCCCGCGTCGATGATCGAGGCCTACGAGACCTTCGACCGGCGCGAAGGCGGGTGGCTCAAAACAGTCGTGCCCATGTGAGGCAGGGCAGTATCCGGCCGGCGTTGCGAAGGCCTGCACCGAGGACGAGCAGCGGGCGATCACCGAGCGCGCGGTGATCCGGCTGCTGCGCCGCGCCTCATGATGAATCGGCGAATTTCCTGGTCGGAGCTGCCGCGGGGCCAGCCGGAGTACGCTGAACTGCGCGCCGCAGCGAAGCGTCGTCGGTCGGACCGACCACGTGCAACCCCGGCGACACGGAACTCGGAACGGATCACCGGCAATGGCTGAATCGGACCCGACAACCACCCAGCGCGAGAATGTGCTCGGTATAGAGGACGAACTGGCGGCGGAGGGGCTCATCGACCCTACGGAGATCGGTCGTGGGGGTTTCGGCGTGGTCTACCGGTGCAGGCAGGCTCATCTGGATCGCGCGGTCGCGGTGAAGGTGCTGTCGCTGGATCTGGGTACGGCCGATTACGAGCGGTTTCTCCGCGAGCAGCGGGCGATGGGGCGGTTGTCGGGGCATCCGAATATCACCGACATCCTCGAGGTCGGGATTCTCGGCAGCGGGCGGCCGTATCTGGTCATGCCGTATCACCGGGGCGGGTCACTCGAGGATCAGGTCAGGAAGTCCGGTCCGCTGCCGCTGCGCGAGGTGCTGCGGATCGGGGTGAAGCTGGCCGGGGCGCTGGAGACGGCGCATCGGATCGGGATCGTGCATCGCGACGTCAAGCCGGGCAATATCCTGCGCAGCCGGTACGGGGAACCGCAGCTCACCGACTTCGGCACGGCCAGGATCAGCGGCGCGTTCGAGACCTCGTCGGATCTGATCACCGCTTCTCCCGCCTTCGCCGCGCCCGAGATACTGCAGGGCGCGACGCCCACTCCCGCCGCCGATGTCTACAGTCTGGCCGCCACCCTGTTCTGCCTGCTCACCGGTCACGCCGCGTACACGCTCGACACCGGGGAGCGACTGGTGACCCGGTTTCTGCGGATGACCTCGGAGCCGGTGCCGGACCTGCGGAAAGAGGGCATTCCGGACGATGTGGCGGCGATCATCGAACGCGCGATGTCGGTCGATCCGCGGCAGCGGCCGCAGACGGCGCTCGAGTTCGGCACCCTGCTGGCGCGGGCGCAGGCCGACAACGGCTTCGATGTGGACGAGATGTCGCTGTCCGCGCCGGAGCCGCCCGGTGCGGAGATGGAGGAACCGCCGGCGACCGGCTGCACGCTCCGCGAGGCCGCGCTACTCGAGCCGACGATATCGGCGCCGCGCACGACGAGCGATGTTCCGCCCACCATCGCCACGAAAGTGCAGCCCCCCTCCTCGACACATCCGCTGCTGCCCAGACCGGAACTGCTCGACCGGATCACGGCCCAGCCGCGCAAGACGCTGACGGTCATCCACGGGCCCGCCGGCTTCGGCAAGTCCACGCTGGCTACACAGTGGATGGACGCGCTCACCGCCGAGGGGACGCCGGTGGCATGGCTGACGGTGGACGCGCAGGACAACCATGTGGTCTGGTTTCTCGCCGATCTGCTCGCCGCCATCCGGCGGGTACGCCCGGACCTCGGGGTGGGCCTGCGGCAGCATCTCGACGAGCATGCCGAGGACGGCGAGCGGTTCGTGCTCGGTTCGCTGGTCAATCAGATCCACTCGAGCGACGAGCCGCTCGGGCTGGTCATCGACGATTGGCAGCAGGTGAACGATCCGGCGACCATCGGCGCGCTGACCACGCTGCTGGAGGCCGGGTGCCGCCACCTGAATGTGCTCGTGACCAGCCGGACCACGGCCGACCTACCGCTCAGTGCGCTGCGGATGCGCGACCAGCTCACCGAGATCGACGCGACAGCGATGAGTTTCAGCATCGAGGAGGCGCAGCGGTTCCTCGTCGATGTCGCGGGTCTACGGCTGGACGCCCCGGATGTGGAGCGGTTGTGGCGTTCCACCGACGGGTGGGTGGCCGGACTGCAACTGGCGTCGCTGTCGTTGCGGGATCATCCGCGGCCCGCCTCGCTCATCGCCAACATCTCGGGCCGCCATCGCACGATCGGCCAGTATTTCGTCGACACCGTTCTCGATTCGCTGCTACCGGAGACGCTCGACTTCATGATGGCGACCAGCATCCCGGACCGGGTGTGCGGCGACCTGGCGTCGGCGTTGACCGGCAATCCGCGCGGCGGCACCCTGCTCGAGGAGCTCGAGTCGCGCAACCTGTTCGTACAGCATCTCGACGACGACGGCGTCTGGTATCGCTATCACCCGCTGTTCTCCGAGTTCCTGCGCCGCAGGCTCGAGCGCGATGACCCGGATTCGGTCGCCGAACTGCATCGCACGGCCTCGAATTGGTTCGCGGCACACGGGCTTCGCGGTGAAGCGGTCGACGAGGCGCTGCGCGCCGGGGATGCCGAGCACGCGGTCGACCTGGTCGAACGCGACGGGCTCCATCTGATCGAGCACGCGCGGATCACGACTCTGCTCGGACTGGTCGCCAAGCTGCCCTCGGATCTGGTCGCGCTGCGTCCCCGGCTGCAGCTCGATCTGGCCTGGGCCAATCTCGCCGTGCACCGCGGCGCCGCGGTGATCGCGGCACTGGATCTGGTCGACGCCGCGCTGGCCGACGGCGATCTGGATCCCAGCGACGCGGCCGACATCGCCGCGGAAGCGAAGGTCATGCGACGGATGACCAGCGTCTTCGCCGACGTGATCGAAGATCCGGCCGAGCGGCTCGCCGATGATTTCGCCGAGCAACCGGACTGCAGGCCGTTCCTCGTCTCGACCGCCTCGCTGGTCGACTCGTTCGTCGAGATCCACAGCTTCGACTTCACCGCGGCCCGGCGGCGGCAACGGTGGGCGCACCGCTATCACGCGTTGACCGGTAGTCCCTTCAACATGATGTACGGGCGGTGCCTGGCCGGGATCGCGGCGTTCCAGCAACTCGACATCGCCGTCGCGGAGGACGAGTTCCGCACCGCCCACACGCTGTCGGTGGACAGTGCGGGGCCCGATTCGCTTCCCGCCCGGCTCTCCGGCGCGCTACTGGGCGAGGTGCTCTACAAACAGGACCGGCTCGACGAGGCCGCCCCGTTGTTCGACGCGGCACGCGCGGTCGGGGCGGAAGGCGCGATGGTGGATGTGCTGCTGGCCACCTATGGGACCGGCGCCCGGCTCGCGGCCGTGCGCGACAACGCCCAGGCGGCACGGGAGTGGCTGCGGGACGGTTCGGCGATCGCGTCCGAGTTGTCCTTGCCCCGGCTGTCGGCCCACCTGTGTCTCGAAGGCCTGCGCCTGGGACTGACGGACGACGAGCCCTGGATACCGCCGGGCATGAAACACGGAATCGCGGAGACCACAGTGGGATTGGCGGAAGAGTACGCCATCCGCATGCTCCTGCGACAGGGCGACCACGAGCGGGCCGCGCAGCGCGCCCGCGCGGTGGTCGAGTCGATCGACGGGCTCCGCCGTCCCCGGGCCGCGATGCACGCCCGGCTGCTGCTGGTGACCTGCCTCGCCGAAGCCGGTGCGCGCACCGAGGCCGCGCGCGCCCTGGTGCTGCCGCTGGCAGCCTGTGCCGACCTGCACGTTCCGCGCCCGGTGATCGACGAGGGCGCGCCGGTGACGACCGCGATCGAGGTCTTGCTCTCCGATCCGGAACTGGCCGACGCGCGTGGCGAATCGGGCCCGAACGTCGTCCAGTTCGCGGCCTCGCTCACGCACTGATTCCGCTCCATTCACGCCCGCGACGAGGCGTTGGTGACCCAGCGCACAGCTGCGAACTGGGCGTTCGCAGGAAGTCCCGCACCCTTTCCGCCTGACGGCAAGAGTCCGTTGTGAACCAGCACACAGGCCGCTTAGCTTCACCGCGGTCGACGATCTCGGGGTGGGAGATCGCGGCCGAGCCACACGAAGGCTCCAGGCGCTGGATTCACACACAGAGAAGAAGGACCAGAATGAAGAGAATCACCGCAGCATCCGCCATGCTGATCGCCGCGATCGGCTTCGGCACCGGCACCGTCAGCGCCGCCCCCGCAGCCCCCGAAGCGGTCAACTTCACCGCCACGACCACCGAGACCGCCACCATCATCTCCACCGACGCGGGCTCGATCACCGCCGACAACGGCGTCCTGCGGATCACCGACGGACGCGGCGCCACCCTGGCGGGCACCGAACTGTCCTTCCGCGTCGACGACTTCGTGTTCCCGATCGCCGCCGAGATCGACGGCCGCACCGCGACCCTCACCCCGCAGCTCGACCGCGAGCACGCCACCTACTCCCCCGTCGCCCTGCCCTACGAGGACAAGGCGCCGTGGAAGACCGAGTACGAGCGTGAGCAGGCCGCCTGGAGCCGCCTGACCAGCACCATCAGCATGGGTGCCGCGGTCGGCACCGTCGTGGGCGGCCTCAGCGGCGCCGGCGTCGGCTGCGTCCTGGGCGGCATCGCGGGCGCCACCGTCGCGGCGGCCACCATCGTCGGCATGTTCGGCCCGTTCGTCCCGGCCGCCGTGGTCGGCTGCCTCGGCGGCGTCATCGCCGTCGGCGCGCTCGGCACCGTCGCCGGCCAGCTCCTGGTGACCGCCCCGGTCGCCATCATGGCCGCGGTGCAGTACTTCACCACCATCAACCAGCCCTTCGCGCCGCCTGCCGCCAAGTAGTCCGCGAGAAGGTCTACCCCCGAGCCGAATTCGATCGGCTCGGGGGTTTCTCGTTTCATCCCGCCCGGAGGCGACCCGCGCTGGTGACGACTCGCTGGGCGAGGCGGTCGAGGGCGGCGTTGGTGTCGTCGACCGGCCGCTGGTTGCCGGCGCCGGTGAGGTGGCCGACACCGTGAGGGTGCGTCAGCTACGCACCACCTCCACGGGCTCCCCGTCCGCCGTCTGCAGCGTGTGCGCGGGCTCGGCGTGGCCACGGGCCGCCTGGGCGGGCTCGGGAGTGTCCTCGTAGGCGTTCTCGGCGTGCAGCGTGATGTCGAGGCCGAGGCGCTCGGTCTCGTCGTCGACGCGGATGCCCATGACGCGGTCGACGATCTTCGCCAGGATCCAGGTGACGGTGAAGGTGTAGGCGAAGACGGCCGCGATGGCGAGGAACTGGCGGCCGAGCAGATCGAGGCTGCCGCCGTAGAGCAGGCCCTTCGCGCCGCTGGGGGCGGTGGGCGCGGCGAGGATGCCGATCAGCAGGCCGCCGACGACGCCGCCGATGAAGTGCAGGGCGGTCACGTCGAGGGCGTCGTCGAAGCGGAATCGGTGCTTGAGCAGAACGGCGAAGTAGCAGACCAGGCCGGCGGCGACGCCGATGGCGAGTGCGCCGAGCGGGGAGACCGCGCCGCAGGACGGGGTGATCGCCACGAGGGCCGCGATGGCGCCGGAGGCCGCGCCGAGGGTGGTGGGCGCGCCGTCGCGGAAGCGTTCGACGACCAGCCAGGCGCAGGTGCCCGCGCAGGCCGCTACGAGGGTGTTGAACACCGCCACGGCCGCGTTGTTGTCGGCCGCGCCGAGCGCGCTGCCGTCGAAGCCGAGCCAGCCGGTCAGAAGCAGGCCGACACCGAGGATCACGAACGGCAGGTTGTGCGCCTTGGGCTGCACCGGCCAGGTGCGCCGGCGGCCGAGCACGATGGCGATGGCCAGGGCCGCGACGCCGGAGTTGACGTGGATGGCGGTCGAACCCGCGTAGTCGACGGCTTCCAGGGTGTTGGCGATCCAGCCGCCGCTGACCTCGCCGTCTTCGGAGTCGAACGCGAACACCCAGTGCGCGACCGGAAAGTAGACCAGCGTCACCCAGAGCGCGGAGAAGAGCATCCAGGCGCCGAACTTCATCCGGTCGGCCACCGCGCCCGCGACGATGCCGATGGTGAGACCGGCGAAGCACAGGTGGATGGCGGCCAGGCCGAGGGGCGGGAGGGCATCGTCGGCGGAGGCCTCCAGCAGCTGGCCGAGGCCGGCGAATTCGGTCGGGTCGCCGACCAAGCCCGCGCCGCCGAGCGAGTCGCCGAAGACCATGGAGTAGCCGAACGCGACCCAGAGGAAGGCCGTCAGGCAGAACGAGACGAACACCATCAGCATCATGTTCATCGTCGTTCGACGGCTGACCATGCCGCCGTAGAAGAGGACCAGGCCGGGAAGCATGAGCGCGACGGCCAGGATCGCCGTCAGCAGCCACGCGGTATTGCCGCTGTCCATAGTGGTTCTCCACTCGGGTCGGGGCCGCCCGTGCCCGAGAGCAAACCGGCGGCAAGTTTCGATGTTCTATCGAAACCCTGCGCCAGGCTTTTTTCGATACTGTATTGAAAATGTGTCGAGCTGGTTAAACCGACTCGACGGCAGCGCGGGCGGCAGCTACTCGAGCTCGGTCCCGCACGAGCGAGCCGACTGTTGTCGACGCGGACAGATGGGCGAGTTCGCGCATCAGTTCCACTCCGGCCTCCCCTTGCCGGAAGCGGTACTGCAGCCCCTCGCTGAGCGCCAGCGCCGCGGTGGTGGCCGCGCCCGGCTCGACCCCGAGGAACTCCCCCGCCGCCACACCCTGCTCGATCACCCTCGCGATCAGGGTTTCCAGCTCACGGTAGTCGGTGAAGAAGTCCCGGAATTCCTCGGGTTGCGCCCGCGATACGCGCTCGAGCTCGTAGAAGTCCAGCGGCGCCGAGCACATCTGGACCACATCGTCGTAGACGATCCGGTAGAGACGGACCGAGGCGTCGGCCGGATCATCGACGAGAAGCCGGGCCGTTTCCAATGATTCGCGGTTCTTGTTCATCAGCGCCTGCAAGATGGCCTCCTTGTTGGAGAACCAGTAGTACAGCGACGACTGACCGAGGCCGGCTTCCCGAGCGATCGCACTGACCGTGGTGTCGGCGTAGCCGACGGCGGCGAACAGGCGGGCCGCGGCGGCGACGATGTCCTCACGCGGGGCGCCGCCCTTGATCCCACTGCGTCGCGGACGACCCACGCGCTGACCCACACCCTCGTTGCTCATAGGGAGATGGTCGGGCACGGACCCACGGTTTACCAACCGGCAACACCCGGGATATCACCCGGCAATCCCCGGCCGTCAGAGTTTCGATAGGCCATCGAAATTAGCCGGAGCACCCAGGGAGTCATCATGACCAGCATCGAAATCACCCCCGACGTCGAGACCGTCAAGGAGCAGCTGCGCGCGGCCGGCGTCCGGTACGCGATCGCCAGCTTCGTGGACATGCACGGCAATTCGAAGGGCAAGTTCGTCCCGATCGACCATCTCGACAACATGATGGGCGGCTCGGAGCTGTTCACCGGCGCGGCGCTGGACGGCCTGCCCCAGGACATCAGCGACGAGGAACTCTCGGCCCGCCCCGACCTGACCCGCTGGTTCCAGCTTCCGTGGAACAAGCAGTACGCCTACTTCCCGAGCAGCCTGCACACCGCGGGCAAGCCGTTCGAGGCTTCTTCCCGCGACATCCTGAAGCGCCAGCTCGACGCGGCCGCCGACCTCGGCTACAGCTTCAACCTAGGCATCGAGACCGAGTTCTTCGTCCTGAAGGACTCCCCCGCGGGCACCGCCGAGGTCAGCGACCGCGACAACCTCAGCAAGCCCTGCTACAACGTGGCGACCACGCTGGACAATATGGGCTGGCTCGGCGAACTGGTCGAGGCCATGAACGGGCTGGGCTGGGATGTCTACTCCTTCGACCACGAGGACGCGCGCGGCCAGTTCGAGGTCGACTTCTCCTACACCGACGCGCTGACCATGGCCGACCGCTTCGTCTTCTTCCGCCTGATGGCCAACGAAATCGCCCGCAAACACGGACATTTCGCGACCTTCATGCCCAAGCCCTTCGCCGACCGCACCGGTTCGGGCGCGCACTACAACATGTCGCTGGCCGATCTGGAGACCGGGGCGAACCTGTTCGCCACCGACAACGATCCGCGCGGCGTCGGCATCTCCCCCATCGCCTATCACTTCATCGCCGGCATCCTGCGCCATCTGCCCGCCATCACCGCGGTGATCGCGCCGACCGTCAACAGCTACAAGCGCCTGGTCCGCCAGGGCAGTATGTCGGGTTCGACCTGGGCCCCCGTGTTCGTCAGCTACGGCAACAACAACCGGACCAACTCCCTGCGGGTGCCGCTGGCGGGCGGGCGCGTGGAGTGCCGGGCCGCCGACATCAGCTGCAATCCGTATCTGGGTGCGGCGATGGTGCTGGCCGCCGGCCTGGAAGGTGTTCGCGAGCAGCTCGATCCCGGCGAGCCGCGCACGGAGAACATGTACCGCTACACCGACGCGCAGATCGCCGAGCAGGGCATCTCGATGCTGCCGCGCACGCTCGGCGAGGCCATCGACGAGTTCCGCGCCGACAGCCTCTCGCGGGAAGTCTTCGGCGACGCGCTGTACCAGTCGTTCATCGACTACAAGACCCAGGAATGGGAGTCCTACCAGGCGCACATCTCGTCCTGGGAGACCGAGCGCTACCTGAAGTTCTTCTGAGTCGACCGAGGCAACCACGATGACCGAGGCGCAACGCTTTTCGACGGGGAGGTTCACGACCGAATTCGGCGTGGACCTCCCCGGCGCCCAGCTGTCCTATCGCACGCACGGCACGCTCGCCCCCGACGGCGGCAACTGTGTGCTGCTGCCGAGTTACTACACCGGCACCCATCGCAGCTACGAGCCGTGGATCGGGCCGGGGCGGATGTTCGATCCCGCGCAGTGGTTCGTGGTGGCGGTGGACATGTTCGGCAACGGCCTGTCCAGCTCGCCCTCCACTTCCGCACAGCCCGAAGCCTTTCCGCTCGTCACCGTCGCCGACAACGTGCGCGCCCAGCACGCACTGCTGGAATCGCTCGGCGTGCGCGGCATCGCGCTGGCCGCGGGCTGGTCGATGGGCGCGTTGCAGTGCTACGAGTGGGCTGTGCGGTATCCGGACATGGTGCGGGCGCTGCTGCCGGTGTGTGGCGCGGCGCGGTGCTCGGAGTTCAACCGGGTGTTCCTCGACGGCGTCGCGGCCGCGCTGGCCGCCGATCCGGCGTACGGATCCGGGGCCACGCCGATCGCCGGGCTCCGCGCCTTCGGCACGGTGTACGCGGGCTGGGCGTATTCTCGCGACTTCTTCGACGCGCGAACATATCTGGAGCTGGGCTACGAGTCGGTCGACGATCTGATCGAAGGCTGGGCCCTCGATCACGAGGGCATGGATGCGCACGACCTGATCGCGATGCTGAATACCTGGCGGGCCGCCGACGTGGGGCGCGGGCGGGCAGGCGGGTTCGAGGCGGCGCTCGGGTCGATCACGGCACGCACCATCGTCATGCCCGGCACGACCGACTCCTACTTCACCCTCGCCGACAGCACCCGCGAGGCCGCGCTCGTTCCCGGCGCGCGACTGCGGCCGATCGAGTCGGACCTCGGGCACATCGCCGGGCGGCCGGGGATCAGGAAGGCGGAGACGGAAGCGATCGCCGCCGCGGCCCGCGAGCTACTGGCACCGCCCGGGTAAGTGCTCGGCGGCGAGGAGCGGCTCCGGGATTCCCGGTTCCGCCGGCTTGCTCGTGAGCCGGACGACGGCGAGCAGGAAGGCCGCTTGGGCGGCGGTGTTCGACAACTGCTCGACCCATTGCAGGGCGATCGGCTGCTCGGGGCGGGCGCCGAGTGCGCCGAGGACGAAGAACGCCGTCAACTGGAGGCCGATCAGCGCGGCGGACAGCCCGTCACCGCGCCGCCGGGCGAGACGGATGAGATGGATTCCGGTCAGGGTGGCGAAGACGGTGGTGCTCACCAGCATGAGCAGAGCGTCGCCGAGGACCGCCGCGCCCGCCGCGCAGACGGCGATCAGGGCGAGGGCGCCGACGAGCAGCCGCGGGCGGATCCGGCCGGTCGCTGCGCCGACCAGATCGACATACAGCAGCGCGAACCCGAGGGTGAGCAGCGGGAACAGGGCGCCGCGCAGCCACGGGAGGTCCGGTCCGCCTGCCGCCACGACGAGTTTGGCGGTGGCCTTCGCCAAGCCGCCCGCGCCGATGAGCCCGGCGGCCACGGCAGCCCGGCCGCTGCCCGTGATCCGGCGCAGCAACAGCACCGCGCACGTGGTGAGGACCACCGGAACGTAGTCCTCGATCGCGAGCGAGAGCGGGTATTCCGGTAGTGCGCTCACCGGATGTAGCGGGCACAGCGCCGGAGACCGGCAGCGCCGGTGGGCATGTTCCGAACCTCGAGACGCTGTTTCCTCACATGGTCGATTCTGTAGCCGTCGGGCTCGGCTGTCCAGGCGGGCGGCGCCGTCGCCGCGAACAGGAGTTCGGCTATCGTCCCGCTACCGGAGGTCCGCCGGTACGATCCTGGGGGATGGAGACCGATACGCAGTCGTTCCTGCACGGGCCGCTGTTCTCCCGGAGCGAGCCTCTGGACCGCGACAACGCCGCGAGCCGGATCAGCGCCTACGTCTACGGCAACATCCTGGTTCTGGCCGCGCTGGTGCCCATCACCACCTCGGAGAAGTACGTCGGCATCCTGGTCGTGCTGGGGACGAGTCTGTCCACATTCGTCGCCCACGCCTTCGCCGAGTCGGTCGGGCACAGCGTCCGGCGCAGGCAGGCGTTGACGCGGGCCGAGAAGATCCGCGAGCTGCGCAATTCGGTGCCCATCCTCAGTTCCGCGGTGCTGCCGTGCGTCATTCTCGCGATCGGGTGGTTCGGCTGGCTGGAACCGCGCAATGCCCAGATCCTCGCGGAGATGGCGGTGCTGATCCGCATCGGCGGACTGGTGTTCGTCGTCGAACGACTCAACGGTGAGCGCCCGTCACGGGGCTCCGTGGTGGGCGCCGCCGTGCTCACGGCGGTGGCGATGACCGTGGTGCTCGTGAAGATCGTGCTCACCCACTGACCGGCACCCACCGGACCCTGGCTGCGCCGATCCGAGCCCGCGCCGCCGAGCACATCGAGCCGCACCTCCGCAGGGGCCTGCCCGCCTATCAGGCGTCGGTCGGTTCACCGGACCCGACCACCGCGGCGTGCGCGCGGCGTCGGCGGGTCCCGCGGGTGGTCGCGAGCAGGATCAGCAGGCCGAGGGCGCAGCTGGCGAGCATGGTGAGGCTCATGGTCACCATGCTCGTGTCCAGGGTGGAGATGCCGGGGCCGAGGGATCCGCCGACGCCGAACTGGACCAGGCCGATCACGCCGACGGCGGCGCCCGCTCGGGCGCCGTGGGATTCCAGACCGAGGGCGATCGCATTGGGCATGACCAGCGCGACCGACGACACCGCGAAGAACAGCGGGACGAGCAGGGCGGGCAGCGGCAGATCGGCGAGCGCCGCCGCGGCCAGCACCAGTGACGCTCCCACGCCGATGGACAGGCCGAGCCGGAGCGTGCGCGCCGGGCCGATCCGCGGAACCACT
>NZ_BAGA01000048.1 GCF_000308595.1 Nocardia higoensis NBRC 100133 | reverse complement strand
CCTAGGTTCTGTCTCGAAGTGAGTGATGGGGTGGCGCCACGCAGTGGTGCCACCCCATCACTGTGTTGGGCCGATGTTGTTGCCTGTGTTGGCAAATAGGTGAGGTCTCCGGTATTCGGATTAGCGACCAAGCAAATCTGAACAGTCCCGGAGACCTCGTGACCAGCCTAGCGGTGGCGGGGCGAGCGGACCTGACCGATGCCCAATGGGCCCGGTTGGAACCGCTGCTGCCCCGCGGTAAGAAGGCGGGGCGACCGCCGAAATGGACGAAACGACAGCTCATCGACGGGATCCGATGGCGGTGTCGAGCCGGAGTACCGTGGCGGGACGTGCCGACCGAGTACGGGTCATGGCAAGCGGTATACGGGCTGTTCCGACGCTGGCAGCGAGCCGGGTCGTGGGCCGCGATCGTGACCGAGCTGCAGGTGCTGGCCGACGCGGCCGGGGTCATCGACTGGCAGATCAGCGTGGATTCCACGATCACCCGAGCTCATCCGCATGCCGCCGGTGCCCGCCGCGACGGCGGTGAGCAAGCCGAACCGCCGGCCGGCCCTGGGCAGTGCGAGCCGACCGATCACGGGCTGGGACGGTCACGGGGCGGGTGGACCAGCAAGCTGCATCTGGCCTGCGATCAGGGCTGCCGGGTGATGTCGGTTCACCTCACCGCAGGTCAGGCCGGTGACAGTCCGCAGTTTCAGGCGGTTCTCGATGCCATCGTGGTGCCCAGGCTCGGGGGCGGGCGAGCGCGGGTGCGTCCGGAGCGGGTGCTGGCCGACAAGGCCTATTCCAGTCGCGGGAACCGGGAATGGTTACGTCGTCGCGGGATCAAAGCGACGATCCCGGTTCCTGCCGACCAGGCCGCGCATCGACTCCGCCGTGGTAGTGCCGGTGGAAGACCACCGGCGTTCGATCCGGTCCTCTACCGTGACCGCAACGCTGTCGAGCGGGGCATCAACCAGCTGAAACAGCATCGGGCCGTGGCCACCAGGTTCGACAAACTCGCTGTCCGCTACCAAGCCACGATCCACATCGCGGTCATCAATCAATGGCTCCGACACTCGTGAGAACGGGCATCCCGGCCCACCCTCACAACTTCGAGACAGAACCTAG
>NZ_BAGA01000049.1 GCF_000308595.1 Nocardia higoensis NBRC 100133 | reverse complement strand
CTTCCGGTCCGAGACGCGCGAAAACTGTTGATAGGTTCCGCACATATCCCAATTGCTCTGGCAATTCAGGGTTTTCCCTGTTGCCGAATCGGCCGGCGATGAGGAATCTGGAAGAGGTGAACCCCCCGCTCGACGTGCCAGCCCTGCACTCCCCCGCCCCGCGAGCCACGCTCGGCGGACGGGTGGCACTGACCCCCTCCGGCGTCCACGACCTGCGCGGCGAGGACCTCTCGGCCGGCCCGGGAACGAGCGAGCAGGCCGATCCCGGCGCGATCGCCCGATTGCGCTATCCCCCGACCGCCGCCCTGGTGTTCGCCGGTGTGCCGGGCGCGGGCAAGAGTACGGCCCTGCTGCGGCTGTTCGGGTCGGGCGCGACCGAGTCGCACCCGCCGACCGGCCCGGACGGCCGGATCGTCATCGACTCCCAGCACGCGCGCAATCGCTGGACGCCGCGGCTGCACCGGCTGCCGTATCCCCTGTGGCGACCGGTCGTGCAGTTCGCGCACTACGCGACCATCCGCCGGGCGCTGCGCACCGCGGCCGGGCCGGTGATCATCCACGACTGCGGAACCTTCCGCTGGAGCCGCGCACTGATCGCCCGCTGGGCCCGCGCGCATCGGCGCAGCCTGCACATCGTCATGATCGATGTGCCGCCGACGGTCGCCAGGGCCGGTCAGGCGCAACGCGGCAGGCGCAGCAGCGGCCTGTTCTTCGATCTGCACTGCCGGCGGTGGGCCGAGCTGGTCGGCGCGGTCACCGACTCCGTGCCCGCCAGGGCGGCCTCGGTGATCATCGCCGATCGCACGGCGATCAACCGGCTCTCGGCGATCGGCTTCGACGCCTGAGTCGCCGCTCGCCGCCGGGCGGGCCCGGAGGTCAGGGCACCAGCACGGTCAGTGCGCCCGGTACCGCGCGCAGCGTCACCGGCAGCGTTCCGGCGGGTTCGCCATCGGCTGTCGCGGGTGCGCCCGGTGAGGTCAACGTGACTGCGGTGACGCGATAACGGGTGACGGCGGGGTGATCGACCCGCTTGCCCGCCGACAGTGCGGGCAGCAAGCGCAACATCGACGACCGCGATACCCGGCCGACGACGGTGACGTCGAGGTACCCGTCGTCCATCTCGGCGTCCGCGCAGATCAGCATGCCGCCGCCGTAGGTGCGGGTGTTGCCGACCGCGACCATGACGGCCTCGGTCTCCACCACGGTGTCGGCGGGCGGATTGTCCAGCGCGCCCACCGCGACGCCGGACAGTTCGATCCGATACGGCAGGCCGATCCCCGCGGTGATCTCCGCCAGTGCCGCGAAGGTGTAGCGCAACGGCCCCCTGGGCCAGCGCATCTCGTTGGCGCGCAGCGTCACTCGCGCGTCGAATCCGGTACCCGCCACGGTGGCGAACCACATCGGCGGGCCGGACCCGGCGGCCGGGATGATCTGCCCGAGATCCATGATCCGGGTGCGCCCGCCCAGCACCACGCCGATCGCCGCGGCGGTGTCGTCGGTGGGCACGCCGAGTTCGCGGGCCAGGTCGTTACCGGTGCCGCTGGGGACCAGGCCGAGCGGGACCCCCGATCGGGCGAGCGCCTCGAGCAACGCACAGGCCAGGCCGTCGCCGCCGACGCTGACCACCGCGTCGGGCCGGGTGGATCGCCCGGCCAGCGCCGTGCGGACCTGCCGCACCGCGTCCGCCGCCGATGTCGCGTGGACCTCGGTGACCGCGACACCCGCCGCGGCCAGTCCGGCGAGCGCGACATCGGCCGTATCCCGTCCCCGGCCGTGCCCGGCCTGCCGGTTGGCCACGACCAGCACCGAACGGGGAGCCGGGAACTCGCGCGCGCTCATCGGATCAGCTTGCCGGGATTGAGGATGCCGACGGGGTCGACTTCGCGTTTGATCGCGGCGAGCACCCGGACGCCGAGTTCACCGATCTCGTCGGGTAGCCAGGCCCGGTGATCCGCGCCGACGGCGTGATGGTGAGTGATGGTGCCGCCTGCCCGGACGATGGCTTCGCTCGCCGCGCGCTTGGCACGCGTCCACTGCTCGATCGGCGCCGCGAGCGCCTTGGCGACGACGGTGAAATACAGCGACGCACCGGTCGGATAGGTGTGCGAGATGTGGCACATGACCAGCGGCGGCGTGCCCTGGCCCGTGAGCGACTCGGTGAGCGCGCCGGTCACCGCGGACTTCAGTTCGGCGATGTTCGACCAGGTCGTCGCGGTCTCGAGGGTTTCGCACAGCACTCCCACGTCCAGCAGGGCGTCTCGCAGATACGGCGCGGCGAAGCGTCCCTGCTCCCACTGTCGCGCCGGTTCCGGCCCGAGATCACGCCCGCCCGCCGCGCGCAGCAGATCGCCGGCCAGGGCGCTGCGGACGGCCATCACCTCGGCGCGGCCCTCGAAGGTGGTGACGGCCAGGCAGCCGTGTACCGGCTCGCCACCGATATCCGCGGAGCGGGCCAGATTCAGCCCGGTCTCGGCTTCGTCGGACAGGCGCAGCACGGTCGGCGCCGCGCCGGACTGCACGATGGTGCGCAGGGCGACCGCCCCGGTGGCGAAGTCGGGAAACGACCAGGCTTGATGGACAACGGTTTCCGGCAGCGGATGCACCCGCACGGTGACCTCGGTGATGACGCCGAGCACCCCTTCCGAACCGAGGAAGACCTCGCGCAGATCCGGTCCGGCGGCCGAGGCGGGGGCGCGGCCGAGGTCGAGTTCTCCGCTCGGCGTGGCGATCCGCAGCCGCTGCACCATGTCGTCGAAGCGCCCGTAGCCCGCCGATGCCTGGCCCGAGGAGCGGGTGGCGGCGAATCCGCCGATCGTGGCGTATTCGAAGCTCTGCGGGTAGTGCCCGAGCGAGAAGCCGTGGGCGGCGAGCAACTCTTCCGCGCGCGGCCCGGTGACACCCGCCCCCAGCGTCGCGGTGCCGCTGACGGCGTCCAGGGCGAGCAGGGCGTCGAGCCTGCGCAGATCCAGCGCCACGACCAGCCGGAAGCGGCCCCGTATCGGATCCAGACCGCCGACGACGCTGGTGCCGCCACCGAAGGGCACCACGGCGATGCCGCGTGCGGCGCAGTGTTCCAGCACGGCGACGACCTCGTCGTGATCGGCGGGGAAGACGACAGCGTCGGGGGCGTCCTGCGGTCCCTCGGCGCGGCGGCGCAGCAGGTCGAGCGCGCTCTTGCCGCCCGCGTGCCGGAGCCGGTCGCCGTGCTCGACGCTGATGCCACCGGCACCCACCACCGCGGCCAGGCCGCCACGGTCGTCGTCGGTCAGCGCCGACGGACGCAGTGGCACGTCGCCCTCATCGCGGCGCGCCACCGCATCGCCGGAGACACCGAACACCTGCCGCAGCAGGCCGCGGATCTGTTCCGGCAGCGGCTTGTGCCCCGCCGGATCACCCCAGGCGTCCCACACCATACTCGCCGCTCGCGCGGTCGGGCCGGGATTCGTGGCGGGGGTCGGGTCCGCTGCTGTGTCCTGGATCTCACCCATGCGTTACAGTCTTACATAGAATGTCAAGCAGTAAGCAAACGACGTCCAGGTGGTGAGTGCTTGTGCCAGATGCCGATTCATCCGCGCCGTCCGCGATCGACGTGGCGATCTTCGACGCGGCGCGAGCCTGCGTCGCCGAGTTCGGAGTCCGGCGCACCACACTCACCGAGGTGGCGCGCCGCGCGGGCGTGAGCAGGCCGACGGTGTATCGGCGCTGGCCCGATACCGGCTCGCTGGTGGCCGAACTGCTCGTGCGCGAACTGCGCGAGATCCTGGTCTCCACCACCCCCGAGGGCGGCCACGCCCGGGCCAGGCTGGTCGGCTCGGTCGTCTCCGGCGCGGCGACCGTTCGATCGAACCCGTTGTTCGCCAAGATCTTCCGCACCGACACCGACCTCATGCTCACCTATGTCTTCGGCAGGCTCGGCCGCAATCAGCGCGCGCTGACCGAACTGTTCGCCGCGGGCATCCGCGAGGGTCAGCGCGACGGGTCCGTCCGTGACGGCGAGCCGATCCAGCTCGCGGCCATGCTGCTGCTCATCGCCCAGTCGGCGGTGCAGTCGGCCGGCATGGTGTCGAGCCTGCTCCCGCCCACCGAACTCGATGTCGAATTGGGCAGGGCCCTGGACGGCTACCTCCGGCCCGCCGCGAGCGACGCGTGATGCCCGGTCCCGGCGGCACCCCTCCGGGCCGGCGAACAGCAACCCGTCGAACGGCAGCGAGCGCCGTTCAGGAAGGCAGTGCGATGGCGAACACAGTGCGTTCCCGGGGCGATTCGGCGCTGAACGCCGAGCGGCGGACGCGGGAGCTGCATGAGCTCGGTGATCTCGGCACGGTCGATGTACTTGTCGTCGGCGGTGGGGTGACGGGTGCGGGCACCGCTCTCGACGCGGCATCGCGCGGCTTGCGGACGGTGCTGGTCGAGCGGCGCGATCTGGCGTTCGGCACCAGCCGGTGGAGTTCCAAGCTGGTGCACGGCGGCCTGCGGTACCTGGCGAGCGGCAAGGTCGGCATCGCCCGCGAGAGTGCGGTGGAGCGCGGGATCCTGATCGAATCGGTGGCGCCGCATCTGGTGCGCCCGCTGCCGCAGCTGGTACCCCTGCTGCCCGGGATCGGCCGGTCCAAGGAGGCGATGATCCGCGCCGGCTTCGTGGCCGGCGACGCCCTGCGCCGTAGTGCGGGCACCTCGGTGGCGACGCTGCCGCGTTCGCGTCGGGTGGCGGCCGCCGAGGCGCTGCGACTGGCGCCGACCGTGCGCCGCGCGGGCCTGCGCGGCGGCCTGCAGGCATGGGACGGGCAACTGGTGGACGACGCTCGGCTGGTGGTCGCGCTGGCACGCACGGCCGCTGCCGAAGGTGCGCTCGTGCTCACCAGAGTGGCCGCCGCATCGATCTCCGGCGACGGCGCCGTCCTCACCGACACGCTGACCGGCGAATCGCTCACCGTGCGCGCGAGAGCCGTCGTCAACGCGACCGGCGTGTGGGCCGACCAACTCGACCCGAGCATCGAACTGCGGCCGAGCCGGGGCACCCACCTGGTCTTCGACGCCGCGGCCTTCGGAGGGCTGAGCGCCTCGCTGACGGTGCCCGTGCCCGGCAGCGTCGGGCGGTTCGTCTTCGCGCTGCCCGCCGCGCACGGCCGCGTCTACCTCGGTCTCACCGACGAGGACGCTCCCGGGCCGGTGCCCGACGAACCCGAACCCACCGAAGCCGAGATCGATTTCCTGCTCGACACGGTCAACCCGGCCCTGCGCGCACCGCTGACCCGCGCCGACATCAGGGGCCGGTTCGCCGGACTGCGCCCGCTGCTGCGCACCGACGACGGCAGCACCGCCGACATCTCCCGCGAGCACGCCGTCCTGCACTCCCCGACCGGCGTGTTCACCGTGGTCGGCGGCAAGCTCACCACCTACCGGCGCATGGCCCAGGATGTCGTCGACGCCGCCGTCGCCGCGACCGCACTGCCCGCGACGCCGTGCCGAACCCGGTCATTGCCGCTGGTCGGAGCGGTGTCCGGCGCGGCACGCGATCGCATCCCGGCGCCCCCGATCCTCATCGAGCGCTACGGCTGCGAGGCCACGACCGTGCTCGCCCTGGCAGACAGCGATCCCGCCCTGGGTACCCCGGTGGCTCCCGGAATGGATGTACTCGGCGCCGAGTTCGCCTTCGCCCGCACTCACGAACTCGCCCTCACCAGCGACGATCTGCTCGATCGGCGCAGCAGGATCGGTCTCGTCGCCGACGACCGGGCCGCCGCGCTCGCGGCCGCGGAATCGGCGATCGCCGAACCACGCGCCGGCGGGCACTGATCCGCCGGGGCGGCCGGCTCATTCCCGATCGGTCGGCCACCGCGGGTCGGGACCCCAGCTCCAGGAGGCGACCTCCGCGCGCATGCAGGTGCGCGGCCAGCGCTCCAGACCGTGCGCGGCTTCGGCGGCGCACACCGCTCGCAGGCCGGGAGTCTGTTCGTCGCCGGGTACCGGACGGAAGCCGAGCCGGGCGTAATACGGGCCGTTCCAGGGGACTTCGGTGAAGGTGGTGAGTGTGACGGCGGTCAGGCCGCGCGCGCGAGCCCATCCGACAAGATGGTCGATCAGCTGTTTCCCCAGCCTGCGCCCCCGCAACTCCGGCCGCACCGACACCTGGTCGATGTGGGCGTTGCCGTCGACGATGTCGGCGACGAGATAGGCGACGGGCACTCCGCCGTCGTCGACGACCCAGGCCCGGCCCGCCCGGATATAGCCTCGCAATACCTCCGGGCTCGGTGGTTCGTCTTCGGCTATTTCGATCATTCCCAGCTGGGCGAACGGTTCTCCGGCGTCACGCTCGATTTTCCGGAGAACCGGAATATCGGCTTCGACTGCCTCCCTGACACATGCCACCCGTCCAGTGTGGTCGGTGTCCGGCCCGCGCCCAACCGGATATGCGAGGAATATCCCGGTGGTGATTTCACCGGGGCCCCGGCAACCGGTGACCGGAAACACGATCCGCACCCGACATTGGTAGGCGGACGCTATCGCCGCGTCGGGCGAAATGCGCTGAGCCGTCGGTAATTTCCAGGGCAAGCGGTCCGGAATGTGACGATCGGAGTGCGGAATGAGCGATCTTCTCCGCCGGGCGACCCGGTGCCGCGAAATTCACTATCCTGGACCGCGTTGAGGCGCGGAAAAGGAGGTTGCCGGGTGGCTAAGACCCCGTCGACGGTTGGCATCGCACCTGGTGCGGGACTGGTCGCACGCTTCGGGACGGCGGTGGTGTATCTGGCCGAGACGGATTCCGCGGAACTGATTCTCGATGCCGTCGAAGCCGAAGCCGACGGCGACGGCGAGTGCCCAGGCGCCGCCATCGCCCGGCGCCTGGCCGGCGTGGTCTTCGGCGGCGGCACGGAACCACCGGCCTTCGGCGTGGTCGCGCCCACCGAGGACGGCACCGTCATCCTCCTGCGCGGCAAGATCACCGCGCAGATCCTCGGCGCGGAGGGGCCGCGCTCGCTGTCCGGCGCCCGCGCATTCACCTGGGTGGACGAGATCGTCCGCGAACCGGTGCGCCGCATCCGCGTCGGCGACGACAACGGCAGGCCGTTGAGCGTGCACCCGGCCACCGATCTCCGCGCGGGCGTCGTCACCGGCTCCGGCTTCGAACTACGCGTCGGCGTCCGCCGGACGGGATCGGCGCGCGACCGCGGCGAGACGGCCGACACCGCGGCCTCGGCCTCGAACGCCACCGCCCCCGCGGCCACCGCTATGGCCTCGGCGTCGGCCGCGACCGGCACGGGGTCCGCGGCGTCGCCTCGCACCGAGGGGCCGAACGGGTCGGCGCCCGATGCCCGCTCGCCTCGTTCTGCCGCAACGGCCTCCCCGCTGACGCATTCCGCGGCGCCGGAGTCGGCGGGACTTCGGTCGACGAGCCCGGTCTCCGGAACACCAGGAGCTGCTGCCGGGGCGACGCCCCCTGCAGCCACCACTCCCCCCGCAACGAGTTCGGCATCGGCGGACTCGGCCGCCGGGGTACGCGCCACCGAGGCGGCAACTGCGCGGTCCACGGGCGCGGGCTCGGCAACTGCCGCGTCCGCAGCGCAGAACGAGCTTCCGTCGACCCCCGAGACTTCGCCGCGGGCATCTTCCGCATCCACGGATACCGCCGCACGTACGGGGCCGACCGCCCCTGCCCCGGCAACGCCCGGGTCAGCCGGCGCGGTCTCGACGCACTCGGCATCGGCCGCATCCACACCGGCAAGGTCCGGCTCGGCCACCGGGTCGGCGACGCCTGGGCAGGCTTCCGGCTCGGCGACCTCCGGTAGCCCTGCCCCTGCCGGGTCGGCAACCAGTGGCACAGCTTCCGGCGCTCCGTCACCGGAGCCCGCCGCCACGGCGGTGAAGCCGGAATCCCGCGCCGCGGAGCCGGGTACACCGGAGGCGAAGTCCGCAGAGGCCACGCCCGCGATGTCCGGGTCCGCCGAAACAGGTTCCGCCGAACCGGAATCCGGGCAGGCGGAGGTCACCGGCGTGAAGTCCGCGGAGGTGGAGGTCAAGTCGCCGGCCGCGGCCGATTCCGACGCCGAGCGCACCGAGGAGCCGCTCGCCTCGGCCGACTCGGCACGCTCGGTGCGGTCGGCATCGAGTTTCCTCGGCGCCAAGGGTGATTCGCAGGGATCCGGACGCGGGCAGGATCCGTCCAGCGCCGCCTCGACCAGCTCTTCGGCGCCTCGTCCGCTGCGGGCCTTCGCGACGGCGAACGGACCGGGTACCGACACACCGAGTTCACCGGTATCGGCCACCCGGGGCGCACCCGACCCGACAGCCGTGCGGCCGTCGCCCGCGTCGGATTCCGCGAGCTGGCTGACCACGCCGGAAGCCGACGACGACGCGGCCGCTTCGGCAGGGCCAGCCACGGCGACCGCGAACGCCGCGTCCTCCGGCACGGCGACGCCGGCACGAACCACCGACAAGAAGCCGGTGGCCGACAGCGACGCGACCTCGAACGCCGCCACCGCGGGTCCGGGCGCCCGTGCCGTCGTCCCGGGCAACTCGATCCCGTCGTCGACCGGCGGACCTCGCCAGAGCACACCGAACAGCACCGGCGGCGCGCTTGCGACCGCAGCGCCCGATACCCACGGCTCCCGCCCCACCGCGGCGCCCGGCACCGGCAGCCCCCGCACGACCGCCACGGATGCCGAGTGGTCAAGGGCCACGGGCTCCGGCAGCTCGACCGGCGACCCCGGGCCCGG
>NZ_BAGA01000050.1 GCF_000308595.1 Nocardia higoensis NBRC 100133 | reverse complement strand
GCGCGTCGCGCACGGATTCGGCAACCGCGCGGTCCACATTGGACTGCACGCTGCGCGCCTCTGCGCCCAACTCGCTGAGCTTGGCGAGGATGCGTTTGCTGGTCACTCCCAGCCGTTTGGCAAGTGCGTGAACTCGGATTCGCTCCGGCAATTGATCGGCATCCTGTGATGTTGTGTCCAGCGGCTCTTGATCGGCCACGAAGTCTCCTCGGGCCCCCGGGCGCGTTCCAGTCCACGACTGTGACGCGGCCGACGCGGGGGCGCTGTCCGTACACCTCGCGTCGTCGACACGAGGTCCTATGGTCTCGCCCCGCGTGCCCGGTTGTCACCTGGTTCTTCGTCGTTCGGGCTAACTGGTCACGCGGCGCCTGGCTGTTGGCTGAACTCCACGGCACGAGCGCTCATCCAGCGTGCCGACGCGGACCCCCACACCCTGGGCAATCGAGCACAGCTATCCGGTGTGTGCGTCCGTGGCAGCGATGATCGGCGTCGAACCGCGGTGTCATCCGGTCACCGTCGTCACCCACCGCTCGCGCATCTGCGCGAACCGTCGGTATCGACGAGGACCACTATCAGTATCCCATACACCACGCCGGTACCCGGCCATCGGCGCACGAGTGCCCGAATGCCGGGAGGTTGCCGCCTGTCCCCGCGGCCGGGAAACGGCTCGTGGCGGCGGGGATTCCCCGCCGCCACGAACATATTTCGAAGATCGGTGGATCAGACCGGGAAGCCGGGGAACCAGAGCGCGATCTCGCGCTTGGCCGACTCGGGCGAGTCCGAGCCGTGCACCAGGTTGTACTGGGTCTCCAGGCCGAAATCACCGCGGATGGTGCCGGGCGTGGCCTTCTCCACCGGGTCGGTGCCGCCGGCCAGCTGACGGAAGGCCGCGATGGCGCGCGGGCCCTCGAGCACGGCCGCGACGACCGGGCCGGAGGTGATGAACTCGATCAGGGAGCCGAAGAACGGCTTGTCGGCGTGCTCGTCGTAATGCTCACGGGCAAGCTCCTCGGACACCTGCTTCAGCTCGAGGGCGGCGATCTTCAGGCCCTTGCGCTCGGCCCGGGCCAGCACCTCGCCGACCAGGCCGCGCGACACGCCGTCCGGCTTGATGAGTACCAACGTCTGCTCAGTCACGGCGCACAGCCTAACGGCCCGTTCCGCCGAGCCGTTGACTGGGCAGTAACCCCTGGTCCATCCGCCTCTTGACCTCGTTGCGCAGGATCAGCACGAACGCCCACACCAGCAGGAACAGCACACCGATGACCAGGATCGAGAGGTGGAAGAAGCCGCCGAGCAGCACCAGCACCTGCAGGCCGAGGTTGTAGGCGAGCGCCCAGGACCGGCCCTGCAGTCCGGCGCCGAGAATCATCAGCACCGCGAGGCCGACCAGGTAGGTGCCCGACACCCAGGTGATCCCGCCGCCGAGGTCGGCCACGATCGGCAGGGCGAGCAGCACCACGATGGCCTCCAGGACCAGGGTGCCCGCCATGACGCCGCGCAGGCCCTTCCACGGATCGGGCGCGGCCGGCGCGTCGGCGGGGCGATCCGGCCCGCCGGCCGGATCCGGCCGTTCGGCCTGGTTGTCTGCCGGGCTCATGCGGGATCCTTTCCGAACAGGCCACGAGCGGCGCCCGCGGTGACCACCGAGCCGGTCACCACGACACCCGCTCCGGAGACCATCTCTCCACTGTCGGCGACATCCTCGGCAATCGCGATGGCGGTCTCCAGGGCGTCCGGCAGTGTCGACGCCACCACGACGCGTTCGTCGCCGAAGCGCTGCACCGCCAGATCGGCGAGGACCTCGACGTCGAGGGCGCGCGGCGAGCCGTTGCTCGTCACCACGATCTCGTCGAACACCGGTTCCAGCGCCTCCAGGATGCCCGCGGCGTCCTTGTCGCCGAGCACCGCGATCACCCCGACCAGCTTGCGGAAGTCGAACTCGGCGCCGATCGTCTCGGCCAGCGCCCGCGCGCCCGCCGGATTGTGCGCGGCGTCGATGAAGATGGTCGGCGCGCTGCGCATGCGCTCCATTCGTCCGGGGCTGGCGACCGAGGCGAACCCGGCGCGCACGGCCTCCACGTCGAGCTGACGTTGCGCGCCTGCCCCGAAGAACGCCTCCACCGCGGCGAGCGCGAGCACGGCGTTGCGGGCCTGGTGCTCGCCGTGCAGTGGCAGGAAGATCTCGTCGTAGACACCGCCGAGGCCCTGCAGCGTGAGCTGCTGGCCGCCGACGGCGATCTGCCTGGCCAGCACGGTGAACTCCGCGCCCTCGCGCGCGACCGCCGCGTCCACCTCGACCGCACGGCGCAGCAGCACCTCCATGGCCTCGGGTTCCTGCCGGGCGATGACCGCGACGGTGTCGCGCGGGATCAGGCTCTCCGGCGCGCGCTTGATGATGCCCGCTTTCTCGCCCGCGATCGAGGCGAGGTCGGGTCCGAGGTATTCGGTGTGGTCCAGCCCGATCGGCGTGATGACCGCCACCTGGCCGTCGATCACATTGGTGGCGTCCCAGGTGCCACCCATCCCGGTCTCCACCACCGCGACATCGACCGGCGCTTCGGCGAAGGCCGCGAACGCCATGCCGGTGAGCACTTCGAACTTGCTCATCGCCGGCCCGCCCGCAGCCGCCGACTGCTGATCGATCATCTCGATGTAGGGCTGGATCTCGCGGTAGGTCTCGACGTACTCGGCCGGGCTGATCGGCGCGTTGTCGATGCTGATCCGCTCGGTGGCCAGCTGCAGGTGCGGGCTGGTGATCCGCCCGGTGCGCCGGTGCAGCGCGGTGAGCAGCGCGTCGATCATTCGGGTGACCGAGGTCTTGCCGTTGGTGCCGGCGATGTGGATGGCCGGATAGGACTGCTGCGGCGAACCGAGCAGGTCCATCAGTGTGGCGATCCGGGTGAGCGAGGGCTCGATCTTGGTCTCCGGCCAGCGCCGGTCGAGTTCGGCCTCGACCAGCGCCAACTCGGCGAGATCCACCGGCGAGGGACCCGAGCCGAGGCGGGTGGCCCCGGACTCGTCGCGATACTGCGGCTCCGGTTCCGGGTTCGCGCCCGTGTCGTCGTCGCTCACTTGGCACCCAGCTCGGTGAGCCGTGCCCCGATCCGCTCGACTTCGGCGGCGGCGACCGCACGGCGACCCTTGATCTTGTCCACGACCGCCTCGGGCGCCTTGGCCAGGAATGCCTCGTTGCCCAGTTTCGCCTCGGTGGTGGCCAGTTCCTTCTGCGCGGCGGTCAGATCCTTCTCCAACCGCTTGCGCTCGGCCTCGAGATCGACCGTGCCGGAGGTGTCGACCTGGACGGTGACGGTCGCGCCGCTCAGGCGCACCTCCACCTCGGCGGTGGCCGAGAAGTCCGGACCGGGCTCGGTGAGCCGGGCCAGATTGGCGACGGCGGGGGCCAGGGCGACGAGGTCGGCCTCGTCCAGGCCGATCAGGGTCGCGGAGACCTTCTGCTTGTCGGCCAGGCCCTGGTCGCTGCGGAACCGGCGGATCTCGGTGATCAGGCGCTGCGCGTCGGCGATCCGGCGCGCGGCCACCGGGTCGGCGGTCTCGGCGCCGCGCTGCGGCCAGGCCGCCACCACCACCGACTCACCGCCGGTCAGCGCCTGCCACAGCGATTCGGTGACGAACGGGATCACCGGGTGCAGCAGCCGCAGCACGGCATCGAGGACGTTGCCGAGCACCGTGCGGGTGGCCGCGGCACGCTCGCCCTCCTCGGCGAACTGCACTTTCGCCAGTTCCAGGTACCAGTCGCACAATTCGTCCCAGGCGAAGTGGTACAGCGCCTCGCAGGCCTTGCCGAACTCGTAGGCGTCGAAGGCGGCGTCGACTTCGGCGAGCACCTCGTCGAGCCGGTCCAGGATCCACCGGTCGGCGTCGGTGAGCCCCTCGCGCGCGGGCAGCTCACCCGGCGCGGCGCCGTTGAGCAGCGCGAACTTGGTGGCGTTGAACAGCTTGGTGACGAAGCTGCGCGAGGCCAGCGCGTGCGATTCGCCGACCGAGAGGTCGCCGCCGGGCTGCGCGCCCCTGGCCAGGGTGAAGCGCAGCGCATCGGCGCCGTAGGAGCGGATCCAATCCAGCGGGTCGATGCCGTTGCCACGCGACTTGGACATCTTCTTGCCGTACTGGTCGCGAATCAGGCCGTGCAGGAAGACATCCCGGAACGGCACCTGCGGCACGCCCGCCTTGCCCGCGGTGAGCGCGGCGTCCTCGGAGACGTACATGCCGAACATCATCATCCGGGCGACCCAGAAGAACAGGATGTCGTAGCCGGTCACCAGCACGCTGGTCGGATAGAACTTGGCCAGCTCAGCAGTGGCCTCCGGCCAGCCCATCGTGGAGAACGGCCACAGGCCGGAGGAGAACCAGGTGTCGAGCACGTCGGGGTCCTGCACCCAGCCCTCGGGTGCGGTCTCGTCGGGGCCGACGCACACCACTTCACCCTCGGGTCCGTACCAGATCGGGATCCGGTGGCCCCACCACAGCTGACGCGAGATGGTCCAGTCGTGCATGTTGTCGACCCACTCGAACCAGCGCGGCTCGAGGCTGGGCGGATGAATGGCGACCTGGCCGTTGCGCACGGCATCGCCCGCGGCCTTGGCCAGCGTCTCGACCTTGACCCACCACTGCATCGACAGCCGGGGCTCGATCGCCTCGCCGGAGCGCTCGGAGTGCCCGACGCTGTGGATGTAGGGCCGTTTCTCGGCCACCACGCGGCCTTCCTCGGCCAGCCGCTCACGCACCTTCACACGCGCCTCGAAACGGTCCATACCGTCGAATTCGGTGCCGGTGCCGGCGATCCGGCCGCGCTCGTCCATGATCGTCGGCATCGGCAACTTGTGCCGCAGGCCGATCTCGAAGTCGTTGGGGTCGTGCGCGGGCGTGATCTTCACCGCGCCGGAACCGAATTCGGGATCGACGTAGTCGTCGGCGACGATCGGGATCTGCCGGCCGGTGATCGGATGCTCGAGCGTGGTGCCGATGAGCTTCTGGTAACGCGGGTCCTCGGGATGCACGGCCACGGCGGTGTCGCCGAGCATGGTCTCCACCCGGGTGGTGGCCACCACGACGTGCGGTTCGTCGTCGTTCAGCGAGCCGTAGCGCAGCGAGACCAGCTCGCCCTCCACGTCCTCGTGCTTGACCTCGATGTCGGAGATGGCGGTGCGCAGTTCCGGCGACCAGTTCACCAGCCGCTCGGCGCGGTAGATCAGGCCGTCGTCGTAGAGACGCTTGAAGATGGTCTGGACGGCGCGCGACAGGCCCTCGTCCATGGTGAAGCGGTCGCGGCTCCAGTCGACGCTGTCGCCGACTGCGCGCATCTGCCACTGGATCGAGCCGCCCGATTCGTGCTTCCAGTCCCAGACCTTCTGCACGAACAGTTCGCGGCCGAAGTCCTCTTTGCTCTTGCCGTCGGTGGCGAGCTGCTTCTCCACCACGTTCTGGGTGGCGATGCCCGCGTGGTCCATGCCGGGCAGCCAGAGCACCTCGTAACCCTGCATCCGCTTGCGGCGGGCGAGGGTGTCCATCAGCGTGTGGTCGAGGGCGTGGCCCATGTGCAGCGTGCCGGTGACGTTCGGCGGCGGCAGCACGATCGAGTACGCGGGCTTGTCGGAGCCGGGGTCGGCGGTGAAATAACCCGCGCCTACCCAGCGCTCGTACATCTCGGCCTCCACGACGCTGGGATCCCAGCTCTTGGGGAGGGCGGCGGCACGATCATGCGAGTTGTCAGGGGCTGCGCTGGTCACCCCGTGATCCTATCGGGGCCGCGCCAGGCGTTCGTCCGGCCCTCTCGCGTCGACGGAGCCGGGCGGGTGCGGACAGGGAGAGGGCGGAATCTTCGGTGGATGAGGGACACCGAAGACTCCGCCTTCGTGACCGAGTTTAGCGCTTCTACCGGCCGGTAGCCTCCTTCCATAAGCAATTCTCAGGTTCGGGGCCGAAGGCCTCTATCGGCTGGTTTC
>NZ_BAGA01000051.1 GCF_000308595.1 Nocardia higoensis NBRC 100133 | reverse complement strand
CGGAGCGACGGGGACTGCGGCCACCACGGGCGCGGGCGCGGGCTGGGGGGCGGAGACGGGGGTACCGGCCGCGGCGGGCGTACCCGTGGCCGCCGCCGGGGTGGCGCCACCGGCGCCGGGGCCCGACTGCTCGTTGACGCGGTTGCCGGGCGCACCCGGACCACTGCCGCCCATCCACTCGGACATCTTGTCGATCTGCTCGCCGACATTGTTGCCCGCGGCTGCCTTGACGGTGAGCCCGGCCGAGGCGTCCACGCGGACATCGGTGGTCAGATAGACGCCCTTGGGTCCGATCTCGAGATCCACATCGACCTTGGCCCAGATCTGGGCATAGGCGTCGGTCTCGATCCAGACGCCGAAGCCCTCACCCGCGCCCTCTCCGATGCCGTCGAACAGGTCCCGGCCCTGGAACGGATCGAATCCGCTGTAGAAGTCCTCGGCGCGGGGAGCCGACCCCTCGCTCCCGTCCTCGGGTCCGATCTCGCCGACGGCGGGCTTCGTCGGCAGGAACGGATTGGCGGCCGGGTTGGTCAGGTCGTCGAGGCCGGGAGCGCCGAAGTCGTAACCGGGCTGACCGGTGCCGTGCCCGGGCAGGCCGAAGCCGTCCGGCCGCCACCAGTCCGACGGGTCGTCGTGGCCGGGACCGTAGCCGCCGCCGGTGACGGGCGAGACCGATCCCTCGGTCGGAGCCGGCACATCGTCGGTGCCGTAGCCGTAGCCGCTGCCGTAGTCCGAGGAGGCGCCGGAGTCGCGGTAGTACTCGTGGTAATCGGGATACTCGCCGTAGGAGCGCGCCTCCTGCGTCGGTGCGGACGGGTCGTGCCCGGCGCTCGCCAGATCGATCACGGTGGGCGCGTCACCGAAGCCGGGGACGGGTGCGGGCACGGGATCGGAGTCGTACCGGAAGCTGGGCACCGGGTCCGGGAAGGTGACCACCGGGCTGGGCACATCGGGCTGCGGGTCGCTGTTGTAGGCCCAGCCCGCGTTCCAGCTGTCGAGCTGCTGCCCGTCGGACTGCCCGGAACCGCCGGCCCCGTGCGAGGCCACCAGCGCGCCGCCGGTGACATAGGCGCCCGCTCGCGCCACCCGCGCGACGCCGGTGGCGATCTTGTAAGCGGTGTCGTCTCCTGGCGCCGTGACAGCGGGGTCGTCGTCGAAAGGCAAGTCGCGCTTCATAAGGGCTCCACGTCTCGGGAATGCCGGCCATCCTCACCCCGGCCGCCCGAGAGAAGACATCCATACGATATTTCCGCTGGCCCCGGCTGTCACATCTTCGGCACAGGCCGGTCACCACAGTGTGATGACCGACACATATGCCGATTCGCTATTTCTTCTCTTTCGGCTTGTCCGAGGACGCGTCGGAGGACAGCGCGGCCACGAAGGCTTCCTGCGGAACGTCCACCCGGCCGATGGTCTTCATCCGCTTCTTGCCTTCCTTCTGCTTCTCGAGCAGCTTGCGCTTACGGCTGATGTCACCGCCATAGCACTTGGCCAGCACATCCTTGCGGATGGCGCGGATGTTCTCGCGCGCAATGACTTTCGAACCGATCGCGGCCTGGATCGGCACCTCGAACTGCTGACGCGGGATCAGCTCGCGCAGCTTGGTCGTCATCTTGTGGCCGTAGGCCTGCGCGGCGTCCTTGTGCACGATCGCCGAGAACGCGTCCACCGCCTCACCCTGCAGTAGGATGTCGACCTTCACCAGATCCGAGATCTGCTCGCCGGACTCCTCGTAGTCGAGGCTGGCGTAGCCGCGGGTGCGCGACTTCAGCGAGTCGAAGAAGTCGAAGATGATCTCGGCCATCGGCAGGGTGTAGCGCAGCTCGACGCGGGTCTCCGACAGGTAGTCCATGCCGCCCAGCTCACCGCGGCGCGACTGGCACAGCTCCATGATCGAGCCGATGAACTCGCTGGGCGAGATGATGGTGCACTTCACCACCGGCTCGAACACCTTGCGCACCTTGCCCTCCGGCCAGAAGGAGGGGTTGGTGACGACATGTTCGGCGCCGTCCTCCATCTCCACCCGGTAGACCACGTTCGGCGCGGTCGAGATGAGGTCGAGGTCGAACTCGCGCTGCAGGCGCTCGCGGGTGATCTCCATGTGCAGCAGACCGAGGAAGCCGCAGCGGAAGCCGAAGCCCAGCGCCACCGAGGTCTCCGGGGTGTAGCTGAGTGCCGCGTCGTTGAGCTGGAGCTTCTCCAGCGCGTCGCGCAGATCCGGGTAGTCCGAGCCGTCCACCGGGTACAGACCCGAGTAGACCATCGGCCGCGGTTCGCGATAGCCGGTGAGCGGATCGGTCGCGCCGTTGCGCGCCGCGGTCACCGTGTCGCCGACCTTGGACTGGCGCACGTCCTTCACGCCGGTGATCAGGTAACCCACCTCACCCACGCCCAGACCGGTGGTCGGCTTGGGCTCCGGGGACACGATGCCGATCTCCAGCAGCTCGTGGGTCGCGCCGGTGGACATCATCTTGATCTTCTCGCGCGGGGTGAGCTTGCCGTCGACCACGCGCACATAGGTCACCACGCCGCGGTAGGTGTCGTAGACCGAGTCGAAGATCATCGCCCGCGCGGGCGCGTCCGGATCGCCGACCGGCGCGGGCACCTGCTTGATCACCTCGTCGAGCAGCTCCGGCACGCCGACACCGGTCTTGCCCGACACCCGCAGCACATCCGAGGGGTCGCAGCCCACGATGTGGGCGAGCTCGGCGGCGTAGCGATCCGGATCGGCGGCGGGCAGATCGATCTTGTTCAGCACCGGGATGACGGTCAGATCCTTGTCCAGTGCCAGATACAGATTGGCCAGGGTCTGCGCCTCGATGCCCTGCGCGGCGTCCACCAGCAGAATCGCGCCCTCGCAGGCCTCGAGCGCGCGGGAGACCTCGTAGGTGAAGTCGACGTGCCCGGGGGTGTCGATGAGGTGCATGACGTAGTCGGTGTCCTCGACGCGCCACGGCAGGCGCACGTTCTGCGCCTTGATCGTGATGCCGCGCTCACGCTCGATGTCCATCCGGTCCAGGTACTGGGCGCGCATCGCGCGCTCCTCGACCACACCGGTGAGCTGCAGCATCCGGTCGGCCAGCGTCGACTTGCCGTGGTCGATGTGCGCGATGATGCAGAAGTTCCGGATCCGCGACGGATCGGTGAACGTCGTATCGGCGAAGCTGGCGGGCACTGAACTCCTCAGCTGGGGTATCGGCAAACTGCCCCCATCGTCCCATGTGCGCGCGAGCACGATCGCCACCGGTCCCGGGCCTACCGGCGTGAGCGCCGTTATTCTCCAGAGATGGCGCGCAATTGGAACGCGATCGGCAAGCAGCTGAGCACGATCGCGAAACAACAGGGCCCCCGGATCGCCAAGCAGCAGGGGCCGCGACTGGTCCAGCGCCTGGTCGGCGGCCTCTCGCAGCGGAAGCCCGCACCGGCGACCGGGCGGCCCGCCGCATCGATGCCGGTTCCGACCGCGGAGCGGGCCAGGCAGATCGTCTACGCACCGCACCTGGACGGCCGCGCCGATCCGGGCGAGATCGTGTGGACCTGGGTTCCCTACGAGGAGGACCCGAGCAACGGCAAAGACCGTCCGGTGCTGGTCGTCGGCCGCGACAAGCGCACCCTGCTCGGGCTCATGCTCTCGTCGAATTCCGAGCGTCAGCACGACCGCGACTGGCTCGCCATCGGCAGCGGCGACTGGGACCACCAGGGCAGGCCGAGCTGGGTGCGGCTGGACCGCGTGCTCGACGTGCCGGAGGCGGGCATCCGCCGCGAAGGCGCGATCCTGCCGCGTAAGACCTTCGACCTCGTCGCGCACCGGCTCGTCGTCGAATACAACTGGAGCTGATCTTGCGGCCGGTGATCCGGGACCGCCCGGATCACCGGATCCCGGTCACTCGGTGTCGGTGATCCCGCGGTCGGCCTCCTCGCTGTCGGCCCGCTCGCGTTCCAGCTCCCGCTCGATCTCCTGCACGATCTCGCGGCGACGGCCGAACAGCAGGCCGTAGATCAACGCGCCGAGCACGCCGCCGATCAGCGGAAAGACCACGAATGCCCACACCTGACCACCCGCGCCGTCCTGGTAGAAGGCGACACCGAGGCTCCGAGCCGGGTTCACCGAGGTGTTGTCGACCGGGATCGCGACCAGGTGCATGACCGCGAGCGTGACGCCGATCGACAGCCCGGCCAGCGGCACGTCGGAGATCTGGTCGGTGGAGGCCAGCACCACGAAGACCAGAACCGCGGTGAGCAGGACTTCCACGATCACCATCGCCGCGAAGCCGTAGCCGTCCTGGACGACTACCTGGCCGAGCGGCCCCTTCACGGCCGAGGGACTGTGCGGCCCCCAGCCGTTGGCACCGAGCCCGTCGACCGCCCGGTCGTAGGAGGGCAGGTTCTTGGCCAGCGCGAAGAGCACGAGACCGGCCAGAAAGGCGCCGATCAGCTGAGCCACGATGTAGCCGGCCGCGTTGACCGCCGATACCCGCCCGAGAATCAGCTGCCCGGTGGTGACCGCCGGATTGACGTGACAACCCGACAGCGGCCCGATCGAGTAGACCAGGAACATCAGGGTGAGGCCGAAGGCCAGCGCGATGCCGAGCGCCCCGACCCGGTCGCCGGCCAGCACCGCCGTGCCGACACCGCTCATCACCAGCACGAAGGTGCCGAACCCCTCCGCCGCCCACTTCTTACCGTCGGGAATCGGCCGGTTCTCGGCGAATTCCTCTACTACTTCCTGCGCCGTCGGAGACATACAGACACACCTTCCGCCATCTCGAGCCGTTTCTGCCGCTGAGCCGAATTTGCTGCCGCTACGCCAAGACGAGGTACTGCCGGAACGTTCCTGTCTGGAAAGCTACGCCAGGCGGGTGGCAGGGACAATGACCACGGACCGGATGCGATTTCGTGTGCCGCGTCGGGGCTGGTACCCTCGACATTCGGCATGGCGTGACCCGATATTCCGGAGTTTCGCCGTCGCGAGACTTCTCGAAGCAACCCATTCAGCGACAGGAACACGAGGAACAGGCGTGGCCAACATCAAGTCCCAGGTGAAGCGGATTCGTACCAACGAGGAAGCGCGCAAGCGCAACCAGTCGGTCAAGTCCGCGCTGCGCACCGCGATCCGCAGCTTCCGTGAAGCCGCCGCGGCCGGCGACAAGGACAAGGCCGCCGAGCGTCTGCAGTTCGTGAGCCGCAAGCTCGACAAGGCGGCCTCGAAGGGCGTCATCCACGCCAACCAGGCCGCCAACAAGAAGTCGGCGCTCGCGCTGGCCCTCAACAAGCTCTGATTTCCCGGTCCCGCACGCCGGGACCGGATTTCGCTGACGCAGCCGCCGCGGCCTCGATGACCACGGCGGCTTTTGTCGTGCCCGTCGGGCGTTCTGTCGCCTCGGACCGCTACCATTCCGCGCATGGTAACCGTCTACGCGAATCAGACCGTGGTCAGAGCAGAGGATCTGCCGGATGTGATCCGGGCCGCCGAAGTGCTGGGAATCGGCCTGCGGATCGAGAACGTCATGGTTCCCGACGACGAGGGCGGCTATACGCCCGAGTGGATCGTCACCAGGGAGGACGATATCCCGGTGTACGACGAATGGGAGGGCCGTTTCGACGAGTCCGACATCGACGAGGAGCTGGTGATCTCCGCGACGTCCGAGTGAGCGAACGCGGCACGCCCACCGATGCCCCCGGCCGACCGTAGCCGGGCGTCGCCGAATCGGCTGGGGGTCCGTTCGCCACGGACTCCCACATTCGACGGTGCCTACCGGTCTACCGGCCGTGCTCGCCGGGTTGCGCCGTCAGTTGGCGGCGCGCAGATCGAGAATGCGTCCCAGGGCATGTTCGAGGGCGTAGCCGGAGTCCGCCGCCCCGCCCTTCACATCCGCGTTCAGGGCCGCCACGACCTGCAGTGCCACGCCGATGGAGGCGGGAGTCCAGCCCCGCGCCTGGGCCTGTGCCTTCTTCACCTTCCAGGGCGGCATGCCGAGTTGCTGAGCGAGGGCGAACGGGTCGCCCCGGCCCGCCGAACCCACCCGCGCGATGGTGTGCACCGAATCGGCCAGCGCGTCGGCGAGCAGCACATGCGCCACCCCGCGGTCGGTGGCCCAGCGCAAGGCCTCCATGGCCGCCGCCCGGTCACCGGTCACCGCGAGTTCGGCGACCTCGAAACCGTTCACCTCCGCCTTGCCCGAGTAGTAGCGCCGCACCGCACCGACATCGACCTTGCCACCGGTGTCGGCCACCAGCTGCGAGCAAGCTGCGGCCAATTCGCGCAGCTCCGACCCAACCGACTCGAGCAGGGCCTGCACCACGTCGCCGGAGACCCGGACCCCCGCCGTCCGGAACTCCGCGCGGACGAACTCGACCCGTTCGGTGGCCTTGGTGAGCTTGGCGCACTCGTGCACCACCGCGCCCGCCTTCTGCAGCGCGGGCACCATAGCCTTGGCCCGGCCGCCGCCGGAGTGCAGCACCACGATCACGACACCGTCCGGAGGATCCTTCGCCGCGTCGGCGATCAATCCCGCTGCTTCCTTGCCCGCCTCGGCCGCGGACTCGAGCACGATCACGCGGTCCTCGGCGAACAGCGAGGGACTCAGCAGTTCGGCCAGCTCCGCCGTACCGGAATCGCCCGCCCGCCGCCGGTCCACCGGGACCGCGTCGGGGTCGGGCGCGACCGCCCGCACCCCGGAGACGATCGCGGACACCGCGCGCTCGATCAACAACTCTTCCTCGCCGAGGACGAGGTGTACCGGTGCCGGTCGTTCGCTCACCCGGCCGATCCTACGGACCCGGGCCACCACCACGACGCTCGATGTCGAGCTGGTCGCAGCCCGACGCGCGACACCCAGCGCCGCGACGCTCGACGCCCGGCGAGACGTGACCCGACGCCACGACGCCACGAACCTGACGCTCGACACCACGACACCCGACGCCTACGCCCGACGCGACGTAACCCGGCACCCGACACCACGACGCCCGACGCCTACGCCCGGCGCGACGTAACCCGGCACCCGACACCACGACGCCCGAGACCACGACGCGACGTAACCCGACACCGCGAGACCCGACGCCCCGCGCGGCGGATCACGAGGCGCGACTTGCAGGCCGAGCGTGTCCGGAGCCGCTGGGACCGGAACCGGTCGGTGCGCGTGAGCGGATCAGCAGGACAACCCAGATGGCAACGGCGGCGGCCGCGGCCCCGCCCGCGGTCCCACCCGGCACGTCGACGGCCGCGCCGGGCAGCGCCGCGGCACGGTCACCGACGGTCAGCAACCACCACATCGGCAGCGCCGCCAGATGCAGAAACCCTTGCGCGAGGGGCGACCACAGCCACGCGACCGCCGCGGCCAGGGCGCCGAGCACGGTGATGGGGGCGACGACCGGGGCCACCAGGACGTTCGCCGCGATCGCGACCACGCTGACCCGGCCGGTCAATGCCACCATGATCGGCAGAGTGACGGTGAACGCGGCCGCCGACACCGCGAGTAGCTCGGCGGGAAACTGCCACCAGCCCCGGTTGCGGAGCCGGTCCGCCCAGCCGGGTGCGAGCAGGATCAGCCCGCCGGTCGCCAGCACAGACAGCGCGAAGCCCGCGCTCACGGCCAATTCCGGCCGGACCAGCAGTACGCCGATGACCGCGGCGCACAAGGCGGGCAGCGCCTGTTTTCGCCGGCCGGTGAGCAGGGCGAGCAGTGTCACCGCTCCCATCGCGGCAGCGCGCAGCACGCTCGGATCGGGCCGCGCGATCACCACGAACATCGCCATCGCCGCGGCCGCGACCCCCACCGACGCCCGTGGTCCCAGCGTCAGCCTGCGAGCGACGGCCAGCACGGCCGCGCCGATGATCGCGAAATTCGCCCCGCTGACGACACACAGATGCTGCAATCCGGCGATCTCGAACTCGTCGCGCACCGAGTCCGGCAGTCCGCCGGTGTCCCCGACGACCAGCGCGGGCAACAGCCCGGCCGCTTCCTCCGGCAGCGCCCGCACCGCCGCCGCACGCAGGCCGGTGCGCACCGCCACCGCGACACGCTGCCACCAGGGCAGCGGGCCGGCGATCTCGGGATTCCCCTCCGCGCGCAGAATCGCCACCGTGAGATCCCGGCGATCGGGTTGCCCCACCCTGGCATCGAAGGCGATCGCCTGCCCGGGCGGCAGCGTGGCCCAGCCGTCGCCGCCGGCCAGCACCACCACCGCTCCCCCGCCGCGCACGACGACATCGCCGCGCCGATAGGCCCCCAGTTCGGCACGCACCACCCACCGCTGCCGCCCGTCGAACGATCTGCCGCGTAGCGGTCTCGGATCACCGACCGGCGTCACGGTCACCTCGATGCGCGCCTTGGCACCGATGTCCCGCAACGGATGAGCATCCACCTGATACGCCCGCCAGCTCGCCGACAAGGCGAAGCCCGCTGCCAGACCCGCCGTCGCGACCACAACCGTCAGCAGCGTGCGGCGGCCGCTCGTCCCACAGGTCGCCGGTGACCGCCACCGCCTCTGTGGACGGTGCTCGTCCTTGCGCGGCACGGTGGCCGAGCGGCACGTCCACGTCGACGCTCGCCGCGACGACAGCGGCTGGGTACTCGGCCCCGCCACCGGGCTCGACCGCCGTGTGCAGCCGGACGGCCGCGAGAGCTTTCGTCGCCTCCCCACGCGCTCCGTACACCCACGGGTGCCGATCACCCAGATCACCACTCCGGTCACCGAGGCCACAACGGCGACAACGACTCCCACCGGCCATCCGGCACGGATCACCACCAACGTGGTCATCCAAGCGCCCGAGGCCGCGGGCAGAAGCCGGGCGTCGAGAAGCTCCGTCGGCCTCCGATGATCCCCGACCAGAGCCTGTCGTATGCGTCGGACAGTCGCCCCGGCCGCCCCGCCTCGAACGTGTGGAGCAGCCGTTCCCGACACTGCGCCCGGAACACGTCCAGCTACCGCCCCCACCACCGCGAACCGAACACGTCGGGCAACCGCCCCCACCGACACGACCCGCGGACTCGAGGCGGCCACCACGTCTCGTATGCGTGGGCCGGCTCTCCCCCATCCGGGTCGCGGCGGGGCCTCGCTCGGGCCTGTGCGCCGCGACCACCGCCTGATTGCCGACGTGGCCGGGCGTGCGGGCCGGGCGCGCGCGGCACGGCGCCGGTGCGTCATACCGTGACCAGATCTCTGAGGCGGGCCAACCGAGTGGGGCCGATGCCGTCGACTTCGGCGAGCTGATCGATCGAGCCGAAGCGGCCGTTGGCCGTGCGCCAGGCCAGGATGGCGCGGGCGGTCACGGGGCCGATTCCCGGCAGGGCGTCGAGTTGCGCCTCGGTCGCGGAGTTGAGGTCCACCTTGCCGGTGGGACCGATCTCCGGCGTGGTGTCCGCACCGGGCGCGGCGCCGGACCCGCTGACGGTCACGCTGCCCGCCTGCGGGGGACCGCCCTCGTGTGGGGCCGCGCCGACGAGGATCTGGTCACCGTCCCGAACCCGCTGCGCGAGATTGAGACCGGTCAGATCCGCGCCTTCCCGTGCCCCGCCCGCGGCCGCGACGGCGTCGGCGACACGGGCGCCTTCGGGCAGTCGGACGAGGCCGCTGTTGTGGACGAGGCCGACGACACTGACGACGAGTTCGACCGGCGCACCGGCGCTTACGGGTGGCGAGAGCCCGGCATCGGGCGGCCGTGCCTCGGACGTGGGTACTCCCGGCCCGATCGTCGTTGTCTGCACGGAGGCGAGCGGCGGTACAGGATAGGAAACCGGTCGCTCACGCATCACCACGTACGCCGTGAGGAACAGCGCGATCAGGCCGACGACCGCCAAGGTGAGCGCCCCGCGACGGCCCGGGTCGAGTCGCGCGCCCCCGAATCGGCCGACCGGCACAGCATCGTCCCCCTCGAAGTCGTCGTCCCCGCCGAGGTCGTCGTCGCGATCGTGGCGGTCGCGCAACCAGTCCGGTGTCCGGACGTCGGTCTCGTCATCGGTTTCGGCGACGGCCGACGGCGCCCGGACATCGGACCCGACGGTGCGGCGCTGCCGTCGGACGGGCTGCGCCGGAACCGGTTTCGGCGTGCCTTCCCGCACCCCTTCCCCGATGGACGACAGTGCCGAATCCGGGGGTGCGATCGTCGATGCGGTGCTGGTCCTCGGCGCTGTGCCGGACCCCGCACCCGCCCGCACCTGCTCCCCGGCAGCCTCATCGTCCGGTAGGTGTTCCAGATGCCACCGCGAGGTGGTCCGGGTGATGGAATCCGTCGACTCGGTTCGTCGTTCGCGTCCCTCCCGGACGGCCGAGCGCAGGTGCACACGGTCGGGATGCTCGACCGCGTTCGGTTTCCCCGGTGGGAGTACCGCCGCACGGCTCGCACCCACTCGCTCGGACAGCACCCCCAGCCGGCGGCGACGCCGCTCGCGTTCGTCATGTCGCACCATGTCGGCGAGAGTACGACCCACGGGAGCCGGAAACAGTTGCGCGACCAGGGAATACACCGGCCCTGTGGACAACCCCGGGGCTGTGGAGAACTCAGATCCGAGCGGCCGGGGCCGGCGCGCTCACCCGCATCCGCCGGGCACCACGAGCACCCCGACCGCGCCGAGGCCGAGGTGCACGCCGAGCACGGGACCGAACTCCGCCACGATGAGTTCGGCTATGCCGGGAACCCGCTCGCGCAGCTGATTCGCGATGTTCTCGGCGGTGTCGGCGGCGCCCAGATGTTGCACGGCGACAGCGGCGCCGTCCGCGCCCGCCGCCTCCACCGCGGCGGCGACCAGGCGGGCGTGTGCCTTGGAGCGAGTGCGGGCCTTCTCCCGCAACTCCAGTCGGCCCTCGACGATCTGCAGAATGGGTTTGGTGACCAATTCACTGCCGAAAAACGAGGCCGCGGTGCTCAACCGGCCGCCACGGCGCAATTGTTCGGTGCGGTTGACCAGGATGAAGGTCCTGGCCCGGTGCGCCGCGGTGACCGCCGCCTCGTAGACCTCGTCCAGCGCGGCGCCCTGGGCAGCGCGACGGGCGGCGGCCAGGGTGGGCAAGCCGGTGGCCAGGCCCGCGCCGAGCGAGTCGACCAGACGAATGTCGCCGTCCGTGCCCAGATCCCGCACGGCCTGCCTGCCCGCCTCCCAGGTGGCCGAGAGCTGGCGGGACAGGTGTACGGCCACCACGCCGTCACCGCCGCTGCGGGCCAGGGCGCGTTCGTAGGCCTCGCGCATCTCGCCGGGCGAGGCCGCCGAGGTGGTCACCGTGTCCGAGCTGTAGTCGATCTCGATCGGGTCGACGCCATCTCGGATCGCGCGGTCACCGACCAGCACGTGCAGGGGGACCACGGCGATGCCGAGCTCGTCCACCGTTTCGGTGGGCAGGCCGGCCGACGAATCGGTGACGACCACGACGGCCACGGACTACCGAACCTCCTGCAGGGTCTTCACCATCGCGTTCGCGACCGCGGTATGACCGTCCCAGCCCCAGTGGATGCCGTCGGGGTTGGCGTCGCCGGAGAAGATGTTCTCCCGCACCGCTTCCGCGAGATCAACCAGCGGCACCGCGGTCTTCTCCGACCACGCGCGCAGTGCCTTCTCGGCGCGCGGGCGACCGGAGTGCACCCGCCCGTAGGCGTCGCAGTTGTGCACCGAGGGCAGCACGGCGATCACCGGCAGGTCGGGGCGCAACTGGGTGATCGCCTGCCGCGACTGTTCCAGGTAATCCACGCTCAGCCGCGGCGGCAGCGCCACCGGCCGGCCCAGCTTGGACAGCTTCGGCTGCAGCCAGTTGTAGACATTGCGTACCACCCGGCGCAGGGCAGGCGGGCGGATGTAGCGGATCAGTTCCCGCAGCGCGGTGGGCAGCGGCGAGGGCAGCGTGTCCATGCCGCCCACCGCGAAGACCACGGCGGAAGCCTTCGGCACGGCCGCCCAGATCCGGGGATCGCCGATCAGCGCCCAGTAGGCGTCGCGGCTGGTCCAGCCGATCCGGCCGACGAGCTCGACATCCCAATCCAGTTCCGCGCCGACCAGATTCGGCCAGATTCGCGGATGATCGGCGGGCAGTCCGCCCTTCGGTCCGAAGTAGGACAGCGAATCGGCGATGACGATCAGCACCGGACGCTGCGATGCCGCCGGTACCTGCGCCGGGGCCGCGGCGGCCACCGGGGACGGCGATCCGGCATCGGCGCCCGCGTCGGGTGTCGAGGGAGTTGCCGCCGTCGGGGTCAGCTCCGCAGGAGCATCGACCGCCGGGGTGGATGCCTCCCCGGCAACGAGCCGGTCGCCGGCCGCGGGGTCGCCGGTTGCGCCCTCTCCGATCGCGGCTTCTTCGATCACGGCGTTGCCGGTCGCGGCGTCGTCAGTAGCGGCGCCTTCGGTCACGGCCTTGCCGTCCGCGGCGTCGCCGGTAACGGTGTCGCCCAGCGCACCGGCGGTGTCGGGTGCGCTCGCGGGCGCAGCCGCGTCACCGGCACTCGCCTCGGCGACCGCCTCCGCGGCAACCGAATCCGACTCTGGTTCCGCCTTGGCGACAGCGGTACCGCTCTCGGCCACGATCGTGCCCGGAGCGGAACTCGTTCCGGCACCGACGGCCGCGGCGGATCCGGCTGCGACCGGACCGTCGGCCGAGTCCGCCTCGGCGACCGCATCGGCGCCGACCGCGGCAGAGCCCGACTCGGCATCTGATTCCATTGCGCCCGAATCCACGCCGGCCCTGGCGATCCCGGGATCCGTCCCGGCATCCACCGCCGGATCGGCAGCGGCCCCCGGCGCGGGATCCGCCTCGACAGCGGCTCGGCCGACCGAATCCGAATCCGGGGCAGTGTCCACGCCGCCCGGAGCCGAACCCGGATCGGCGACCTGCGATTCGCCGGAATCACCCGGCGCGGGCTCCTTCGTGGAAGCCGAAGCCTCGGAGCGCGATTCGGCCTCGTCGGCCTCGGGAGCGGGCGCAGCGGCTCCCGGTACGGGCGAACTCGGGAACGGCCCGCCGAACAGCAGGTCCGGCAACTGCCGTTCGGCCTTGGCCGAGACCTTCTGCTTGAACAGCTCGTCGGGCACCGACCGCGCGTCCTCGGCCGCCGCGCGCGCACGCCCCCTCGCCTCGGCGGGGTCGTCCTCCGGCATGTCCTCGCGGACCGGACCCGCCTTCGCCGGCGGCGGGCCGCCGAAAAGCGCATCGGGGAGTTGTCGTTCCGGTTTGGCACTCACCTTCCGGAACAGTTCGTCCGGTACGGACCGGTCGGGCTCATCAGAGGACATCGGGTGCTACCTTCGCCGCTGCGTTCCACACATCGAGACGCCAGCCGGGCTGGTCGATGCCTGGACCGTGGCTGCTCAGTTGCACCCAGCTGGTATTGGCCAGTCCACCGAGGACAGGCCAGTTCTGCGGCGGCAGTTCGAGCAGCGCGGCCGTCAAGGCGGCGATCAGCCCGCCGTGCGCAACCAGGATGATAGTCCCGCCGGGCCAATCCTGCCGCTCCTTGTACAACTCCTGGACCACGGGCAGCGCCCGGGCGCCGACCTCGAGTTTGCTCTCCCCGCCGGGCGGGCGATAGGTCGCGTCGAGCCGCCAGGCCACCCGAGCGCCGGGAGCCCGAGCGTCCACGTCGATGTGCGTCAACCCCTGCCAGTCACCGAGGTGGGTCTCGCGCAGGCGCGGATCCACGGTGACCGGCACGTCGGTGTGCTCGGCGAACGCGAGCGCGGTGTCGTGGGCCCGCCGCAGATCCGAGGTCACGATGGCGATGGCGTTACGCGAAACGAGTTCGCGGGCGGCCTCTTTCGCCTGCCGACGCCCCAGTTCGGTGAGGTCGGTGTCGACCTGGCCCTGCATACGATCGGAGGCGTTCCATTCCGTCTGCCCGTGCCGCAGCAGGATCAGCGTGCGGACGCCGGCGTACTTGTTCACGCGTCGTTTTCTCCCTCGGCGGCCGTCTCCGGCCGCGGTCCCCCGACACCCTCGACCGGCAGGACCGGGCAGTCCTTCCAGAGCCGTTCCAGCGCATAGAAATTACGCTCGTCATTGTGCTGGATGTGCACGACGACGTCGATGTAGTCCAGCAGCGCCCAGCGACCCTCGCGGGTGCCCTCGCGGCGCACGGGACGGTGCCCGGCCGCGCGCAGCTTCTCCTCGACGTTGTCGACGATGGCGTTGACCTGCCGCTCGTTCGGCGCCGACGCGATGATGAAGCAGTCGGTGATCACCAGTTGCTCGGAGACGTCGAGCACGACCACGTCGGTGGCCAGCTTCTCGTCGGCCGCGCGCGCCGCCACTTCGGCCATCGCGATCGCTTCGGCGGACGCGCTCACCCGCTCACCTCCGAGCGGTACACGTTCTCGTTCAACTCAGTTACCTTCCGAGGGCTCCGACACATACAGGTGCCGCTTCGATATGTACTGCACCACGCCGTCCGGGACGAGGTACCAGACCGGCCGCATGTGCGCGGCTCGGCGACGGCACTCGCTCGAGGAGATCGCCAACGCCGGGATTTCGAGCATGGTCACCGCATCATCGGGGAGGTCACGCAGGTGTTCCGCGAGATGATCGGTGTTCAGTTCGTAGCCCGGACGGCTCACCCCGACGAACTTGGCCAGTTCGAACAGTTCGGCCCAATCCTGCCACGACAGGATGTTCGCCAGTGCGTCCGCACCCGTGATGAAGTACAGCTGCGCGTCCGGGTACTGCGCTTTCATCTCCCGCAGGGTGTCCACGGTGTAGGTGACCTTGCCCCGGTCGATATCGGCGCGACTGACCGAGAACCGCGGGTTGGAGGCGGTCGCGATGACCGTCATGAGGTACCTGTCCTCGGCCGGGCTGACCGTCTTGTGCGCCTTCTGCCACGGCTGCCCGGTGGGGACGAAGATCACCTCGTCGAGCTCGAACCGGTGCGCGACCTCGCTGGCGGCGACCAGATGCCCGTGGTGGACGGGATCGAACGTGCCGCCCATCACACCCAGCTTGCGGCCCGCCGACCCTGTCTCGTGCATGAGCAACGAGCTTACTGCGGCCTCAATCGAGCATGTCGGTGAGCTGGCGGCGAGTGTGATCGAGCTCGTTGGCGATCTCCCGGCTGGGCTGTCTCTCGGCGCGCTCCTGCAATTCGGCCAGCAGGCTCCGCAACGCCTCGATGCTCGGCCCGCGCAGTTCGCTGGTCGGGGCTGCCCAGAACCGCAGCCAGGCCGCCGAGCGCAGGCAGCGGGCACGCGGGCCGATCCGGCCGAGCTCGCCCCACAGATCGGCAGCCCGCAGGTAGGCGAGCGCGGCCGGGCCGTCGGCGCCACAGGCATCCAGCGCCGAGGCCGCCGACCAGGTGAGCTCCGCACGCAGTTCCCGGTGATCGCGGTGCCCGCGAATGGAATGCGCGGCCGCGAGGTACTGCCGGGCGGCCCCGCGATGGTCGCTCAGCAACCGCAGCGAACGGCCGTACTGGCCGCGCAACACCGCCATCTCGGGAGCCGGATAGGGGGCGGGCCCGGCGAGCGCGGCGGCGAACAACTCGGCGGCGCGGGCGTGCCTGCCGGCGCGGTGCAGTGCGCGGGCGGCCACCAGGATCAGATGGGTGGCGGTGTCGCCGGACAGCGCTTCCCAGTGCCGCGCGGCATCGAGCGCGGCCTCGGCCAATTCGGGCTCGCGATCGTGCGCACCGGACAGCACCGTGACCAGTTGGGCGTGCAATCGCGCCAGCTGCTCCTCGGCCAGCACACCGGTCCCGGCGGCCAGCGCCGCACGCAGATAGCGCTCGGCTTCCTCGGGTGCGGTGAGCAAACTGCTCGCAGCCAGTTCGCCGAGCCTGGTCGCCTCCCCGATCGGATCGGGATCCGGGCCGGTCGATGTCACGCCGTCGGGCGTCGTACTCCCCATGGCGGCGAATGCTGGCCAGCTGCCCCAACGATCCGCTTAACAAATCCTTGAACGCGGGCACGGCGAAGCGCCGGGAGCTCGGCGACCTCTCGTTCGAGTCAGGATCGACAGGTGCATGCGGTTCGTTAACCGCGCGCGCGAATCGGTGGCGATCAGACCGGCAGCAGGCGGGAGACCACCTCGGTCAGCTGCCTGGCCGAGCGGCATTCGTGCATCTCGATGACATCGACATACTTGTCCGCCGCCGAGTCGCCCGAACCCCAGTTGTGCGTGGGCTCGGGGTTGAGCCAGTGCGCGTGTTTGGCGGTGCCGACCAGTTCCCGCAGGGTGTCCAGCGCCGGGTCGCGGTAGTTGGTGCGGGCGTCGCCGAGAATCAGCAGCGAGCTGCGGCTGGTGACGGCGTCGGGGAAGTGCTCGGCGAAGGAGCGCAATGCGTTGCCGTAGTCGGAGTGTCCGTCGAAGCCGACCACATCGGCCTCGGTGAGGATGCGCGTCATCGACTGATCGAGCTGGGTATGCGGGTCGAAGAAGCGGGTCACCTCGTCGGTGTTGTCGACGAAGGCGAAGATCCGTACCCGGGAGAACTGCTCGCGCAGGGCGCTCACCAGCAGCAGGGTGAAGTTGCTGAACCCGGCGACCGAACCGGAGACGTCGCACAGCAGGACCAGCTCCGGGCGCCCCGGGCGCGGCTTCTTGTTGACCAGGTCGATCGGCACGCCGCCGGTCGACATGGATTTGCGCAGGGTGCGCCGCAGGTCGATCTCACCGCGCCGGTGGTGCTTGCGCCGCACGGCCAGCCGGGAGGCCAGCACTCTGGCCAGTCGCTGGGTGCCGCGCCGCAGTTCGGCGAGTTCGCGTTCGGAGGCGCGCAGGAAGTCCACGTCCTCGGCCTGGCGCGCGACGCCGTAGTTGGCGACCCGCTCCTTGCCGATCCGCTCGGCGACCCGCCTGCGGGTCTCGGCGTCGACACTGGCGCGGAAGCCCTCGATGCGCTGGCGGGCCGCGCGCCGGGCGACCTCGGTTTCGAACTCGCCCGCATCGGGGCCGAGGGCCATTCCGGCCAGGATCTTGGCCAGCAGGGTCTGCGGCTGAACGTCCTTGAGCGCCTGGTACGCCGAGAACGACGGCCCGCGGGCGGACTGGTACTGCCCCATCTGCTCGACCATCTGGGCGGCCATCTGCTCGAGGCCGTCGGCGTCCTGCTGGGCCAGCATCTCGGCGAGCATCTCCCGCAGTGCGGGTATGTCGACCTCGCCGGAGGGCTTGCGCGGGATCTCGACGATCTCGTCCACGGCGGCGCGCTCACCGACCGCGACCGGAAACCACAGGTCGAACAGCCCGTCGAAGGTGGCGCGGTGGGTGGTGCGACGCAGCAGCGCGCACGCCAGACCCTCGCGCAGCACCTCGCGGTCGAGCAGGTCGAGGACGGTCACGACCCGGCCCGCGTCCACCGTTTCCGAGGGACCGACCGGGATGCCGCGCGCCCGCAACGCCTCGACGAAGCCGACGAGGTGGCCCGGGATGCCGTGGTCGGCGCGCAGCGATACCGGCGTCTCGGGGGACGATCCGGTGCTCATGTCAGGCCAGTTTCAGCTCGGACAGCGCGCGCTCGTGGTCGCTGCGATGCTTGAGCACGACACCGAGCGTGGCGCGCACGGTCGTGTCGTCGAGGTCCTTCATGCCCAGCGCGAGCAGGGTGCGACCCCAGTCGATGGATTCCGCGACCGACGGCAGCTTCTTGAGCTGCATCCCGCGCAGCACGTGCACGATCCGCACCAGCTGCGCCGAGACCGCCGCCGAGAGCTCCGGCACCCGGCTGGCCAGGATGCGCCGTTCGAGTTCCTCGTCCGGGAAATCCAAGTGCAGGTAGAGGCAGCGGCGCTTGAGAGCTTCCGACAGCTCCCTGGTGGCGTTGGAGGTCAGCACCACGAAGGGCTTGCGGCTGGCGGTGATGGTGCCCAATTCCGGGACGGTCACGGCGAAATCGCTGAGCACCTCGAGCAGCAGGCCCTCGATCTCGACATCGGCCTTGTCGGTCTCGTCGATCAGCAGCACGGTGGGATCGGTGCGGCGGATCGCGGTCAGCAGTGGCCGGGAGAGCAGGAACTCTTCGGTGAAGACGTCGGCCTTGGTCTCGGACCAGTCGTTCTCACTGGACGCCTGGATCCGCAGGATCTGCTTGGCGTGATTCCACTCGTAGAGCGCGCGGGCCTCGTCCACTCCCTCGTAGCACTGCAGCCGCACCAGTTCGGCGCCGGAGGTCTGCGCGACGGCGCGGGCCAGTTCGGTCTTGCCGACGCCGGCCGGGCCCTCGATCAGCAGCGGCTTGCCCAGCCGGTCGGCCAGGAACACCGAGGTGGCGGTGGATTTGTCGGCCAGGTAGCCGGTGGTGGCGAGCCGCTCGACGACATCGTCGACCGAGCTGAAGATCGGCTCCTGGGGTGCGTCGGCCACTGGTCTTTCCTTCCTCATCCGAGCGACACGGGACGGCGCTCGGTGCAATCTCTACCGCGTCACGCGGGCCTGGTCTGGCCCTCGCCCCACACGATCCATTTGGTCGAGGTCAGTTCCGGCAGGGCCATGGGGCCGCGCGCGTGCAACTTCTGCGTCGAGATGCCGATCTCGGCGCCGAAGCCGAACTGCTCACCGTCGGTGAAAGCGGTGGAGGCGTTCACCATGACGGCGGCGGCGTCCACCCGACCGGTGAAGGCGCTCGCGGCCGCCAGGTCACCGGTCACGATGGCCTCGGTGTGGCCGGTGCCCCAGGTGTTGATGTGCTCGACGGCGGCGTCGAGGTCGTCGACCACCTTCATGGCGATGTCGAGGGTGAGATATTCCTCGGCCCAATCGGTTTCGGTGGCCGGGACCTGACCGGGCAGGTCACCGTGGATGGTGACGCCCGCGGCCTCGAGCGCTGCGGTGAGCCGGGGTACCGCGGTGTCGGCGACGGCCTTGTCGATGAGGACCGTCTCGGCCGCGTTGCACACGCTCGGCCTGCGGGTCTTGGCATTGAGCAGGATGCGCTCGGCCATCTCGAGGTCGGCGGCGGCGTGCACGTAGACGTGGCAGTTGCCGGTACCTGTCTCGATGGTCGGCACCGTCGCGTCGCGCACGACCGCGCTGATCAGACCCGCGCCGCCGCGTGGGATCACCACGTCGACCAGGCCGCGCGCCTGGATCAGGTGGGTGACGCTGGAGCGGTCGTGGCTGGGCAGCAGGTGCACCGACTCTTCGGGAATGCCTTGCCCCCGCAGGGCTTCGCGCAGGATCCGCACCAGCGCGGCATTGGACTTCGCCGCCGAGGACGAGCCGCGCAGCAGCGCCGCGTTGCCCGACTTCAGCGCCAGGCCGAAGGCATCGACGGTGACATTGGGGCGGGCTTCGTAGACCATGCCGACCACACCGAGCGGCACCCGCACCTGGCGCGTCTGCAGCCCGTTGGGCAGGGTCGAACCGCGCACGACGACACCGATCGGATCGGGCAGTCCGGCCACCTGGCGCAGGCCGGAGGCGATGCCGTCGATCCGATCCTTCGTCAGCCGCAACCGGTCCAGCAGCGAGGCCTCGGTGCCCGCCGCTTCGGCGGCGGCGATGTCCTCGGCATTGGCGGCCAGCACCTTCTCGGCGGACGCGAGCAGGGTGTCGGCGGCGGCGTGCAGGGCGTCGTTCTTCTGCGCGGTGGTCAACTGGGCAAGGGCGCGCGAGGCCACCCTGGCCTTCCGCGCGGCCTCGTGCACCGCTTCGCGCACATCGAACTCGGCCGTCGTATCCACCGTCATGAGGTACAGCCTACGCACCGGTATCAACGGGTTTCCCGCTGCTCCACCTCCCGAACACCCGCGGGCACATCGGGTCCGTGATCGGGTTCCGGTCACGGACGTCGGCGCGGCGCAGGCACGACGAGCACCCGTGATCGCGGTGCTGCTCGAGCGGTGACATCTGGACAGCACCGCCGCCGCGATCGTCCACGAGCGCGAAAATTCGAGTGTTTTCTCGCCGGGCGCTGCCTACCGTGGAATGTGCCGGCGACCATTCCGCCGCCGGTGAATTCGGAAGGATCGAAACATGTTTCCCGTCGAGTTGTCCGGTGCGCGGGCACGGACGTTGATGTGGGCCCGGGAAAGCGATATCGAGGCGGCGGCGCTGCAGCAGCTGCGCAATATCGCCCGGCTGGAATGGGTCCACGGCGTTCGCGTCATGCCGGATGTGCACCTCGGCAAGGGGGCGACGGTCGGCTCGGTCATCGCCATGCGGGACGCGGTCGCCCCGGCGGCGGTCGGCGTCGACATCGGCTGCGGCATGGAGAGCGTGCGCACCGATCTGACGGCCGCCGATCTGCCCGACGACCTGCGTTCGCTGCGGTCGCGCATCGAGGCGGCGGTGCCGGTCGGCTTCGCCGCGCACAAGAACGCGGTGCCGGTGAACGCGCTGGCCGGGCGACCCTCCGGCGCCACCACGGCGACGCTGCGGTCGGGGTGGGACCGGTTCTGGTCGCGCTTCGGCGAACTCGACCAGCGGGTCGCGCCGCGCGAGTCCAAGGCGCACAAGCAGATGGGCACCCTGGGCGGCGGCAACCATTTCATCGAGGTCTGCCTGGACACCGACGACCAGGTGTGGATCCTGCTGCATTCCGGCAGCCGCAATATCGGCAAGGAAATCGCCGAGCGGCACATGGAGATCGCGCGCAAGCTGCCGCACAACCAGAATCTGGTCGATCGGGATCTGGCCGTGTTCCTGGCGAACACTCCCGAGATGGCGGCTTATCGGCACGACCTGACGTGGGCGCAGGAATACGCGGCACGCAATCGCGCGGTCATGCTGGCGCTGGTGTGCCAGGCCGTGCGTGAGGAATTCCCGGCGCGCGAGGTGCGTTTCGACGTCCCCATTTCCTGCCACCACAACTACGTGGCCGAGGAGGTGATCGACGGGCTACCGATGCTGGTGACCCGTAAGGGCGCGGTCCGCGCGGGCGAGGGCGATCTGGCGCTCATCCCGGGCTCCATGGGCACCCGCTCCTATGTGGTCCGCGGCAAGGGCAACCCGGATTCGTTCTGCTCCGCCTCGCACGGCGCAGGACGGCGGATGAGCCGCAACGCCGCCAAGCGCCAGTTCAGTGTGGCCGACCTGGTCGCGCAGACCGAGGGCGTGGAGTCGCGCAAGGACGCCGGGGTGCTCGACGAGATTCCGGCCGCGTACAAGAACATCGACCAGGTCATCGATGCCCAGCGCGATCTCGTCGATGTGGTGGCGACCCTGCGTCAGGTGCTCTGCGTGAAGGGCTGACCGGCCCGGCCGGATGTGGAGTGCCCGGTTTCCACATCCGGCCGGTCGCCGGGCTGTCCGCTGTCGGTCGGGTGGGGCACGATGGGGTTCGTGACCACGGCGAGCGGAAGTCCGGCGATCGACCTCACCGCACCCGACCTGCGCGAGCGGGCCGAGGAGCTGCTCCGCGAGCTCGCCGGGGCGGGCGCGCGATTGCGGGAGGACCAGTGGACCGCCATCGAAGCGCTGGTCGTGCGACGGCAGCGGGCACTGGTGGTGCAGCGCACCGGCTGGGGCAAATCGGCGGTGTACTTCATCTCCGCGAAGCTGCTGCGCAGGGCCGGGCGCGGCCCGACGGTGATCGTCTCGCCGCTGCTGGCGTTGATGCGTAACCAGGTGTCCGCGGCCGAGCGGGCCGGGGTCGTGGCCGCCACCATCAACTCCGGCAATGTCACCGAATGGGACGAGATCCACGAACGGGTCGCCCGGGGCGAGATCGACGTGCTGCTGGTGAGCCCGGAGCGATTGAACAATCCCGACTTCCGCGATCAGGTGCTGCCCCGGCTGGCCGCCGACGCCGGTCTCGTGGTGATCGACGAGGCGCACTGCGTCTCGGACTGGGGCCACGACTTCCGGCCGGATTACCGCCGGATCCGCACCCTCATCGCCGACCTCGGCTCCGACGTACCCGTGCTCGCCACCACCGCTACCGCCAACGACCGGGTGGTCACCGATGTCGCGACCCAGATCGGCACCGACACCCTGGTGCTGCGCGGCAGCCTGGACCGGGAGTCGCTGCATCTGTCGGTGGTCTCCTTCGACGACGCGGTACAGCGCACCGCCTGGCTGAGCGGCCGGCTGCACCAGCTGCCCGGCTCCGGCATCATCTACACCCTCACCGTGGCCGCCGCGCACGACCTCGCCGACGTGCTGAACTCGAACGGCCACCACGTGGCCGCCTATACCGGTCAGACCGACCCCGCCGAACGGGAGGTGCTGGAGAACGCCCTGCTGCGCAACGAGGTCAAGGCGCTGGTCGCCACCTCGGCACTGGGCATGGGCTTCGACAAGCCCGATCTGGGGTTCGTGGTGCATGTGGGCGCGCCCTCCTCCCCTATCGCCTACTACCAGCAGGTCGGGCGCGCCGGCCGCGGCACCGAGCGCGCCGAGGTCGTGCTGCTTCCCGGCCCCGAGGACGCGAGGATCTGGAGCTACTTCGCCTCGGTGGCCTTCCCACGCGAGCACATCGTGCGCAGCGTGCTCGACGCGCTCGATCACGACCGGCCGATGTCGACGGTCGCGCTGGAGCCGATGGTGGAGTTGAACCGGTCACGGCTGGAGATGGTGCTGAAGGTGCTCGACGTGGACGGGGCGGTACGCCGGGTGCGCGGCGGCTGGCTGGCCACCGGGCAGCCGTGGGAGTACGACGCGCCCCGCTACGAGCGGTTGGCCGCGGCCCGCGAGGTAGAGCAGCAGGCGATGCTGGACTATCAGCGCACCACCGGATGCCGGATGAACTTCTTGCGCCGCCAGCTCGACGACCCGAGCCTGCCCGCTCTGGACGGCCAGGTGCCGGGCTGCGGCCGGTGTGACAACTGCACCGGGGAACGGCCCGATCTCTCCCTGGACGCCGAGGCCGTCGCCGCCACGCGCGCCCGGCTGGACCGGCCCGGCATCGACCTGGCCCCGCGCAAGCAATGGCCCACCGGAATGGCGAAGCTGGGCGTGTCGCTGTCGGGGAAGATCACCGCGGGCGCGGAGACCGGGCGCGTGGTCGGCAGGCTCACCGATCTGGGCTGGGGTCAGCGCCTGCGCGCACTGTTGGACGGACCGGACGGGCCGGTGCCCGACGCGGTCTTCGACGCGTGCGTCGCCGTTCTCCGCGAATGGGATTGGGCGATGCGCCCGACCTCGGTGCTGGCCCTGCGGTCCGAGCGCCACCCGATCCTGACGCAGAGTCTTGCCGCGCGTCTCGCCGAGGTGGGCCGGTTGCGGCCGCTCGGCGCCATGCCGCTGCGGCCGGATCGCCCCCCGGTCTCGGCGGCGAACTCCGCGCACCGTGTCGCCGGTTTGTACGACTCGTGGGAGGTTCCCGACCTGTCCGGCCTCGACGGACCGATCCTGCTGGTGGATGCCCTGACCGACACGGGCTGGACCTTCACCGTCGCCGCGCACGCCCTGCGCCGGGCGGGGGCCGAGGCGGTGCTGCCGTTCGCGCTGGCGAGCGTGACGTGACTCCCGCGCTGCGGCGAGTGCGCTGCTTCCGAGGCGTGCGCGCCGCGTCGCTAGAGGCTGAGCGTGGCCCGGAGGCCGGCGTCGAGCGCTTCGGCCTCCTCGGCGGTGAGCCTGCCGACGTGGGCGCTCAGCCACGGCCGGTAGGCGCGGTGGAGTTCGAGCGCGTCCACCCAGCCGTAATCGGTGTAGACGCCGAGCACGTGGCCCGGATCGTTCTCCACCACCGGTACTACGTGCACCCACCGATACGGCGAGATGATGACCGCCGGGTCGGAGACCAGCACCACGGTGCTGCGGCGCGGCAGTGGTGTGCCGTCGCTGAGTGCCGGGGTATAGGTCCAGATCTCGCCGCGTTTCATGCGGCCCCGCGCGAACGCCGCCTGGCGTCGGCAGCCGCCTGTTCGGCGATGTCGACCTCCGCGCGCGCGGCGGCCTGCTCGGCTTCCTCGTCGACCGGCAGTTCGGACAGACTGTCGTGCACGAGTGCCGTGCGCAGCGCGGCGTTGACGACCTCGGACAGGCTGCGATCCTGCCGTTCGGCAGCCGCCCGCGCCCACGCGGCGACCTGCGGATCCAGGGTCACCGTGACCTGCGCAGCCTTGCTCATGCCCTATGAATACCAGCCGAGGCAGCGCGACGAAACCGGTGTTCGGGGGCACGCGTGTGTCCTGGTGGACACCGTGCGTGCCGAGCCGACCCATCCGCCGGCCCGATACCGGCGCGCCGATCACCCGCCCGTACCGAGTCCGAGCGCTAGGGTCCCAGAATGGCCGGTAAGTCGGCGGCCCCGGCGGTGGAACTCGACGTCGGCGCCCATCGTGTACGCATCTCGAATCCGGACCGGGTCTACTTCCCGGAGACCGGGGCGACCAAGCTCGACCTGGTGCAGTACTACCTGAGCGTCGGCGACGGCATCGTCAACGCGCTGCGGGAGCGACCGTGCATGCTGCACCGCTTCCCGAAAGGGCTGGCAGGCGACAAGGTCCACCAGAAGCGGCTGCCCGCGGGCGCGCCGGACTGGGTGAACACCGTGCGGGTCTCGTTCCCGCGCTACGGCCGCCATGCCGACGAACTGTGTGTCCGGGAGCTCGCCGAGGTCGCGTGGGCCGTTCAGATCTCCGTTGCCGTACTTGTACAACATCGGTCATCATGGCCGGGTGAGTAACGAGCACGTAGGTAAGAGAGTCCTAGGCCGTATCCGGCTGTCCCGTGAAGCGCAGGACACCGGAACATCGGCGGAGCGCCAGCGTGAGGCCATCGAAGCATGGGCACGGATGCACAGCGCCCGGATAGTCGGTTGGGCAATCGACCTGGGCGTATCGGGTGGTATGGACCCGTTCAAGACGCCGGAATTCGGCGCATGGCTGAAGCCCGAACGGCTCCATGAGTGGGATGTGGTGGTGGCGTACCGGCTCGACCGGGTATCGCGCCGACTAATCCCGTTGTCGGGTCTGCTGGAGTTCCTGAAAGACAACGGCAAGTCTCTGGCCTCTACTTCGGAGTCCATCGACCTGGGCACATGGGCGGGCCGTCTGGTCGCCACCGTGCTAGCGATCGTTGCGGAGGGCGAGCTAGAGGCAGCGACCGAGCGCAACCTTGGATCGCAGGCGAAGACCCGGAAGCTGGGCCGTCTGCACAATGCGTCGGTGCCGTTCGGCTACCGGCGGGAAAAGCTCTCAGCCGGTCAAACGATCTGGGGTAACACGGTCGCCGAGACCGCCGGTTGGTACGCGGTCGTAGACCCAGAACAAGCGGAAATCCTCCGTACGCGGATGATCGCGCCACTGTTGGCGCATCGGTCCGCTAACGCGATTGCGAATGATCTGAACGAGGCCGGTATACCGTCCCGGTTCGCCAATCGAACCCGGTCGGGACAAGCGCACTCCGGTGTGTGGGATTCCACGGTGGTCCGCCGGATTCTCGGATCACCGGCATTGCTCGGATACGGGCTGCACAAGGGGGAGGTGATCACCGACGACGACGGGGTTCCGCTCCAGCGGTCCGAACCGCTGGTGACGAAAGAGGAATTCGACCAGATTCAAGCGGTACTTGCCGCTAAGTCGATTCGCCAGACTCAGCGCGACTTGTCTACCAACCTGCTCAGCGGCGTAGCGTTCTGCTACGTCTGCAAGGGTCCGCTGTACCGACAGCCGTACAAGAATCGGAACGTCACCTACTACCGTTGCCCGAACTCGTACCACGGCAAACCGAAGTGCGAATACAAGAACATGCGTGCCGAGACGTTGACGGCACTTGCGGAAGAGTTGTTCATGTACCACGTGGGAGACGTGGAACGTATGGACCGGGTATTTATACCCGCCAGCGACCACACAGAGGCGCTGGAACGGGTGGAGGTAGCACTCAGTACGGCCCGCCGGGAAAACGAGCTAGGGCTGTACGAGGGCTCAGAGGATGAATACCTGGACAGGGTTAAGCGTCTGGTGGAGCGCAAGCGCGAGCTTGAAAAACTCCCATCGGAACCGGCCCGGTTCGAATACCGGGGACTCGGCGAAACCTACGGTGAGGCGTGGCAGCGGATGAACACGGAGCAACGCCGGGCGCTGTTGCTCGACAGCGGTATACGGATCGAGGCTGTAGGGCCGAACAAGTCCCCCACGGTGCACATGTTCGTTCCGGAAGACATCCGCCAACGGTTCGGCGATCCTCGCACGCCGGAACAGACCAGGGCCGACCACGAAGCATCGGCCCGCAAGGAACGGGAGAAATACGGGATTCCCGATGCCTGATCTTCTCGCTACCCAACTTTGTTGGTAGCTAGAATCCACGTAGACGAGCGAAACACTCCCCGGGGTACATCGGTATACCCCGGGGTTTCTATTGAAGTAGGAGAGAATGAAATCACCAACAATCACGAGACAACGGGACAGCCGCACCGGTCGGCTGACGTTCCGGGTTTCACTGGAGGGAACCAGCCGGTTCCTGCTGTTCGATGAAACCGAGCTGAGTCAGCTACGCAAGCTGATTGATAGAGCCCTGGAGGGCAACGAGAATGACCTACGCACTACCCGATAAATACCGCCGGGCGAACCAGTGGCTAGAAGGTGCGTTCGGAGCACCTGGGAACGAGAACGCCAGCGGTATCGGGATCGTTGCACTCGCGTGTATCGACGCTGGCGACACGGAAACCGAATTCACCGCCCGTCTCTTGTCGTCGCCTTACGGCGAGATGTTGCAGGAACGGAAAGAGTTCCAGCGAGCACCGCACAAGCTAGACGCGCTCCTAGCGAAACAATGGGAATTCGCGGAAGACATCTACCGGCCGGGCAGTGCGGCCGAGATTCGAGATAGGGCACGCTGCCTGTATTGGCGCGTGCTCACCTGGGGAGAATGGTCCAGCGGTAAACGCGGTAACAATGTCCGCGTTGCCGCGTTGTCGTTGGTTTCACTGGCCGCTGAACGCGGCGCTTACTCGTTCGACTGTTCCGCCCGGTTCCTGTCCGGGCTGGCCGGGTTCACCAAACCAGAGACAGCATCGGCCGCATTGAAGGCCGTTGCCGATACCGGACTGATCGAACTGTCCGGAGAAGGTCGGCAGATTCGCAAGGTCTCGATTGACCTTGATTGGCAGTTGGCGCTAACTGGAACAAATAAACTACTCCGAAATAGTTTATTCGTACCGAATAGCGCCACCGGCGCAGAACACGATGTTTTCTCATCTGCCCGTAATGCACTCGGACCCGTGTCCGGGTGGGTATGGGTTTACCTGACTGTCACCGGTCCGGCGGTACCGAAGGACATTGCCGCCGGGCTAGGTATCACCAGGGTTCGCACGGTTGGCGACAGCATCACCAAGCTTTTCGAGAACGGGCTAGTCGTCCGGTTCGAAGACGGCCGGATAGATGCCCTGGACGTTGATCTGGACCGGGTAGCCGAGTCGCTAGGCGTACTCGGATACAAGGAACGGCTGAAACAGGGTTACGCGGTAGAGCAAGCGCGTAACAGGCTGGCCCGTGATGAGTGGGCCGCAGAGCAGGCCAGTGAGCGCCTACGGGCAGCGGTTGAGTACGAACAAGGGTTCGCAGAAGGTGAGCGGTCCGCGCGGGACGAGTGGACGGCTTGGTTCGCCAGTCTCGACTACAGCCGGGTATCCGACCCGGACCCGTTCCGAGCAACCACCACGGGTGGTGTGCCCAGTGGAGTCACTGACTCCTAGGGTGCCTAGCGATTCTGTGCCCTAGCTTGCCCTGTACGGCCCTAACAGCCGTACGGGGTACATCGACATAGGGAACGGGTAGTGCGCTGCTCTGAGAGGCACGGTTTTGAAGTAATGGCATAGATGCCATGCCGAACAATCCGACACGCCGTAGCGCTGCACACAAAAGCCCAGGTGAGTAATAAAGATTCTGTAACGTTCCTCACACGTTTTTCAGCGACCTGGGGAAACGCTGAAAATCTCCGGAGTTGTCGAAGGTACCTATACATGGAGGGAGGAACGACCGAAGGGAGTTCCGACCCTGGTAGGACAAGCCAATAGGGCTTGTCCCAATACTTCCAATCTTCACCTGCACGGTGAAGCTGCCCGGTTGATGTGCCCGGGCAGGGTGCCCGGTCCGGTGGTAGACCCCGGATTGTCTCCCTACTCCCGGGAGTGCTCCCGGTACCGGGTGACCCGGATAGCCCGTTTCGTGGGCGGGCTATCCCAATCTTCTAGGACACCGCTAAGCGGTGATCCGCACGAGCTGAAAGCTCTTATCAACGCAGCCGTAGCGGCTGCATTTTCTTTTACCAGATATCCCTAGGCCCTAGTGACGAAAGGATAGGCATGTGAATAAGTGCCGTAACGGTCATCTCATCCGAGGATCGCAGGACAGATACGCGAATGGCACGTGCAAGCAGTGCCAACGCGATTACATCAACCGGTATCGAGCCCGGTGCAGGGCCGCGCTGCGCATCGTGCGGGAAGCGCACAGCGAGCCAACCGCGTTCGAATAACAACATTTATCGAAAAGAGGAAATATGAACATCGCACTTCCCGGCTGGCTGGTCGGTGATTTCGGAACGCTGTACAACGGGCAAGCTCCGGGGGTCACCCTGGATATTCCTAAGTTCACCAGGGCAGACCACTACCCCGGGGGCAACATGATCGCCGGGATAGTCCTGGGCAAGGTGTCCGAGACGGGCCTATACGGTCCGTATGACCCTGAATCCTCAGACGGTCGCCAGAATGCTAAGGGATTCCTTCTCGGCTCTCCGCCGGTTGTGGACGGAGCTACCCAAATGCGGGGAACTATTCTTCTCGCTGGGTTCGTGGACCCCGGCAGGCTGCCCACGGTGAGCGGTTTGGATGCCGCTGCCCGTGCTGCTCTCCGGAATGTCGTCTTCGTGGACGTGTAATACACGGACCACCCGTTGGGCCGGTGTTCGCGGATGATCGCGAACACGCCGGTTGATACCGATTACCAGGAATAAGAAAGTTGTAACTAAGCAATGGAGTCGTGGCTAGACAAGCACGGCAAACTGACTAACCCGAGCGAGGAACGCCAGCGAGAGGCATTCGGAGAGTGGTACCGATCGCCAGCGAAGGAAAAATATCGAGACGTACGCCGCAACGGTGGCGGCAAGGTGCTCGGACCGAATGAAGCATTCGAGCTGTTCCGCCAACGGTGGAAGCCGGTAGGCGTAACCGACACTTCCGCATTACCGGCCCCGTGGTGCTGACACGGGTACCGCATTAGATGCCGCTATACGGCCCTGTACGGGGCTTTCTACGTTGAAGGGATACAAGACATACCAGTGACCAATACAGCTGTTTGTGACGGGCCGAATCTGGAAGAAATCCGAGACTGGGCCGTGGGTCGCACTCGGCGAACGGATCGAGAACACACCCCCGGCTACACGGTGAACGACTACGCCGGGGCATTCGCTGAACGCCTATCTGGCTACTGAGCCGAGGATATCGACCCCTGCGGGTATAGCCCTCCCCCCGGACAAAATGTCAGTTTCTCAGGCATACGGGTCTGTCACGCGCACAGAGGGGGGACCGGGAGGGAAGGGGAATAACCGGCGACGGGAAACCATGAAAACGTGTACGAAATGCGGCGAAAACAAGCCGCTAGACCTATTCGCAAAAGACCGCCGAGCATCGGACGGCTGTAAGTCGTGGTGCAAGGCTTGTATGAGCATCAGCCGCCGAGAGTGGCGCAGGAACAACCCGGACAAGCGACGGGCACAGAAAGTCCGTGAGCGTGAGAACGCTCGGAACCGGAGAATTGTTCGTAGATCCTGCCCTTGTGGCGGGCAATGCCCCGCCGGGTATCCATGACTACCCGGCAATCCAATTAGTCCGCCAGCGTGGCGGATAGCTACCAACAACGTCGGTAGCACATCGGAGCACCTGAGCGTCAGGTGTTCCTAGAGGCCGAAAACGGCCATAGTTTCGGCTGCCCTGGTGCAGCCATCCACGAAAGAGGAAAAAGATGGCTATCAGTACCCCAGCTTTGAATAAGTACCGGACTGTTCCCGTGCTTGTAGAAGCACTCGAGGAGCAACCCGGATTCCGAACGGCGTTCGCGGTCTACGAGCAGACCGGCGATATCTTGGCTGACCTACTGCGGAAGCGGGACGAACTTCCGCCAGCGCTCGACTTGGACTCCATCCTGGACAGCGGCACCGTGCCGGAGAGCTGGCTAGATGCCATCGCATCGGCGCAGACCGAGCGGGACACACTCGCCCGGCAGATCGAGGCAACCGAGCGGCTGAAAGGCAGTGCCGAACACCGGCTAGAGACGTTCGCCAACGAACCGGACCCGATTCTGTCTGCACTCGGTAAGCGTTTCGACGCTGTGGTTTCCCGTATCGGTGAAGCCGTCGCCAACCTGGGCACGGCATCTACTCCGGTTGAAGCTATCGCTACGGGAACCGCCGATGCCTGGCGAGACCTTGTGTCGGCCCGTGAGGAATACGAACGGCTACGCGATGCACAGCGAACCGTGATGCTCACCAGCGCCGGGGAGACGTGGCGTCTAGCCCGCATGGGTAAGCGTGTGGAGGATGACCGGGTTTCGTTCGCGATCATCCGGAACCTTCACGACGTGTTTCCGCAGTTCTCCTACGCGGATACCGCTCCGTGGCCGGAGGATATCGACGGCTTTCTCATCTGGGCAGTGCGCAACGACGCTGAACTACATCTACCGACCGCACGAGAGCTGAGCGACCACGTAACCGAGATTCGGCAGTACTTCTACCGGGAGACTCAGGCACTCGCTGAACAGGCTCGGCAGGACTTCGACCGGGTGGTAGAGCGTGTCAAGGCAGCTGAGGTCCATCCGCATGTGCAGTTCGCCCTACGCGAGCTAGGCGTTCTGTGACCCGCTGGCCGGTGGTGATCACAACGGCTGAGGAACCACGCGGTAAGCGGCCGGAGGAACTACTCAGACGGCCGAACATGTGGGAAACACACCGATTCCTGTGGTGCCAGAGCACCCCGAAGAACAAGAGGAAAGAGAAGAGATGACAGACAACGAGTTGACCGCCCGGCAGAGGGGCGAGCGGGAGCTAGCCCGCCGGGGCTGGCTGACCCCGGAGGACACCGACCGAGACGAGACCGGCACCGGCACCGGCACCGAGGACAGCCCACGGGCTAGGGGCCGAACGGCCCCAACGGGCACACCGTCCGAGTCGGTTGCCAAGGCACTCCGGTGGCTACAGCGCAACGGCAAGACGTTCGGCTGAGCCCGGAAGCAACTGGACAAGCGTTCAACCTCCGATAACCCTCGCTTATCGGCGGTTAGACCTTTGGTTGAGAGTTGACCGATTCGCCCGGTTCACTCGGTAGGCCAGAAGACAGCCCACAACAGCACGGCCATAGGCAGGCCGATCGCTGCTGTGTAGCCGAGCGCGATCACCGCCGGTACCCACCGAGCAGAGACCAGCGGTTCAGCGAGACCCGTGGTGCTGCGCATTCGATATCCGCCACGCAGAGCACGCGGTTCATGGTCACGGCGTCTACGTGCGCCGTGCTCGGCATGATCACCACGTCCACGCCGGAGGACTCCACTTGTTCAGCGAGTCCGAGCACGGAGTTCGGGTCGGCCCACCGGAGCACGTACCCGAGACGGCGCGCGAGTCTTCGGACCTGGGCACGGTCCCACTCTTGAACCGGTGATGACGGATCAACCCACCCCATCGCATACATAGTCGTTCCCCTGTCGTTTCACCGCCCTAGCTGGGCACTGATAACGATAAGTCTCCAAGAATTCGAATGATGTTGCACGGTTTCAGTCTCGATTACGTATGGAGACGGATACGGCTGTAGACCGTTCAGTCTCGTCCCCGGCAACCTGGGGGACATCATGGAAGGTGAGTTGCAGCGCATCGTGGGCGATAACGTCCGACGTATCCGGCTTGCGCGCGGGATGAGTCAGGAAGCGCTAGCCGAACAAGTCGGGTTGCACCGGACCTACTGGGGCGGAATCGAGCGCGGGCGTCGGAACCTGACGCTGCGCGGTGTGGAGCGGATCGCGGACATGCTCGGCGTGGATGTTCACGCCTTGCTGAGCCCTGACATGGAAGTCAGCGTTACGGTGCGGGTCACCCGTGCCGATTACCCGGAGTGACCACCACCTAGCGCGGCTGTCTGTTGCGCGAAAACTGTTGCTGCACAACGGTTTGCAGCGCGCTTCACTCGTCTGTCAGATGTTGTATTTCTACTACCGTACTGATGAGCACCGTCGAGTTCCATCCGTGGAATTCGCGGGCGGCCGACACCGAGCGTCCCGACGAGTGGCGTATCGACCTCGACCCCATGCCCGACTGCCCGTGGTCGCGGGTGCAGCGGGTGGCGGGGGTGGTGCGGGAGGTGCTCGGCGAGCTCGGCGCGACGGGCTGGCCGAAGACCTCCGGCGGCCGGGGCCTGCACGTCTACGTGCGCATCGCCCCGGAGTGGACGTTTTCCGAATTACGTCGCGCGGCACTGGCTTTCGCCCGCGAGGTGGAGCGCCGCGCGGCACGGGACGTGACGACCACATGGTGGCGGCGCGATCGCGACCCGCGAATGCTGTTCGTGGACTACAACCAGAACGCCCGCGACCACACCATCGCCGCCGCATACTCGGTGCGCGGCGTTCCCCGGGCGACGGTGTCCACCCCCGTCCGCTGGTCGGAGATCTCCGACATCGACCCCCGCGACTTCACCATGCGCACAGTGCCCGCCCGGTACGCCGAACTCGGCGATCTGCACGCCGGAATGGACGACGCGGTGTTCCTGATCGACGAACTGCTCGAATGGGCCGACCGGGACCGGATCGAGGAGGAACCGGAGCGCGATCCCGACCGGGGGTGAACGGCACTGCCCCCGGCCCGGCGCCCGGCTCACGGTGAGTGCAAACCTCGACCGCTCCTCCCGTCTCGGGCAGGCTCCTACATCGGCGGCGCCGCGACCCGGCGCTGCCACCGCGACCACTCCGCCACCGTCCACCCCGGTGCGTGGAGTGCCGCACGGGGTCTGCGTGCGTCGTACGCTGGGCGACGGAAACCTCACCGCGCAGCGGTTCTTCACCGTGAAGAGCGGTTTTCGGATCGGCAACAGTCCGCCGCGGGGGTGCGTCCCGGCGGCGGAGAGGAGGTGCACCCCATGGTCAGGTCGGTGGTCCCGATCGCGATCGGCCCGGACGGTCGTGCGACGACCGTGCTGGAGAAGGCGGTCGCCGACGCGGGGGCGAAGCTCGTCGACATCGATGCCGCCGCGGGGCTGGTCTGGGTGGGCGGGCCGGAGGAGTTCCCCGAGACACTGCCCGAGTCCGTGCGGTGGGTCCAGCTTCCCGCGGCCGGAATCGAGGACTGGTTCGCGCGTGGTGTCTTCGCGCGGCACCCGGGCGTGCGGTTCACCTCCGCCGCGGGCGCGTACTCCGCGTCCGTCGCCGAGCACGCGCTGGCCCTGCTGCTCGCGGGCGTGCGTCATCTGCCGGCGCATCTGCGGGCGCGCAGCTGGCGGCAGCAGGAGTTCTTCCCGCACGTCGGCACGCTGCGCGGCGCGACGGTGGCCATCGTCGGCGCGGGCGGTATCGGACGCGCTCTCGTTCCGCTGCTGATTCCGCTCGGCGCGCGGGTGATCGCGGTCAATCGTTCGGGCCGTCCGGTTTCCGGACCCGGCATTCCCGACTCGGTGGAGACCGTGCCCGCCGACCGGTTGTCCGAGATATGGCCCCGCACCGACCACGTGGTCGTGGCCGCGCCCGCCACCGCGCAGACCCGCCACCTCATCGACGCCGAGGTCCTGTCCCGCCTGCGCCCGTCCTCGTGGGTGATCAATATCGCCCGAGGCAGCCTGATCGACACCGACGCCCTCGTGCACGCTCTGCGGACGAACGTCATCGCCGGCGCCGGACTCGATGTGACCGATCCCGAACCGCTTCCCGACGGTCACCCGCTCTGGTCACTGCCCAACGTCGTGATCACGCCGCACGACTCCAATCCACCGCATCTGCGCGGCGTCGCCTTCGCCGAACACGTCAGGGAGAACATCATCCGATTCGCCGGGGGTGCCGAGCTTCTCGCGCAGGTCGACCCTGATCACGGCTACTGAATTCCTCGTCCGGCCGCGCCGGCCCGACAGCGCGGCGGCCACCCACGTCGCCGGATCCCTATCGGCCCGTGTGGGTGCGATGCCGGACGGGTGCGCCGGTGAGGGCATCGGCTTCGCGACCGCCCGGTAGCTCACGGACTCGAGGACCGTCCCTCGGTCTCGCCCGGTCCCGCGACCGACCGCGAATCCGGGGGGAGGGAGTTCGCGGGAGCGAAGGCGGCATAATCGGCACGGTGCATTGGATTTTCACGCCGGACGAGTTCGCCCATGTCTGGCGGGAGACCGACGTCGATCGGCCACCGTATCCGCTGCGCATCCTGGAATCGCCGCGCACCGAGCACGCCGCCGAGGCTCTGCGTGCGACGCTCGCGCAGCGGTTCCCACCGGGCGCCGACCCGGATCTGACGGCCTGCCTGCGGATCATGGCCGATCCGCACACCCGGTTCATCGCGGTCGGCCGGGGCGCCGACCCGCGTGCCGAACTGCGTCTGCTGGCCTGCGTGGTGTACGACCGGGCGGTGCTCGCGGTGCAGGGACGTCCGGCGCGGCTGGGTGAGGCGGGCCCGGTGCGGATCTCGATCGGTCACGCCGCCAAACTCGGGGCGGGCATCGCGAGTGTGCTGCCCAAAGCGCCCGCCGGCCGTGAGCCGGCGCGAGCCGCGGCGACGACCACGGTGTACGACACCGAAGCGGTGCGCCCGGCGCCGGAGGTGGCGCGGATCCGCAGGCTGCTGCTGTCGAAACACACGTCCTCGGGGCACATTCGCATCGAGCCGCGACTGGATCGGGCGCAGCCGCCCCCGCCGGCGCATTACACCTGGATCGACGTCGACGGCGACGGACGATATCTGGTCAAGGCGGACGAGACCGTGCGCGTGGTCCCCGCCTCGGTCGAGCAGGTGGCGGGTCAGCTGCAGAAATGGGTGCCGTCCCGGACCGGGTGAGCGCGACGCCCGCGACGGTGTCGGCGGTAGCGGTTAGTCTGAATCCGACCCGACCGGTGGGCGTTCCGGTCGGACCGACCGATCGCCTGGGGGTGCGCATGACGCTGGAGTCGAGCCGAGCCGATATCGCGCGGTTCAAGGAACAGGCCCGCACGGGCGAGGTGCGATTCGACCCGGAGGCCGCCCGCCGCTGCGCCGATCTGTACGAACAGCAGGCCGATCGGCTGCTCCATCTGCGCGATCGGATCGAATCGGTCACCCAGGCAGCGGGTTTCGGCGGCTTCGACTCGGCCAAGCAGTTGCAGGCCGGTTTCGGTCACAAGGCGCGCGACGCGGCGACACTGCTCGACCACTACATCGAGGCCTCCTACCGGCTGAAGGAAGCGTTCCTCATCAGCGCCGGGCTCTACGAGGAGGCCGATGCCGCCAATGCCGCGGCACTGCGCGCGATCGAGACGAGGCTGCCCCGATGACCGGTACCGATCCCACCTACATCAGCTCGATGGAGCATTTCGAGTCGATGTCGCACGAGGAGATCTACGCCAAGACCCAGCAGATCGACGCCGGGGAGATCCTGCGCGCGTCCGGTGTCTGGCTGGAGGCGGCCGCCACCGTGGCAGGTGCGATGCCGTTGACCAGGGCCGCCGCGGACCGGGTGATGAACTCGATGGAGTGGGAGGGCGCGGCCGCCGACGCCGCCTACGCCAGTACCCGCAGTTTCGCCGAGTCGGTGGAGGAGCTGACCGCGGTGATGGGGCAGGTCGGCGCGCGCCTCGGCGCGGTCGCCGCCGCCGCGGAAGCGGTGAAGCTGGCTGTCGTGCCGCCCGGTGATTCGGGGCCGATCGGCGCGATCGCCCGGCTGCTGGAAGCGGCGAAGGTGATCGACGCGCAGATGGTGCAGGAGGCACTTCGCCAAGAAGCCGTGCTCGCGATGAACATGATCTACAAGCCCGCCTACTCGGCGGCGGGTACCGGCGTGCCCGCGCTGCCCGAGCCGCCGGGATCGCTGCGCGTTCCCGGCGCCGACGATGTCCCGTCGCCGAAGTCGGCGCCCGCCCCGGCGTCCGATGTGGCCCCCGGCAGCGGGGGCGCACCGGAGGCGCGGCAGCCGGAGGCGGAGTCCGAGTCGCCGGGTGGAGAAGTTGCTCCCGGAGAAGGGGTTACGCCGGGACCGGAGTCGGAGCCCCGGGAAGCACCCGCCGAGCCGGCGCCGCCGGCCGATCAGGCGCCGAGCCCCGAACCGGCCCCGAGCCCGGGACCCGATGCGGCGCCGCCGACTTCGGAGGCGCCGTCGGAGCCCGCACCGAGCCCCGAACCGGAGGCGCCACCCACGCCGAGTGATCCGTCGCCCGCACCGCCCCCGGAACCCGCGCCCGAACCGGCGCCGTCCCCGGAACCAGTGCCTCAACCTGCGCCCGCCCCCGAGCCTGCGCCTGCGCCTGCTCCCGCCCCGGAACGCGCGCCAGAACCGGCGCCAGAACCGGCGCCGGCACCGCCCCCTCAGGACCCTCCCGCCGGTGTGCCGGGTCAGCTTCCCGACCCCGGTGGCCAGCCAGGCGTAACCGGCCCGATCCCGGGCGCGGATCAAGGCGCGGCGCACGAATCCGGCATGGATCAGCCCGGCGTCATCCCGACCAGTTCCTGACTCGCGCCGAACGGGTCCTCGGCGCGCAATTCGTGGCAATCCGTTTTCGCGGTCGGGGCGTCGTGACGCACGGTCGCCACGGCAACGCTGGTCGACGGCGGGATCACGCTGTCCGATGTGACCGGGCAGCCGGCCCCGGGCCGGTGCTGGTCGTCATGGAACCTGCGCGCCGTCGCCACCGCCGCCCCGCGGTCACCGGTCGACCGACCTGTCCGGGGAATTGACGGCGGGGCGGGCCGGCATGGGCGCAACGCTCAGCGGGCCCGAACCGCCGCGGTGACCGCCGCACCGTCGGTGACATGAAGAACCGCGTCGGCCGCGCCGAGGGTGTCCCGATCGAGCGGGAAGTAGCCCTGCATCGGGTCGATGTCGGTGCGGACCCGGCCGTCGGGCAGCTCATCCGGCGCCGACAGCCCCCACCCGGTGATGCGGGACTGCAAGGAACCCTCGAAGGTGCCCGGGGCGGGCTCACCGAGGCCGATCGTCGCGCTCCGGCCGAGACTGCCCACCACGAAGCGGTAGTCGCCGGGGTGGATCGCGTCGAAGATCGCGCCCGCGCTGAACCAGTCCACGGTCACCTCCCCCATACGCATCGAACCCGGGTTGCGTTGCAGATGCAGGTTGTGGGCGAAGACCAGGGTGGCGCCGCGCGCGGACTCGATGGCGCGGATATCGGCGAGGTTCTCGGCCATGCAGGCGTCCCTGGTCGCGCACATGCGGGTGAGCCGTTCGCTCTCGTCGACACGCCGGGCGCACTTGGCGTGGTAGCGCAGCAGGTGCACGGCCGCCATGAGATGGGTGCGCGCGGTGTGCCATTCGTCGCGGGAGGTCGTCGCGACGAGACCCGGTGTGCGGATCTGCAATTCGAGGCACATGTCGTCGACGACGGTGCGCAGCCGTCCGGCTTCGGGGGTCAGGCCGGGTGACGAGGTCGGGTCGAGTACCGCTTCGGTGCGGCTCCAGAGTTCGTCGGCGCCGAGCAGACCGTCCGTATCGACGTCGTAATCCAGGTAGTCCCGAGCGAATTCGAGGTAGCGGCGTGGGCTGGGAGCACTCATGGTCTCCAGCGGTGCGTCGAAACCGTGGAAGGCGAGGCGGCGCTGCGGCGGCAGATTCTCGTTGTGCTCGCGCATCCAGGTCACGAGCCGGCGGTTGGCCGGGAAGGCGCCGAAGCCGTGGGAGAAGCCTTCGCGCAGCACCGTATCGAGATCGCCCACACCGCGACGGACGTAGTCGTCGACCAGGCGCGCGGCCACCCGATCGGTCTCGAGGGCGATGGAGGTGAACCCGTGGTCGGCGAGCCGGGCGAACAGTTCGTTGCGGAGCCAGGCGATCGAGGGCTCGAGGTGGGTGGGTTCCCCCAGGGCGAGCACTGCGCAGGACGGGGTGAGGAATTCAAGAATGTCTCGACTCATGTGTCTCGATCGTATCTCTGAAAGAACAGTTGAGACTTTGTGCGGAGTATTGCGAGTAACAGGGGCAGATACCCTCAAACAGGTGAAAACTCTGCGGCCCGCCGACCTGGCGCGCGAGCACGGATTGTCCACCCAGGCCGTGCGCAACTACGAGAGCGACGGGTTCCTCCCCGCCGCAGACCGCACGCCCACCGGCTACCGGATCTACACCGAACGGCACGCGGCCGCGCTCCGGGCCTATCTCGCGCTGGTGGCCGCCTTCGGATATCCGACAGCCGGTGACGTCATGCGCGCCCTGCATCGCGGCGACCTCGACACCGCCCTGGGCACCGTCGACCGCGGCCATGTCCAACTGGTCCGTGACCGCGAAACCCTCGACCGGGTCCGCAGCGCTGTCGGACACCTCGCGTCCGGCACGTCGGACCCGGCAGAGGCGACCGGCACCCGGACCATCGGCGAACTGGCCCACCTGCTCCGACTCTCCCCCGCCACCCTGCGTGTCTGGGAACGAGCCGGAGTACTCACCCCCGCCCGCGACCCCCGCACCGGCTACCGCGTCTACGCCGCCGCCGACATCCGCGACGCCCGTTTGGCCCACCTGCTACGGCGCGGCGGCTATCCCCCGGCTCACATAGCCACCGTGATCGAACACCTCCGCACCGCGGGCAGCGCCGACACCCTCACCGACTCCCTGACACACTGGCAGGCGAAACTCACCGCCCACGGACTGGCCATGCTCGACGCCGCCGCCCTCCTCGGCGCCTACATCCGCGTGCTCGACGTCCCCCCACCTCTTCAGCGCATCGCATCCGGCCGCGACTCGGCCTCATCTTCGAGTTGACCAGGCCCACACCTGCGCCGAAGCAGCGATCCCGGTTGCTAGACCCGGACCAGGTCGTCGGCGTGGATGACCGGGCGCTGCATGGTGTCGGGGAGTTCGGTGGTGGAGCGGCCGAGCATGGTCGACAACTCGGTGCTGTCGTATTCGACGACGCCGCGGGCGACGAGGCGGTGGTCGGTGGCGAGCAAATCGACGACGTCGCCGCCGTAGAAGCGGCCGCGGACGCCGGTGATACCCGCCGCCAGCAGGGAGCGGCGCCGGAGGGCGACGGCGTGGACGGCGCCGTCGTCGAGGACGAGCGCGCCGCGGCTGTCGGCGGCGTGGCGGACCCAGAACTTGCGGGCCGACAGCCGGGTCGGGCGGGCGGCGAAGGCGGTGCCGACGGTGCCTTCGGACAGTGCGGTGCCCGCCTGTTCCGCGGCGGCCAGCAGGACCGGAACGCCCGCGTCGGCGGCCAGGCGGGCGGCGGAGAGCTTGGAGGCCATGCCGCCGGTGCCGAGCACGCCGCCGCTGCCCGCGATCACACCGTCGAGATCGGCGCTGCTGCGGACTTCGGGGATGAACGAGGCCGAGCCCTTGCGGGGGTCGCCGTCGTAGAGACCTTCGACATCGGAGAGCAACACCAGCGCGTCCGCGCCGACCAGGTGGGCGACGAGGGCGGCGAGCCGGTCGTTGTCACCGAAGCGGATCTCCTCGGTGGCGACGGTGTCGTTCTCGTTGACCACGGCCACCGCGCCGAGCGAGCGCAGCCGGTCGAGGGTGCGCTGGGCGTTGCGGTGGTTCTCGCGGCGGGCGAAGTCGTCGGCGCTGAGCAGCACCTGACCGACGGTGCGGTTGTAGCGGGCGAAGGAGGTGCCCCAGGCGTGCGCCAGGGCGAGCTGGCCGACGCTGGCGGCGGCCTGCTTGGTGGCCAGATCGCGTGGGCGGCGATGTAATCCGAGCGGGGCCAGGCCCGCGCCGATCGCTCCCGAGGACACCACGACCACATCGGAACCGGCGCGCATCCTCGCCTCCACGGCATCGGCGAGCCGATCCAGCCGGACGGTGTCGAGACCGCCTTTCAGGCTGGTCAACGCCGAGGAACCGATCTTCACGACCACGCTGCGCGCCGAGGCGATGGCCTGTCTGGCCTCGCTCAGCTCCTCGGTACCACCCAGCGCATTCACCTGTGTCACCACAACACTCCTACCGCGAGCCCGCGCGGACCGGTGCCGTGTCGGCACGGTGGGCGCGGGCGAGCCTCTCTACTGTTCTCCGTCCCCCGCCGAACCGCCGCGCCTGCCGGCGAGTCCGGTCACTGCTGGTCCTCGTCCGCGTCCACCAGACCGCGACGCACCCGCGACGCGTGCTTGCGTTCGGCGGCACCGATCCGCTCGGACTGTTCCAGCCTGGCGTCGGTGCCGCGACCGGTGCGGACCATGTCGACACCGGCGGCGATCTGCGGCTCCCACTCGAAGCAGACATCGCCGATGGTCACCGGGGCGCCGGGGACGGCACCTCGGCGCACCAGCTCCTCCTCGACGCCGAGGCGAGCGAGCCGGTCGGCGAGATAGCCGACGGCCTCGTCGTTGTCGAAGGCGGTCTGGCGCACCCAGCGCTCCGGGCGCGCGCCGCGCACGATGAAGCCGCCGGGCTCGGCGGGATCGGCGTAGACGCTGAAGCCGGACTCGTCGGCCGCGATCGGGCGGATGACCGGACGCTTGGGCGCGGCCTTCGGGTGCGCTTCCCGGTATTCGCGGACCAGATCGGCCAGCGCGAAGGTCAGCGGGCGCAGCCCGGCGCGCGAGACGGCGGAGATCTGGAAGACCGGCCAGCCGCGTGCGGTGAACTCCGGGGTCACCATGTCGGCGAGTTCGGCGGCGTCGGGCACGTCGGTCTTGTTGAGGATCACCACGCGCGGGCGGTCGGCCAGATCGCCCAGGCTCTCGTCGGCCGACAGCGCGGGCTTGTAGGCGGCCAGCTCGGCTTCGAGGGCGTCCACATCGGAGATCGGGTCGCGGCCGGGTTCGAGAGTCGCGCAATCGACCACGTGGGCGAGCACCGCGCAGCGTTCCAGGTGGCGCAGGAAGTCCAGGCCGAGGCCGCGGCCCTCGCTGGCGCCGGGGATGAGGCCGGGCACGTCGGCGACGGTGAAGGTGGTATCGCCGCTGGCGACGACGCCGAGGTTCGGGACCAGAGTGGTGAAGGGGTAGTCGGCGATCTTCGGCTTGGCGGCCGAGAGCACCGACACGAGCGAGGACTTGCCCGCCGAGGGGAAGCCGACCAGGCCGACATCGGCGACGGACTTCAGTTCCAGGACGAGATCGTGCTCCTCGCCCTCCTCACCGAGCAGCGCGAAGCCGGGGGCCTTACGCGCCTTCGACGACAGCGCCGCGTTGCCGAGCCCGCCGCGACCGCCGCGCGCGGCGACGAACCGGTTGCCCGCACCGACCAGGTCGATGAGGATCTCACCGTCCCGGCCGAGGACGACGGTGCCGTCGGGCACCTTGAGCACCAGATCGGCGCCCATCTTGCCGTCCCGGTTGCCGCCCTCGCCGGGCTTGCCGTTGCCTGCCTTGGCGTGCGGGTGGAAGTGGAAGTCGAGCAGGGTGTGCACATTCGGGTCGACTTCGAGGACGACGTCGCCGCCGTTGCCGCCGTTGCCGCCGTCCGGGCCGCCGAGCGGCTTGAACTTCTCGCGGTGCACCGACGCGCAGCCGTGACCGCCCTTGCCTGCGCGCACATGCAGCACGACACGGTCGATGAATTTCGACATGGTCGAATCATCCTCCTTCTGGGCTGGTCTACGAACGTGTCCTCGCTCGCATTCCGGGGTTACGGGACGACGGGAGCGAACCCCGCCGGGAACGCGAAAAGCGGGCCAGGGTTGGCACCCTGACCCGCTCGGCTCGAGTCCGGATCGGCTCGGCGGTCAGGCCTGAACCGGCTCCGGGACAACGATATTGACGGTCTTGCGACCACGCTTGGTGCCGAACTCCACCGCACCCGCCGACAGGGCGAACAGGGTGTCGTCGCCGCCACGGCCGACGTTCACGCCGGGGTGGAAGTGGGTGCCGCGCTGACGGACCAGAATCTCGCCGGCCTTGACGGTCTGGCCGCCGAAGCGCTTGACGCCGAGCCGCTGGGCGTTGGAATCGCGTCCGTTCCGGGAGCTGGACGCGCCCTTCTTGTGTGCCATAGCAGTGTCTCCTCGGTGATGCTTGCTGGCCGGTGCTTACTTGATGCCGGTGACCTTCAGGACCGTCAGCGGCTGACGGTGACCCTGGCGCTTGTGGTAGCCGGTCTTGTTCTTGAACTTGTGAATGCGGATCTTGGGGCCCTTGGTCTGCTCGACCAGTTCCGCGGTCACCGAACGGCCGGCCAGCGCGGCCGCGTCGGTGGTCAGTTCGGCGCCGTCCACCACGAGGACGGGCGAGAGCTCGACGGCGGCGCCGGGCGCGCCTTCGATCTTTTCGACCTTCACCAGGTCACCGACCGCGACCTTGTACTGCTTTCCGCCGGTCTTGACGATCGCGTACGTTGCCATCGGTCGGCTTCCTCCACTCGATGTATGTCTTAATCGTGCTCACCGCGCCACAGGTTGCGACGCGACTTGTCTTGGCTGGTTGCTGCACGGGGCGCTTGCTCCGCCGACCGCTCGTGTCTTCTCCGATGTCTGCACTTCTTCGATATCGGAGAGCACTTCGAACGCGTCGGCATCATGCGCATCGCCAGGCAGCGACCGATCAAGGCTAGCAGAAGGGGTCCCCGCTACCCAATTCGGCCTCCTGGCAACCCCGCGGTCACCCCTCACCGGCCCGGTGACGGCGCGCCGGGAGGCTCGCCGTCACCGGGGACGACCTCAGTTGGGCGCGTCCACGGGCGGACCGGCCGGACGGCCCACCGCACGGCGACGTGGCCTTTCCCTGGGCAGCACGGCCGGCGCCGGACCGTCATCGAGCACCGGGGTGGCGGGCGCTTCGCTGCCGGACACCACGAACACCGCGGGAGCGCTGTCGGTCGAGAGCGCGCCCTTGGTGCGGGCAACCCGGCGGCGACGCGGCTTCGGTGCCGGTTCGGTCACCCCCTCGGCCACCGGGGCCTCGGCCGCCGCGAGCGGCTCGGCACCCGGCTCCGCACCGGCTTCGACCTCTTCGGCGTGCGCGTCCGCCTCGCCGGTGCCTGCGGCAGCCGGTGCGGCGGTCGCGGATTCCACATCGGTGGTCTCCTCGACAGCGACGGCCTCAGCCGTCTCCGGGCCCGACCCGACCGGACCGGCGGCCTCGGCAGAAGCGGCGACCTCGGCGGGAGCGGTGACCTCGGCCGAAGCCACGGTCTCGACCGCTTCGGCGTCCGCCTGCTCGGTCGCCGCAGCAGCCTCGGCCTCGGCCGCTGCGGCGCGAGCCGCCTCGCCACGCCGCGACCGCCGCCGCGACCGGCTCGGCCGCTGCGCCTGCTCGGAGCCGTCCTCGTGGGCGGAAATCTCCCGCGCCTCGCCCGTCTCTGCCGAGGCCGTGGCATCGACATGCTCGGCGGCCCGGTCGGAACCGGATTCGGCCTCGCCGGACTCACCCGAGTGATGCGCCGCCATCGCCAGCGCGACCGGATGCGCGCGCTTGACCGCCGCGTCCTCGACCGGCTCGGCCACATGCGGGGCCACGCCGTTGGTCGCGGGCGCGGCCGGCGCAGCGCCCTTGTCCCGGCCGCGACGGCGGCGGGTACCGCTGTCCCTGCGGCTGCCGCCTTCCTCGGACTGCGACGGCTCGACCGGATAGTTGTGCACGATCAGGCCACGGCCGTGGCAGTGCTCGCAGGTGGTCGAGAAGGCCTCCACCAGCCCGGTGCCCAGCTTCTTGCGGGTCATCTGGACCAGGCCGAGCGAGGTCACCTCGGAGACCTGGTGGCGGGTGCGGTCCCGGCCGAGCGCCTCGGTGAGCCTGCGCAGCACCAGGTCCCGGTTGGACTCGAGCACCATGTCGATGAAGTCGACGACGATCATGCCGCCGATGTCGCGCAGCCGCATCTGGCGCACGATCTCCTCGGCCGCCTCCAGGTTGTTCCTGGTGACCGTCTCCTCCAGGTTGCTGCCGCCGGAGCCGGTGAACTTGCCGGTGTTCACGTCGATCACGGTCATCGCCTCGGTGCGATCGATCACCAGGGTGCCGCCGGAGGGCAGCCACACCTTGCGATCGAGCGCCTTGGCCAGCTGCTCGTCGATGCGATGCGCTTCGAAGACGTCCAGCCCGTTGTTCTCGTGCCGCGACACCCGCGCCAGCAGATCGGGGGCGACGGTGCGGATGTAGTTCTCCACCGTGGTCCAGGCCCGCTCGCCTTCGATGACCAGCTTGGAGAAATCCTCGTTGAACAGGTCACGGATGACCTTCACCAGGAGATCGGGCTCCTCGTAGAGGGTCTTCGGGCCGCCGCCGTCCTTCTTCGACTGCTCCTCGATGGCGCGCCAGGTGCTCTGCAGCCGCTCCACGTCGCGGGCCAGCTCGGCCTCGCTGACGCCTTCGGAGGCGGTGCGGATGATGACGCCCGCGTCGGCGGGAACGATCTCGCGCAGGATCTCCTTGAGCCGCTTGCGCTCGGTGTCGGGCAGCTTGCGGCTGATGCCGGTGGAGGTGCCGCCCGGCACGTACACCAGGAAGCGGCCGGCCAGGCTGATCTGGGTGGTCAGGCGGGCGCCCTTGTGCCCGACCGGGTCCTTGGAGACCTGCACCAGCACCTGATCGCCGGGCTTGAGCGCCTGCTCGATCTTGCGTTCCTTGCCGCCGAGCCCGGCGGCTTCCCAGTTCACCTCGCCGGCGTACAGCACGCCGTTGCGGCCACGGCCGATGTCGACGAAGGCCGCCTCCATGCTCGGCAGCACGTTCTGCACCTTGCCGAGGTAGACATTGCCCACCATCGACGGCGCGCCGGTATCGGTGACGAAATGCTCGACGAGGATGTCGTCCTCGAGCACCGCGACCTGGGTGATGTTCGGATGGTCGGGGAAGTTCTTCTCGCGGACGACCATGACCCGGTCGACCGCTTCCCGGCGGGCCAGGAACTCCGACTCGGTCAGGATCGGCGGACGCCGCCGCCCGGCTTCGCGTCCGTCGCGGCGACGCTGACGCTTGGCCTCCAGACGGGTCGAGCCGGTGATGCCCTGCACCTCGTCGACGCTCGTGCGGGCGCGCGACTTGTTGCGCGGTTCACGCTCGTGCACGACGGTATTCGGCGGATCGTCGTCGGCCGGCTCGGCCTCACCGTCGCCGCCGACCTTGCGACGCCTGCGGCGACGGCGGCGGCGGGTGGAGCTGTCCGAGGCCTCGTCGGCATCCTCGGACGATTCGACGGTGTCGCCCTCGTCGCCGGATTCCTCGGACTCGGCCTCGTGCTCGGCGCGGTCCGCGGGGCGCGCCTGCTGCGCGTCCTCGCCGGTGTCGGCCTCGGATTCGTCGCCGTGGTCGTGCTCGTCGTGATCCTGGTCGTCGCCGTCGTGCTCGTCGGTCTGATCGCCATCGCTGTGCTGCTCGCCACGGCCCCGGCCCCGGCCACGACGACCGCGGCGGCGCCTGCGCGGCTGACCGTCGGCCTCACCGTGCTGATCGGTGTCGCCGTGCTGGTCCTGCTCGGTGTCGTCGGTCTCCGCGGCGGCGCCGACCGGCGCGGCCTCGGCGGCGGGGGTCTCGGCGGCGGATTCGGCCGCCTCCCGCTCGGCGCGACGGCTGTCGCGTTCGGCGCGGCGCTTCTTGCGAAGCTGTTCCGCGGCAGAGGCGTCCGGCGGCAGGAACAGCGGCGCG
>NZ_BAGA01000052.1 GCF_000308595.1 Nocardia higoensis NBRC 100133 | reverse complement strand
CGACGCGCTCCACCGTGGCCCTGGTGACGCCCGCCGACTCGGCGGTGCCCTCGTCCGCGGCCAGCGCCATGCTGGGGTCGCGGCCGACGCGGATGTCGTGCGGGCGCACCATGTGGCCGTTGAGCCGGGCGACGTCGCCGAGGAAGGACATGACGAACTCGTTGGCGGGCCGGTCGTAGACGTCCTCGGGGGTGCCGACCTGCTCGATGCGGCCCTTGTTCATCACCGCGATCCGGTCGGCGACGTCGAGCGCCTCCTCCTGGTCGTGGGTGACGAGCACGGTCGTGACGTGCACTTCCTCGTGCAGCCTGCGCAGCCAGGTACGCAGGTCCGCGCGGACCTTGGCGTCGAGCGCGCCGAAGGGCTCGTCGAGCAGCAGCACCTGCGGGTCGACCGCCAGCGCCCTGGCCAGCGCCATGCGCTGACGCTGACCGCCGGACAGCTGCGCCGGGTAGCGGTGCTGGAAGCCGTCCAGGCCGACGATGCCGAGCAGCTCGTCCACCCGCTTGGCGATCTCGGCCTTGGGCCGCTTGCGGATCTTCAGGCCGAAGGCGACGTTGTCGCGCACCGTCATGTGTTTGAACGCGGCGTAGTGCTGGAAGACGAAGCCGATGTCGCGCTTCTGCGGCGCCACCCGGGTCACGTCCTTGCCCGCGATCACCACGACGCCGTCGTCGAGCGTTTCGAGGCCGGCGATCGAGCGCAACAGCGTCGACTTGCCCGAACCGGACGGGCCGAGCAGCGCGGTCAGCTCACCGGAGGGGATCTCGATGGTGACGTCGTCGAGCGCGGCGAAACTGCCGTAGTTCTTGCGGGCGTTGGTCACGGTGATCATGAAATGCCTCCGGCGCGGGTGATCATTTGGCGTCCCGCTTGCGTTCGAGAACGGTCATCAGCAGCAGGGTCACCAGGGCGATGCCCATCAGCAGGGTGGCGGCGCAGTAGGCGCCGAAGGTGTTGTGGTCGTTGATGTAGCGGCCGTGCACCAGCAGGGTCAGCGTCTGCGACTTGCCGGGCAGCGCCGAGGACACCATGATCACCGCGCCGAACTCGCCGAGCGCGCGGGCGACGGTGAGCACCACGCCGTAGGTCAGGCCCCAGCGGATCGCGGGCAGGGTGATCCGCCAGAACGTCTGCCACTTGGAGGCGCCCAAGGTGGCCGCGGCCTGTTCCTGGTCGTCGCCGATCTCGTGCAGCACCGGTTCGACCTCGCGCACCACGAACGGCAGCGTCACGAAGATGGTCGCGATCACCATGCCGGGCAGGCTGAAGATGACCTTGAAGCCGTAGGACTCCAGTCCGCCGAACCAGCCGCCCGCACCCCACAGCAGGATCAGGGCGACGCCGACGACCACCGGCGAGACCGCGAACGGCAGGTCCACGACGCCCTGCACCAGATTGCGCCCGGGGAAGCGGCCGCGCACCAGCGCGAGGGCGGTGATGACGCCGAACACGACGTTCAACGGCACCACGATCGCCACGATGAGCAACGACAACTGGAACGCCGAGATGGCCGCGGGCGTGGTGATCGAATCGATGAACGCGCCGATGCCGTTCTCGAAGGTGCGCCACAGGATGATGATCAGCGGCAGCACCAGCAGCACGAACAGATAGGCCAGCGCCACCGTGCGCAACGACAGGCGGGTCAGTGGTGAGGTTTTCATCGGCTCGACTGTTCCTTGCGCGCGGAGCGATCGGCCAGGAAGCGCAGCAACAGCAGCGTCACGAAGGCGATCAGCAGCAGGGCCACCGACACCGCGGCGGCGTTGATCGGGCGGTCGATCTCGATCTGCTTCTGGATGTACTGCGAGGCCATCTCGGTCTCACGCGGGATGGCGCCGCCGATCAGGACCACCGAGCCGTATTCGCCGATGGCGCGGGCGAAGGCCAGGCCGCCGCCGCTGATGATCGCCGGGGTCAGCGCGGGCAGCACGATCCGGCGGAAGGTCACCCAGTTGCTCGCGCCCAGCGACAGCGCCGCCTGCTCCACCTCACGGTCGGCCTCGATCAGCACCGGCTGCACCGAGCGCACCACGAAGGGCAGCGTCACGAAGGCCAGCGCGACGACCAGACCGGGCTGGGTGGCGTTGAGATGGATGTTCACCGGGCTCTGCGGACCGTAGAGCGACAGCAGCACGATGCTGGCCACGATGGTCGGCAGGGCGAACGGCAGGTCGATCAGCGCGTTGACCACGCCCTTGCCGGGGAACTCGTCACGGACGAGAACCCAGGCGATGAGCGTGCCCATCACGACGTTGATCACCGCGACCACCACCGACACGAAGACGGTGATGCGCAGCGCGTCGAGGGCGGCGGGCGCGGTAACCGCGTCCCAGAATCCGGACCAACCGTTCTCGAACGAGGTGACGGTCAGCGCGGCCAGCGGCAGCAGCACGATGATGCTCAGCCACAACACCGCCGTGGCGATCCCCAGCGGGCCGACCGAGCCGCTGACCCGCAGCCACGCCGACGGCGAGCGCCGGGGGCGTGGCTGTTTCTCTGCGAGGCCGACGCCGGATTTCGCTCCGGCGTCGGCGCTACTGCTGTCAGTCACGTTGATCCAGTATTCCGTGTGCTTCAGCTCACCAGGTCACCTGGTGGCGTTCTCGTAGATGACCGCGACCGAACCGGTGTCCGCGGTGAACAGCTCACTGTCGACCTTGGCCCAGCCACCGAGATCATCGATGGTCCACAGCTTCGCGGGGGTCGGGAAGTCGGCGGCGAACTCGGCGGCGACCTGCGGGTCGACCGGGCGGAAGCCGGCCGAGGCCCAGGCCTTCTGGCCTTCCGGGGTGAACAGGAAGTCGCGGAAGGCGACGGCCTTCTCCGGGTTCTGGGCGTTCTTCAGGACCGCGACCGGGTTCTCGATCTTGAAGGTGTCGGCGGGCACGATGTGCTCGATCGGGTCGCCGTTGCGCTCGGCGAAGATCGCCTCGTTCTCGTAGCTGAGCAACACGTCACCGGTGCCCTGCAGGAAGGTCTCGGTCGCCTCACGGCCCGACTTCGGCTGCACCTTCACGTGCTCGGGCGAGATCAGTTGGCTCAGGTAATCCAGGCCGGCCTGCGGGTTCTTGCCGCCCTCGGACTTCGCCGCGTAGGGAGCGAGCAGGTTCCACTTGGCCGAGCCCGAGCTGAACGGGTTCGGGGTGACGACCTCGACACCGGGCTTCAACAGGTCGTCCCAGTTCTGGATGTTCTTGGGGTTGCCCTTGCGGACCACGATCGCCACGACCGAACCGAACGGCACACCCTTGTCGGCGCCCGCGTTCCAGCTCTCGTCGACCAGACCGGCCTTGACCAGGCGGGTGATGTCGGGCTCGACGGAGAAGTTGACGACATCGGCCTGCGCGCCGTCCTTGACCTTGCGGGACTGATCGCCCGAGGCGCCGTAGGACTGCTGGATCTGCACGCCGGCGCCGGCTTCGGTCTTCTGGAACTCGGGGATGACCTTGTCGAACCCGGGCTTCGGGACGGCGTAGGCGTAGAGGTTGATGCTGCCCCCGCTGCCGTCGGCGCCGCCGCCCTCCACGGAATCGCTGGCACCGCCACCGCACGCCGTGAGGACGACCGCGGCGACGGTGGTGAGAGCGGCGGCGGCGAAGCGGCGGCGCGGAGCGAGCCAGGTTCTGCGAGACATCGGGGTGCCCTTTCGGTGCGTACCGCGACGACGCCGGGTGCGTCGGAGCGGAGACGAGCTGAGAATCGGGTAGACCTGTCGGCAGAGTTGTGACGACAGCGGCGCGTCTGCCGGCCGGGGGCCGGCGGGCACGGTCACGCCTGCATGGGTGCGCGCCGGTCTACGGGACAGGAAGCGCAGACGTGTCCGAACACGCTTCAGCGACAGAGAATGTCGGCGACCGCGAGATTGCCGACAGCGATCAACGCCAATTCATGGCGGACCTGCGGTACGGCGTTCGAAGACACGCGCAGACTCTAGCAGAGCGCGGACCGCGGTTCGAATCGAATGAATCTACTCCCCCACCGGCGCACGCAGAAATCAGCGGGTGAAGAACCAGGCCACCAGGACGAGCACCAGGAGGGCGACGAGAGCGAGCTGTACTCGCGAGCGCGGCATCAGTGCGCTCCGCTGTGCGCGGGTTCGGGCCGCATCGACTCGGCGGGCGACTCACCTGCCGGGAACCCGGCCGCCCGGGATCCGGTCGAGCCCTCGTTGCGGTCCCGGCCGAGCATCCGCAGGGCGGCGCGCAGACCACGGTCGAGCAGGTAGGCGATGGCGAAGCTCACCGGCACCATGCCGACCAGGACGACGAAGAACTGCGGAATGAACGGCAACCCCGCCACCCACAATTCGAAACCGTCCCACCAGCCCGCTATGCGTTCCACACTGCCAGCCTACTGCTCCGGGCACCGGACACAGGGAGCCGGGCGGTGGACGATGAGGGCGGTGGAGCCCGATGATGGGTTATGGCGTCGTATACCGAACCGAACGACCTGCCGATCCCGGCCGCCGTGCAGGACAACAATCCGGGCGCGTATGCCGGGCACCCGCGTCCCGCCACCTTTCCGCCGATCGACGACTACGCGTTCCTGTCCGACTGCGAGACCAACTGCCTGATCGCCTCCAACGGCTCGGTCGAATGGATGTGCCTGCCCCGCCCGGACTCCCCCAGCGTGTTCGGCGCGCTGCTCGACCGCAGTGCCGGGCACTTCCGCCTGGGACCCTACGGGTGCACCGTCCCCGCGGCGCGTCGCTACCTGCCCGGCGGCCTGATCCTGGAGACCACCTGGCAGAGCGCGACCGGCTGGCTGATCGTGCGCGACGCATTGGTGCTCGGACCCTGGCACAACAACGACCAGCGCAGCCGGACCCACCGCCGCACACCGATGGACTGGGACGCCGAGCACATGCTGCTGCGCACCGTGAAATGCGTCAACGGCACCGTCGAACTGGAGATGAGCTGCGAGCCCTCCTTCGATTACCACCTCACCTCGGCCGAGTGGGAGTACACCGGCAAGGTCTACGAGCAGGCCACCGCCGTGCCGAAGGACGATCGCAGCGGAGCTCCCGGCCTGGTGCTGACCACCGATCTGCGTCTCGGCCTGGAAGGCAGGCAGGCGCGCGCACGCACCCGGATGCGCGAGGGCGACCAGGTGTTCGTGGCGCTGACCTGGTCGGAGCTGCCCGCGCCCGTCACCTTCGCCGACGCCGCCGAGAAGATGTACCGCACCATCGAGAGCTGGCGGCAGTGGATCACGCTCGGAAAGTTCCCCGACCACCCCTGGCGCAACTATCTGCAACGCAGCGCGCTCACCCTGAAGGGCCTCACCTACGCCCCGACCGGCGCGCTGCTGGCCGCGGCCACCACCTCGCTGCCCGAACAGCCGGGCGGGCAACGCAACTGGGACTACCGCTACAGCTGGGTCCGGGACGCCAGTTTCGCTCTGTGGGGCCTGTACACCCTCGGCCTGGACCGCGAGGCCGACGACTTCTTCGCTTTCCTCAACGACGTGACCACCGGCGCCGACGGCGAACCCGTCCCGCTCCAGGTGCTCTACGGTATCGGTGGCGAACGCGAGCTCACCGAAGTCGAGCTGCCGCAGCTGACCGGATACGACGGCGCGCGCCCGGTCCGCATCGGTAACGGTGCGTACTGCCAGAAACAGCACGATATCTGGGGCACCATGCTCGACGCGGTGTACCTGCACGTGAGATCGCGCAGTCAGGTGCCCGAGACGCTGTGGCCGCTGCTGGAACAGCAGGTCGACGCCGCGATCGCGCATTGGCGCGAACCGGATCGCGGCATCTGGGAGGTGCGCGGCGAACCCAAGCACTTCACCTCGTCGAAAGTGATGTGCTGGGTGGCGCTCGATCGTGGCGCGAAGCTGGCGGCGATGCACTCGCAGTTCGAACGGGCGGCCGAGTGGGGGCGGATCGCCGAGGAGATCAAAGCCGACGTGCTGGCCAACGGCGTCACCGAGGAGGGCGTGTTCACCCAGGCCTACGGCAGCGACGCCCTGGACGCGTCCCTGCTGCTCGTCGTGCTGCTGCGCTTCCTGCCGCCGAACGACCACCGGGTACGCGCCACCGTGCTCGCGATCGCCGACCGGCTCACCGAGAACGGCCTGGTGCTGCGGTACCGGACCGCGACCACCGACGACGGGCTCTCCGGCGGCGAGGGCTCCTTCACCATCTGCTCGTTCTGGCTGGTGTCGGCGCTGGTGGAGATCGGGGAACTCCCGCGCGCGCGGCGCCTGTGCGAACGGCTGCTCGGCCTGGCCGGCCCGCTGAAGCTCTATGCCGAGGAGATCGATCCGCGCAACGGCAGGCATCTGGGCAACTTCCCGCAGGCCTTCACCCACCTGGCGCTGATCAACGCGGTCACCCATGTGATCCGCGCCGAGAACGACCAGGACGCGAGCGGGTTCCGGCCCGCCCATCAGCAGAACTGAACGCGGCAGGCGGGACGGTTCAGGCGGCCATGTCGGTCGCGCGGTCCCGCACGGCGCGCAGTTTGCCCAGCTGGGAGTTGAGTTCGGCGAGCCGGTCCTCGCGCCGGTCGCCGTACTTGCCGTAGGCCTCCTCGGCGACGCGCAGCGCCTCGTCGACAGCGCGCAGCGCCTGACTCGCGATCTCGGTGAAGTGGTCGCGCAGCGAACGCTGCATGGCGCGCAATCGGTTACGCGATTCCTTGCCGACCTGGAAGATCACATCGTCCATCAGCCGCGCCACCGCCACCTTGGCCTCGGCGCGCCTGCGCAGCTTGCGGTTCTTGCGGTCGTCCCAGATCGCGTTGATGCCGAGCAGCACACCGGCGCCCGCCGAATACCAGTTCACCAGCGACATGCCGAGCAGGCTGGTGGCCAGACCCACCATCAGGATGCCGCCGTAGGATCCGCGCAGGCCGGACAGAACCTGTTGCGTCACACCGGGATTCGCGCTGTCGAGCTCTTCCAACGGCGCGACGTGCTCGAGCACCTCGCCGGGATCGCTCAACCGCAGGTCCGGCAGCGGCGGCGGGCGATTGCCCGCGGGAAACTTCGAGGCCACCTGCTCGCACAACTCGACCGAGCGGTAGTGCGCCATGACGAAGTTCTCCTCGATGGCTTCGCAGATGCGAGCGTCGAGGTCGGCGCCGAACTCCTTCCAGTTGCGCGCCGGATCGGTCTGCGCGATCTCGGCCTCGGCGTCGCGCGCCAGCCTGCGCAGCCGATGCCGCAGATCGTGCTCGATATCGGCCATGAGCTCGCCCGCGCCGTCGGCCAGGGTGATCTGCCAGTTGGCGGTGCGCTGGCGCAACTGATCGGCTTCCTCGCGGGCGATGGTCAGCTGCTGGGTGATCTCGGCGCGCCTGCGCGGATCACGCAGGGACTCCGCCTCGGTGTAGAGCGTGACGGCGAGGTTGTCGGCGGTGAGCTGGATGTCGCGCAGGGCGGCCTCCCTGGCCACCGCATCGGCGCGCGAGATCACCTGATCACGCAGATGGTCGATCAGTTGCGGCACACCGGATTCCATGTCGCGGTGGATGTCCGCGGCCTCGCGGTGCAGCCGTGCCGAGACCGGGGCCACCGCGAATCCGAGCCCGGCGGCATCGAGCAGTTCCCGGTCCCGCTGCTGCACATGCGACCAGTGCGGATACAGGTCGATCTTGTTGAGCACACAGATGACCGTCGGGCAGAACTGCTGGATGCGCTGCAGGTAATCCAATTGCGCGGCAGACAGTTCCGCCGACGCGTCGGTCACGTAGAGCACGGCGTCGGCGGCGGCGATCATCGACCACTTCATCCGCTCGTCGCCGCTGCCCGGTGCGTCCATCAGGACGATGCCGTCGGCCAGCAACGCGCTCGGCTCGGTGCGTTCGGCGCGGACGACGCCCTGGACGGTCAGCATCGATCGCAGGTGCGCGGGATCGACGGGCTGACGTTCGCTGCGCCCCGGCCCGACGGCCTTGATCACCGACGCGGTCGGCTCGCTGCCGTACTCGACGATGACCGGCGCGCTCAGCTCGGCGTCGGTGGCGCTGACCGGCGCCCCGACCAAGCCGTTGACCAGCGTGCTCATGCCGTTCTTCGGGTCGCCGACGACGACCAGACGCACCCGCGGATCACTGATTCTGGCGCGGACCATGCTCAACCGGGCGTCCAGGTCGTCACGTCCCGCGGATCTGGTCATCTCCCGCAGTTCGTCGAGCATCCGGATGAGCGGCGTCATCGCGGCGGGATGTTTCACCGTCGCCGGCTCCAGCCCAGCTGCGGCAGACAAGCCTCCTCCTTACTCCTGCGTGGCGCGCTCGGATCGTTCGATGGGCGTGCTCCCCGTTGCCGCGAACGGCTCGATCAGTACAGCACCGGGTCGACCACGGATGCTCCCGGATGCAGATCCGCACCTACGTCCTCGGGCCACAGGCCCGCGCCGAGACCGCTCGACAGTGTCGCATGGTGAGCGGTCGCCGCATACGTCGAGTAGTGGTACGCGCCCGCGCCGTCGTCACTGATCGAGTCGAGATGCAGCGGCGAGTTGGTCGGGACGACGGCAGCCGTCGGCACGGCCACAGTGGGCGGGGCAGGCACATCCACGGTCGGCTGGGTGGCGCCACCGGGCACACCGGCGGTGGGCACGGCCTGGGTGGGGACGGTCTGGGTCGGGTGGGGCTGCTGGGTCGGCACGGTCTGCGTCGGCAGCGGCACGGTCTGGCTGGGCGTCGGCACGGTCTGGGTGGGCACCTCGGCGCTGGGCACGGTCACCGAGGGCGTGGGCACCGATACCGACGGGGTGGTCGAGGGCTGCGAACCGGTGCCGGGGAGGGGGAGATCATCGTCGGTGCCGGGCGCCGTGGTGATCGGGCCCGGTGTCTTCGTCGGCATGCCGGGGAGCGTGGTGGGCAGCCCGGGAGAAGTCGGGTCGCCGGTCGGCAGCGGGATGCCGGGGGTGGGGGTCGACAGGTCCGGGATCGGCAGCTTCGGGGTGAGCGGAGGCACGGTGGTGCCCGGGGGGAGGACGCCGGTGTCGCCGCCGCCGTTGTCCGGAACATGCACCGGCGGCGGCGTCCTGGTCGGCAGATCCAGCACGGCAGGAATCTGCGCGGCGGGCACGACCAGCGGCGACGGGTTGGCGAGTTGCCGATCACGTTCGCGATCGGGTGCGAC
>NZ_BAGA01000053.1 GCF_000308595.1 Nocardia higoensis NBRC 100133 | reverse complement strand
TCTCGATTCCCTTGGCGGCCTTGCCTTCCCACTTGGCGACACAGCGGATCGCCTGCCAGGGGACGATGGTGTCCGCGCCCGCCTCGGTCATCAGATCCACCGCGAGTTCGGAGCGATCCGATTTCGGAAGCGCCTGCACCACGGTCACTTCCGGTGTGGGCCGCGGCGCGACGACGCGATCGAGTACGCGCAGATCCAGGCGGTCGCGCTGGGCTTCGACCACTTCCGCGGCCGCGAGCAGGCCGCGGCCGTCGGAGAGGGTGATCGCTTCGCCGACCCTGGTGCGGCGCACCGTGGCGGCGTGCCGTCCCTCCGGGCCGTCCAGCACCGCGATCTGCCCGGGCTCGGGAATGTCGTCGAGGTAGAAGACCGTGGCGGCCAACGGATCAGCGTCCGCTGAACGAAGCCCGCAACCGGGCGAACAGGCCGCTGTTGTGCTCGGACTGCGCCGACATCACCTCGGCGCGGTCGCGGTCGCGCATCGACTTGTACTTGCGCAGCAGATCGGTCTGCTTGCTGTCCAGCTTGGACGGGATCACGATGTCCAGATGCGCGAGCAGATCGCCGCGCACGCCGGAGCGCAGCTTGGGCATACCGTGGCCGCGCAGCACCGAGACCTCGCCCGGCTGGGTGCCCGGGGCGATGGTCAGTTCGGTGGGTCCGTCGAGGATGGTGTCGATCACGACGGTGGTGCCCAGCGCCGCGTCGACCATCGGGACACGGACGGTGCAGTGCAGGTCGTCGCCGTCGCGGACGAACACGTCGTGGGGCTGCTCGACGATCTCCACGTAGAGGTCGCCCGCCGGGCCGCCGCCGGGGCCGACCTCGCCCTGGGCGGCCAGCCGCACCCGCATGCCGTTGGCGACGCCGGCGGGGATCGGCGCGGCGATCTCGCGACGCGCACGCACCCGGCCGTCGCCGCCGCACTTGCCACAGGGATCGGGGATGGTCTCACCCGCGCCGCGACAGGTCGGGCAGGGCCGGGAGGTGAGGACCTGGCCGAGGAAGGAGCGCTGCACCGACTGCACTTCGCCCGCGCCGCCACAGGTTTCACAGCGAATCGGCTGGGAGTCGCCGTTGGTGCCCGAACCCTGGCACAGGTCGCAGAGCACGGCGGTGTCGACCGTGAGGTGCTTGGTGACCCCGACCGCGCACTCGGCCAGGCTCAGGCGGGTACGCAGCAGCGAGTCGGCGCCTGCCTGCACGCGGCCGCGCGGCTTGCGCTGGCCACCGCCACCCGCACCGCTCATACCGCCGAAGAATGCCTCGAACACATCGCCGAGGCCGCCGAAGCCGGCGCCCGAGAATCCGCCGGCTCCGCCGCCGGACTCCATCGGGTCGCCGCCCATGTCGACGATCCGGCGCTTCTCCGGATCGGAGAGCACCTCGTAGGCGGTCGACACGTCCTTGAACTTGGCCTGCGCCGCCTCGTCCGGATTGACGTCCGGGTGGAGTTCACGCGCCAGCTTCCGGTACGCGCGCTTGATCTCCTGGTCGGTCGCATTGCGCCCGACGCCGAGTAGTCCGTAGTAGTCCCGTGCCACGTGAGTTCTCTAGTCCTTGGGTCGCTGTACTCGCACTCGTGCCGCCCCCGCCGAACGCAGGAGCACCATCAGTCGGATGCACTCAACTTTATCCGGCCGGAGACCGAGCGTAGCAGCGCCGTACCGTGACCTCGGTCGCGCTGGGTTCGCAGCGCGGTTCAGCGCTCGGCCAGGACCTCGCCGATGTACCTGGCGACGGTCGCCACCGAGGCGATCGTGCCCGGGTAGTCCATCCGGGTCGGCCCGAGCACCCCCATGCCGCCGAGCACCGAGCCCGAGGCGCCGTACCCGGTGGTGACCACCGAGGTGCCGCGCATCTCCTCGACCTGGGTCTCCTCGCCGATGCGCACCGTGACGGTGCCCGGCTGTTGCGCCGCGGCGAGCAACTTGAGCACGACGACCTGTTCTTCGAGCGCTTCGAGCACCTGCCGCAGCGCGCCGGGCAAACCGAAGTCGGCGGCGTTGCGGGTGAGATTGGCGGTGCCGCCGAGCACGAGACGCTCCTCCGGATGCTCGACGAGCGTCTCGACCAGAACCGTCGAGACCCGGATGAGCACATCGCGCAGTTTCTGCGGCGCGCTCTCCGGCAGTGCGGCGACCGCGGCGGAGGCCGTCGCCAGGCGCTTGCCGTCCATCGCGGCACCGAGCAGGGCGCGCAGCGCGGCCAGATCGTCGTCGTCGATCAGCGCGCCGAGGTCGACGATGCGCTGGTCGACGCGACCGGTGTCGGTGATGACCACCAGCAACAGCCGCGCCGGATTGAGCGCGACGACTTCGATGTGGCGCACGGTCGAGGCCGAGACCGTGGGGTACTGCACGACAGCGACCTGCCGGGTCAGCTGGGCGAGCAGGCGCACCCCACGGCGCAGCACGTCGTCGAGGTCGACACCGGATTCCAGGAACTGCATGATGGCCCGGCGCTCGGCCTGGGACAGCGGTTTGACCTCGGAGATCCGGTCGACGAACTGGCGGTAGCCCTTGTCGGTGGGGATACGGCCGGAACTGGTGTGCGGCTGAGTGATGTATCCCTCCGCTTCCAGCACCGCCATGTCGTTGCGCACTGTCGCGCTGGACACACCCAGGTTGTGCCGCTCGACCAGTGTCTTGGAACCGATCGGCTCCTTGGTCGCCACGTAGTCCGCCACGATCGCGCGGAGAACCTCGAAGCGGCGATCCTCGGTGCTCGACGACATCGGGCCCCACCTCCTCGCTCCTGCTGTACGCCACAGGCCACCGGCGTACTCACCGGCCACCGACTCTCCGGTGACCGGTACGTCCGAGTATCCAGTCTAATTGCCCACGCACCAATTGCCCGATTACGTGGGTGGATACCGAGGATCAGGGGCGACCGACGAGCTTGCCCGCCTGGGCGTCGAGGCCGAGCATCGACAGCAATGACAGGCAGTCGGCGGCGTTGTGCGCATGCCCGGCGACGGTGCGGGCCGCTATGGCCCGCTTACGGGCGAACTCGGCCTTCTCGGCCGCGCGCATTTCGGAGAATTCGTACTGCTCGTGCTCAGGCTGGGCACGTAATGACTCGGTCAAATCGACTCCTCGAGGTTGCCCGGAGCCTACCCCGAACCGGGCCGGTGGCAATACCTGACAACCGGCCGTCCGCTTGTCCACGGCGCCTCCGGACATCAACGTTTCACAAATGGCAGGTCGCGGGTGGTGACGGCAGCATCGCCGAGACGACGCCGCCGACTGCCCGAAGGTCCGGTGACGCCGATCAGGTGACGAGCCGGCGCACCAGAGCGTCGGCGAGCAGCCTGCCACGGTCGGTGAGTACGAGATGGCCGTCCACGCGGACGGCCAGGCCGTCGGTGAGGATCTCCTCGACCGTGGGCGCGGCCGAGGGCTCCAACTCGGCCAGCGGCAGGCCGGTGCGCAGGCGGATGGTGAGCATCACGCGCTCGAGGTAGCGGTCGTCGGCGGTGAGCGATTCCCAGCCCGCGGCGGGCAGGCCGCCGCGCGCGACCCGTTCGGCGTAGCGGGCCGGGTGCTTGACGTTCCACCAGCGGACGCCGCCGAGGTGACTGTGCGCGCCGGGACCCGCGCCGAGCCAGTCGCCTCCGTCCCAGTAGCCGAGATTGTGCCTGCAGCGGGCGCCCTCGTCCGCGGCCCAGTTCGACACCTCGTACCAGCTCAGACCCGCCTGTTCGAGGCGATGGTCGATGCGTTCGTAGCGGGCGGCGAGCACGTCGTCGTCCGGGGCGGGCAGTTCACCGCGCCGGACCCGGCGGGCCAGTGCGGTGCCGTCCTCGACGATCAGCGAGTAGGCCGACACATGGTCCACGCCCGCGTCCAGCACCGCGTCCAGGCTGGCGTCGAGATCGGTGTCGGTCTCGCCCGGAGTGCCGTAGATGAGGTCGAGATTGACGTGCTCGAAACCGGCGGCCCTGGCCTCCTTCGCGGCGGCGACCGGCCGGCCCGGCGTGTGGGCGCGGTCGAGTACGGCCAGCACGTGCCGGGCCGCGGACTGCATCCCCAGCGACACCCGGGTGTAACCGGCCGCGCGCAGGCGTTCGAAGAATTCCGGCGAGGTGGACTCCGGGTTGGATTCGGTGGTCACCTCGGCCCCGGCGGCGAGGGTGAAGTTCGCACGGATCGCGTCGAGCACGTCGGCCAGGCCGTCGCCGCCGAGCAGCGAGGGCGTGCCGCCGCCGACGAAGACGGTCTCCACCGCCGGGACCGGGCTCGGCAGCTCGGCGAACGACGCCGCGGCGGTGGACAGTTCTCCCCGCAGCGCCTCCAGCCAAGACTGCGGCGAGGCCGAGGTGCCGAGTTCCCCGGCGGTGTAGGTGTTGAAGTCGCAGTAGCCGCATCGCGTCGCGCAGAAGGGGACGTGGATGTAGACGCCGAACGGCCCGCCGCCGAAATCGCGCAGCACGGGTGCGTCGGCGTCGGGCTGGGTCGGGGCTGCGGCGGGACTCACCTCACCAGTGTGCCCGCCCGTCCCCGGCGGGCCGAGGCCACGGTCGTGCCCGGGTGAACCGGCTCACCCGGGCACGCCGCCGCCCGCTCGCGCCCGCAAACCTATGACGGTCGTCACAATAGCGCCGTGGAACCAGGGGATTTCCCGCGTTGGCACGGGAAATACTGGTCCGGGGGTCCGAACGGCCCGTTTTACATGGCACAATGGTCCCCATGCGCGCATCGGGAGTACGGCTTGTGGCACGTCGCCACGTCGATTACAAGCGCGTCTGCAGCGCCGGCTGTCTGCCCTGTCTGTGAACAGGTAGATCAGCGAAGCGTCCAATCCGGGTCTCGAACGAATCCGTTCCGAGCGCAACCCTCCGCTGACAACCGCAGGCGTGGGTCAGTCCCTCGCGCCCTGAATACGGATGTTCCACCCACCCCAGCAGGAGCGACCCCATGACGTCGAGCACCGACGCCGTTCAGTCCGAGGCCGTCACGCCCAAGCCCACCCGGGCCCGTACCGGCAAGCCGGTGCGCCGCCGGTCCGAGGGTCAGTGGGCGCTCGGCTACCGCGAACCGCTCAACCCCAACGAGCAGAGCAAGAAGGACGACAACCCGCTCAACGTCCGCGCCCGCATCGAGAACATCTACTCGAAGAACGGGTTCGACAGCATCGACAAGGCCGATCTGCGCGGCCGGTTCCGCTGGTGGGGTCTCTACACCCAGCGCGAGCAGGGCTACGACGGCACCTTCACCGGTGACGAGAACATCGACCTGCTCGAGGCGAAGTACTTCATGATGCGGGTGCGCTGCGACGGCGGCGCACTGAACGTCGCGCAGTTGCGCACCGTCGGCGCGATCTCCACCGAGTTCGGCCGCGACACCGCCGACCTGTCCGACCGCGAGAACGTCCAGTACCACTGGATCGAGATCGAGAACGTGCCGGAGATCTGGCGGCGTCTGGAAGAGGTCGGCCTGCACACCACCGAGGCATGCGGCGACTGCCCGCGCGTGATCCTCGGCTCCCCGCTCGCCGGTGAATCCCTCGACGAGGTCATCGACCCGACCTGGGCCGTCGAGGAGATCGTCCGCCGCTACATCGGCGACAAGCGCTACTCGAACCTGCCGCGCAAGTTCAAGACCGCCATCTCCGGTCAGCAGGACGTGGTGCACGAGATCAACGACGTCGCCTTCGTCGGCGTGGTGCATCCCGAGCACGGCCCCGGCCTGGACCTGTGGGTCGGCGGCGGCCTGTCCACCAACCCCATGCTGGCCCAGCGCCTCGGCGCGTGGGTGCCGCTGGAGGAGGTGCCGGATGTGTGGGAGGGCGTGGTCGCGCTGTTCCGCGACTACGGTTACCGCCGTCTGCGCACCAAGGCGCGGCTGAAGTTCCTGGTCAAGGACTGGGGCGTGGAGAAGTTCCGCGAGGTGCTCGAGGAGAAGTATCTCGGACGCAAGCTGATCGACGGCCCCGCGCCCGAGCAGCCCGTCAAGCCGATCGACCACGTGGGCGTGCAGCGGCTGCGCAACGGCCTCAACGCCGTCGGCTTCTCCCCCATCGCCGGTCGCGTCTCGGGCACCATCCTGACGAAGGTGGCCGACGCCGCCGAGCGCGCCGGTTCCGATCGCATCCGCTTCACCCCCTACCAGAAGCTGATCGTGCTCGACGTGGCCGACGACAAGGTCGCGCAGCTGATCAGCGAGCTGGAACCGCTGGGCCTGCAGGCCCGCCCGTCGGTGTGGCGGCGGAATCTGCTCGCGTGCAGCGGTATCGAGTTCTGCAAGCTGTCCTTCGTGGAGACCCGCAAGCGCTCCCAGGTGCTGGCGCCGGAACTCGAGCAGCGGCTGGCCGACATCAATGCCGAGCTGGACGTGCCGATCACGGTGAACATCAACGGCTGCCCGAACTCGTGCGGCCGTTCCCAGATCGCCGACATCGGGTTCAAGGGGCAGCTGGTCGACGACGGCGCGGGCAACCAGGTGGAGGGCTTCCAGGTGCACCTGGGCGGCAGCCTCGGCCTGGACAGCGGTTTCGGCCGCAAGCTGCGCCAGCACAAGGTGACCAGCGCCGAACTCGGCGACTACATCGAGCGCGTGGTGCGCAACTTCGTCAAGAACCGGGACGGCGGCGAGCGCTTCGCGCAGTGGGCCGTCCGCGCCGAGGAAGCCGACCTGCGCTGACGCGCGGGAAGGCGGAGCACATGGTGACGGGAGATCAACTGTGACAACCAGAGTCGTCGACAAGCTGTCCGAGGACGAATTGCGGGCGCTCGCCGAGCGCGGCGCGGCCGAACTGGGCCCCGACGCCACACCCGCGGAGCTGCTCGGGTGGACCGAGGAGACTTTCGGGCCCGGCTACATCGTCGCCTCGAACATGCAGGACGGCGTACTGGTGCACCTGGCCGCCCAGGTGCGGGCCGGCGTCGACGTGCTGTTCTTGGACACCGGCTATCACTTCGCGGAGACGATCGGCACCCGCGACGCCGTCGAGGCCGTGTACGGGGTGAACGTCATCAACGCCCGCGCCGAGCACACGGTCGACGAACAGGACGCGCTGCTGGGCAGGGATCTGTTCGCCCGCGACGCCAACGAGTGCTGCCGGCTGCGCAAGGTGGTGCCGCTGACGAAGTCGCTGGCCGGCTACAACGCCTGGGTCACCGGCATCCGCCGGGTGGAGGCGCCCACCCGCGCCAACGCCCCGCTGATCTCCTTCGACGAAGCTTTCGGCCTGGTGAAGATCAATCCGATCGCACCGTGGTCCGACGAGGACATGGAGAACTACATCGCCGAACACGGCATCCTCGTCAACCCCCTGGTGGAGGAGGGTTATCCGTCCATCGGCTGCGCTCCGTGCACACGGAAGCCGGAGCCGGGAGCCGATCCGCGAAGCGGCCGCTGGGCCGGCCTCGCCAAGACCGAATGCGGGTTGCATCAGTCATGAACGACACCATCACGAACGAGACCCCTGCCCTGGCCGCGTCCGAACGATCGCTGGGCATCAGCGAATTCGACACCTTGGCCGCGCTGGAGTCCGAGGCCATCCACGTATTCCGTGAGGTGGCGGGCGAGTTCGAGCGGCCCGTGATCCTGTTCTCCGGCGGCAAGGACTCCACGGTGCTGCTGCACGTGGCCCTCAAGGCTTTCTGGCCCGCGCCGCTGCCGTTCGCGCTGCTGCACGTGGACACCGGGCACAACCTGCCCGAGGTGCTGGAGTTCCGGGACAAGGTCGTCGAGAAGTACGGCCTGCGCCTGCACGTCGCCTCGGTCGAGGACTACCTGGCCGACGGCCGCCTGACCGAGCGCCCCGACGGCATCCGCAACCCGCTGCAGACGGTGCCGTTGCTGGACGCCATCGCGGAGAACCGTTTCGACGCGGTCTTCGGCGGCGGTCGCCGCGACGAGGAGCGTTCGCGCGCCAAGGAGCGGATCTTCTCGCTGCGCAATGCCTTCGGGCAGTGGGATCCCAAGCGTCAGCGCCCCGAGCTGTGGAACCTGTACAACGGCCGCCACGCTCCCGGCGAGCACGTGCGGGTCTTCCCGCTGAGCAACTGGACCGAGCTCGACATCTGGCGCTACATCGCCCGCGAGGACGTCGATCTGGCGAGTATCTACTACGCCCACCAGCGCCCGGTCTACCAGCGCGACGGCATGTGGATGACCCCCGGCGTGTGGGGCGGCCCGCGCGAGGGCGAGACGCTCGAGACCAGGTCGGTGCGCTACCGCACCGTCGGCGACGGCTCGACCACCGGCGCGATCCTGTCCGAGGCCGCCACCAACGAAGCGATCCTCGCCGAGGTCGCCGCGTCCCGGCTGACCGAGCGGGGCGCCACCCGCGGTGACGACCGGGTGTCGGAAGCCGCGATGGAAGACCGCAAGCGAGAGGGTTATTTCTGATGTCTGCTGCTCCGCAGATCACCGCTGAGCCGGGTGCGCGCACCGAACCGCCGGCCCAGCTGCTGCGCCTGGCCACCGCGGGCTCGGTCGACGACGGCAAGTCCACCCTGGTGGGCAGGCTGCTGTTCGACACCAAGTCGGTGCTGGCCGACCAGATCGACGCCGTGACCCGCGCCTCGGTCGACAAGGGCCTGTCGACCCCCGACCTGTCGCTGCTGGTCGACGGCCTGCGCGCCGAGCGCGAGCAGGGCATCACCATCGACGTGGCCTACCGCTACTTCGCCACGCCCAAGCGCTCTTTCGTGCTGGCCGACACCCCCGGCCACGTGCAGTACACCCGCAACACCGTCTCCGGCGCGTCCACCGCGCAGCTGGTGATCCTGCTGGTCGACGCGCGCAAGGGCGTCATCGAGCAGACCCGCCGGCACGCCGCCGTGCTGGCGCTGCTGGGCGTGCCGAAGCTGGTGCTCGCGGTGAACAAGATCGACCTGGTGGACGACCCGGCGACGGTGTTCGCCGAGATCTCCGCGGAGTTCAACGCGCTGACCACCGGACTGGGCTGGGCGGCCGAGGACGTGCTGGAGATCCCGGTCTCCGCGCTGCACGGCGACAATGTCGCCAGCCGTTCGGCGAACACCCCGTACTACGACGGCCCGTCGCTGATCGAGCACCTGGAGTCGGTGCCGGTCGACGCCGACAGCACCGGCGAGCACTCGATCGGGCTGCGTTTCCCGGTCCAGTACGTGATCCGTCCGCGCACCGCCGAATACCCGGACTACCGGGGCTACGCGGGCCAGATCGCGGCCGGTTCGGTCGCGCCCGGCGACGAGATCGTGGTGCTGCCCTCGGGCGTGCGCACCACCGTCGAGCGCATCGACACCCCGGACGGAGAGCTGGCGGTCGCGCAGGTGGGCCGCAGCGTCACGCTGATCCTGGCCGACGAGGTCGACATCTCCCGCGGCGACATCATCGCCGCGGTGGCCGACGCGCCGGAGCCCCTGGACTCCTTCGACGCGACCGTCTGCTGGCTCGGCGACAAGCCGCTGCGTCCCGGCGCGCGGCTGCTGCTCAAGCACGGCACCCGCACCACCCAGGCCATCGTCGGCGCGCTCATCGAACGCTTCGACGAGCAGCGCCTGGCCGCGGACCCGAACCCGGAAGCGCTCGCGCTCAACGACATCGGCCGCATCTCGGTGCGCGTCGCCGAGCCGATCGCCGCCGACGACTACCGGGTCAACCGGCAGACCGGCAGTTTCCTGCTCATCGACCCGGCGGGCGGCAACACCCTCGCCGCCGGTCTCGTGGGTGACGTGCTGACCGCTGTCGAGGTCGGCGCCGGAGTCTGAGGTGGCTCGCCCCGCGCCGCTCGATACCGCGCTGATCACCGTCGGCCACGGTAGCCGCGATCCCCGATCGGCGGCCACCGTGGCGGCGGTGGCCGCCGCGGTCGCCGAGGCCAGGCCGGAGGTCACGGTGCGCCCGGCGTTCCTCGATCTCAGCGCGCCTTCGGTGGACCGGGTGGTCGACGCGCTCGCCTGCGCGGGTCACACGCACGCCGTCGTGGTCCCGCTGTTGCTGGGCAACGCCTTTCACGCGCGGGTCGATCTACCCGGGCTGCTGGCCGGCGCCCGGCGCCGGCATCCGATGCTGCATATCGACCGTACCGATGTACTCGGTCCGGATCCGAGGCTCGTCCGCGCCCTCGCCGATCGGGTGCGCGAGACCATACCGACACCGTCGGCCCTGTCGATCGAGCCGCGGGCGGGGAACGCGGACCCGCGACTCGGCGTGGTGGTGGCCGCGGTCGGCGCTTCCTCGGCCGCGGCCAACGCCAGGACACAGCGGGTCGCGCGGGATCTCGCCGCACACACCGGCTGGGCGACCGAAATCGGTTTCGCGACAACCGAACCCGGTGTACCCGAAGCCAGGGATCGATTGTACGCGCGCGGTGTGGACCGGGTCGTCGTCGCGCACTACTTCCTCGCACCCGGTCTGCTGACCGACCGGATCGCAGCGGCCACACCGGATCTCGCCCACACCCCAGCCCTCGGCACCCATCCGGCGCTGGTCGACCTGGTGTGGGATCGCTACGACTCGGTGCGCGGCGCGGCGCGGGCGCTGTCCGCCTGAGGCGCATCGCCAACGCGGCATCGAGGCCGAGACCCTGCGCAACAGCTCGCGCACAGCCGCGCGCTCGGCTCGCTCGTCCTCCTCGGCCGCCGCCTTCGAGGCGAGCAGCCTGCGGGTGATCGGCCCGACGGTGGCACCCTGCACGTGGCGGGCATGGAAACCGGCCCAGGCCACCGTCACCAGAATCAGCGGCGTGGCCCCCGACCCGTGGACCTTCCCCGATCACCGCTGCGGCGCGATCCGAGCGGTGTGGGGCGGCGTCACCCGGTGCGATGTACGGCCATCGGGCCGAATGCGTAGACGGTCAGCGCCGGCGCGGGTCCGCCGGTGTCAGGTCGACCCCGGGCGGTGGCCGCAGACGGCGCAAGGTGCCGTCCATGCTCGTGACGAACAGCGCCCAGTCGCCCCCGTCACGGGCGATGCGAACCGAGGTCGCACCGTCCGGCGGAATGCGCACGGGGTCGGGCCGCTTCAGGAAGCCCGTGGCGATCGCACAGGCCGACCGGCTCGCGGGGTCGACCCGGTACACCGCGCCGACCCCATGATCGGTGACGAACAGTTGATCGTCGCGCGTGGCGTCCATGTCGTCGGGCAGCGCGATCAGTTCCGGGAAGCCGATCACGGGCTCGGGACGATCGGGCGCATCCAGCGGGATGCGCTGCAGCCGCGTGGTGAGATCGGAGACGTAGATCGAATGCCCGTCGGGGGCCGGCGCCATTCCGTTGGAGAACACGACATCCGACCAGGTCTCGGTGAACTCGCCGGTGGACGGCCGGTATCGGGCGATCCCGCTCGGGGCGCCGTCGATGCCGATCGTCGTGATCAGCAGGTCCCCGTCGGGCAACTCGAGCAGGCCGTTGGGGCCGTTCAGATTCGTGAGCAGAACTGTCACCGCACCGGTCGCCGGCTCATATCGCTGCAAAGTGCCTGCGGGCGCACCGATTCCGTCGCCGGTCAGGAAATAGACGTAGGGTCCCGAGAGCCGGACACCGCCCGGCTTGTCGAGTCCGGTGACCAGCTTCTCGAGCCTGCCCTCGGCGTCGATGCGGCCGAGATAGCCGTCGGTGATGCCGGTGACGTAGAAGCCACCCGCACCGTCGGAATCCAGATTCTCCAGAGCTCCCACGCCCGCGGCGACAACGCCGACGGACCAGCCCTCCGCGCACCGGGGCGGGAAGATGTCCGCGCTCGCGGGGCCTGCCGTGGCGACGCCCGCCGCCACGACACCGGACAGCACGGCCGCAACGCTCCTACGACGGATCCACACACGATCATTCAACCAGCGAATTCGCCGATCAGGCCGCAGGATCTCCGAGCAGGCGGGCGATGATCCGGCGCGCGGCCGCCACCCCGGCCTCGTCCTCGAGCTGGCGGGCGGTGTTGGCCGCGGTGACCACGGCGGAGATCTCGAAGGCCAGGGTGTCCGGATCCCGGCCGGGCAGCTCGCCCGCCTCGGCCGCGTACCGGATCTGCTTGTCGAGCAGGCCGAGCCACTCGGCGTGGTCGGCGACCAGGGCGTCGCGGACCGGCCCCTGCCTGCTGTCGAACTCGGCGAGGGTGGCGGCGCGGAAGCAGCCGCCGGGGAACACCGGCTCGGTGACGTAGTCCAGCCAGCGCCCGACCAGCGCGCGGACCCGGGTGATACCGCGCGGCTCGCGCATGCCCGGCTCGATGATCGTCGAGACGAAGACTTCCCTGGCGGCACGCACGGCCGCGAGTTGCAGCGCCTCCTTGGACCCGAAGAGCGTCGCGATGCCGCTCTTGCTGATTCCCAGGTCGGTGGCGAGCCTGCCGATGCTCAACCCTTCGAGCCCCTCCACCGAGGCGACGTCGGCGGCGCGCCGGGCGATCGCCGCACGCGAGCGCGCGCCTTTGACCAGGCGTTGATCGGTGGTCGGTTCGGTCATGCGTCCATTCTCCCATCGAGGGGTTGTGCATACGAACGGTCGGTCGTATTTTATGAACGAACGATCGTACTTTTTGTTTCCTCCGCTCCGACCACTTCTCCTCGCCACTAGGAATTCCATGTCCCTGGTTTCCGAGCGAACCGACAGTTCGCCTCCGCCGAACCTCGCCCGCCGCACCCTGCTACTCGCGTGCAGTGCGGCGTTCATCGCCTTCCTCGATCTCTCGGTCGTCAATATCGCCTTCCCCTCGCTCGCCCGCGACTACCCCGACACCCCCGCGACCACCTTGACCTGGGTCGTCAGCGGTTACGCGGTCACCTTCGCCGCTCTGCTCACCCCGGCGGGCCGTCTCGCCGACGCCCTCGGCAGGCGCAGGTTGCTGCTCACCGCGCTCGCCGGGTTCGCGCTGACCTCACTGCTGTGCAGCCTCGCGCCGAACGCCGCGATGCTCGTCGGCGGACGTCTGCTGCAGGGCGCCACCGCCGCGCTGATGCTGCCCGCCGCGCTCGGCCTCGTTCTCGCGGTCACCCCGCGCGAGCGGATCGGCGCGGCGATCGGCGCCTGGTCGGCGGCGGGCGGTTTCGCCGCGGTGGTCGGCCCTGCACTCGGCGGTGTGCTGGTCGAGACCTTCGGCTGGCGCTCGATCTTCGTGATCAATGTGCCGATCGCCCTGCTGCTCATCGTGCCCACCCTGCGCGTTCAGGTCCCCGAGGCCGGGCGGACGGGCAATGTGTGGCCGGATCCGGTGGGCACGGTCGCGACAGCGCTCGGACTGGGCGGACTCGTCGCCGGGGTCACCGAGGGTCAGCGATGGGGCTGGAACTCTCCCGCCACCCTGCTCGCGCTCGGGCTCGGCGCTGTTCTGGTGGGCGCGGCCATCGCACGCTCGGCACGGCAGGGCGGCTCCGCGCGGTCGGCGCTGGCAGTGGATCTCTGGCGCAGCACGCCCTATGCGCTGGCCAACGCGGCCTCGTTCGTGTTCGCCGCGGCCATGTACTCCTGGCTGCTGGCCGGGCCGCTGTTCCTCGACGCCGTCTGGGGCTATTCGGTCATCGGATCGGCCGCGGCGCTCACGGTGGGCGCGCTGGCGTCCATGGTGACCGCGAATATCGCGGGGCGGATCACGGCGAGCGGTCCGCGCCGCTGGGCCGGTGTGCTGGGCGCGGTGCTGTTCGCGGCGTCGGCACTGTGGATGAGCACCGGCATGTTCGGTCCCGAACCCGCCCTGTGGTCTGCGTGGATTCCCGCCGGTCTGCTCGGTGGCGGCGGTATCGGCCTGGTCCTGACAGTGCTCGGCACGGCGGCGGCGAGTTCCCTTCCGCCCGAGAAGTTCGCCGTCGGCATCGCCATGAATCTCACCTCGCGCCAGGTCGGCGGCGCCCTCGGCGTCGCGGTGCTGGCCGCCGTCCTGGCCGCCCATCCCGGTGACGCACTCGCCGGACTGCACACCCACTTCGTGATCTGCGCGGTGATCGCCGTATGCGCCGCCGCCCTGTCCGCCCTTCCCACCCGATCGGAAATGCCATGAACGACAGCCACTTCCCATTCGCCCACGCCACCGACGCCGGATCATTGCGCGCCGGCCCCATCGACACCCTTGCCGGATCCGCCGACGCCACGGCACTCGCCGCCGACGCACCGCTGACCGAGGATTCCGATCCGATGCTGCTCGCGCCCGGCGCGTCAGGTGAACTGCTGCGCGGTGCGCCCTGGCAGCGGTACGCGGTGATCGGCGACTCCATCGCCAAGGGCATCGGTGATCCGAGTCCCGGCTACCAGCCGATCGGCTGGGCGGAGCGCGTCGCCACGGCCCTGCGCGGCGCGAACCCCGGTTTGCACTATCTGAACACCGGTCGCATGGGCGCCACCACCGCGCAGGTACGCGACGAACAACTCTCCCGCGCGCTGGAATTCGAGCCGGACCTGGTGCACGTCATCTGCGGCGGGAACGATCTGTTCGTCGCCGACCCCGACCTCGACGCGCTGCGCGCGAACCTCGGCGCCTTGTTCGCGCCGCTCGCCGCGACCGGAGCCCAACTGTGCACGTTCACCGTCGCCGATGTCTGGGAGACCGAGCGCATGGCGGCGATGGCTCCGATGCGCGACCGGATGGCCGCGCTCAACGCGATTATCAGCGACGTGGCCGCCCGGTACGACGCACTGCTGGTCGACTTCTGGACGCACCCGCTGCGGCTACGCCCCGACCTCATGAGCGCCGACCTCATCCACTTCACGAGCAGCGGCCACGCCGTGGTCGCCACCGAGATGATCCGGGCCCTGTCCGCCCTCATCCCGCCCGGCCCCGCCACGCGCTGACCCGGCTCCCATCGGCCGCAACCCCGGGCGCCGTTCGCGGCTCACGCAACGGCGCCCCGGCCGCCCCGGCACCCCTCACGGCGATGCTCGGTCGACGACGCCACCGCGCCATTCTCGTCAGCGCGGACACCCTCCGATGGCGGCGGGGGCGTGACGTCCGTCCGGGCCGCCGTCAGCGGAGTGTCGAACGGGATCGCGCCCGCCGCGGCATCGGCCTGCCGAGCATCGAGCTGTCCGAGATCGAGCCGTCCGGCATCGATCGCGGGTCGCCCACCGGCCGACGGCCCGTCCGGCGCGGTCAGCGTCCGCGCGAGCCGCCACCGCCACCACCGTCGCCACCACCGGTACGGGAGCCGCCGCCGTGGGCGCCTCCACCTTTGCCGCCGCCACCGCGTCCGGAGCCGCCGTGCCCCGATCCGCCCTTGCCGGGGCCGCCACCGTCGCCGGACTTGGATTTCCCGCCACTGCCGCCGGATCCCGCTCCGGTGGCGGCGTTTCCGGCGGCACCATTGCCGGAGCCACCGTTCGACGAGCTGTCGGAGCCACCGCTGAACGCGCCACCGGAACCGCCCGAGCCACCACTCGATACACCGCCGGAACCGCCCGCACCACCACTGGACGCGCCACCGGAACGGCCGTCGCCGTTACCGCCGGAATCGCCTCCGCCCGAGGACGTCCCGCCGGACCCGCCGCCCGAACCAGCGGCGCCATCGGAGGAACCGTCACCGCCTGCGGCGCCGCCGCCCGACGACGCGCCGCCGGACGGCCCGCCATCGCCCGCCGGGGCACCGCCGGAGGAGTCGCCGCTACCGGAGGTCGCATCGCCACCGGAGGTCGCATCGCCGCCGCTGGACGCTCCGCCACCGGAACCCGCGTCGCCGTCCGATCCGGTCGCCACTCCCCCACCGGCACCGCCCGCACCGGGAGATCCCTGCCCGGCGGCCGGGTCCGCCGGCCCGTCACCGCCGGGGCCGGACGCCGGCCCCGCCCCGTTGCCGCCGTCGGCCGGCTGCCCGCCCGGCGCGGCCGGATCGCTGATGGGGGTGCCACCCGGCGAACCGCCGTCACCACCGGCTCCCGGATCCGGCTGTCCGCCAACGGTTGCGGGAGCCGGCGAGACCGGGCGCTCCCAGCCCGCGTCGGAGACCCAGCCGAAGGGCAGCCACCGGGGAAAGCGCGCGGGATCGGATTCCTCGTCGAGCAACAGCGTTCGCCGGTCGGGGAGGAAGTCACGGCGCGACTCGGCGATGGTCGGGCCCATGATCCGTCGGCCGGTGGCGACGAAGCGGCCGTCGGGATTACGGGTGAGGCCGGCAACCGGCTCGGCCAGGCCGAGCGGGATGCCGTAGCGCACGTCGCCGTCGGTGTGCGCGGAGTAGGCCGTGTCGGTGTAGGCGTGGGTGCGTACGTCGATCGGCTGGGCCAGGTCCGGGAAGCGCTGGAGCATCGGTTCGAGCGCGGGCCCGGGATTACCGCCCAGCATGGTCGCGGCCGATACCGCCAGCGCGGAAGCCACCGCGGCTCCGGAGAACACCGCACCTCGCGTGGCACGCGGCATGTCGTCGACGAGCGCGAACGAGCGAGCCGCGAAATAAGCCGCGCCGGTCGCGACGATCTGCCCGGGGTCGGCGGAGGTGACCACCGGCCTGCCGAGCTCGGCGAGCGTGGCGGCGACCTCCGGGGGGCGCGATGCCGCACCGACCACGAGGATCCGGCCGATATCGGACAGGCTGCGGCCGGTCGAGCTCAGGCACGACCGGACCACGTCGAAGGAATCCCGGATGTGGTCGGCGCGCAGGCTGTCCACGTCGACGAGGGCACTCATCGGAGTCGCGCCGGGCACGGTGCCCCGCGAGTAGCGGGCGATGGTCGAGCCGAGCGGGCGGCCGCCGAAGTCGTAGCAGCGGCGCGGGTTTCCGACGATCGGATGATCGGACCAGTCGGGGCCGACCCGGACCACGGTCACATCCAGACTGGTCCCGCCCAGGTCGTAGACCAGCGCGAATCCCGGTTCGAGCGGACCGTGTTCGCGTTCCAGCCATTCCACGGCGGCGACGGGCTCGGGCACCATGATCGCCTCGCGCATACCACCGAGGTCGAGAGCCTGGCGTAGCAGCGCGACCTGCTTGTCGGAGTACACCGCCGGATAGGTCACCACCGATCCGGCGATCGGCTCACCGGAATCGAGCAGTTCCCGCACGACCGTCGCGACCAGGCCCGGCGCGGTGTAGAGGCGACCGCCCAGGACGAACGGTTCGGGATCGCGGGCGAGGTCGGCGAAATCGGTGACCGCGGAATCGAAGCGGGGCATGTTGCCCACTCGGGCGGTGCCGTAGTCGTCGAGAGTGAGGGCGGTGCGCCTGGTCCGCACCGATGGCCTGGAACGTGTCGGGCTCACCGACGCCGTCACGGAGTTCACCGAACCGATGCTCAGACCCACGCACAGAGACATTCGCCATCCCGTCAACGCACCGTGACCACGTCCAGCACACAGTCGAGCCATGTGGCCGCGGTCGTCTTCCAAACAGCACGAACAGGCTAACCGATCGGATGCGGCGGTGATGACAGAACCACATCAATTCGTGCGCATTCGGGCACGTCATCGACAAAGCCGCAGGACAATCCGGTCGATCCGATGATCAAGAGCCCTCTACACCGGAATCACGCTGCGCACGATCATCTTCCGCTACCGCACAGCGATCTTCCAGGCGGAGACAGACGGTTTCGCCCGGGCCATCACCGCGAATAGCCGGCGAAGTTTCAGCATGCGCAGTATTGCAGTCCGAGTACTCGTAGCCAGATATTCGCCACCATTCGCGCGGGCAACTCCAGGCGTCCGGTACCTGGTCGCCACTGCCACCGGCGCATACGGGAACGAGCGGACGAGGTCGCCTCGTCCGCTCGTGTCACACCGAGATCGCGGGCGGCCTCTCCCGCCCGTCCATTCGGTCAGAGTTCGGCCAGCAGCCGCCGCAGCGGCTTTGCTTCCCGGGAGCGACGCACGGCCGCTCCGCCCGCACGCGCGCTCGGCCTGCGCGCACGCACGAGCCGGTCGAATTCGTCCGCGCCACAAGCAGGTTCGGGCAGCAGCCCAGCGTTGAAATCCGCCGCCAGCCGCTGCACCGTCTGCTGCGCGCAGGACTTGTTGGTGCCGATGAAGCCGGTCGGCCCGCGCTTGATCCAGCCGGTCACATACGTCCCCGGGCAGGCGGCGTCGCCGTCGAACACGCGGCCGTCCCGGTTCGGGATGACCCCGGCGCGTTCATCGAACGGCAGCCCCGGCATCGGCACCCCTCGATAGCCGACGGAGGTGAGCACGAGCCCGGCATCGATCAGGTCGGTCTCGCCGGTGGGCGTCGCGACGACGCGCCCATCGGCATCCAGGCTCGGTTCGGTGCGGACGATCTCCAGGCCGGCGACGCGATCGGTGCCGAGCACCCGGGCCGGTGCGGCCCGGTAACGGAACACGATCCGCTTGCGCTCGCCCACCGGGCGATTCCCGACCTGGCGCAGCAGGCGCAGCTTCTGCTCGGTTTCGAACGACATGCCCGGCACGATCTCGGGCAGTGCGCCCTCGACCACGATGTCGACATCGGCGCCGAGCAGGCCGACGAATTCCGGCACGGTGAAGGCTGATTCGGCGGGACCGCGCCTGCCGAGCACCACGACTTCCTCGATTTCGCTCTCCCGCAGCGCCGACAGCGCGTAGGGCGCGATGTCGGTGTCGGCGAGGGTATCCGGATCACTGGTCAGCAGGCGGGCCACATCCAGAGCGACATTGCCGTTGCCGACGATCACCGCACGCCGATGCGTCAGATCGACGTGGTCGTCCACATGATCGGGATGGCCGTTGTACCAGGCGACGATGTCGGTGGCCGAGACGGTGCCGGGCAGCCCCTCGCCCGGAATCCCGAGCTTGCGATCCGAGGACGCGCCCACCGCGTAGATCACCGCGTGGAAGTGGTCGAGCAGCTCGCTGTGCGAAATATGCTCGCCCACCTCGACATCCAGGTAGGAGCCGAAGCCGGGCTGGGCGGCCATCACGTCGAAGAGCCTGCTGACCTGACGCGTCCTGCCGTGATCGGGGGCGACGCCGAAACGCGCCAGTCCGTAGGGCACCGTCAGCCGATCGAACACGGTGACGGTGACGTCGGGCTGGGTGAGCAGTTCGTCGGCGGCGTACATGGCCGACGGGCCCGAGCCCACGATCGCCACCCGTAACGGGCCACGACCCCGGTCGATCGCCGGCGCGGGTACCGGCCGCGCCAGCAGCGGACGAGGCCGTTCCTGGCGGTAGAACGCGGCATTGATCTCGACGAACGGAAGTTGTTCGCCCGTCAGCTTCTTCACCGAGGTGATCGCGTCGACCGGGCAGGCCGTGGCGCAGGCGCCGCAGTCCACACATGCTTTCGGGTCGACGTAGAGCATCTCCGCGGTCGCGAAGTCCGGCTCGTCAGGGGTGGGATGGATGCAGTTGACCGGGCAGGCGTACACGCACGAGGCGTCACTGCAACAGGATTGGGTGACGACGTAGGGCATCGACCGAACCGCCGCTCAGCCGGCCTTGGCCAGGCGCAACGGTTCGGACCGGTAGCGACTGCCCGGACCGTCGATGCCGAACAGCTTCCACACCCGCTTGGCGATCGGGTTCATCAGGCCGAGGTTCTCGGCCAGCGCCCGGACGTCGACGAAGTAGTCACTGAAGGTCTGCCTGGCTTCTTTCGAGCCGTAGAACAGCTCCTTGCGCACCTTCTCCGGAATGTCGAACTCGCGGAAGAAGGACTTCGGCGGGGTCGCGATGGCGCGACCGAGGATGAACATGATCGTCGGCATCGCCAGCGACAGTACGAATTTGTTCAGCCGGCCCACCTCGGGCACGTGCCTCTGCAGGAACTCGTGCGCGAAGGAGATGTGCCTGGCCTCCTCGGCGACGTGGATGGACATCACGCCGAGCATGATCGGGTGCACCTCTTCCCCGGAACGCAGGATCTGCTTCTGGATGTGGTCGATCGGCTCCTCGCCGGCGAGCACGGCCATGAAGAACAGGTTCGGCGCGAGGGCGGCGACCGGCGCGGCCAGGTACTTGAACTTGGCGACCAGCGGGCCCATCCCCGGCACATCCATGCCGATGCGGTTGACCATCTCCTGGAACATCAGGGTGTGGTTGTGCTCCTCGATCATCTCGTGGGAGCAGTAGCGGAACTCCGGCGAGCCGTTGGGCAGGCCGAAGTTGTGCGTGACCATGCCGCTGATCAGGATCGACTCGAACTGCAAGCCCACCTTGGCGATATTGGCCTGGCGGTACTTGCCGATCTCGATCTGACGATCCTGCGGCAGCGCCTGGTACCAGGGATGGCGGCCGAGCGGGTCGGCCGAGACCGGCAGCACCCAGCGGTGTTCGCCCGCCGTGGCGGCGAAATCGGGGTTGTCCCAGTCGATGTCCTGGAAGGGGTCGAAGTGCCGGTTCACCGAACCCTCGGACAGCAGCAGCAGCTTGGCGGCGTACTCCTGCGCCTTCGCGAGATCGGGGTCGATATCGGGCGTCACGGCTTTCGACATCGTCGTCACTGCCTCTCCTCGGTATCCGAATAACTGTTTCCAATAGTTACAGCTACTAGCGGGTAGGTCAACCCCAGTCCGCCGCGCAGCCCAGAAATAGGCCTCCACCAGCGAAAACGAGCGGTCACCAAGATCGCCCGAGAGCGCCGGGAAGCCGGTCTTCTGCGGATACCCAGAACTCGCGGTCTCATCAACCTCGTCGGCGACTCGGTCGAGACATTGCACCGACCGAAACACCTGACACATCAACTACTCGTCCGGAAACCGCCAGCGCCACAGGTCCCCGTGCCTTTGACTGAATGCGGCGGTAACGGACCGCCGAGACCGAAGACGCACGAACGGAAAGGAAGTGACGGATGTCGACACGCTTCGCGGGACAGGTCGCGGTGATCACGGGCGCGAGCTCCGGGGTAGGCAGGGCGGTGGCGATGCGACTGGCCGCCGACGGCGCCGCGGTGGTCCTCGGGTCGCGCGGGAAAGACGCCGGTACGCGGGTCGCCGAGCAGATTCGCGCGGCGGGCGGGCAGGCGCTGTTCGTCCCCGCCGACGTCACGGTGGAGGACGACGTGGCCCGGCTGACCGAAGCCGCCGTCGGCGAGTACGGACGCCTGGACATCGCGTTCAACAACGCGGGCGCGGTGCGCTCGTTCGGGCCGATAGCGGAGATCGACGAGGCGGGCTGGCGCGCGGATCTGGAACTCAACCTCACCGCCGTCTTCTACGGCTTGCGCCACCAGGTGCCCGCGCTGGCCGCATCCGGTGGCGGCGCGATCCTCAACAACGCCTCGAACCTGGGTGTGGTCGGAATGGGTTCGGTGGCACCGTATGTGGCGGCCAAACACGGGGTGATCGGGCTGACCAGGGCCGTGGCACTGGAGTCCGCCGAACGCGGCGTCCGGGTCAACGCACTGGTGTCCGGCGCGGTGGACACGCCGGCATTCCGCGCGTCGATGGGCGCCACGCCGGAGGGCGAGGCAGCGGTCACCGCGTTGCACCCGATCGGGCGGATCGCCACACCGGAGGAAATCGCCTCGTTCTGCGCCTATCTGCTCAGTCGGGAGGCGAGTTTCGTCACCGGCGCGGCGCTCGCGATCGACGGCGGGTTCACCGCGCGCTGATCGCCCGCGCGGCTCCCAGCGCCTATTTGGTTACTTGCGTACGGGATTCGGTCACCGCGGGCGCGGCCTCGCCGGCCCCGTCCTTCGACGCCGGCTCAGCGGCCTCGACAGCCGCGGCGGCGGCCCCCGTGCCGGCTGCGGCGGGCTCGCCGAACTCGGCAGCGACGACCTCGGCGGCCGCAGCACCAGCCGCGGCGGGCTCGCCTGCCTCGACACCGGCGGAGGCGGACTCCGCCTTCGCGACCGCCGGCTCGGCGGACGCGGAGGACGCGACCTGAATCGGAACCCGGCCGGTGGGCAGTTCCGGAATCCGGGTCGCCCGCGCGTACACGGTCTCGCCCTCGCTCAGCCGCAGCGCCTCGGCGTCACCCCGGGTGACCTGGGCGGAGAACAGATCGCCGGTGGCGGCGTTGCGCATCTCGAC
>NZ_BAGA01000054.1 GCF_000308595.1 Nocardia higoensis NBRC 100133 | reverse complement strand
GCCGGACCCGCGGAGTCCACGCAGATCCGATGCGGGATACCGGCTTCGGCGAGTTCCCAGGCGGTGAGCCGGGCGCCTTGCAGCAGCGGTCTGGTCTCGCCCGCGAGCACCGACTCCAGGGCACGGCGATCGGCCAGCTCCCGGATCGCGCCCAGCGCGGTGCCCCAGCCCACGGTGGCGAACCGGCCGGTGTTGCAGTGGGTGAGGACCCGCAGTCGGTCACGCCCGCACAGCGCCATCACTTCGTCGGCGGCCCGGGCCGACATCCGCCGGTCGCCGAGCTCGTCCTCGTCGAGGAGCGCGCGCGCCTCGGCCAGTACGGCCGCGGGCCCCGCCGGCACCCGCGCGACCACGCGCCGCACCGCCCAGACCAGGTTCACCGCGGTCGGTCTGGCTTCGGCGACGCGGGCGGCGTCGGCGCGCACGGCCTCGAGGTCGTCACCGTGTCGCAGCGCCGACAGCGCCACCGCGAGGGCCCCCGCGGCGCCGATGGCCGGAGCGCCGCGCACGGTGAGCGTCCGAATCGCCTCGATGATCTCCTCGACGCTGCGCAACCGCAGGATTTGGTACTCCCGCGGCAGTGCCCGCTGATCGACGACATGCACCGCCCCGTCGACCCAATCCACCGATCGCCGCATCGTCGCAACCGTTCTCACGCCGACGCGTCGGATGCGCCGACGGTGAAGATCTCGAACTGGTAGACGAACGCGTAGTCGTCGTGATACAGGCGTTCGCACAGGTCGTCGTCGCGGTGCAGGACGGACGCGAACGCGGAATCGGGACGATGCCTGCTCAAGAAGTTGCGGTAACAGATCCGTCCCCCCGGGCGCGCCACCCGCACGAGTTCGTTCATCATGGTCGCGAACTGAGCGCGATCGATACAGCTGGTCACGTCCGACATCGAGAACTTGTCGATCGAGGCGTCCGGCACGGAGCGCAGATACGCCATCAGATCGGCGCGCACCGGCTCGACCCTGGTGTCGGCGGCTCTGATGGCGGCGACACTGTCGCGCAACAGATAGTGCGGCAGCACATTCCGATCGGGATAACGGCCCTGCAGCATGAAGGTGACCCAGTCGTTGTCGCGCACCAGATGCTCGGTGAGAGTGTGTTCGAGGCGTTCGAGCACGTAGTCACCGCAGGACTGCACGTCGGTGACCACGTTGTAGGAGTCGTCGTTGAGCACGGCCTTCAGGGTGCGCTCGGTGAAGCCCCGCCGGATCAGCGCGCGCCACAGCACTCCGTCGATCTGTTCGCGGTAGACACGACGCTGTTGCTCGATGTTCTCCGCGGCGAACAGATCGCGCATCGCCGATCGGTAGAGCACCCGCATCATCGGCGCCACCAGGCGCACATAGAGCTGCTCATGCCTGCCCGCACGCAACACGCCGCCGCGAATCGCTTTGTGATAGCGCGTGAAATAGGCGATCGCGCCGGGGGTGAGCGCGGGCGTCAGTTCCTCGAACAGACGCCATCTGTCCCGACTCGGGTCGACGCCGAGGAATTCGAGCAGGGTGTCATAGGAGAAGTGCCGGATGGCGGCCAGTTTGAGCTCGAGCAGATATGTCTGTCCGGCGGAACTGTCCACCGCGATCACCGACCGCGGGTTCTCGACGACGAGACTCAGTACGCGGCAACCGCTTCCGGTGACCGCGAGGACGTCGTCGTCCTCGGTGACGGTGAGCGCGCGCAACTCCGAACGGGAGTCCTCGTCGCAGGTGCTGTAGAGCAGCCAGCGGTCGGTCACCGGTACGGCGGCGAGGGCGGCGGGTGCTGCGGTCATGACGACATCCCTTCCGGGGTTTGACGAGGATCCGAATCAGCGGCGGGCAGGTCGGCTTCCGGCACCGGTGGCCGGGTCGGCAGGAGCGTTCCCGCGAGGAGCGCCGCGAGTCCGCACACGGCGGTGACCACCAGGCAGGAGATCCGGAAACCGTGCAGGAACGCGTTCTCGGCGCTGCCCGCCAGGGTTTCGGCAACGGCCTTGGCACCGCTCTCGGCAAGCCGGGCCGCGACCGCGAGGGCCGAGCCGACCGAGTCGCCACTGTGGTCGAGCAGCTCGGCGGGCACGCCGGGAATCGCGTCGGGGAGTTCGGCCAGGTAGAGGGAATGGTGCACGCTGCCCACCACGGCGATGCCGAGTGTTCCGCCGAACAGGCGGGTGGCGTCGTTCATGGCCGAGCCGATTCCTGCCTGCTCGGCGGGCACCACCGCCATGATCGCCTCGGTGGCCGGTACCGCGACCGAGCCGATACCGAGGCCGATCACCACCATCTGCGCCGCGATGAGGCCGTAGCCGGTGGCCACGCCGTCGATCGAGAACCAGGCATAGGCGAGCGCCATCAGCACCAGGCCGGTCGTGACGACCGCCCTGGTCCCCACCCGCAAGACGAGCTTGCCACCCACCACCGAGCCGATGACGATGGCCACCGCAACCGGGATGAGGCGCACGCCGGCCCCGAGCGGTGTGTAGTCCTTCAGGAACTGGAAGTACTGCGTCACCAGGAAGGTGAAGCCGTTGAGGGTGAAGAAGGTGATCGTGATGGTCGCGCACGCCGCGGAGAAGCGCAGGTTGCCGAACAGCCGCATGTCGATCATCGGGTGAGCGGTGCGCAGTTCACAGATCACCAGCGCGACCAGCAGCGCCGCCGACGCCGCGAATCCGAGCAGCGTCGAGCCGTGGAGCCAGCCGCGCGCCGGAGCTTCGATGATGGTGTAGACGAGCAGCCCGATGCCGGCCGTGGACAGCACCAAGCCCGGCAGATCGAGCCCCGGTGTGGCCGGATCGCGGGAATCCGGCACCACCAGCGCCGTCAGGAACAGGCAGAGCACGCCGACCGGAACGACCACCACGAAGACGCTGCCCCACCAGAAGTACTCGAGGAGCAGCCCGCCCACGATCGGACCGAGGACCACGCCGATACCCGAGACCGCACCCCACACCGCGATGGCGCCCGCGCGTTCGGTCCGCTCGGTGAACACGTTGGTCAGGATCGACAGTGTCGACGGGAAGATCAGCGCCGCACCCAGTCCCATCACCGCGCGGGCCGCGATCAGCTGGCCGGTGTCGGTGCACAACGCGCCGAGCCCGGTGGCGACCGTGAAGATCAGCAACCCCAGCAACAGGGTGTTGCGCCTGCCGAAGCGATCGCCCAGGCTGCCCGCCGCGAGCACCAGCGCCGCGAAGGTCAACGCGTAGGCGTCGACGATCCACTGCAGTGCCGTCGTACTCGCCCCGAGGTCGCGCACCAGGCTGGGCAGCGCGAGGTTCACGATCATCGCGTCCATGTAGATCGCGATGACGCACAGGCAGAGCACCGCCAGCACGGGCTTGCGTGTTCGTGCGGTCGTCGTCATGAAATCGAAACCCCCGCTTCGTGTTCGGCACTCATCGCATTCGCGGCGAGTGCGGCCAGGAAGGACAATGCGAGAACGTCGTTGGTGACCAGCACCGCGCCGCGGGCCAGATCGCCGATCACGTGCAGCCCGCGGATCGGGGCGCCGCCCCGGTCGAGGGCCTCGAAGGTGGTGACGTCGATGCGCACACCGCCGAACGGGTGCGCGGTCAGCAGGCCGTTGTCGAGCAGGTACGCCGGCAGCGGAGCACGGCGCAGGGTGGCCGCGTCGGTGGCGGCACCGGTCGCGTTGATCACCACGTCGACCTCGTGCTCGCCCGCGTCGGTCCGCACGCAAATGACGTCCCCGTCCATCCGGGCGCCCGACAGTCCACCTTCGACGCGTACCTGCCCGGAGTCCAGACCGGCGAGCAGCCGCCGGGCTGTGCTCGGCGGGATCGGCGCCCCGTGCACCAGCAGCGGTGTCAGCCATTCGGCGAAGAACACCGCGCGATCCTCGTCGGCGAGCAACTGCCAGGCGGGCAGGAGCGCAGGCGAGGCGCCGTTGATCACCTGTTGCCAGCCGCGTTCGATTCCGGCGGTCACCTCCGCGAGTTCGCCGGCCAGCATCGTCCTGGTGGTCGCGCCGCAATCGCGCACCTCACGCCAGTCCGGTGGGGTGGCCGAGGCCGCTTCGATATCGGCCATCAGCGCCCGGCCGAAGTCCGCCAAGCGGAGCGTGCCCGCGGCGAAGGCCGCACCCATGCAGGACTCCACGTGAGGCACGGGTGCGACGGTCTCCGAACCTCGCAACCGGGGCAGCCTGCCCGATCGGGAGGCGAGCAGGATCGGGCCGCGATGGCCTCGCGCGGCGAGGGTCAGGAAGGTGTCGATCGCGGTGAGTCTGGTGCCCAATATCGCGATCCGGGCATCGCCGGGCAGATCGGGCAAACGCCACGGATCGCCGAAATACCCCGGGGCTTCCGCGATTCCGGGCAGCGGGTCGGCTTGCGCCTGCATGCCCAGGCACAGCGCGACACGCTGGGCCTCGGCCACGAATCCACCGGCGCACTCGACCCGGTGCCTGCCGTCCGAGCCGGAAAGCACACGCACGACGTCGTCGCGGACGACGTCGATGATCACGCCTGCCGCCCGGGCCTGCCGGACGGCCTGGTCGAACATGTCGGCTACATAGCGTCCGTACCAGTGCCGGGCGGGGAATTCCGGCACCGGTACGCCGGCGGTTTCGGCGTATGTGGTCGTCCAGCGCAGGCATTCGTCGGGGTCCGCGGGGTTCAGGCTGGATTTCGCCGCCCTGGTGTTGATGAGGTGGGTCGGCTCCGGAGTGCCGAACGCCAGATGCGCCGCGGTGGGATCGCGGTCGACGACGACGTAGCGGGCGCCCGCGGCCAGCTTGGGCAGCAGGTGCCTGGCCAGAGCCGTGCCCGTGGGGCCGCGACCGATCTGCACGACGGCCGCGTCGACGACCGTCGTCGGCCGATGTGACGTTGACATGCGTATGCCCTCGATCCTTCGGCGTGATCAGGTGACGATGAGTGGTTCGCCCGCGGTGAACCGGTCCAGCGGCTCGGCGATGTTCAGCCGCGACGGCGGATGGAAGGCGAGCGCCCGGCAGGCGGTGTAGCGCTGCGCGGAGCTGCCGGTGAGGAATGCGACACCGCCGAGCATCTCGGTGGCCAGCGTCGAGGTGCGTTCGATCGCTCGCTGGGCGGCGAACCGGACGTGCAGCGCCCTGGCGACGGTGTCGGCTTCGCCCGCACCGTTCATGATCTCGGTGGCCACGGCCTCGATCGCCGCCATGGCCGAGTCCAGCTCTCCCACCAACAGCATCCGGTCGGCGGCCGATCCGCGACAGTGTTCGAGCACCTCGCCGACGAGCCCACCAGCCATACCGAGATAGCAGGCCGAGACCAGCAGTTCGAAGGTCAGCCAGCCCGCTGTCAGCGCGGCGTTCAGGCTGTCGGTCCGGCCGAAGAAGGAGACCGAGTCGTCGGGGATCTCGACGCCGTCGAGCACCACCTCGTCGGTCTCCGACCCCGGGAACACCGCAGCGCCGCCCAGCGGGCGTACCTCCAGCCCGGGACTGGCGGCGGGCACCACGACAAGGGCCAGTTCCGACTCGTTGGAGCCTTCCGGGGTCAGGCGCACGCTGGCGGTGAGGATGTCCATCGACCGTGCCAGGCTGCACGGCTTCTTGCTGCCGTCGAGTCGCCAGCCGCCTGCGATCCGCGCACCGCGCAGCTTGGGCTCGATGACACTCGCGCCGGGCATGCCCTCGGCGAACGCCGAGGCCAGATAGAGATTCTCGGCGGCCACCAGCCCCAGCAGGGCCTCGGTGCCCGGCCCCTCCGGGATCGCCGCGACGGTGCAGGAGTGCATGTTCACCGCGATCGCCAGGGATGGCGAGCGCGCGCCGAGCAGCCGATGGATCTGCGCGGCTTCCCACAGCGAGGCGCCGAGTCCGCCCAGCTCCTTGGGTATCAGCAGCCCCGGTCCGCCGCACTCCCGGAAGACCGCCAGTCCGGGGCTTTCCGGTGATTCGAGCAGCTCCGGCGGCACCGCGCGCAGGCGGGCATCGAGGCCGGGGACGAACCGCTCGGCGGTTTCGAGTTCGCGGGACATGAAACGCATTGCTTCCTCCGAAGATCGGATGTTCACGCGGGTGCGGATGGCGTGGTCAGACCACGAACAGGTTGTCGGCCAGCATTTCGTCGAGACTCTTGTCGAAGGCGTACGCGATCCGATCGATGTCCTCGGCGGTGTGCGCGGCACTGATCAGGAAGCTGTGCAGCTCCGGCAGATATACCTGGTGCTTGCGCATGTAGTACGCGAGCGCGATGGTGGCCTTGAAGTTGCTGCCCGCCATACGATCCCGATACAAGCCCGCGGCCCGGTGGCTGAAGTTCAGCGAGAAGATGGAGTTCCTCGCGTTGATGCGACAGGCGATATCGCGCTGTGCCGTGGCTGAGCGCATGGTCGCGGCCAGTCGCTGGGTGTTCGACTCCAGCTCGTCGTAGATCTCCCGGTGGGCGTCGAGGTGACGCAGCACCGCGAGGCCGGCGGCGCAGGTCAGGGAGTTGCCGCTGAGGGTGCCACCGGCGAACACCTTGTTCTCGTAGTCGTAGAACGGATCCTGGGAGCTCTTCGCGGTGTCGATCAGATGCGCGGCGCCCACCACCGCCCCGCACGGCAGGCCGCCGCCGATGACCTTGCCCAGGCAGGTGAGGTCGGGGTGCACGTCGGCCATGACCTGCACACCGCCGTAGGCGACGCGGAAGCCGCTGACCACCTCGTCGAAGATCAACGGAATGTCCAGCTCGGTGCACAACGCCCGAAGCGCGGTGAGGAATTCGACGTCGAGCGCCACCACGGAGGTGGGCATCGGTTCCAGGATCACGCAGGCCAGTTCCTCGGCCGCCGCGCGGATCCTGGACAGGCCCTCGACGTCGCCGTACTGCATCACGAGGGTGTTCGACACCGTGGCCGGATCGACGCCCTGCGATCCCGCCACCGGAGCCGGGCTGTCGCGTTCACCGGAGAAGCGGAACCACGAACTCACCATGCCCTGATCGGAGAAGCCGTGATAGTGGCCCTCGAACTTGGCCACCTTCGAGCGTCTGCGGTAGCCGCGCGCCATCCTGATGGCGAACAGGATCGCCTCGGTGCCGGAATTGCACAGCACCGCCTTGTCGGCCGCGGGAAAGGCTCCGACGAGCATCTCGGCCAGCTCGATCTCACCGGGGTTGCCGATGCCGTTGATCATCCCGCGACGCACCCCGGCTGTGACGGCTTCGGTGATCGCGGGATGGGCGTAGCCCAGCAGGTGGGGACCGTAACCGCCCGAGAGATCGAGGTATTCGTTGCCGTCGAAGTCACGGACCTTTCCGCCCTCCGCGGATTCCACGAACACCGGGAATCCGCTGGGGAAGAAATATCTGTCGATGTGAGTGGGAGCGACGAGGCTCTCCTGCGCCCGATCACGCAGCTTCAGCGAGGTCGGCATCTGCTCGGCGAAGCCGGCGGCGAACCTGGCCTCCACCTCGGCGCTCATATAGGGCGAGTATCGGTCGGTGAACCGCCGCGCGTTCGACCAGATGTCGATATCCGGGTCGATCTGGCCTGCGAAGCCCTCGCAGGAGAGGAAGACCAACTCCACCTTCGTGAAATTCGTGGTGTAGCGGGATTCGTACTTGCGCAGCACCGTGCTGACGTCGTTGAAGTAGGAGATCGTCGACCACTGGCTCGAACTGATGTCGAAGTGGTAGCGCAACACTTCGGCCATGTCCGCGTCGTATGCGGCCCGATTGCGGTGCAGCTTCTCGTCGGCCAGCACGAAGTACTTCGTGAACCGGTCGATCGCGTTCTGCCACTCCTTGCGGGTGCAGGCGTAGTAGAACGAGGACAGGCCCCACTTCTCGTCCTCGCTCAGCTCGACGGTGACGCCGTAGTCCAGCAGGATCAGTTCGCCGCCCGGACCGAACATCACGTTGCCCGGGTGCGGGTCGCCGTGGCAGACACCGTGCATGTACAGCATCGTGTAGATGACGTCCTGCAGCCGCCGCGCCAGCTGACCTCGGGGAATGCCGACCGTCTCGGCGTGCTTGCCGGGGATGCCGTCCATGAACTGCATGACCAGCATCCGGTCGGTCACCAGTTCGTCCAGGACTGTCGGCACCTGGACATAGGGGTGTCCCGCGAAATTGGCGTGTATGCGCCGCTGCTGGGTGGCCTCGTAGGCCATGTCGGCCTGGGGACGCAGCAGCCGCGCTATCTCGTCGAACCTGGTGGCGACGTCGAGCTCCCGCAGCCGTGGCGTCGCGCGATTGACCAATCGGAGCAGGGTGGCGATGGCCTGCAGGCTTTCCTCGATCTGTTCCGGGACGCCGTCCTTGACCAGCTTCACCGCCACCTTGCGCCCGTCGACGAGCTCGGCCACGTGCACCTGTGCCACCGAGGCACTGGCTACCGGTACCGGATCGAACCGGCGGAAGACCTCGGTGAGCGGCCTGCCCAGCTCCCGCTCCAGCGCCTTGGTGGTCTGCGCCCGCGTCATATGCGGGGTCTGGTCCTGCAGCACGCGCAGGGTCGACACATAGTCCGGCCCGAACAGGTCCGACCTGGTCGCCGCGATCTGGCCCATCTTGATGTAGATCGGGCCCATCCGGACCAGGAAGTCGAGGACGGCCTCGGCGCGGCGGCGCTCCCGGCTCTCGGGATCGCGGTCACGCAGTGACGCGAGGGAATATTCGGCCAGGCCTTTCATGGAGAAGACGCCCGCGCGGGCGAGATGCTTCAACATCGTGTCACCTCTTCCTGTCGGATGTCAGAGGACGAAAGAGAAAGCGGCGAAGGACATTCCGGCGCTTCCGACCCATCCGAGGGCCCGCTCGCCCGGCCGCAGGACGCCCTGCTCGATCGCCGAGGCGATGGCGGCCGGAACCGAGGCGGACACGATGTTTCCGGTGCGTTCGAAGACGTGGTGCACGACGTGACCCAGTCCGACCTTGTCGGCCATCCCCTGCCAATACCGCTGGCTAGAGGCGTGCGTGAACAACGCGGTCACCTCGTCGATCGGCGGTGCGAGCCGTTCGAACACCGCGAACCCGTCCGCGGCGCCCTGCTCGTGCATCTCGAAGCCGAAGGAGGTGAAATAGCCGACCCCGTTGGCGGCGAGCTTGTCGGAGGGATCGCAGTAGCCCTCGTAGCCGTCCAGGGTGACATTGCACAGCGGCGCGAGATCGGGCCGCGACGCGAACTCGAAGCGCCACGGCTCGTCGCCGTCGGCGGTCAGCACCGTCGCGCTCGCGGCTTCGCCGAGCGTGTAGGCGGGGAAGACCGATTCCAGCGCCGACGCGTCGCGAATGCGGAACAGCTGCGGGAAGACCACTCCGCCCGAACGCAGGTTGCACTCGGCGTTGACGATCATCGCGGTGCGGTGCGTACCGTTGCGGAACAGTGCGTCGGTCACCTGCACCGCCCGGGTCCAGCTCATACAGGCGTCGAGGATGTCGAAGCAGTGCGCGTTGCGCAGGCCGAGCGCGGCCGCCGAGTGGTAGGCCCCGCCGGGTTCGATGAACCCGCGCCCGATACCGGTGTAGATGAGCAGGTCCACCTCCGCCGGCGAGACGCCGGCCGCGTCCATGGCCGAACCCGCAGCCCTGCGCAGCAGATCGATGGGCCGTTCCCCCTCATCGAGCCACTGCCGTTCCCGGGAGCCCGCGTACCGCAGGTAGTACTCCACCTTCCGCAGCGCGGCGTCCAGATCGCCGTCGAATTCGTCGGCGCTGTGCTCGCCGATCCATTTCACGATGTCGTCGTTGGTCACCGTGCGCGACGGCAGGGCGGCCACAGCCGAACGGAGTCTCATCTCACTGCGCTCCCACTCCGGTCGAGTCCCCGGCCGGCGTCCGGGTGATCGCGCCCGGACCCGCGCCCGGAACGAGGAATTCGGCGATCAGGTCCGCCATCTCGTCGACCGAACCCGCGTCCCACATCAACTCTGGGGGGAACCGCCTGCCCGACCAGGTCTCCAGACGCTCGTGCAGGTCCATCTGGTCGACCGACCCGAACCCGTTGTCCAGGAGCGAGCGGGAATTCTCGAATTTGTCCGCCTCCGTGCCGAGTTTCTCAGCGGCCCACTCACCGACCTGGGTCAGCAGTCCCTGCCTGATGAGTTCGCGCATCGTCGGCATGCCGCCCCCCTGCGTGGCCTCGGCGGTTGTCCGGGGCTCCTCGGCGATCGTCACGATGCCCTCCCAACGATGGATTTCTGTCAGCGCTCCGGCCAGGTAGTCGGCCCTGCACTGTTGCCTGCGCAGCTTGCCGCTGGTGGTGCGCGGAATCGTTCCCGCGGCGATCAGCACGATCGCGATGGGCGCGAGCCCATGGGCTTGCGAGACAGCGGTGTGCATGACGGTGACCAGTTCTTCCGGACGACGCGCTGCCTCCGAGCGGTACTCCGCGACCAGGACCAGCGCCTCCTGGCCGTCCCGCTCGACCGAGAACGCGATCACCGCACCCGCGCGCAACGCGTCGTCACCGGCGACGACGGTTGCCTCGATGTCCTCCAGGTAGTAATTGACCCCGTTGACGATCATCAAGTTCTTCACCCGCCCGCAGATGAAAAGCTCTCCCTCGTAGAGGAATCCGAGATCGCCGGTGCGTAGATAGGTACGTCCGGAATCGTCGCCCGCGATGCGGGCACGGAAGGTGCTCTCGCTTTCCTGCGGTCGATTCCAGTAGCCGGCGGCGACGATGGGGCCGCTGACCCAGATCTCGCCCAGTTCGTCCGGACCGACCCGGCGGCCGGTCTCCGGCTCCACGATGGCCACCTCGGTGGCCAGGACGGTGCCGCCACAGCCGACCAGTTCGGTCGATCCGTGCTCCCGAGTGGCCGTGACGATGCGCCTGGCGCCCAGGGCCGCGCCGTCCAGTCGCACCGTGCGGTATCGGCGGTCCGGCGTGGACGAGGACACCTTCAGCGTGGCTTCCGCCAAGCCGTAGCCGGGCGCCAGCGCGGTGGGCGCCAGACCGTGCGGCGCGAACGCCTTCTCGAACCGCTCGAGACTTGCCGCGCGAACCGGCTCGGCGCCGTTGGACACCACGCGCCAGCTTGCCAGGTCGAGTTCTTCGCGTTCGGACTCGGCGATCTTGTCCACACACAGATCGAACGCGAAATTGGGTGCGCCACTGTGCGTTCCGCGATATTCGGTGACCGCGGCCAGCCAGCGGAAAGGATTCTTGACGAAGGTCGACGGTGCCATCAGCACGGCACCCGCGCCGGCGTAGACCGGGATGAGCACGCTGCTGACCTGACCGAAGTCGTGGAAGTGCGGCAGCCACGAGACGATGACGCTGGTCTGGTCGATTTCCCACGAGTATGCGAGTTCCCGGCATTGCTGCATCGCCATTGCGTGGTCGATGATCACGCCTTTCGGCGCGGAAGTGGATCCCGATGTGTATTGCAGATAGGCGATATCGGAGGCGTCGATCTTCGGGAAATCATATTCACCGACACCCCCACCAGCTTCTTCGGCCACATATTCCGCGAATTCCGATGAAACTCTTTCGATGCGAGATACAAACAAATCGTCCGGAAGGGATGACATCTCGGACAATACTTCGGAGGTACTGACCACACCGGCCGCATCACAATCTCGGGCGACCGCTTCGATATGTCGGACACGATTTCGCTGCGGCGGAAACAAGGGTACCGCGACAAGGCCGGCGTACAGGCAGGCATAGAACGAGATCACGTATTCCAGACCAGGAGGATGCAGCAGAAGGATGCGATCTCCCGCAGAGAAAGCGCAGTTCAACCTACTGGCGAGCGCCCGGGCGCGCCGGTCGAGTTCACCGTAGACGAGGGAGTCGGCCCGCCGGCCGTACTCGTCGAGAAAAACGAAAGCAATTTCGTTTCGATGCTGCTCCGCACGTGCCCGGAGGAGATCGTTCCAATTACTTGAATAAGGCGCGGAGAGATGGTTGAGACACGACATGGGCACCCCGATTGATTCACTGACGACGCGCGTTGAATCGGCGACAACCGCCTGCATGCGATATCGCCGACACCCCTGAGATACGGACCCGGATAAACGGAAATTGCTGCACTACTTCTGCGCAGAAGAATAGCCGACACACATATCACGGTCAACCGTTATGAACATAAAAAGCGCCTATATGACATCCATGTTAAAACAATCTTCCTGGATGAAAGACCCGGAAAGCTAGGCTTGGTCCGGCCGGACCCGCGCGCTCCCCGCGCCGGCAACCGGCCCGCTGATGCGGATGGCGGCGTGGATGCGATAACCCTCGTGGACGAGTGACCAGATCAGCGCTACCGTCGGGTCTCCGGCGGACGAGGAGAGGGAGCTTTCACATGGCGATGGCAAACCCCGGCGGTGCGGGTGTGAGCTCCGATCTCGGGCTGTCGGAACTGGCCGCGGCGCTCGGAGCGGGCACGGTGAGTTCGGTGGCCGCGGTGGGCGCGGCGCTGGACCGGATCGAGACGAGCCAGGCCGGGCTCAACGCGTTCCGGGTGGTGCGCCGGGGCGAGGCGCTCGCGGAGGCGGCCGAGGCGGATAGGCGGATCGCGGCGGGCGAGCGACTGCCGCTGCTCGGGGTGCCGATCGCGGTGAAGGACGACACCGATATCGCCGGCGCGACGACGGCGTTCGGTTGTGGGGGCGATTTCCCGGCCGCGACCGAGGACGCGGAGTCGGTGCGGCGGTTGCGGGCGGCCGGGGCGGTGATCGTCGGCAAGACCACCACTTGCGAGCTGGGGCAGTTGCCGTTCACCAGCGGCGCCGCCTTCGGATACACGCGCAATCCGTGGAGCGCCCGACACACGCCGGGCGGTTCGTCCGGTGGGTCGGCCGCCGCGGTCGCGGCCGGATTGGTGCCCGCGGCCCTCGGATCCGACGGGGCGGGATCGGTGCGCATCCCGTCGGCGTGGACGCATCTGGTGGGGATCAAGCCGCAGCGCGGGCGGATCTCCACCTGGCCGTCGGCCGAGGCGTTCAACGGCCTCACGGTGAACGGGCCGATCGCGCGCACCGTGGCCGACGCGGCGCTGCTGCTCGACGCGGCGGCCGGTCCGCATGCCGGTGATCTGCACACTCCCGCGCCCATCCGGGCGGGTGATGCGGTCGGGCGCGATCCGGGGAAACTGAGAATCGCTCTGTCGCTGAACATTCCGTTCACGGCGACGAAGACGACGCTCGATCCGGAGGTCGCCGCGGCCGTCCATTCGATCGCCGCCACCCTGCGCGGCCTCGGCCACACGGTCACCGTCGCCGATCTGCACTACGGGCTGCTCATGGGCGCGTCGTTCCTGCCGCGCTCGATGGCCGGCATCCGTGCGGCCTATCTGCGGATGCCGGGCGCGGTGGTCGACCCGCGCACCGTGGCCAATGTCCGGCTCGGGCGGGTGCTCGGCGGGCCGGTGCTGGCCGCGGCGCGACAGGCCGAGAAACTGCTGCATCGGCGTATCGGCGGGTTCTTCCGCGAGTACGACGTGGTGCTCGCGCCGACCACCGCCACCCCGGCGCCGCGCGTCGAGGAGATCGACGGAATCGGGGTGGGCGCGACCAACTCGCTGATCACCGCCGCCTGTCCGTACGCGTGGCCGTGGAATGTGCTCGGCTGGCCGAGTGTGAGCGTGCCGGCGGGGTTCACCGCGTCCGGGCTGCCGGTCGGGGCACAGTTGATGGGACCTGCCTGCTCCGAAGCGCTGCTGATCTCGGTGGCCGCGCAGCTGGAAGCCGAGCGGCACTGGGAGCGCGAGCGGCCGCAGCGGTGGTGGTGAGGACTGTCCGGGTGGTGCGGGTCAGTTGCCGGTCCTGACCGGAGCAGGCCGCACCCAGTCCTCGAGCTCGCTGTCCTTGTCGGCGGGGTCGCCCGCGCCACCGGCGGCGTCCGCGTGCTTGCCCGTGCCCGACGGGCAGCCGTCCACGCTCTCGCCACCGGCGGCGTTCCCACCCCCTGCCGGCTCGTCGCCGGTCCCCGTGTTCTTTCCGGTGGCCGCGCCGGGGAACATGACCAGGCAACGATGCGGGCCCTGCTTGCCGACGGCGTCGGTCACCAGCACCGCGAGCGAGGAGGTTTCCGCGACTCGTCCGGAGGTGAAGTCGATGTACCCGGTCACCCCGTGCACGGCGGTGTCCCGCAATTGCAGAGCGACCGCCGAACGGCTGGGCACACGATCTATCCGCTCGGCCACCCGCACGGTTTCCAGGAACAGACCGGCCACGTCGTACCCCAGTCCGAGACGATCGCCCACCCAGGGCGGACCGGCCGCCGGCCAGTCGACGCCGGGATAACCGCGCAGATCGGCGATGAGCCCGGGGACGGCGCCGCACAGGGCCGCGTACTCTCCCGGCACTTTCGCAGTGCCCACTCGCGCTGTGCCCGAGAGGCATTCGCGCCCGCCGAGCACAGCGGGCGCGGCTTTGGCGACATAGCGCACGGTCAGATTGCCCGGCAGCGCCGCGGTGACATCCGGATCCGCGATCACGCGGGTGAGCGTGTCGTTGCCGAGGATCGCGGGACTCTCACCGCTGAGACAGCCGCTGCCGACCGCGCGGGCGAAGGTCGGGAAATCGTCGTTGCGGCCCGCGTAGAACAGCAGGGTCTCCCGATCGAAGTCGGGCGTGCAGAAGACGGGAAAGCGGTTCAGTTCCTCCTGCACCGACCACGTGCGCTCTTCGATGTCGATCTCGCGGCCCTTCAACTGTCCGGTCAGCGCGGCGACGAGGGTGGTGACGTAGAGATCGTCCGGCGGCACGGGCGCGTCGGGCGCCTTCGGGTGGTAGATGATCACTTTGCGGAAGCGCGGCTGCCCGGCCTTCTCCGACGACTTCGGATAGCGCGCGCCCGCGACGTAGTCGGCGATGAGCCGGGCGTGCGTGTCGTTGCTGGGCGTGGCCTGGAAATACAGCGGCGAGGCGGCGGCGAGTCCGTTCGCCGACAGTGTCGTCGCCACGACCGGAATCCCGAGATCGCCGAGACGGGTGATGGCCGTCCTGGTCGCGGCACTGCTGCGGTCCATCCCGACCACGCCGAGCACGCCGGGATCCTCGGCGAACAATGTGCGCAGGTGGTTGTCCACCACCAGGGGAGCCTGCGACATCTCGGTGCCGCCGTTGGCGATCACCACCCGCAGCAGCGGCTCGGACTCCGAGCGCTTGACCAGCGCGAGCCGCTGTTGCACCGCCAGCCCGGCCAGCTCCTCGACCTGGGCCAACGGGTAGCGCACATTGGCATCGGCGTAGCTGAGACCGGAGAAGTAGACCAGGCTCACCATCGGCCTGCGCGGATTGTCCCGGAGCGCGGCCTCGGCCTCGGCGTTGAGCCGGAAGACCTCCCGCTGCATGGCGATCAGGTCCGGGTCGTCGGTGAACACCTGATCGGCGTTGTCGCTGTAGCCGACGCACTCGCCCCCGTGGGACTCCACCGAGATACCCGATGTCCACGGCCAGTGCTCGCAGGTCGCGCCATAGAGCGCCGGTACGGCTACCAGCGTTCCCGCCGCCAGCAGCAGCACCGGCACGAGCACCGACATCGCGACGAACCCGCGCCGCGCGGCCAGTGGTGGGGCGGGCGGCACCGCGAGATGGGCGTACCGAGGGTCGCGGACCCGCCCGTCGAGCGGGTCGGGCAGGCGCACGCGCAGCGGCAGGTACCAGGCGTAGGGCAGCCGGTTGGTGCGCATGTGGTCGATATTGCGCAACCAGCGCTGCAGCGGGTCCGGCTCCTGACTCGAGGACGGGCGGTCGACGAGGCTCTCCAGCGTGTCGAGATTCGTCAGGTCGCCGATGCGGCCGAGGTCGCGCACCTGCGGCCGGGCGGGCGGGGACGCCAGGCAGGCAACCACCACCAAAGGATCGAAAAGCCCGGTCTCGTTGCGGATGTCGTTGATGCGGGCCAACAGTCGCGCGCCCGCGCTGTCCGGGGCGACCGGCCCGAGCAGTGCGACCGGATAGGCCGTGCGCCGCCACCCCGACGGACGCCAGAGCGGACGGCGGTAGGCATCGCGCAGATCCTCGAGAAACGCGTGCACGAGCAGTTTGGCGATCTGCTCCTCGTTCTCGTCGCTGCGCCCCGAGACGGTCAGGCGGGTCGCGAAACCCAGGAAGCTGTCGGAGAGTTCGGGGGCGAGATAGCGCTGGTGCATGAACCAGCGGGTCACCTTGGACATGCCGGGGATGCGGCCGCTGATCCACAGCCACAGGCGCAGGACCGGCCACAGCGCGAAGACGCCGAAGACCACGCGCGAGACGATGTCGCCCGCGGCGGCCTCGCTGGCGTCGCCGGCGGAGGAACTGGCGGGTGAGCCGCTGCGGAGCAGTTTCGGCAGCCGGGCGCGCAGTTCCACCGCGGCTTCGGTCTCGTCGCTGGTCACCCGCTGGCGAGTCAGCCAGTCGGCGGTGCGGTAGCGGGGAAATCGGATCGGGCCCATGGCGGTGTCGTCGGTGGAGAAGCCCTCGACGAGGCGTTGCAGGATCGGCAGGCAGTGGCCTTCGATCTCCTCGCCGGTGGCATTGGGATCGGGCGCGAGGGCATCGGGTGGCAGGTCGGCGGCCGAGAGGTCGACGCGCGCACGGGGAGTCGCCCGGCGACCGCCGGATTCGCCCAGCCAGCGATAGATCTCGACGAGCAGCGAGCTCCCGGCGGGCACGCCGATCAGGCCGACGACGGGCCGGGGCAGCGGTCGTCTGCGGCGAATGATGGTGCGCAGCACCCGGGGGCGGGAATCAGGGACGTTCAGCGCCCGCACGAGTTCGAGCAGCTTGCCGATGTCGTTCGCCTCGGGCACTCGACGGCCTCCCCCACGTGACGCAGTCGCGGGCCGCGTGTGGACTGAGCCCGCGTGTAACGGGCGACTGTACCGCCCCGCGGGCGCGCGGGCATCCCGATCCACCGGCGCGACAGACCGATGTCGCTGTGCCGTAATACTTCCCGCGCGTCAGAAGCCCAGCTTGCCGAGCTGCTTGGGATCGCGCTGCCAGTCCTTGGCCACCTTGACGTGCAGATGCAGATAGATCCGCACGCCGAGGATGCTCTCGATCTGCTTGCGGGCGTTGGTGCCCACCTCTTTGAGCCGCGAACCGCCCTTGCCGATGACGATCGCCTTCTGGCTGGGCCGCTCCACGTACAGCAGCGCGTGCACATCGAGCATGTCCTCGTTCTCCTCGCGCGGGAGAACCTCCTCGATCACCACCGCGAGCGAGTGCGGCAGCTCGTCGCGCACACCTTCGAGCGCGGCCTCGCGGATGAGCTCGGCCATCAGGGTTTCCTCGGGCTCGTCGGTCAGCTCCCCGTCGGGGTAGAAGGCCGGGCCCTCGGGCATCTTCGAGGCGATCACGTCGACGAGCACCTCGACCTGCTCCCCCTTGACCGCCGACACCGGAACCACATCGGCCTCCGGGCCGAGCAGCTCCGATACCGCCATCAACTGGTGGGCGACCTGGTCGCGGCTCACCTTGTCGATCTTGGTGACCACACCGAGCAGCGTGGTCTTGGGTGCCATCTGCCGGATCTGCTGCACGATCCAGCGGTCGCCGGGACCGATCTTCTCGTCGGCCGGGATGCAGATGGCGATCACGTCGACTTCGGAGTACGTGTCGCGCACGAGATCGTTGAGACGCTGACCGAGCAGGGTGCGCGGCCGGTGCAGGCCGGGGGTGTCGACCAGGATCAGCTGGGTGTGTTCGCGGTGCACGATGCCGCGGATGGTGTGGCGGGTGGTCTGCGGGCGCGAGGAGGTGATGGCGATCTTGGCGCCGACCAGCGCGTTGGTCAGCGTGGACTTGCCGGTGTTCGGCCTGCCGACGAAACAGACGAAGCCGGAACGGAATTCGGCCGAGGACTGATCAGCCACCGTTGGCCTCCGAGCCCGCGGCCGCGGTGTCGGAGAGCGGCCTTTCGGCCGCGGCGTCGTCGAGGACGTCGAACACCGTGCCCGATTGGTCGGCGAAGATGATCCGCGCCGCCCGGGACACCTCACGCACCGCGAAGACGCCCGGGTCGGAGAATTTGGCGCCGATCACCACGGCCGCCTCGAAGCCCTCGGCGCCGCTGGACAGCGCCGCCGCGACGGCAGCCTGCAGTGCGGTCAGCCGCAAGGCCGTCAGCGTCACCTCGCCGGCGGCGTAGGTGCGGCCTTCGGTGTCGCGCACCGCCGCGCCCGCCGTCCCGCCGGTGCGGCCGAGCGCGCCACGCGCCAGCACGTGCAGCTTGGTGTCCTCGGCATCCAGTTCGATCATCGGTTCTCTCCGTCCTCATCGTTTCCCACGGGTTCCGGCGCGGCGGGCCGATCCCGCTGCGAGCCCTCGCCCTGTGTGGCGCCGTTGCCACCCACCTGCTCCGGCAGCGGTTCCTCCGCCCGGCGTACCAGCACCGTGTGCACCCGCATCCGGCCGCGGGCATCCGGTCCACCCTCGCCGCGCAGCACCAGCCCGTGCACCTGGACCTTCGACCCCGGCAGCGGCACGCGACCCAGCTCGTGTGCCAGCAGTCCGCCGACGGTGTCGACATCCTCGTCCTCGATCTCCATGCCGTACAGCTCGCCGAGATCCTCCACCGTCAGCCGCGCCGACACCCGGAAACGGCCGTCACCCAGATCTTCCACCGGCGCGATCTCGTGGGTGTCGTATTCGTCGGCGATCTCGCCGACGATTTCCTCGAGCACATCCTCGATGGTCACCAGCCCGGCGATCCCGCCGTACTCGTCGACCAGCAGCGCCATGTGATTGCGACGGCGCTGCATCTCGTCGAGCAGCGCGTCCAGCGGCTTGGAATCGGGCATGAACACCGCGGGCCGCATCACCTCACGGACCCGCACGTTCCGGCTGCGATCGGCGTAGGTCACCAGATCCTTGAGGTAGACCACGCCGAGGATGTCGTCGACGTTCTCCCCGATCACCGGGATGCGGGAGTGCCCGCTGCGCACCGCCAGCGACATGGCCTGCGCGGCGCTCTTCCCCGCCTCGATCCACACCATCTCGGTGCGCGGCACCATCACCGCGCGCGCCGGGGTGTCACCGAGTTCGAAGACCGACTGGATCATCCGGCGTTCCTCGTCGGCGACCACGCCGCGCTCCCCCGCCAGTTCGACGACCTCGCGCAGTTCGATCTCCGAGGCGAACGGCCCGTTGCGGAAACCCCTACCGGGAGTGATCGCATTGCCGAGCAGAATCAGCAACCGCGACAGCGGGCTGAGCACGGCGCCGATGAACTGCAGCGGCAGCGCGGCCGCCAGCGACAGCGAATAGGCGTGCTGACGGCCCAGAGTGCGGGGGCCGACACCGATCACCACGTAGTCGACCAGCACCATGATCGCGGCGGTGACGAGCAGTGCCGCGGTATCGGGCCAGACCTTCATCAGCGCAGCGGCCAGCAGCACGGTGGCGCCGATCTCGCACGAGACCCGCAGCAGCACCATGAGATTCACGTACCGGGCGCGGTCGGCGACGATGCGGGTGAGCCGGGCCGCACCCGGGCGTTCGATACGCACCATGTCGCCCAGGCGGGCGGGCGAGATGGTGTTCAACGCGGAATCGAGACCGGCGAAGAGCCCGCCGAGCGGTACGAGCAGTACCGCGAGAACTATCAGTATCGGAGCACTCACGCGGGGCCCAGTGCGTCACCCGGCGTCGTGAAACCCGCCTTACCGAGCAGTCGCGCGTCACGCTCGGCGAGTTCGGCGCGCCGCGCCGCTTCCCGCAAGCTCTCGTACCACTCCTCGAGCAGCCTGGCCTGCAGCTCGAACATCTCCTTCTCCTCCTCCGGCTCGGCATGGTCGTAGCCGAGCAGGTGCAGGACGCCGTGCACGGTCAGCAGGGCCAGCTCGTGGTCGAGCGAGTGCTCCGCCTTGTGCGCCTGGGCCGCGGCGAACTCCGGGCACAACACGATGTCGCCGAGCATCGACGGCCCCGGCTCCGGGCTGTCCGGGCGGCCGCCCGGCTCCAGCTCGTCCATCGGGAAGGACATGACGTCGGTGGGACCGGGCAGGTCCATCCAGCGCATGTGCAGGTCCGCCATCGTGTCGAGATCGACGAGCACCATCGACAGCTCTGCCGCCGGGTGCACGTCCATCCGCGCGATCACGAACCGCGCGACACTGACCAGATCTTCCTCGGGGACGTCGACGCCCGATTCGTTGGCGATCTCGATGCTCACCTGAACAGGGTATTCGGTGCCGTCCGGCACGTCCCGACCGGCTCGCGGCTTCGCGCGCCGGACGCCGCGCCGGAGCCCCGCGGGTTGCCGGATCGGGCCGGGGAAACGAATCGGCCCCGTCCGGGGACGGGGCCGATTCGGCGTGATCAGCGGCGGTCGGAGCGCCCGGCCGCGCGGCGCTGGGCGCGATTGCCCGGCATGTGCGGGCCGACCGGGCGGGTCTCGGCCTCGAAGCGCTCGTAGGCGTCGACGATGTCGGAGACCAGACGGTGGCGCACCACGTCGCTGCTGTTCAACTCGGCGAAGTGGATGTCGTCGATCTCGGTGAGGATCTCCGAGGCCGCGCGCAGGCCCGAGCGGGCGCCGTTGGGCAGGTCGACCTGCGTCACGTCACCGGTCACCACGATCTTCGACCCGAAGCCGAGGCGGGTCAGGAACATCTTCATCTGCTCGGCGGTGGTGTTCTGCGCCTCGTCGAGGATGATGAACGAGTCGTTGAGGGTGTTGTGCGTGAGCAGGAAATCCTCGGTCACGTAGAGCGCGTCGGGTGCGGCGACCCGGATGCAGACCGCCTCCTCGGTACCCACCTCCTCGATGGCGTGGATGAAACGCATCGGCCTGCCGCCGCCGTGGGCCGCGTACTTGCGGGCCTTGCGCTCGAGCCGGAAGGGCTCGACGCCCGCGGGCAGGCGGATGTCGAGGACGAAGTTCTCGCGCCGGGCGCCCGTCGTTCGGCTCACGACCGAACGCGTGCGGACGTTGACGATGCCGCCGAGCGACTGCACCAGGAACATCACGTCGGCGCGCAACCGCGGCGAGGCGGTCGTGTACTGGATCCGGCAGCTGCGCCCGGCCTGGGTCACCGGTCCGGCCGCCGCGTCGAGCAGGCCCTGCAGCACACCGAGGCGCACGCCGCTGTCGTTGAGCAGGTACTCCTCGGGCACGACGCCGGACGCCTCGCCGACCGACAGACCGACGGCATACGGATCGGCCTGGACCGCGCGGGCGGGGAATTCGACCGGGGCGCTCAGCAGCGGCAGTTCGTAGCGGTGATGATGGGCGGCGCGCAGGTTGCCGATCATCTCCTTGGTCTGCAACACCCGGGGCGGCTTGCCGCGGCGGCGATCGTCGCGGGTGTAGACCGACCACAGGTGATCGCCGGAGGCCAGCGTGGAGGAGCCGTCCTGGGTGGTGACGCGGTAGATCTCCTTGAAGCCCTGCGGGTAGACGCCGAGCACCTCGGTCGGACGGCCGTCGGAGCCGATCACCCGATCGCCGACCGCGATCTCACCGATCGGACGGAAGCCCGACGGGGTGAGCACCTCGGTGTGCAGCGGCTGCGCGCGGCCACGCATGTAGGCCAGCGGCGCGACCTCGATGACGCCCGCGGCGGTCAGCTTCGGGATCGCCTCCGGGTCCATCATGTCGTGCAGTGCGTCGTAGAGCGGGCGCAGATACGGGTCGATCTTCTCGTTCAGGGTGCCCGGCAGGAAGCCGAGACGCTCGCCCGCCTCGACCGCGGGACGGGTGAGGATGATGCGGTTGACCTGCTTGGACTGCAGCGCCTGCACGGCCTTGGCCATCGCCAGGTAGGTCTTGCCGGTGCCGGCCGGGCCGATGCCGAAGACGATCGTGTGCGCGTCGATCGCATCGACATAGCGCTTCTGGTTGAGCGTCTTCGGGCGGATGGTCTTGCCGCGCCGCGACAGGATGTCCAGGCTCAGGACCTCGGCGGGCGACTCGGACGAATTCGCGGTGAGCATGGAGACCGTGTGCCGGACCGCCTCGGGGGTGATCACCCGGTTGCGCCCGGTCAGCGCGACCAATTGCTCGACGACCCGTTCCGCGAGGGCGACATCGGCGGCCTTGCCGGTGAGGGTGACCGAACTACCGCGCACGTGGATGTCGGCGTCGAGCAGGCGCTCGAGTTCGCGCAGGTTCTCATCGGCGGAGCCGAGCAGCGGGAAGACGGAGTCGGGGGCGAGTTCGATGCTGGAGCGCACGGTGCGGGCCGCGGGGCCCGAGCTGTGGCCACCTGCACCGATGCCGGTCACGGGGTTGGTCGGCTCGCCGATCTCACCTTGGGTTCGCAAAGGTCGTTACAGCCCGCTTTCCGGTCTCGACAGTACTGCTGTGCGGCCGGACGTTCTTCCGGCCGGAAGTACATCGGGGATACCCACCGACCAGCAAAGTTTAACGCGCCCCACCGACACGCCGACAGTGAATAACCTGGTGACCCCGCGGGGTGGACGCCGGACGGTCACCAGCGTGGCGTGAGCGCCCCCAGCGCGCCGAGCGCCACCGCCGCCGCCGTGGAGGTCCGCAGCACGGTCGGGCCGAGCACGACGATCCGCGCGCCCGCCTCGGACAGCGCCGAGAGCTCGGTCTCGTCCAGGCCGCCCTCGGGGCCGACGATCAGCACGACCCGATCGACCCCGTCGAAGCCGAGATCGGTGAAGCGGCCCGCGCCGGATTCGTGCAGGGCGGCCACCACCGCGCCGTCCGCGCGCGCCGCACG
>NZ_BAGA01000055.1 GCF_000308595.1 Nocardia higoensis NBRC 100133 | reverse complement strand
GGGCGGCGGGTCCGTGGCGTTCTCGTCGTCGGCGCAGCCACCGGCGGCCAGCGCCAGCCCGGTCAGCGCCGCCGCGAAAGCGAGGCGGCCGAAGTAGCGGCTGTCGTTGTGCTGCATGGTATTTCCCTCTTCGAATGGAGACGGGTGATCAGCCGACGAGTTCGTCCAGGGTCGGCATGGTGGACGAGATCGGGTCTCCGGTGAAATCGCCGATCCAGCCGTCCTCACGTTCGAAGAACCGGATCGCGCAGAAGTGCGGGACCGCGCCCATATCGAACCAGTGGGTGGTGCCGGCGGGCACCGAGATCAGGTCCCCCGCCTCACACACCAGGGCATAGACCTTCTCCCCCAGGTGCAGGTAGAAGCAGCCATGGCCCTCGATGAAGAACCGCACCTCGTCCTCGGCGTGCCGATGCTCGTCGAGAAATCGTGTGCGCGCGGTCTCGGCGCCGGCGCGCCACTCGGGGTCCTCCGTCGACGGGCTCATCCGCACCACATCGACCAGCCGGTATCCGCCTTCGCCGCACACCGCGGCCACTTCGTCACGATAGGCCGCGAGCACCTCCTCCTGACCCGCGTCCGCGGGCAGCTCACGCAGCGGCCACTGCTCGAGCCGGATACCGTGCGGGGCGAGCGCTTCCGCGATTTCGCCGCGATCGGTCGACCTCAGCAGCACCTGCCGCCGGTCGTGCTGCGGCATCACCTGAACAAGTGTCATGACCGTCCTCCTCCGGTCCGAAGCTGCAACTGGCACAGCATTTCCAGGCACTCCATGCGATTGCGAGCCGTCTCCAGATCCGGCCCCCAGGTGGTGGCGCCGTGCCGGTCGATCAGCACCGCGGGCGGCGCGTCGGCGGGCAAGCGGTCCGACAGGTCGGCGGCGATGCGCGCGACATCGACGTGATTGGTCAGCACCGGCACGGTGAACGGCGTTCTCGCGCGGCGATCGAGGCCCTTGGCGATCTCGAAATCATCGAAGCGCACCCACTCCCGATCGGCCAGCATCGTCGCGGCTGCCGTCGCCGAGGGCGGATGCGCGTGCACCACCGCGCCGCAGTCCGGGAAGAGGCGATACAGCGCCGTGTGGATCGATGTCTCGGCCGAGGGCCTGCCCGCGCCCGCGCCGATCGGTGTGCCGGTCGCGACGTCGACGGTGATCAGTTCCCGCGCGGTCAACGTGCCCTTGCTGCGACCGCTCGCGGTGATCAGTGCGCGGTCGGCGCCGAGGCGCACCGACAGGTTGCCCGCGGTGCCGTCCAGCCAGCCACGGCCGTACAGGTCGGCGGCCACGGCGGGCAGTCTGTGCCCGAGCGCGGGTCGCAGCGTGCGGGATTCGGTGACGACCGCGGTGACGAGGTCGCGAGGGGTGACATCGAAGGCCGGGTTGTAGACATCGGTTCCCGCCGGCGCGATCGGCATCCCCTGC
>NZ_BAGA01000056.1 GCF_000308595.1 Nocardia higoensis NBRC 100133 | reverse complement strand
AGGTCCTTGGCGTAGCCGAGGAAGTCGCGGCGCGAGTTGTCCTCATCGCCCCTACGAGGGTTGGCAACAGTTGGTGCTGCGCGGTGCAGGCGGGGCGGGTAGTGTCCTCATCGCCCCTACGAGGGTTGGCAACCAATACCGCTCATCGAGTTCGATGCCGATAGCACGCATGTCCTCATCGCCCCTACGAGGGTTGGCAACTGCTGGCGCAGGAAGACGAGATCGAGGTCGAGCCGTGAGTCCTCATCGCCCCTACGAGGGATGGCAACGTGCCGCCAAAAACGACGGTGCCGCTGAATATGGTGCCTCGAACACCGCCCGCAGCGTGCTCGCCTGCGCTTTCGCCGTCCGCTCCGGACTGCGCTGAGCCAGCGCCGCGTAGAGCGCGTCCACCACCGCGTGATACACGCACCTGCTGGTCATGGCCTCCAGCCGGTATCGCGGGCTGAGTCGAAGTACATGGCCCGCTGTGTCCGTGTCGAAACCGACATCAGCGTTTCGGTGAGATCTTGCCCGCAAAGGTTTGGTTCGCGATCTTTCCGTTCTGGATGATGAAGGTGTCGGCGGCAACCTCGAAGCGATGGTCTGCAGTTTCGGCTGTCCACACTACGTAGGCGATGTCACCGGAGACCTCTTGCCGGAGTAACTCGTAGGACATTCCGGGTTTCGCGAACTCCTCGAACAGCTCTGTGAAGAATCGCCGGAGGGCCGCTGAGCCGCGTAGCACGCCATCGGGTGTGAACAAGGTCGCGTCGTCGCTGTAGTCGGCCGTGGTTCCGGCAAGGTCTCGCTTGCCCAAGCACTCGAGGTGATGCGCGAGTACATCGTGGGTCACGGCAGTGCGAGTGTTTGCCTGTTCTGGATTCACGTCGTTCCTTTGTGCAGTCAACGGAGTTCGTGTGGGGCTGTGCCGGGAATTGGTTGGATACATCGCGTCTCGAGCGTGTCCGCCGACTCGGCACAGGGGGCGGGTCAGACGGACCGGTCCGTTGCGGTGTGCGCGGAGGCCATTTCCGCGAGTCCCTGCGACACGGTTCCGTGCGGGCGGTAGCCGAGGTCGCGGCGTGCGGCGGTGATGTCATAGCTGCGGTCATGGCCCAAGAACGTGACCAGCCAGTTGGTCAGCATGGGCTGTTCGGGTCGGCGCAGCAGCCGTGCGCCGCCATCGAGCACCGCTGCCAGCGGTGTGGCGACCGCACGTGGAACGCTGCGCGCTCGGCTCACGTCGACGCCCTGGGTCGCCAACAGCGGGGTCATGAACTCGCGTATCGACATCGGAGTGGCATCGGTGACGTAGTAGATGCCACCGGCTCGACCCCGAGTCAGTGCGAGTTCGGTGGCCGCAGCCAGATTGCCGACATGGATGAAGTCCATGATGTGACGACCCCGATCGATCCACGTCCATCCGCCGGATCGCGCCAAGTCGGCCAGCTCGGTCACCGTGGTCATCCCGGCGCCCCAGATGAACGGCGGGCGCAGCACCACGGTGTCCATCGTGGGTGCCTCTGCGGACAGCAGGGCCTGCTCGGTGGCGAGCTTGACGCGACTGTAGGCGGTGTCGGGTCGGCCGTTGTCGGTGTTTTCGTCGACCACCGCTGCCCGCTGGCTGCCGCTGGAGACGCTGGCCGCGCTGATCAACACGAACCGGCCGACCCCCGCCGCGGCGGCCGCCTCGTGCAGCGCCACCGTAGGGACGAGGTTGTCGCGGCGAAAGCCGGCGTCGGGCCCCCAGAACGCCATCCGGGCCGCCCCGTGAACGACGGCATCGCACCCGGTCAAGGCAGCTGTCCAGGCGGGCGGCGCACCGCCAGGCGTCAGGTCGGCCAAATCCCCCATCACCGCTTCCCCGCCGGCGGCCGTAATCAGCTCGGCGGCGGAGGCCGAACGCGCCAACGCCAGCACCTCATGCCCGTGGCCGGTGAGGCGGCGCACCACGTGTTGACCGACGAATCCACTGCCGCCTGTCACGAAGACCTTCATGATCGACTCCTATCACGGCGAATAATTTGACATCAAAATATTAGGCATCTTGATATGCTGCCGTCAACAGCAGAGAGGAACCCCATGGCCGGACGCCCCACCAAGCCGACGAATCAGTTGCCGGGAGAACTGGCCGACGCCTTCGGCCGCGCCGGCAAATCGGTGGTCCGGGCCTTCGACGAACGCCTCGGGGAGCACGGGGTCTCCACGCCACGCTCCAAGCTGCTCGCCGAGATCCAGCGACTCGGCCCGGTGCGGCTGGCCGACCTCGCACGCGCGGTCGGCATCACCCAGGGGACCGCCTCGACACTGGTCGAGGCGCTCGTGCGAGACCAGCTTGTCGTGCGAGGCACCGACAGCGAGGACCGCCGCGCCATCCGGCTCTCCGTCACCCCGCAGGGCGACGACCAGGCGCGCCGATGGCTCGGCGACTACTCCGACGCAGCGCGGGAAATCTTCGCTTGCTTCGATTCCGCCGAACAGCGCACACTCGCGGAATTCCTCACCCGCCTTGCCGACACCCTCGAATCAGCGCCTGGACAATAGGTCGCCGCGGGGTGAACTGCCGCCCCAGGACGACTACCAGGAACTTCGGCGAGTATTGCAGACGATGCCCTGCGACTCCTGCCCCGCCAAGCGATCTCGGCGTCCGCTGGATGGACACCCCGGTCGCCCGCAGCCACGGCATATCGTCCGAGTGGGCCACCACACCCCTCCGATCGACCCCCTCGACCAGTAGGCACCACACCATGTGTTTCACTTGTATAGAAAAGGCATTGTAGTTATAAGTGAAACTCGCTAGATTTGCCGTCAGACACCCGTCCACGATCGGATCGAAGGAGACGACCATGGATCCGCTTTTGCGCGGCGACCGAGCGACACTTTCGGTGACCACACGCGAAGTCGAGCAAGCCGAGAGCGTTCGCGCCTTCTTCGGAACCACCCAGCCCACCCTGTCAATACAGGCCGGAGACAGCTCCGAGGCGCAACTCACCGTGCCGCCCGAGCTGACAGCGGTCATCCTGCAACTGATCGACCTTGTGGGACAAGGCCGCACCGTCACCATCGGCGCGCTTCCCCGCGAGGTGACCACGACCGTCGCCGCACAGATGCTGAACGTCTCCCGCCCCACAGTGATGAAACTTGTTCGGGAACAGAAGATCCCAGCTCACAAGGTCGGTGCCCACACTCGCTTGCTCAGCCGCGACGTGATCGAGTATCGGCGGGCCCAATTGGACCGTCAGAGAGCGGCTTTCGACGAACTACGGGCACTCGAAGAGCAGTTGGGCATCACCGACTGACCGTGGACAACGCCCGTTCCCGGAGCGGACCACCACACTAGGATCATGCGCATGAGCAGTAGGCAGGTGCAGCGAGTCCTGGTGGATGCCAACATCTTCTATTCGCGCACCCTACGCGACTGGCTGTGCCTGCTGTATCTACACGGTGGCAGCGGAATGTTCCAGCTCTACTGGACCGAGGACATCATGGCCGAGGTGCTGTATCGCCTCCGTCGAAAGCACCCGTTCCTGGACGAGCAACAGGTCGGTGGCATTCGACGAGCCATCATCGACACCATCGGTGACCACGGTCAGATCCTGGGCTACACCATCGATCGGCATCGCCACTACCCGGACCCGCTGGACGCGCACATCCATTGCGCCGCGCTGCACGGTGAGATGGACATAGTGCTGACCGCGAACGGCAAGGACTTCACTTCCGACGACAGTGATGATCTGCCGTACGAGGTATACGACGCCGATGCCTTCTTCGAACTCATCGACGACTCGAATCCAGCGCTGGTGCGCACCGTCACGCAAGAGCAGCTCGTCTACTGGGTCGGCCGCAAAGGCAAATCACTGCCGGAGGCGCTGAGAGCAGCCGATGCCGGGCAGTTCGCCGAGCGTGTGCGGCGACATCTGCAGACACTGGATGTGGGCCAGATCCTCGCGGCGACCGATCGGAGCCCCACGGCGACATGAGTCCCGAGGCGGCTCGGGGCTCCGCTGAGCGAGTTCGGGGAACCGGGTCTCCCACACCCGCCTGATACCGATCGGAAGCCACATGTAGGACCACAATCGCTTCAACGTCGCCGCATCGAGGTAGGTGTGCAGGTCAGTGGGTTCGGCGGCTTCGTTGATCACAGTGCGGTACAGGTCGACGATTCTGCCGGGACGGTCGAGGTCGTAGTCGGCTCGACCCGACCAGTCGAGATGGACGGGCAGGTGCACGATGCCGAAGGTGGGACCAGCGAGCAGACGCAGATCGTCGGGAACTACGAGAGGCTTGCTGTAGCGGGGGCCGCCGCCCCGAGGGTGGCTCAAGGGCTGCCCCTCCCTGTCGGTCTCGAGTCGGGGGTACCGACGGATAGGTAATGGTCCCACATCAAATATTCGAGGTAGGTCCCTACAACCGATGCCGCGACACCGCCCGCAGCGTGCTCGCCTGCGCTTTCGCTGCCCTCTCGGGACTGCGCTGAGCCAGCGCTGCGTAGAGCGCATCGACCACCGCCTGATGCACGAACCTACTGGTCATCGCCTCCAACCGGTACCGCGTTTCCGCTGATCCCGCGACCAGCACCACATCACACCGCTCGGCCAGCGGAGTCCGCGCGAAGCTCGTCAAGCAGATGGTCGCCGCGCCCGCCTCGCGCGCGGCCTCGGTGACCGTCAGCGTCTCCTGGGTGGTCCCCGAGTGACTCACCGCGAGACAGACTTGCCGCGGTCCCATCAGCGCCGCCGTCACGTGCTGCGAGTGCACCTCCGGGTTGTGCACGGTGGCCAGTCCCGCCATCTGGAGGCGGTAGGCGGCATCGGCGGCGACGGGCTGGGAGGTTCCGACGCCGGCGACGAGCACGCGGTCGGCGGTGTCGAGCAGGTCGACCGCGTGCTCGAAGGCCGTCGCGTCCAGGGCGAAGGCGGCTTCGCGTAGTGCCTCGGCCGTCTCGAGCAGGACGCCGGCGGGCAGCGAGGTCGTGCTGTCGGCCGACGGGGCGTCGCTCGAAACATCCGCCGCGAGTTGCAACTTCAGCTCTTGGAAGCCGCGGAAGCCCAGCTCTTGGCTGAACCGGACCACCGAGCCCAGCGACGTGCCCGACTCGGTGGCCAAGTCGGTCACGGTCATCCCCAGCACCTGCGCGGGCCGGGCGCGCACGACGTTGGCGATGCGTTCGCTCGCGCCGGAGAACACCGCCGCGCGCGCCCGAATCCGTTCGGGCACAGGGACTCCGCGAGCGACCTCGTTCGTCATGGGCACCTCACAGGTAGTGGCGGCGGATGCGGTTGCTCACCGCTTCTACCACGGCGACGACGATGAGCACCACGATCAGCACCGCGCCCGCGCGCTGGTAGTCCAGCGATTGCAGGGCCGTCACCAGCTCGTAGCCGATTCCGCCCGCGCCGACGATGCCGAGCACGATCGAGCTGCGGATATTGATGTCGAAGCGGTAGAGGGTGTTCGCCACCAGGCTCGGGACCACCTGCGGGAGGATCGCGAGCTTGACGACCTGCAGTTTCGACGCGCCGACGGCGGCCAGTGCCTCGCCCGGTCCGGGATCGACTTCCTCGATCCGTTCGGCGAACACCTTGCCGAGCATGCCGATCGAGTGGATCGCCAGGCCGAGGATGCCGGGCAGCGCGCCGAGGCCGAGTGCCGCGATGAACATGATCGCGAACACGAAGTCCGGGATCGCGCGGCAGACCATCACGAACCCGCGGGCGACGCTGAAGACGACCGGGTGGGGCGTGAGGTTGCGGGCCGCGAGGATCGATATCGGTAGTGAAATCAGCACTGCCGCTGCTGTTCCCAGGAAGGCGACCTCGATGGTCACGAGGGTCGCGTCGAGCAGCCCGGCGAACCCGCTGAAGTCCGGCGGCCACATGTTCTCGGCGGTGAACTGGACGAACGCCGGGATCGCTGCGAGGACCGACTCGAGGGAGACCTCTAGGTGGGTGGCGCCGGCGATCGTCGCGGCCAGCAGTGCGAGGCCGACGAGGAGGGGCGTGCGCTGCTTGCCGCGCACTCGGATCTCGGGCGCCGAGGTGGGGGCGGTGGATGTCGTGGTCATGCCGCACCTGCTACGAGTGGCGCCGAGGCGTAGAGCTGGGTCCACGTGTCCTGTTCGATCGCCGTCGGGCAGCTGTCGATGACCACTCGGCCACCGTTGAGGGCCACGACCCGGTCGCAGAAGCGGCGCGTGAGGTCGACCTGGTGCAGCGAGACGACGACCGTGCGGCCGTCCTGGCGGGCCAGGCTCTGCAACAGGGCCAGCACGCGCTCGCTACTGCCCGGGTCGAGGCTGGCCACCGGTTCGTCGGCGAGCACGACGCTCGGGTTCTGGACCAGTGTGCGTGCGATCGCCACGCGTTGCTGCTGACCACCGGACAGGGTGTCCACCCGCTGGTCGGCGCGGTCGCCGAGCCCGACCCGTTCCAGTGCTCGGACGGCTTCGCGGCGTTGTTCGAGCGAGAACGACCCGATCAGGGTGCGCCAGCTCGGCACCCGGCCGGCCGCGCCGGACACCGCGTTCTCGGCGGCCGTCAGCCGGTCGACGAGCTGGAACTGCTGATAGATCATTCCGACGTCGCGCCGGTGCCGGCGCAGTTCGACGCCGCGCAGCCGGGCGGGGTCGCGCCCGTCGACGGTGACTCGGCCGCTGGTCGGCTGGATGAATCCGTTGATCATGCGCAGGAGCGTCGACTTGCCCGCTCCCGACGGTCCGACGAGCCCGACCATCTCGCCGCCGGAGATCCGCAGGTCGATGCCGCCGAGCGCGGTGCCGCGCTCGTATTCCTTGGTTACTCCCTCGATGACGATCATGGCCGTTACTTCTTCGGCTTCATGTCGTCGACCGACAGCCCGGCCTGCTGCGCGAGGCGGCGGATCGGGTCGTAGTCGGCGTCGGTGATCGGTCCCACGGTCATCGACTTCTCGACTCCGATCGGAAAATCGGGGGTGCCCGTCAGGGCGAGCACCGCGGTGACGAGCTCGTCGCGCAAGTCGGCCGGGAGGTCGCCGCGCAGGACGACGGGCGAGCCGGTGATGCGTTCGGACTTCCAGACGACCGAGACCTCTTGCGGGTCGATCTTGCCGTTCTTGACAGCCGCGTCGTATTCGACGGAGTCGATGAACGCCGCGTCCACCTGACCGCTGGCCACCGCGAGGATATTGGCCGCGTGATTGCCGCCGGCGGACAGCGTGACGTCGGCTTGCGGGTCGATTCCGGCGTCCTTCATCGCGTTGAGCGGGAACAGGTAGCCCGAGGTGGAGAGCTTGCTTGCCAGGGCGAGGGTGCGGCCCCGCACGTCGGAAGGGGAGGCGATCTCCTGCGGCTTCTTGGTGATCAGGTAGCTGTAGTAGCCGGGCTGTCCGGTGGCGTCCAGGCCGACGGCGACGGGTTCGATCGTGGTCTTGGCCGCGGTCAGCACGTAGCCGAGGGAGTTGAGGAACGCGATGTCGAGCTGGCCGCCACGCAGACCTTCGGCGATCGCGTAATACTCTGTGCTGGTCTTCAATTCGACGTCCATGCCGAGCGCGGTCGACAACTGGTCGGCGATCGCCTGGTAGCGGGCCTGTTCCTCGGGGGCCGTGCCGGTGGCGATGGCGCCCAGTCGCAGGGTGGTGACTTCCTCGGTCGAGTCGGTGCTACTACACCCGACGACCATCAGGCCCATACACAGCGCGATCATCGCGCCGACGATCTGACGTACTCGGTTCATGGTGGTCCCTTTCACTTGTCCGCGGACCATGCGGCGAGGAGGTGGGTGATCGCGCCGCGCCAGTGTTCGAGCGGCGGTGTGGTCAGGTCGGCGACCTTTGCCAGGTCGTCCCAGCGGCGGACCAGGACGGCTTCCGCGTAGTAGGGGGTCTGTCGGAAGGCCTCGAGTTCGGCGGCGTTCATGGGGCCGCCCTGAACGGCGAGGCTGCGCACGGAGGAGGCGGAGAGTCCGTTCGCGTATTCCGGATCGGTGGCGACCAGGTAGCGCTTCGCCGGGACATGGAGTGCGATCGGCCCGCCGACCTCGGGTCCGAACCAGCGGGTGACCAGTCGCGCGCCGATGATTTCGTGCCGGAGGTCGGTCTCGAGGAAGTCGTCGCGATCGTCGTGCTCATCGAGCATCAGGTGTCCGATGTCGTGCAGAAGTGCGGCGATCTGCAACTTCGGGCCGTGCCCTTCGGCCTCGGCGAGCGCCGCGCACTGCAGTCCGTGCTCGAGCTGGGTGACGGTCTCGTCGTACATGGTCTGACCGGTGGTCTCGAGGTAGGCGAACAGCGCGTCGCAGAACGCGTCCGGGCCGAGCGTCGCGGCGTCGAGGGCGGCGACCGCGGTGGCGAGTGTCATCACGCTTCCCCTTCGCTACGGGTGGACGCACCGGCGAAGTGACCGATGAGGCTGAGGCGATCCGGCCGCTGCGCGAGCTGCTCGAGCTTCGCGGCGTAGTACTCCTCGCGCAGATTGCCGTCGCTGACACCGTTGTAGGTCAGGTAGATCGCGCGGCGGGTGCCGCGCGAAGTGTTGGCGGAGCTGCGGTGCGGCACCCAGCAGTGGAACCACAGCAGGCTGCCCGCGGTGACCGGAATCGGCTCCCAGGTCATGGCGTCGGCGATATCCGGTGCGATGCAGCCGGTTTCGTCGGCGGGCAGTGGCTGGTGGTGGGCGTCGCGCACGATTTCCAGGCAGCCGTTCTCGAGCGTCGAGTCGTCGATCGCGACCATGCACGCGACGGTCTTGGTGACGTTCGGGTACGCCGTGGCGTCCTGATGCGGCCGGAATCCCGAACCGCCGGGCTGCTTGTAGTTCAGCTTCTCCTTGTAGAGCAGGGCTTCCTCGCCGAGGAGTTCGGCCGCGATGTCCGGGATCAGGCCGCCGGTGAGGATCGACCGCATGCCCTCGTGGAAGGGCACGAAGTTCTCGGTGCGGCAGCGGCGGACCACGCCGTCGGCGCCGGTCTCGTCGTATTGCAGCACCTCATCGGCGGTTCCGGGGCGAGACTCGAGGTCGGCTGCCCAGGCGCGCAACTGATCCAGTTGCGCGCCGACGATCACGTTCTCCATCAGCCGGACACCATCGGATGTCCAGGTCAGGTCGGAGACAGTTGCCTGCATGGTTCGTCCTTCCACACTGTCGTTCGCGTGTGGAAGACATTTCCAGGGCTTGACGTCGGGGCGGGAAAGAGATTCCGAACATTGGCTTAAGGGGTGGGGGCCGGATGTTCACCTTGCTCGGTAACCTGCACAGGGCTCGGGGACGCTTCCTTGCACTACCCGCCCGAGGTTCGTGACAACGCACCGAACTGATCAACGGTCTGCGCCGCTACTGCGCCATCGACGACCTCGCCCAACGACTGACCGAAGTAGGTCTCACATCCCAGCCCCCTCGCCTGCGTCCGCAAGGTCAGTCGGTCATCGATCGGCCGCGGATGACCATCAGAAGCGGACGCGTGTGCGTCCACGCAAGAAAGCCGGCCGAGCAATCGTGCTATCAGCCTCTGAGACCGGCCCCGGACGACTCGCGACGGCTGCCCCCTGTTGAGGCACAGACGATTCCATCTCCAGATACCATCGGACCGAGGTGCGCCTTCTCCGAGGCGGCATACGATCCCCGGAAGCCGAGGTCGATTCACAGTGCCCCCGCCGTTGCGGCAAACGGGATTCGACGAACGCCTCTACCGCAGCATGCTCACCGGAGCGTCGTCGGCGGCGGTCGCCATCGGCCTGACGCTCGCTGTCATTTGGTGAAGCTCCCCATCGCCTCTTCCTGTCGCTCCTTCGGCGAGTTCCGGGAGCCGGTCCTCCCACACTCGCCTGATACCCGCTTGAAGCCAGATATGGGACCACAGCTGTCTCAACGTGGCCGCATCGAGGTAGGTGTGCAGATCAGCGGGGTCGACGGCTTCGTTGATCACGGTGCGGTACAAGTCGACGATTCTGCCGGGACAATCGAGGTCGTACGCGGCTCGACCCGACCAGTCGAGATGAACGGGCAGGTGTACGACGCCGACAGTAGGGCCGGTGAGCAGACGTAGGTCGTCGGGAACCACGACAGGCTTGTCGTAGCGGGGTGCGCTGCCCGAGGGTCGATCATGGGCTGCTCATCGCTGTCGGTCCTGAGCGGGGTGCCGACGGACAAGTGTCGCCCCACGGCCTGGAGTTGATCAGGAAGCCCTGCTGACAGCGACATACAACAGCACCTTGTACCGTCCCTTGCTATTTCGGTGAATCGGCACGCAGTCGGCCGAAGCGGTCCACCGCCGGTGCTGGTGGCCCCAGGTCTGGTCGCCGATGGTCGGTATCGTCGGCCCCGACCCGATTGGCGCGCTCCGCCAGGGCAGTGAGACCCAGATGATCGTCGGCTGTGTAGCACACTATTTTTCCCTTGTGGTTCTTCGAGCGACCGAGCACTCCGGCGTCAGCCAGCTCGGTGAGGGCGCGGTGGGCGGCGACGGTCGAGACGTCATATCGAGTGGCGGCCGATTCTGTGGTGAGTACGGGGTGCGTGGACAAGTCCGCGAGGATCTTCGTGGCGACCGCATCGCGACGAGGTAGGGCGGGGCTGGTGCCCTGTCTGCGACGGTGCTCGACCAGGCGTTGCAAAAGTTGCTCGTCGAGTTCGGCAGCATCTCGGGCCAGCCGCACTCCGGTCTCTGCTGCCTGCTCAGCGGCATGGGCGAACCCGATGACCCATTCGTCGGTGTGTGGTTCCGGGTCGCGGTAGGAGGTCAGGCATGCCAGATAGTCGCCGGTGCGTGCGGCGAACACGGTGCTGATCGGGATCAGGGTGTGCCGCAGGGCATCACAGCGCCGCAACACCGTGTGGATCAGCGCGCGGCCGGTACGCCCGTTGCCGTCGATGAACGGGTGGATCGTCTCGAACTGCACGTGGGCGATCGCGGCCCGCACGACCGGGTTGCCGTGGGTAGCGGTCAGAAACGATGCGACGTCCGCGACCAAAGCGGGCACCTCGGACTCGGGTGGAGGAACGAAATCGGCCCGCAATGGGCTCCATCCGGGTCCGCCGACCCAGTTCTGTTCGGTGCGCAGACCGCCAGGCAGCCGGGGTTCGATGGTGTGCTGCAGGTCCACGATGTCTTGTGTCGTGATCGGCCTGGACCGGTCGGCCAGGCAGTCGATGGCCTGTTCGGTGGCGTGCACGGTAGCCACCACATCCAGGGCGGTGCGAGTACCCGATTCCAAAGTCTCGGCGATGGCGAGTTTCTTGGGCGTGATGCGGTTGCCTTCGATCCAGGACGAGGAGATCGATTCGGACCGGATCAGCAGGTGGTTGAGGTAACTCCCGCGGGGCCCGATTCGTTCATCTGCCCTGGCCAGTACTGCCAGTGCGTCCTCGGCTGCCTGCTGAGCCCGAGGACCGATCTGCGGTAGGTCCACCCCCAGCGGATCGGGGATATAGGCCAGGTAGGTTCCAGCCTGCCGGTCACGGCGAGCGAGCAGACCCTCGTCCGCCGGCCGCCACACCCGTTCCACGTACCTCGCCATCGACACTCCTCGGGTTAAGTATCGCGCCAGAAACCTAATCCTAGAGTAGCTAAAGTTAATTTAGTTGGCGAGGGTGAAACGTTCGGCCGGACCGACACAAGAGAAAGTAGCGGATTCGGGATATTCCCGGACAACAGAAACCCTCCATCAACATATGTTGATGGAGGGTTTGCACTGCTCCCCCATCTGGACTCGAACCAGAAACCTGCCGATTAACAGTCGGCTGCTCTGCCAATTGAGCTATAGGGGACTATTCTGTTCGGTTCGCCCCTTTCGGGCCGACCGAGGAGAAACTTTAGCGCATGGCCGCGCCGGTTCCCAAATCGGGCTCCTACCTGCGAAGACACCGTGCGCCTCGGCGTGTCGGAGGCAACAGGCGGGCGGGTGTCGAGCGAGTGCCGGCCGGATCGACACGGGGACGCCGTTTCGGGCAGGATGGTAGCCGCTGACATGCGATCGGGAGGAGCTCCACCAAGATGCTGCGGTTGTTGATCGGTATCGCGGCCGGGTACGTACTCGGGTCCAAGGCCGGGCGGGCTCGGTATGAGCAGATCAGCTCGGCTACCAGAGCGGTGACGGGCAGCCCGGTGACTCGCAAACTGGTCCTGGTGGGCCGGCAGCGGCTGTCGGACAAGCTGAGCACTCGGCCGCCGTTGGAGCCGATGAAGCCGATCGACGAGCGGACGACGATTCTGGTGCCGCAGGATCAGTTGCGGCGGGGCAGCAAGCGGGTCTAGACGCGCGGAAGGCGCCGACCAGGAGGGGGCGGCGCCCGGGCGGGAGGGCCACGGCCGGCGCTCAGCCGGCGGCGAAGTCGTCCGCGTTACCCATCGCCTGGGCTTCCAGGCTCTTGCGGTACTGCTCCAGAGCGACGAGATCGCCGAAGAGGGCCATGTATTCGTCCATGTTGTCACTGGCCGAGAGGCGCTGCAGTTTGGACTTCAGGGTGGCGATCTGACGGCCTACGTGGGCTTCCTGGGTGCGGGCGAGCACACCGGTGATCACGCGGGGCATATCGTTGATCGACTTCACCGGGATCGGACTGCCTGCCAGCTCCGACACCAGGGCGCGCAGGGTGAGATCTTCCGTGGCGTCGGCGACAGCGTTCACCCACTCCGCGCCGCTGAGACCGCAGCACGCGCCGCCCGCCTCGGCGATCGCGACGCGGATCGCCACATAGGCGGGATGGGTGAACGCCTCGACTTCGAGGGCGTCGAAGACCGCGCCCGCGATGGCCGGGTATTGCAGTGCGGCGCAGAGGGATTGGCGCTGCGGGAGCAGGACCGGGTCGTTGGGGTTGGGGCGCGCGGCGGGGTGCTCGGCGACCTTGGACTCGGCGGCGGGGGCGCGCTTGGGGGCGATGCCGGGGCGGGGGCCCTTCTTGGCTTCCTCGCCGACGCGGCGGACGACGGTCTGGATGTCGTCCCAGCCGACCCAGCCGGCCAGGCGGGTGGCGTAGGCCTTGCGGGTGGCGTTGTCCTTGATCTGGGCGACCACGGGGACCGCGCGGCGCAGGGCCTCGACCTGGCCTTCGACGGTGTCGAGATTGTGTTCGGCGAGCAGGCCGCGGATCACGAACTCGTACAGCGGGGTTCGGCGGGCGATCAGGTCGCGGACGGCCGCGTCGCCGCTGCGCTGGCGCAGGTCGCAGGGGTCTTGGCCGTCGGGGGCGACGGCGATGTAGGTCTGGCCGGCGAGCTTCTGGTCGCCGGCGAAGGCTTTGGTGGCGGCGGCCTGGCCCGCGGCGTCGCCGTCGAAGGTGTAGATGATCTCGCCGCGCCAGAAGTTGTCGTCCATGAGCAGGCGGCGCAGGATCGCCATGTGCTCGTCGCCGAAGGCGGTGCCGCAGGAGGCTACGGCGGTGGTGACGCCGGCCAGGTGCATGGCCATGACGTCGGTGTAGCCCTCGACGACGACGGCTTGGCGGCCCTTGGCGATATCGCGCTTGGCGAGGTCGAGGCCGAAAAGCACCTGGGACTTCTTGTACAGCAACGTTTCCGGAGTGTTGATGTACTTGCCGGGCATGGTGTCGTCGTCGAAGAGCTTGCGGGCGCCGAAGCCGATCACCTCGCCGCCGAGGTTGCGGATCGGCCACAGCAGCCTGCGGTGGAAGCGGTCGATGGGGCCGCGTTTGCCCTGTTTGGACAGGCCGGCGGCTTCCAGTTCCTTGAATTCGAAGCCCTTGCGGAGCAGGTGCTTGGTGAGGGTGTCCCAGCCGCCGGGGGCGTAGCCGCAGCCGAAGTGGCGGGCGGCTTCGGCGTCGAAATCGCGGTCGGTGAGGAACTTGCGGGCCGCCTCGGCCTCGGGCGTGGCGAGCTGGGCCATGTAGTACTCGCGGGCGGCCGCGTTGGCGGCGACCAGGCGGGCGCGGGTGCCGCGGTCGCGCTGGACGGAGGTGCCACCGCCCTCGTAGTTGATCTGGTAGCCGATGCGGTCGGCGAGCTGCTCGACGGCTTCGACGAAGCCGATGTGCTCGATCTGCTGGAGGAACTTGTAGACGTCGCCGCCCTCGCCGCAGCCGAAGCAGTGGAACAGGCCGTGGTTGGGCCGCACATGGAAGGACGGGGACTTCTCGTCGTGGAAGGGGCACAGGCCCTTCATGGAGTCCGCGCCCGCGCGCTTGAGGGCGACGTACTCGCCGACCACGTCTTCGATCCGGACGCGGTCGCGAATTGCCGCTATATCGCGATCTGGAAGTCGTCCGGCCACGCAGTGCAGTCTAGCCGCGCGGCGAGGGCCTGATCACCCGGCCAGTTCGGTGGCCATCCGTTCGAGGCGGCTCTCGGTGTAGGAGGCGATCTGGTCGATGATCACGCGGACGCGGGCGGTGTCGGTGTCGGCTTCGCGCCACCACGGCAGGAGCTGGGGGTCCAGGTGGTGGGGGGCGGTTTCGAGCAGGCCCGCGGCGACTTCCTGGATGCGCTGGCGCTGGACGGCCTGGCGCTGCTTGTGGACGGAGTCGAACATGACGTAGCGCAGGGCGAAGGTCTTGAGGATGGTGACCTCGGCGGCTGCTATCCGCGGAATCTCCAGGTCGGCGGCGTAGCGGATGAGGGGGCCCGGGCCCGCGACGGCGCGGGTGGCGGCGATGGCCGCGGTGGCGAAGCGGCCGACCAGCTCGCTGGTGAGGCGTTTGAGGGCCACCGAGGCGGCGAAGGAGCCGTCGTAGTGGAAGACGTCGGCGAGCACGGGCAGTTCGGACAGCCGCTGGGCGGCCTCGACCAGATCGTCGACGGGGATCTCGGGATGCTGGCGGTGGCCCATCTGGGCGAGGGCTTCGCGTTCCCGCGGGTCGGCGAGGGCGCGCAGGTCGATGCGGCCGTCGATCACGCCGTCCTCGACGTCGTGCACGGAATAGGCGACGTCGTCGGACCAGTCCATGATCTGGCACTCGAGGCTGCGGACGCGGTCGGGGGCGTCCTTGCGGATCCAGGCCAGGCGGTCGGTGTCGATGTCGTAGGCGCCGAACTTCGTTCCGGGACCTGTTCTGCCCCAGGGGTATTTGATGGATGCGTCGAGGGCGGCGCGGGTGAGGTTGAGGCCGGCGCTGATGCCGTCCGGGGTGAGGACCTTGGGCTCCAGGCGGGTGAGGATGCGCAGGTTCTGGGCGTTGCCTTCGAAGCCGCCGTATTCGTCGGCCCAGGTGTCGAGGGCCTTCTCGCCGTTGTGGCCGTAGGGCGGGTGGCCGATGTCGTGGGCGAGGCCGGCCAGGTCGACGAGGTCGGGGTCGGCGCCGAGGCCGTCGGCGATGCTGCGGCCGATCTGGGCGACTTCGATGGAGTGGGTGAGGCGGGTGCGCGGGGTGTCGCCGTCGCGGGGCCCCATGACCTGGGTTTTGTCGGCGAGGCGGCGCAGGGCGGCGGAGTGCAGCACGCGGGCGCGGTCGCGGGCGAACTCGGATCGGTGGCCGAGGGTGAATTCGACGCCGGGGGAACCGAGTCCGGCGGTTTTCGGGGCCTCGACGACCATGCGTTCGCGGTCGTGTTCGGTGTAATCGCTCATGTTCACTGCCCTGCGGTGTAGGGGAAATCGGCGGAGAAATGGGTCAGCTGGTACCAGAGCAGGGCGAAGGTCTCGCGGAAGATGCCGTGGGCCTGGGACTCGCGGGTGTAGACGGCGGGGCCGGTGCGGGTGGGGGCGGTCCAGGCGCGCAGACCGTCGTCGCGGGCCATGGTGCGGGTGCGCAGGGAGTGCCAGGGGTCGCTGACCAGGGCTACCGAGGACCAGCCGCGTGCGGCCATCGCGTCGGAGACGGCTTCGACGCTGCGCAGGGTGTCGGAGCCGGTTTCCACGGCGAGGACGGCGTCGCCGGGGATGCCGCGTTCTTCGAGGTAGGCCTTGCCGGACGCGGCTTCGGTGTAGAGGTCACCGTCCTGTTTGCCGCCGACGGTGATGACGCGCGGGGCGACCCCGGCCTCGAAGAGGTCGTAAGCCTGGTCGAGGCGGGCTTCGAAGACCGAGGACGGGGTTCCGGAGTACTGGGCGGCGCCGAGGACCACGATGGCGTCGGCGGGGGTGTAGTCGTTGATCCGGGCCACCTGCCACACCCGCACCGCGGTGCCGCCGACCACCACGAGGGCCATCAGCACCGCGCCCGCGACGCCGCGTCTGATCCAGCGCGCGAGGCCCGCGCCGAAGCCACGGCGAAGCCCGGACTCGAAGGTCGAAGCCGGTTGGGCGCGTGGGGCTGGCGAGATCACTCCCCAAGTTTGCCAGGCATGCGCGAATCCATAACGAGTGCGAGGCAGCTGAGAGGGGTACCTCTGATGACAAGCAGCTGAGAGGGACATCGTGGCACTGGAACGAAAAGACGTCGGATGCTGGATTGTGAAGGGCAACCCCCAGGTGTGGGATTACTTCGCGTTCTTGGCCGACACACGGAGGAGGACCCCCTGCCGCGCCAGCTCCGACTGGAGCATCGGCACCACGTCGCGGCGCGGAAACCTCATCGAGGTGGGAGACCTCGTCGCCTTGTGGATCACGGGACCGAAGAATCCTGGTATCTACGAGGTCGGTCGGGTGAGCAAGGCTCCGACGAGGTGGAACGGACTCGATTCGCGCTATGCCGTCGATACTGCGCGCGCAGCGCAGCCGTGCCCGGGCATCGAATTCGATGCCGTGCGGCTGGGTGATGCGTTTGTGCCGCGATCGCAGCTGACCAGGGATCGCGTGCTCGCTGGCTGCGAGCAACTCCGTGCTCCGCAGATCTCGAACCCCAGCTATCTGACGCCCCGCGAGACAAAGAGCCTGGCCCGTCTGGTCGCCCGTCGTGTGCCGGGTGCACTGTTGAACGAAGTGTGTTGGCCGACGCCGTAAGGCGGGTCACCAGCCTCGGGCGCGCCACTCCCCCAAATGCGGGCGCTCGGTGGCGAGCGTGGTGTCGTCGCCGTGGCCGGGATAGACGATGGCGTCGTCGTAGCGGTCGAAGAGTTTGGTGGTGACGTCGGTGAGCAGGGAGTCGAAGGCCTCCGGGGAGCGGGTCTTGCCGACGCCGCCGGGGAAGAGCGAATCGCCGGTGAAGATGTGGGTGCGGCCGGTGGGCTCGGTCAGGACCAGGGCGATCGAACCGGGGGTGTGGCCGCTGAGGTGGATCACGTCGAGGGCGAGGTCGCCGACGTCGACGGTTTCACCGTCTTCGAGCAGCCGATCGGGGGTGACGGGGAGTGCGTCGGCATCGAGGGGGTGGGCGGCGGTGGGGGCGCCGAGGGCCTCGGTGACCTGTTCGAGGGCCATCCAGTGGTCGCGATGCTGGTGGGTGGTGACGATCAGGCGGACCTTGCCGGGCATCTCCTGCTCGACCAGTTCCACGATGCGGTCGGGCTCGTTCGCGGCGTCGATGAGGACGGCGGCGCCGCTGGCGGCGCACTGCACGAGGTAGACGTTGTTGTCCATGCCGCCGACGGACATCTTGATGATGCGCGCGCCGTCGAGGTCGCGTTGCTGGGGATTCGCCCCGGGGGACACGTGGCCGGTGTACGGGCGGTCGATCGTGATCACTCGGACGATGCTATTGCACGCGGGTGCCCGGACCGGGCTATACATTCGTGTCATGTCGTCGCCGTCGAAGTGCCATGGTCGCTGGGTGTCCCGTGCGGTCCTCGGCGTCCTGCTCGTCTGCACCGTATTGCTGGGGTCAGCGCCCGGTTTCGCGGAGCCGCCCGCCCGCATGGACACCTATGTTGTCGACTCGGCGGGAGCGTTGCAGGGCGACGACGCCGGGCGCGTCCGCGCCGCTGTCGATCGGCTCTACACCGATCACAAGGTCCGGTTGTGGGTGTATTACGTGAAGGATTTCGGCGGGATGTCGGCGCAGCAGTGGGCCGCGCAGACCGCCTCGAAGTCCGGGTTCGACTCCCGCGACATGCTGCTGGCCGTGGCCACCGGCGCGCGCGAGTACCGGCTGGACGGCGACGCGCCGAGCGGGGTCAGCGAGCGGGAGCTCGACTCGCTGCTCGCCGAGAAGGTCGAGCCCGCGCTGCGGGACAGCCGGTGGGCGGATGCGGCTGTGCTGACGGCCGATGGGATCGGCGCAGCGAAGGTCGGCGGCGGTGTCAGTGTGCGGGGTCTGCTGATCGTGGCGCTCGTCGTGGCGGCGGGGCTGGCCGGGCTCGTGTGGTGGTCGCGCAGGCGCGCGAAGAAGCGCTCGGCTGCCGAGCTGGCCGCGGCCCGCGCGATCGATCCCGAGAACACCGCCGCGCTGGGCGCGCTGCCGCTGGAGGCCCTGCACGCGCGATCGCGCGAGGTGCTGGTGGAGATCGACGACGCGATCCGCGCCAGCGACGAGGAATTGCAGCTGGCGATCGGCGAGTTCGGCGCCACGGCCACCGCGCCGTTCAGTGCCGCGCTGAACAACGCGAAGTCGGCCGCGGCGCAGGCATTCCGCATTCGTCAGCAGCTCGACGACGACATTCCCGAGACGCCGGAGGAACAGCACCGGCTGCTGATGGAGCTGCTCACCACGGCCGGGCGCGCCGATCGTGAACTCGACGCACGGGTGGCCGAATTCGACGCGATGCGCAATCTGCTCATCGACGCCCCGAACCGGCTCGACGGGCTCACCCGCGATCTGGTCGAGCTGACCGGGCGCAAGCCCGCCTCCGAGGCCGAGCTGGCCCGGCTCACGGCCGCGCATCCGGCGAGCGTGCTGGCGCCGATCGCCGACAATGTGCGGATGGCGGGCGAGCGAATCGCCTTCGCCGAGCAGAACATCGATGCCGCACGCCAGGCGCTCAGGCTTCCGGTCGGGCAGCAGGGCGGGGCGGTCGCGGCGATCCGGTCCGCCGAGAGCGCGATCGGGCAGGCGCGGACGCTGCTGGACGCGGTCGACAACGCGGCGTCGAACATCCAGCAGGCGCGCGACGGGTTGCCCGCGGCGCTGGACGAACTGCGCAAGGACATCGCGGCCGCCGCCGAACTGGCCGGTTACGGCGGCGCGGAGCTGGCGGCCGCGGTCACCGCCGCCCAGCAGACTTTGGACACCGCGAGCGGGCAGGCCGACAGCGACCCGCTCAGCGCCTTCCACGCCGCGGTCTCCGCCGATGCCGAACTCGATCGCGCGGCCGCGACCGCCACCGATCGCAAGCTGGCCGCCGAGGATCTGCGCAGGCGGTTCGACCACGCGCTGCTCGACGCGCAGACCCGGGTGAGCGCCGCGGCCGACTACATCAGCACCCGCCGGGGCGGCGTCGACGCTGCCGCGCGGACTCGCCTGTCGGAAGCTCAACGTCATCTCGATGCCGCCCAGGGGCTGGCGGGCAGCGATACCGAGGGGGCGCTCGGGCACGCCAGGACGGCGGCCGAGCTGGCGGGCCGCGCCTTGCGGGAGGCGCAGGCCAGCGTGCACGCCTGGGAGGCGAACAGGACCCAGTTCTCGGGGCCGGGCAGCACTGCGGGCGCGGTTCTGGGCGGCATCATCGTGGAGGGGATGTTGCGCGGTGCGATGAGCGGGGCGATGCACCGATCGGGCGGGTTCCAGCCGAGGTCGTTCGGCGGATCGAGCGGGTCGAGTCGCGGCGGGCGCGGCGGGCGGTTCTGAGCCCGGACCTGCGGCCGCCGACCCGGAATCCGGGCGGCACTCGTGGTGCCGCCCGGATCGGGCCTCTACGGTGCCGCCCTGTTCGGGCTCGGTGGCACCACCCGGACCGGTCGCCGTGGCGCCGTCCGGGATGGTCCGATGGGCGCGGCCGGGATCAGGCGTCGATGGGTTCGCTTGCCAGGGTGGACAATTCGCGGGCCACGGCGCGTGGCAGGCGGGCCGCCGCCGCTCCCCCGCCGAGGATTCCGACGCACAGTCGGTCGGCGAAGGTGTAGACGAGGAAGGTGACGGCGGCGGAGCTGCCGGTCGAGGGGCGGGGATGGGCGCTGACGTAGACGATTTCGTAGTCGGAGAGCGTCAGTCCGGGCGGGGTGGGCAGCTCGGGCACACGACCGGTGTTGGTGATCGCGACGTGGCCTGCCGTGGAGTGGATGCGGCGGTTGCCGAAGAACTCCGGGAAGTGCAGTACCGACTGCTGGATCACGCCCTCGGCGAGGTCGTGGTTGAGGCGGGCGGCGATGTGCTTGGCCAGGGCGACGAAGCCGGTGCCGGGGCCGATCTCGGCGGCGAACCCGGCCAGGCCCGCCATATTGGTGCCCTCCTGCGCGGCGACCGGCGGGTCGAAGCGATTGCGCAGATCCACCGGGTAGACGCAGGTCAGCGGGGTGGAACCACGAGCGGCGCCGCCGTTTTCGGCTTCGTTCCTGCCTGCCGCGTAGGCGCGCAGCAGGGCGGCGGTGACCAGGCCGTTGACGCTCACGCCGTAGTGGCGGCCGACCGCGATGATGTGCTCGGTGGACGCCTCGTCGAGCAGCACGCGCTCGGGGCGCGCGATGGTGGGCGGGGCGTCTTCGGGCGGGTCGAGCGGAATCGCGGACTCCGCGGGCGAGAGCGGGACCGTGACCGCTTCCAAGCCGGAGATCGCGCTGCGCCGGGCGCCGCGCCGGACCGCGTAGTACTCCAGCGACTGCGGGAGCTCGTGCGGCACAACGGCGGTCGCGCCGTCGGTGACGCTGTCGAGATGTACGCGCTCGGTGTAGTGCTGCCACAGGCGCACGAACAGCGCGACGCAATGCCCCGCGTCGGCGACGGCGTGGTGGACGAACAGCGTCACCCGTGCTCGGTTTTCACCGGGAACGATGTCGAGATAGGCGAGCTGGTGGCGGGGGTCCATCGGTTCGGGCGGGATGCGCACCTGGTCGATGTCGCCGGGGTGGACGAACGCGCCCATGTGACCGATCGGGCGCAGCAGCCAGCCACCGCCGGCGCCGTCCTCACCGATCCGGCAGACCAGCACCGGATATTCGCGTTGCAGGGCGGTGAAAGCCGCTCGCAGCGCGTCGATCTCGAGCTCACCCCGTACGACGACGGAGCGCCCGGTATACGTGCCGTGCCGCACGAACCGCGCCTCCGACGGCGCGAGCTCGCGCACCACGACATCTTCTTCCCACACACCGAAGAGAGTGCGCGTAGCGGCGCTCGGACGCAAGCCGAGACCTCGGTCTGTGGCAGTGTTGTGGCCCCGATCAGGCAGTAGCCGGGAAGTGCGTCAGACTGGCGGCATGAGTCTCGCAGCGCGCCTGGAGGAGATCGGCCTGCCGATGGTCGACGAACAGCTCCGTCATCCGACGGTCGCCGGAATCGCCGCCGGCACCCTGCCCGACACGGTGTTCCGCTCCTGGCTCGAGCAGGACTACCTGTATCTGCTGGACTACACGCGGGTGTTCAGCCGCCTCGCCTGGCAGGCGCCCGACGCCCACCTCGGCGACCTGGTCGACCTCGCGCATTCGACGCTGCACGAGGAACTGGCGCTGCATCGTGGTCTGGCAGCGGAATTCGGCGCCGACCTCGACAACGCGGTGAAGGGCGCACCGTGCGCGGCCTACACCGCCTTCCTGCTCGACGCGGCCGCCGACTACGGCGACGGGCTGGCCGCGCTGTACCCCTGCATGTGGGGCTACTCGACGCTGGGCGCGCGGCTGGCCCTCGACCCGCCCGCCGATCCGCGCTACCGGCGCTGGGTGGACACCTACGCCGACCCGGCCTTCGCCGCCCTCACCCGGCGCTGCGCGCAGATGCTCGACGAGTCGGGCGCGGATCCGGATCGGGCGCAACGGTTCTTCGTCGAGGGGATGCGCCACGAGCTGGCGTTCTGGGACGTCCCCTGATCTCGGCCCGACGCGAACGCCCGCCACCGGGAGACGGTGACGGGCGTTCGCGAGGCTTCGGTCAGGCGCCGAGCAGGCGCTGGGCCAGGTAGCCCTCGACCTTGTCCAGGGCGATGCGCTCCTGCGCCATCGAGTCGCGGTCACGGATGGTGACGGCCTGATCCTCGAGGGTGTCGAAGTCGACGGTGATGCAGAACGGGGTGCCGATCTCGTCCTGGCGGCGGTAGCGGCGGCCGATGGCGCCCGCGTCGTCGAACTCGACGTTCCAGTGCTTGCGTAGCTGGGCGGCGAGTTCCTTGGCCTTGGGGGTGAGGTCGGCGTTGCGCGAGAGCGGCAGGACCGCGGCCTTCACCGGGGACAGGCGGTAGTCCAGGCGCAGGCTGACGCGCTCCTCGAGATTGCCCTTGGCGTTGGGCACCTGGTCGACGGTGTAGGCGTCGACCAGGAAGGCCATCAGCGAGCGGGTCAGGCCGGCCGCGGGCTCGATGACGTAGGGGATGTAGCGCTCGTTGGTCGACTGGTCGAAGTAGCTCAGTTCGGTGCCGGAGTGCTCGGAGTGCGTCTTGAGGTCGTAGTCGGTGCGGTTGGCCACGCCCTCCAGCTCACCCCACTCGCTGCCCTGGAAACGGAAGCGGTACTCGATGTCGACGGTGCGCGTCGAGTAGTGCGACAGCTTTTCCTTCGGGTGCTCGTAGAGACGCAGGTTCTCCGGGTCGATACCCAGATCGGTGTACCAGGCCATGCGGGTGTCGATCCAGTACTGGTGCCACTGCTCGTCTTCGCCCGGCTTGACGAAGAATTCCATCTCCATCTGCTCGAACTCGCGCGTGCGGAAGATGAAGTTGCCGGGAGTGATCTCGTTGCGGAAGCTCTTGCCGATCTGGGCGATGCCGAACGGCGGCTTCTTGCGCGCGGTGGTCTCGACGTTCTTGTAGTTGACGAAGATGCCCTGCGCGGTCTCGGGGCGCAGGTAGTGCAGGCCCTCTTCGTCGTCGACGGGGCCGAGGTAGGTCTTGAGCAGACCGGAGAAGTTGCGCGGCTCGGTCCAGGCGCCGGGCTGGCCGGTCTCGGGGTCCTTGATGTCGGCCAGGCCGTTGACCGGCGGGTGGCCGTGCTTCTCCTCGTAGGCCTCGAGCAGGTGGTCGGCGCGATAGCGCTTGTGGGTGTGCAGCGACTCGACCAGCGGGTCGGTGAAGGTCGCGACGTGGCCGGAGGCCTCCCAGACCTGGCGCGGCAGGATGACCGAGGAGTCCAGGCCGACAACGTCTTCCCGGCTGGTGACCATCGAGCGCCACCACTGGCGCTTGATGTTCTCCTTCAGTTCGACGCCGAGCGGACCGTAGTCCCACGCCGACTTGGTGCCTCCGTAGATCTCACCGCACGGGTAGACCAGACCCCTGCGCTTGGCGAGGTTGGCAACGGTGTCCACCTTCGACTTGGGTGCCACGCGAGATATCTCCATCCACTGCGAGTCGGATTCGTCCACAGGCGCAACCAGTTGGTGCGCACTATGCGCGCAGTGCGCACGGGACCAGCCTATCGGCTCACGGAATCAGGGTTGCCTTCGCCTTCGCCTGAACTCCTGGTCCGGTGTTCCGCACCCGGCCGCGCGCCTATTTGACATGCGTAATCGTGCATATCAAAATGGAATTGCTTTCCATTAAGGAGATGGTCCCATGACCGCCGACACGGCTGCCGCGCACACCCCGTACCGCTCGCCCGGACCCGCCCAGGTGCCCGCGCGCGCCGTGCTGGAAGACGCCGGTGAGCTGTTACGCGCGCTGGCCGCGCCCGTCCGCATCGCCATTGTGCTCCAACTGCGGGAGTCGCCGCGCTGTGTGCACGAACTGGTCGACGCGCTCGGCGTGACCCAGCCGTTGGTGAGCCAGCATCTGCGCATCCTCAAGTCCGCGGGTGTCGTGCACGGCGAGCGGTCCGGGCGCGAGGTGCTCTACGAACTCGTCGACGACCATCTCGCGCACATCGTCGTCGACGCTGTCGCGCACGCCGAAGAAGGGTGATCCGTGGCCGACAAGACCCAGGTTCCCGCCAAGGCCGCCGTCGGCGTGCGCAGTACCCGCCAGCGCAGCGCCATCGCCGCGCTGCTGGGTGACATCGACGAATTCCGGTCCGCGCAGGACCTGCACGACGAGCTGCGCAAGCGCGGCGAGGGCATCGGGCTGACCACCGTCTACCGGACCCTGCAGTCGCTGGCCGATGCCGGTCTCGTCGATGTGCTGCGCACCGATACCGGCGAGTCGGTGTACCGGCAGTGCTCCACCGGTCATCACCATCACCTGGTCTGCCGTCACTGCGGGCGCACCGTGGAGGTCGAGGGGCCGACCGTGGAGGCCTGGGCCGACACGATCGCCGAACAGCACGGGTTCACCGAGGTCAGTCACACCATCGAGGTGTTCGGCACCTGCCGGGACTGCGGCAAGCCGCGCGACTGAGGTCCGGCTCGCCGTCGGCGAAGCGCATCAGTGGCACGAGTCCTGCCGGCCGAGGGTGTCCACCGGGGTCGCGCGTGATCGTCATGATGTCCTCCGTGGTGTCTGAATTCATCGCTCGGGCGCGTCAGAGCGCGGGCGTGAGCTCCGGCTCCGCGGCATATTCGCCGGTCGAGTCCGCGCGTCGCTCACGCAGTGCGGCCACGCCGAGCAGGGCGAGTCCGGCTGTTGCCCAGACCAGCAGCACCACAAGTGGTTTCGTGCCGCCCGCGCCGTCGAAGAAGGCGACCGAGCGCAGCAGCGAGCCCGCGGCGCCGGGCGGAAGCAGCTGGCCGATCGCGCCCCACGGCCGCGGGAGCAGTTCCGGGGCCGAGGTCGCGGCGGAGAACGGGTTGCCGATCAGCAGCATGGTCAGCGCGCCGAGCCCGATTCCGGGCGGGCCGATCAGCGACGCCAGGCCGACGATCACTCCTGCCACGCCGAACGAGGACAGACCGGCGACAGCGGCCAGAGCGAGATAGTTGCCGGGCAGCGCCGACAGCCAGCCCTGGGCGATCAGCATGCTCGCCAGGCCGCCGACGACGCCGAAGGTGAGCACGCCGGCCAGCCGCGGGCCCGCGCCGGTGACGACCAGCGAGAGCAGAGCGCCCGCCGCGATGCCCGACATGACCAGCGGCAGCACCATCGAGCCGAAGACCACACCGCGCGGGTCGTCGGCATCGGCGGCCACCACGTCCTCGACCGGCGCGCCGGTGGCTCCGGAAAGCTGTTGGGCCATCGCCGTGAGCTGTTGCGCCACAGCGGGACTCGCCGCCGAGGCGACCAGCAGGCGGGGCGCGCCCTCCCCCGTGACGATCGCGCCGTAGACCTCGCGGTTCTCGATGGCCGCACGGGCGGCCCCGGCGTCGGGCAGCGTGGTGACCGCGAAGGCGTCGGGACCGGCGGCGGCGAGCCGTTCGGTCACCATGGCGGCCTGCGGTCCGGCGACAGCGAGCGGCAGGTCGCGCGGTGCGAGATTGGCCGCGGGCCAGGCGAAGGCGACCAGCATGAGTAATTGGAGCGCGGCCGCGCCGAGGCCCACCGCGAGCGCGCGCAGGGTGGTGTTCATGACTTCTCCCCGTAAATCGAATGCTCGTTCTCTTTTGCTGTGTCCTACGGTCGCACCGTCGACGGAAACTTGTCAAGAACGAATGTTCGTTTTAATTTGGAGACATGCCCAGAGTCAGCGAGGAGCACCTAGAGCGCCGCAGACAGCAGATCCTCGACGCGGCCCAGTTGTGCTTCGCGCGCAAGGGTTTCTTCGACACGTCCATGCAGGACGTCTTCGCCGAATCCGGCATGTCGGCCGGCGCGGTCTACCGCTATTTCAAATCCAAGAACGAAATCGTGGCGGCGCTGGCGAGTCGGACCACCGTGCCCGTGCGGGCCGTGCTCACCGAGCGCGTCCGGGCCGACCCGCTGCCGACGCCCGCCGAACTGATCCGCGCCGTCGCCGAAGAGGTGATCCGGCACAGCGGGCCCGACGGCGTGGTGCGGCTGGCGCCGCAGGCCTGGGCACTGGCGATGATCAACGAGGAGGTCGGCGATTTCGTGCGCACGACCATGCGCGGCCTGCGCGAGACGTGGGGCGAATACGCCGAGCGGATGGTGGCCAACGGCTGGCTGCCGCCCGATACCGACACCGATGCGGTGGCCAAGACCTTTCTGAGCCTGCTCCCCGGATTCATCCTGCAGCATCTGGCTCTCGGCGATATCGCGGCCGACACCATCGCCCGCGGTGTCGACGCACTCATCCCCGTGCGGGTGCCCACCCCCGAGCAGGGGTGAGCATCAGGGCGCGAGCAGTCCCTGGCGCGCGCGTTCGGCGTTGGAGAGCACCAGCAACAGCATGGTGGTCAGTGCCGAATCGTCGAGCCCGGCGGCCGGGAAGGTGTAGCGCAGGATGACATCGGCCAGCTTGCCGTGGCCGATGACCGTGATCGAACCGAACTGCACCGCGTTGTTGCGCTCGGCCACCCGCTTGTGCAGCTGGGGTTTGAGCGGACGATCCCAGGCGAGTACGCAGGTCAGGGTCAGTACGTCCAGGCCGGGCGCGAGTTCGACCGCGCGCAGCGAGCACAACGCGCCCTCGTACTCGAAGCCGAGCGAGCCCTCCGGGTCGACGCGCACATCGACGCCGTATTGCGACAGGCACGCACCCGCGCGCGCCTGCAGTTCCTGGTCGGGAGTCACCGCCGCGTCCATTTCCGTGCCACCGTTCGCCGCGCCTGTGACCGGCTGCGCCGGTCTCGTACCGCCCCCGCTGCTCGTGCTCCCCCGTTACTTCGTGCCGCCGAAACGGCGATCACGGGAAGCGTACTGGAGACAGGCGTCCCACAGGTTGCGCCGGTCGAAGTCGGGGAACAGCGTCTCCTGGAAGACATATTCGGCGTAGGCCGACTGCCAGAGCAGGAAATTGGAGCTGCGGAACTCGCCGGACGGGCGCAGGAACAGGTCCACATCGGGCATGTCCGGCTCGTCCAGGAAGCGCGCGACGGTGTTCTCGTCGACTCGCTCGGGATCGATCTCGCCCGCCGCCACCCGGCGCGCGATCTCGCGGGCCGCGTCCGCGATCTCGGCCCGGCCGCCGTAGTTGACGCACATGGTGAGGGTGAGCACCGTGTTGTCCTTGGTGAGCTCCTGGGCGACCTCGAGCTCCTTGATCACGCTGCGCCACAGGCGCGGTCGCCTGCCTGCCCAGCGCACCCGCACACCCATCTCGTGCATCTCGTCACGGCGGCGGCGGATCACGTCGCGGTTGAAGCCCATCAGGAAGCGAACTTCCTCCGGGCTGCGCCGCCAGTTCTCGGTGGAGAAGGCGTACGCCGACAACCACTTCACGCCGATCTCGATGCAGCCCTCGACGGTGTCCATGAGCACCGCCTCGCCGCGCTCGTGACCGGCGGTGCGGGGCAGGCCGCGCTCCTGCGCCCAGCGGCCGTTGCCGTCCATCACCAGGGCCACATGCTTGGGGACGAGTTCCTTGGGCAGCTCCGGCGGACGCGCTCCCGACGGATGCGGTGAGGGCGGGCGCACGGTGCGCGTCGCGGTGGCGGATTCACGACGGAGGATCACGGGCTCCATCCTGCCCGATGCGCGGGAGCCGCCCGGCGGTGCCCTCCACGGGCCGAGCTGTCACATCCGGCCGTCATGCGGAGTGCCCGGCCGTGGCGGGGTGCGGGGCGCGGGCGGTGCGCTCGATCAGCGGCAGGGTGCGCAGTTGCCGTTCCAGGTGCCACTGCAGGTGGGCGGCGACCAGGCCGCTGGCCTGTTTGCGAATCGATTCCGGGAGGTGCTCGGCGCCGTCCCATTCGCCGCGGTCCAGGGCGATCAGATGGTCGATGACGCCGGGGGCCGGGGTGGCCGCGCCGGCGGGACGGCAGTGCACGCAGACCGCGCCGCCCGCGCCGACATGGAAGGCGCGATGCGGGCCCGGAGTAGCGCATTTGGCGCATTCGTCCAGCGCGGGGGCCCAGCCGGAGAAGCGCATGGCACGCAGCAGATAGGCGTCGAGGATCAGTTCGTGGGGCCGCTGTTTCGCCGCGATGGCGCGCAGGGCGCTCGCGGTGAGAGCGTGCAGTTTCGGGGCGGGGGCCCGTTCCTCGCCCGCGAGGCGTTCGGCGGTCTCGAGGACGGCGCAGGCGGTGGTGTAGCGGCCATAGTCGTCGATGATGTCGGAGGCGAAGGCTTCCAGGGTGTGCACCTGGGTGACGGTGTCGAGATTGCGGCCGGGGTGCAGTTGCACGTCGATGTAGGAGAACGGCTCGAGGCGAGCGCCGAACCGCGATTTGGTCCGCCGTACGCCCTTGGCGACCGCTCTGACCAGGCCGTGCTGCCTGGTCAGCAGCGTGACGATGCGATCGGCCTCGCCCAGCTTGTGCTGGCGCACGACCACCGCCTCGTCCCGATACAAACGCACGAGCCCATCCTTGCACGCCGGGGTGACGAGCTGTTCGACGACACAGACCGGCGGCTCCGGGGCGTGACGCCGGTCCGGGTCGGCCGGCGGCAGTGGTCAGCCGGTGGTGGGCGGTGGATCGGCGGCGAGGTAGGCGGTGATCGAACCGATCAGCGCCGCGAGCGCGTCGTCGAGATCGCCGTAGGTGCCGAGGGTGCGTTCGGAGGTGATGCCGCGCATGGCGGCGGGCAGCAGGGCGGCGACGCGGCGCACCTTCACCGGATCCAGGTCGAGATCGGCGAAGGTGCGTGCGCACGCGGTGTCCCAGTGCGGCTTCCAGGAGGCCAGTTCCGCCGCGGTGCGGGGGAAGTCGCGTTCGAGTTCGGCGTGGTCGCGGGGCAGGGCCGCGCGCAGGGTCTCGATGGCCAGCGATTCGGGCCTGCGCAGGCCCGCGGCCATGCCGTGGACGAGAGCGGCCACGCGTTCGGGCAGGCTGCCCTCCCCCGCGAATCCGGCGGGCAGGTCGCCGCGTTTGTCGGCGGTGTGGCGCAGCACCGCCGCCCACAGGCCGTCGATATCGCCGAACTGGTACTTGATCACACCCCAGGTGGCGCCGATGTCGCGGGCGATGCGGTTGCCCGACACCGCCGCGGGATCGCCGGTCGCCAGGGAGGTGATCGCCGCTTCGAGCATGCTCTCCCGGGACGCGAGGCCGCGCTTGTTCGCGCGTCGCCCGCCTGCCGCTGCCTCGGTCACGATGCCGGAGTGTACTCGCGGACAGGGCAATTCGGTTTCACATAACCCTCTTGTATTCTTTGACAGAGGGTTCTACTCTCGTTCTCGCCAGGTCCGGCTCTCCCTGTGAGATCACGCCGGCGCCGCGCCCACACTGCCGTCGACCGCCGGGAGGATCGAGATGGCGAAGCCACCGCTTCCGATGGAGCCGACCGGCTGGTTCCAAGTGGCCTGGTGCGCGGAGATCACCGTCGGCACGGTGCACACGATGCACTACTTCGGACGCGAGATGGTCGCCTGGCGATCGGCGTCGGGACGGGTATCGGTCTTCGACGCCTACTGCGAACACCTCGGCGCGCATCTCGGCTACGGCGGGCACGTGGCGGGCGAGAATCTGGTGTGCCCGTTCCACGGCTGGGAGTGGAATCGCGAGGGCCGCAATGTCCGCATTCCGTACGAGGACCATCCGAACAAGGGCCGCCGCATCCGCAGCTATCCGGTGGTCGAACGCAACGAGGCCGTGTGGATCTGGTTCGACCGCGACGGGCGCGCACCGTATTTCGAGATTCCGGACATGTTCACCGCCTTCGGCGACGACCGGACCGCCGCCGACTACTACCCGCCCGTGCCCGCGGCCACGCTGTACCGGCAGCGACTGGAACTGCACCCGCAGTACGTCCTGGAGAACGGCGTCGACTTCGCGCACTTCGAGTTCGTGCACAAGACGCCGTTCGTGCCCGAGTTCACCCGCCACGATTTCTCCGGGCCGGTCTCCTACGTCGACTTCACCGTCGCCTTCGATGCCGAGGTGGCCGAGGGCCGGGTCGCGAGCGGGGTCGAGTCGATCAATGCGGGTCTGGGCTGCTCGATCACCAAGAGCTGGGGCATGGTCGACAACCGCACCATGCCCGCGGTGACGCCGGTCGACGAGTCCACCTGCGATGTGCGGTTCACCGTGTGGATCGGCCGCAGGCCGGGCGACGACAGCCCGGAGATCAATCGCTACGGCACCACCATGGCCGGTTTCATCATCGAGCAGTTCGAAGCCGACGTGAACATCTGGGCCCACCAGCGCTACTCCGACCCGCCCGCGCTCTCGCGCAAGGAGTCGCAGGGCTTCCGCGCCCTGCGCGAATGGGCGAGGCAGTTCTATCCCGCCGAACTCCGTGCCGCCGAGACGACGACCGAAAGCGCCCCATCATGAGCAGCAACAACAGGATTCGCGTCTTCCAGGTCGCGACCGGCAATCTCGGCACCGAGATGATCAGCCGCATCGGCGCGCACCCCGACCTGGAACTGGTGGGACTGCACTGCTATTCACCGGAGAAGATCGGCCGCGACGCGGGCGAGATCGTCGGCATCGACCCGATCGGGGTGATCGCGACCGGCACCGTCGAGGAGATCATCGCCGCCCGGCCCGATGTGCTCACCTTCCACGGCGTCTTCCCCGACGAGGACCTCTACGAGAGAGTCCTCGAGGCGGGGATCGACGTGGTCACCACCGCCGACTGGATCACCGGCTTCCACCGCGACAGGAACCATCCGCATCCCTCCGGCCGCAAGGTCAGCGAGATCATCCGGGCGGCTTGTGAGCGCGGCGGGTCCACCTTCTACGGCACCGGCATGAACCCCGGCCTGACCCAGATCCTCGGCATCGTGCATTCCGCCGACGTGGCCGAGATCGAGAACGTCACCGTCACCGAGTCGGTCGACGTGTCCTGCCACCATTCGGTCGACACCTGGCGGGCCGTCGGCTACGGCCGCCCGGTCGACGATCCGAGCATTCCGGACTCGCTCTACACCTTCACCGCGGTGTTCGCCGACTCGGTGCACCTGATGGCCGATGCCTTCGGCCTCACCCTCGACGAGGTGAGCTTCGAATACGAACTCGGCGCGTGCACCCGGGATGTCGACCTGGGCTGGTATCGGCTGCCGAAGGGATCGCTCGGCGGCAGCTACATCAAGTACCGGGGCATGGTGGACGGTGTGGCGCGGGTGGAAACGCACCTCGAGTGGCAGATGACCCCGCACACCGATCCGTCCTGGAAGATCCAGGGCTGCTACATCACCCAGATCACCGGCGACCCCAGCATCTACAGCAAGCACATGATCTTCCCGCGCAAAGGCGTCGATCTGTCCGACCCCGCGAGCTTCGCCTCGATCGGCATGACCGTCACCGGGCTGCCCGCGCTCAACTCGATCCGCTCGGTCGTCGCCGCGCCGCCCGGCATCGTCACCAGCGCCGACCTGCCGCTGCGCGCCTTCGCGGGGCGGTTCTCACTCTGACCCGGTCCTACCCGGATGCGGCGGACCGGCTCCGCATCCGGCGCGTGGCCGATAGCGGCGCGATCGCGGGCGGTCCTCGGCACCGCTCACTCCCGCAGCAGGCCCCCGATGAGCAGGACGAGGGTCTCCAGAGCCTGGGCGTGCGCCGTGTCCGGATCGTCGGCGTAGGCCACGATCATGCCCGCCTCGATGACCGCGCTGAGCACCACCTGGGCGAGCATGCGCACCGGCGCCCGGGCCAGCAGGCCGAGTTCACGGGCCGCCTCGAACTGCTCGATGAGCAGGCCGAGGCCGTACCGCACCTCGAAGTCACGCCACGCGTGCCAGCCGAGCACACCGGGAGCGTCGGAGAGCGCGATCTGCACCATCTCGGGTCGTCTGCAGATCCGCAGGAAGGTGTTCAACCCTGCCCGCAGACCCGCCATCGGGTCGTCCGATGGCGGAGTGGCGGCCATCGCCGCGGCGAGTTCGGCACTGTTCTCCTGCTCGAGTTGTTCGAGCACCGCCACGAAGAGCCCGCGTTTGTCCGCGTAGTGGTACTGCAGCGCGCCGCGCGTGACGCCGGCTTCGGCCACGATCTCCTCGGCGGACACCGCAGCGAAGCCGTGTTCGGTGAACAACCGCCGCGCGGCCTGCTCCAGGCGACCCCTGGTGTCGCGGGTGCGGTCGAGTTGGTTACGTCGCTGCATACCGGCGGGTGAAGTCGAGAACGAGCCCGGTCAGGGCGGCGGGCTGGTCTTCGGGGATCGCGGTGTAGGAGTCGTCGACGAAATGCAGGGTCGCGTTCGGCAGATCGGCGGCGAGGCGCTCGGCCAGCCGTACCGGGAACAGCTTGTCCTCGCGCGCCCACACCACCAGCACCGGGATGTCGACGTCGGGGAATGCCCTGGCCGCCGCGAGGGTGTAGCTGTTGTGCGCTCCCGCGAGGAACCGGCGCAGGTCGTGGCGGATCGCCTTGGACTCCCGGCTCGGCAACAGATACGTGTCGACGATTTCCGGCGGCACCGGGTGCTTGACGACCCAGCCGAGGGCGATCGGCAGCGGATGCAACGCGCGGATGCGCAGCAGTTCGGTCGCCGGGCGCAAGGATCCGGGGATCCGCGCGATGGGGGTGAGGAACTTGAACGGCGGCGGCAGAAACCGCTCGTAGCAGTCCACCGAGGCCAGCACCACGCGCGCGATCCGCGCCGGGTTCCGCGCCAGCAGCACCTGGGTGATCGCCCCGCCGGTGTCGTTCGCGACCACGGTGACATCGCTGAGATCGAGCCGTTCGAGGAAGGCGGCGATCAGATCGGCCAGTCCGGCCGGCGACAGGTCGGCCTCGGGCACCGGGATGGAATGCGCCCCGAGTGGCCAATCCGGGCTCAGGCACCGGTGTCCCGCCGCGGCGACGGCGGGGACGATCTCGCGCCACAGGTTCGCGTTCACCAGCAACCCGTGCACGAAGACCACGGGAGAACCGGCGCCCGTGTCGTAGTACCGGATCCGTCCGCCCGGTAAGTCGATTTCCTGCGGTCTGCCGAGCGTGCTGCTGTGCGTCATCGAGCCCATCCCCTCTGTGGATTCCCGTGGCGAAGCCGGTTGATAGTCACATACATTCGGCATGTATGTCCAGGCTCACGAGGACACGCCGGGCGCCCGGATCGCGCCGCGGCCGTGCGCGAACCGACGCATCAGGGGTTCGTCCACCGCGTGGAATATCAGCGCGGCCGCGAGTACCGAGACCACCAGACTCAGCGTCGCCCACCCGAGCCAGCCGAAGAACCCGAACTGCTTGCCGCCGACAAACATCCGGGTGATCATGACCATCACCGGGAACTGGATCAGATAGAAGGCGTAGGAAACCTTGCCGAGCCAGACCAGCACCGGCGAGGCATTGAGCCCTCGGATGCCCGCGAGGTCGCGAGCGGCCAGCGTGGCAACCACGGCGGTCATCGGGAGCACGAGCAGGACCGACATCTTGTAGTTCACCGGAACGATGAAAGTGGCGAAATAGGCGGCTGCCAGCGCGATCAGTGGAGCCGCCATGCCGGTGCGGCGCCACCGCCCCTCGAGCACCAGCCGGGCCGCGAGCACCCCGAGGAAGAACTCCGGCAGGCGCGAGGCCGGGAAGGTGTAACTCAACCAGTACGAGGGTGATACCGGGATATCCGGCTGCGCGAACCATGCCGGGGAGGCGTGTAACTCGTAGAACGGGGACACTTCTCCCGGGACCAAGCGCGGCGCGAAGGTATTGGCGATTCCCTTCGGGCCGTCCACCCACAGGTAGAACGCGGAGTGCAACAGCACGATCAGCGCGAACAGCAGTGCCAGGGCTGCCCACAGCCGGGCTCCGGGTATACGGCGCACCAGCGGTAGCAGCAACGGAAAGCTCAGGTAGAAAAGCACTTCCGCGCCCAGCGACCAGGAGGGCACATTGAGTCCGCCGACCGTCGTCCACTTCGGCACCCAGGTGTGCACCAGCAGCAGATTCGGCAACCACACCACCAGCCGGTGCAGTGGCACGCTCGCCACCACGATGAACGCGGCCGCGGCCACCAGATGTGTCGGATAGATCTTCAGCGCGCGCCGCCGGTAGAAGCCACCGATCGGAGCGCCCGGCCGGAACGACCAGTAGATGATGAATCCGGAGAGCACGAAGAAGAAGGTCACGCCCGCCGCGCCGAGCTGCATCGGCAGGAACCGATGGATCCACCGGAACAGTTCGGTCTTCTGGAACGGATAGACCGGCAGGAAGACCAGGGCGTGCAGCACGAACACCGCGAAGGCGGCCCACCACCGTGCCCCGGTGAGCGCGGGGAGCGCCGGCCGCCGTTGCTGCCCGTGTTCCTCGGCGGGCGCATCCGGCGCCGCCGGAACCGGTCCGGCCGCGAAGGCGCCGGTCGGCCGGTTCCGCTCCCCCGTGTCGACGGGTCTCACGGTCACCCCGTGATCAGCTGCCGGAGTCCGGCTGCCACGGCCGCGTCGCCGCGTGGCGTCGGGTGTACCGGAGTCCCCATGAGCTCGCGGCGCGGATCGAGGATTCCCGCCAGCCAGGGCTCCGCGGAGCACAACCCGTGCCCGGCGGTCACCGCTCTGGCGTCGAAGAACTCCACACCGAGGGTCTCGGCCGCCGTACGCTGCGCGGCGTCCATCCGGTCCCACAGGGCGATCGCGGCGCCCGCGTCGCGCTGCACGATCGCGCCGAGGCCGAGCACTTCGACGCACCAGTGCCGCTGACCGGGCACATTCATCTCCGGATAGCCGACCAGGATGATGCGCGCGGCCGGCGCGTAGTAACGCACGTACTCCACGACCGGCCGGATCTTCTGCGCGTACAGCGCTCCGTCGACACCGCGGAAGTCGGTGGCACGGCCCTGCTCGGCGGCCTCGGGACCACACCCGCGGATCACGTCCAGCACGCAGTTCAACAGGGTCTGCCGGAGCTTGACAGTGTTGTTTCCCCACGCGTCGTTGAGCCCGGACTGGATGAGCACGGCGCGAGTATCCGGCCCGAACGCACCCTGCGCGTCGGCGTTGCGTGCCTGGTGCACGAGTGTGAGGCCGGGGCCGCTCACCAGAGACGCGCCACGGCAGGAGAGATCAGCGAAATCCTCGGTGCCCCAGAGGTTCATCCCCTGCGCGAGTTGGGTCGGCCACGATGTCGGGCTGTGTGAGCAGTCGACTTTCGCGTCGGGGGCGGCGTTTTCCAGCGCGGCGGCGATATCGCCGTTCGCCGAGAACGAATCGCCCAGCACGACGACGGCTTTTCCCTGCCCGGCGGCCGGCGCGGCCTGCACCGGAGCCGCTACAGCGAGCACGGACGCCGTCGCCACCGCGAGCGCCGCTGCGGTCGAGCGGAAACGAGAAGAAATCCTCATGACGGTCCTGTCGGTCGACGGAGGGCTCAATAGCCGGGGCGGGGCTCGAAGCCCGGATCAGGCAAGGTCGGCGCCTCCTGCTGAGGCGCGGGCTGCGGCGCCGGGGCGGGCTGCGGCGCCGGGGCGGG
>NZ_BAGA01000057.1 GCF_000308595.1 Nocardia higoensis NBRC 100133 | reverse complement strand
TGCGCGTACTCGCCGGGCGACGCACCGACCGCTTCCGTATCGGCACCGACCAGCAGGTGATCGACGCAACCGGCCGCAGCCGCATCTCCATGGAGGACGCCGCCGTGGCGCTGGTGGACGAGGCCGAACTACCCCGGTTCGTCCAACGCCGCCTCACCATCGGTTGCCAGCGGCTCCCGACCTGGCTGGGATCTCGACGGGTTCGTCATCGCCCGACGACCGGACCGAAGTGAGCGGAGCGGTAACTTCGCGGGTGCTCCTCCACCGATTCTCCAGCGCGGGAACAGTATTAGGACCATCACCCCGGAGAGTCCGACTGTCTCGGGCTACCCGGAGGTGATCGAGCTGCGCATGGCCGCGAGCGCTTCCTGCTCGTGGACGGGTCCGGTGACGTCGATTTCGGCATCGGTGGCGGCGACGAGATCCGCGCAGCCGAGGGTGAAGTGGGGGCCGTCGGTGAGGATGGCGGAGAACGCCTCGGTCGATGCCGCGAACACGATCCGGGTGACACCCGCCCACACGCACGCCGCCGCGCACATGGGACACGGCTCGCCGCTGGCATACATCGTGGAGCCCGCGAACCGGTCGGCGTGGCCGTCGGCGGTGGCGCGGCGGATGGCGGCGAGTTCGGCGTGCGCGGTGATGTCGCCCGCGGAGGCCACTTCGTTGCGGCCTTCGGCGAGCACGGTGCCGTCGGCCGCGACCATGACCGCGCCGAACGGGCGGTTGCCCGCCGCCGCGGCTTCCACGGCTAGTGCGATGCTGCGGGTGAGGAAGCCGAATTCGGCTGTGGGGACGGTCATGCGCTCATCTCTACTCGGGTTCCGAGGTCGGCGGCGAGTGCCGCGTCGACGAGGGTGCGGGCGGTGGCGAGATCCTGCAGGCCGATGCCCACGGAGTTGAACAGGGTGATGTCCTCGTCGTGCTCACGGCCGAGTCCGGGATCGAGGATGACGTCGCCGAGTTCGACGGTGATCGCTTCCTCGGTCAAATGCCCTTCGCCGATGGCGAGCAGGACGTCACCGGACTTCGTCAGCGCGGTGGGGCGGCTGTCGACGACGAGCCGGGCCGAGCCCATTCCCGGGCCGTCGATCTCGCGGTGGTCGGCGCGCGGCGGGGCGCCGACGGCATTGAGGTGCAGGCCGGGACGGAACCACGCGCCCTGGACGATCGGGTCCTTCGACGGTGTCAGCGTGCAGACGATATCGGCGGCCCCGAGCACGTGGCGAGGTGATTCGGCCGGCTCGACGCACAGGTCGAGGTCCCGGACGCGGCGGCGGAACTCCTCGACGGTCGCCTCGCTGCGCGACCAGACGAGCACTTTGTCGATCGGCCGGATACGGGCGATCGCGCGGGTGTGCTCGACCGCGAGCGTGCCCGCGCCGATCAGGCCGAGGGAGGTGCTCGAGGTCCGGGCGAGGTGGGCGGTGGCGACGGCACTGGCGGCGGCGGTGCGGATGGCGGTGATGAGCCTGCCGTCGAGGACGGCTTCGCATTCGCCGGTCAGCGCCGACATCAACACGATGGTCGAGCGTTGGGTGGGCAGGTCCGCGGCTCGGTTGCACGGCATGTCGGACAGCATTTTCACCGAGCTGGCTCGCTGCCGTGTCGAGGCGGCGACCATCGGCAGCACCGCTCCCCCGTTGTCGAGCGGGAGGACCGGTGGCGCGGGATTGCGGGCGATGCCGGTGGACAGGTCGGCGTGCGCGCGTTCGACGGCCTCGTAGACGGTGGGCCGGTCGATCAGTGCGGCGATGTCGGAATGGGTGAGCACGAGGGTCATCTGCGTTGCCTCTCGGATAAGTGGTCAGACGCGGCCGACGTAGGGGACGGTCAGGCACGAGGGGGCCTTGCGTCCGCCGACGAAGCCGCTGATGGCGACGATCGCGATGAGGTAGGGCAGCATCACGAGCACGGCGTAGGGGATGTTCACCCCGACCGCGGGTAGTGCGAACTGCATGGCCCTGGCGATGCCGAAGAACACCGCGGCCCAGAGGATTCCGGTGACGCGCCAGCGGCCCGCGATGACCGCGACCACGGCGAGATAGCCCATGCCCGCGGTCATGTTCTCGCTGAACGACCGGACCTCGGAGAGCGCGAGCTGGGCGCCCGCCAGACCACCGGCGCCGGAGGCGATGAGCACGCCGACGACGCGGGTGCGGTTGACGGCCAGTCCGGTCCAGCCCGCCGAGACGGCGTCCTCGCCGACGGCGTCGAACCGGATGCCGATCATCGTGCGCTTGGCGAAGATCACCGCCAGGGCGGCGATGACCGCCAGGCAGAAGTAGCCGAGCACGGTTTGGCCGAACAGTGCGGGCCCGATGATCGGCAGATCGCTCAGGACCGGGATCTCGATATCGGCGAAGGCGGGCACGTTCTGGCCCTTGCCGCCGTCGAGCAGCACCCGCGCCCCGAAGGTGGTGAGCCCCAGCGCGAGTGCGTTGGCCGCCACGCCGACGACGATCTGGTCGGCGCGCAAGCGCACGCTCAGCAGCGCTTGGACAACTCCGAAGATCAGTCCCGCGACGATTCCCGCGACGGCGCCCAGTACGGCCGATCCGGTGCTCACCGAAGAGAGCACGGCCGCGAACGCGCCGGTGAGCATCATCCCCTCCATGCTCAGGTTGAGCACCCCGGCGCGCTCGGAGACCGATTCGCCGGTGGCGGCCAGCAGCAGGGGGATGGCGAATGCCACTCCGCTGGTGACTACTTCGGTGATCATGTCGGTGCTCATGCGAGGACCTCCTGGGCGGGGGTTCCGGTGCGAGCCGCACGGCCGGCTCCGCGTCGAGGTTCGGCCGTGCTCGTCCACCACGCGGCGCCTGCGATGAGGATGATCAGCACGCTCTGGACCACGGTGATCGTGGCGGCGGGCACGCCGGCGGCGAGCTGGAGGTTGATGCCACCGGAGACCAGGAAGCCGAACAGCAGGGAGACCGCGATGACGGCGGTCATCGATCCGCGGGCCAGCAGCCCGACGACCAGTCCGCTGAAGCCGAATCCGGAGGAGAATCCGTCGGCGAGGATGAACGGCGCCGAGGCGACCAGCAGTCCGCCGGACAGCCCGGAGAACCCTCCCGCCGCGGTGAGTCCGAGGAACGCCGTGCGATCGACCGGGATGCCCAGGCGAGCCGAGGCAGTGCCGGACAGCCCGACGCTGCGCAGCCGCAGGCCGGTGGCCGTGTGGCGCAACATGATTCCCACCGTGATCACCGCGATCACGGCGATCACGATCGCGATCGTGGCCGGATTCTTGTGGAGGCCGAGCAGCGGCAGGTGCGCGGAGGCGGACAGCGGTTGCGATTGCGGCAGCGTCTCCGAGGAGGTCATCGGCTGACGCAACAGCGACGGTTCCTGGACCATCAGCACCACCAACGCCAGGCCGACGAAGTTCAGCAACAGGGTGGTGATGATCTCGCTGGTGCCGCGGCGGATCCGCAGCCAGGCGGCGATCGCGGCCCACCCCGCACCGGCGAGGACGGCGGCGAGCAGGGTCACCGTGAGACCGACGGGCAGTGGCACGGAATCGGGAACCGACACACCGACAGCGGTGGCGGCGATTCCGCCCAGACATATCTGGCCTTCGCCGCCGACATTGACCGGTCCGGCCCGGTAGGCGACGGTGAATCCCGCTGCCACCAGCATCAGCAGTGCGGCATTGTTCAGGGAGGTGCCGATCGCGAACGGCGATCCCAGGGTTCCTTCGACGAGCGCGTCGACGACCGATGCCGGGTCGGCTCCGGCCGTGGCTGCCAGGGCCAGGCCGACGACGGCCGAGACGGCCAGGGCGGCCGAGGCGATCACCAGGGGGTGGCGGGCGTGCAGGTTCGGCATCGACGCGGCGATGCGCAGCCGGGGTGCGAGGGAGTCGGTCATGCTGGTACTCCGGTCATGAGGACGCCGATATCGGTCGCGGCGGTGGGCGAATCGGTGCTCACCGACCCGAGTAGCGCGCCGCGGTAGGCCACGACGATCCGGTCGCACACGGCGAGCAGTTCGTCGATCTCGCTGGAGGTGATCAGGACCGCGGCGCCGTCGTCGGCCGCGGCGCGCAGCCGGTCCAGGACGAACGCGACCGCACCGGCGTCCAGGCCGCGGGTGGGTTGCGCGGCGACCACGGCACGGAGCCCGACGGTGGACAGTTCGCGGGCGAGCACGACTTTCTGCTGGTTGCCACCGGAGAGCGAACCGATCGGGGCGTCCGGGCCGGGCGCGCGGATCGAGTAGTCGGCGATCACGGCGGCGGCGTCGGCGCGCATCCGGGCTCGATCGAGCAGGCCCCACCGGCGGTAGTGCGACAGCCGGGGCAGCGCGAGGTTCTCGGCGATCGACAGCTCACCGACCATCCCTTCGGCGTGGCGGTCCTCGGGGATCACCGCCAGGCCCGCGGCGGTCCGTTGCGCGGGCGAGGCTCCGGTGAGATCGGCGCCGTCGAGTGTCACCGTGCCGCGGTCGGCGGCCAGCGCGCCGGACAGCACGGCGGTCAGTTCCGACTGCCCGTTGCCCTCGACGCCCGCGATTCCGACGATCTCGCCGCGCCCGATGCTCAGTTCCACCTCCGACAGTGCGGTACTGCCGTCCGGGCGGGTGACATCGAGGCCGCTCACCCGCAGGACCGCCGCGGTGCCGGTGCTCGTGCGCCTGCGCGGGGTGGCGGTTCGGGCGATCGGCCGGTTGTCGCCGAGCATGAGTTCCAGCAGCGAGGACAGCGGTACATCCGCGAGCCGTCCCCCGCCGACGACGGTGCCCCCGCGCAGGACGGTGGCCTCGTCGGCGGCGCGGGACACCTCACCGAGTTTGTGGGTGATGAGCACGACCGACCGGCCGTCGGCGGCCAGGGCGGCGCAAGTGGCGATGAGCGCGTCGATCTCGGTGGGATCGAGCACCGCGGTCGGTTCGTCGAGCAGGATCAGCCGGGGATCGCGCAGCAGGGCCTTGACGATCTCGACTCGCTGGCGCGCGCCGACGGTCAGCTCGCCGACGACGGCTTTCCGGTCGACGCGCAGGCCGTAGCTGTCGGCGATGCGGTCCAGGTCGGCCGACAGCCGGCCGCGCGGCGGACGGAAACCGTCGCGTCCGAGCAGCAGATTGTCGGCGACGGTCATCGTGGGGATCAGCGAGAAGTGCTGGTGCACCATCGCGACCCCGGCCCGCAGCGCGTCGGCGGGATTGCGTGGCCGATAGTCGGCGCCCGCCAGGGTCATGCTGCCGGTGTCGGGCGAGACGGTGCCGTAGACGCTGTTGCACAGCGTCGACTTCCCCGCGCCGTTCTCCCCCAGGATGCAGTGCACCGAGCCCGGTTTCACGGTCAGCGTCACCGCGTCCAGGGCGCGCACCGTGCCGAACGACTTCCCGACCCCGTTCATCGACAGCAGTGCGGTGGTGGTGGCGGCGGAGATCGCGGTGTCTTCGGTGATGGTCATCGTCATCGCCTCTCGTCTCGGCCCCGGTGCGTCAGTAGGGTTCGACCGCGCCGGAGACGATGGCCGCCTCCGCGTTCGCCAGCGCGGCGGTGACGGCCGGATCGGTCGAGCACACGATGAAGTCGCTGCCGCCCTTGTCGGTGGTCACGCCGAAGGGCACCTGCGCGGCCGTCCACGTGCCGTCCAGCACCGCGGACACGGCGTACTCGATCTCGGTGCCGATGTCGGTGCGCACGAAGCCGGCGTAGACGGTGTTGGCGCAGTCGCCCGGGATGGGCCCGCCGTTGAGTCGTTTGCCCGATTCCTGGGCGGCCTGCTCCATGCCCTGCTTGCCGAGGTTGACGATCTGCCCCAGCACATCGGCGCCGCCCGCGTATGCGGCGCCCGCGGCCTGCTTGGCCTTGGCCGGGTCGTTGAAGTCACCGACGTACTGCGGCGCGAGCACCTTGGCGTCGGGCCGAACGAACCGGGCGCCGTTGCCGAAGGCCTTGGCGGCGTTCACGATCGCAGGCAGCTCCACTCCGCCGACGAATCCGACGGTCCCGCTCTTCGACGACATCGCGGCCGCGGCGCCGGACAGGAATTCGGCCTCGGCCTGCTGCGGGTCGTAGTAGGCGAGGTTCGGCAGCGGCTCGGCATCGGCGGGTCCGCCGATCTCGACGAACTCGACATCGGGGAACTGCGGGGCGATCGCGCGGACATCGGCGTCGGTCTGGCCGCCGACCGAGATCACCAGATCGTTCTGTGCGGCGAAGCGCTGCAGCGCCTGCTGGTAGTCGGCCGCGGCGACCTGCTCGACGTAGCTGATGTCGACCCGGTCGCCGTACGCGGCCCGGATGCGCTCCACACCGGCGTATCCCGACTGCATGAATCCGGTGTCGTTGATCGATCCCGGCAGGAAGACGCCGACCGACAGGGCTCCGTCGGCCGAACCCGAATCCGACGCCGTGCAGGCACTCAGCCCCAGCGCCAGCAGACCGGCGGCTGCGGCGGACAGAACCTTGGTGGCGGTGGTGACCTTCATAGGACTTCTCCCGAATCAGGGCTACCGATTAGCGGTATACCGTTATGAGAAGGGTCGGCCCGCTCTATTTCCATCCCGTTGCCCGCCGGTAATGATCCGATTACCGGTATACCGCTATATCCGGGGTGTCTATGCTGGTGAGACAGCGCCGAGAGGAAGAGGTCGATGGTGACACCCGTGATGGCCGGGGCGGATCGGAAGTCCTTACGCGATGTCGCCTACGACGAATTGCGCTCGCGCATAGTCAATCTGCAGCTCGCACCCGGCACCCGCCTGATCGAGCGCGACTTGGCCGAAGACCTGGCGGTCTCACGCATCCCGCTGCGCGAGGCGATGCAGCGGCTGCAGCGCGACGGTCTGGTCGTGGTGGTGCCGCGCCAAGGCGCCATCGTCTCCCCCTTCACCGCCGACGACGTCCGCGACCTCTTCGACGTCCGCGAGAACCTCGAAGTACTCGCCGCGCGCCTGGCCGCCGAACGCGCCGACGACGAGGGCCTGGCCGCCCTGACCGCCCAACTCGACACCGCCCGCCGCGCCACCGAACGCCGCGACGAGGCCGCCATCGCCGCCGCGAACGCCGGATTCCACGCCATGATCGTCGAACTCGCCGCCAACCCCCTGCTCGAGTCGCTCCTCCAGCCCCTGGAAGCGCGCACCCAGTGGCTGTTCCACCTCACCAAAGACCGCGACGCCGCCGTGCAATGCCGCGAACACGAAGAACTCCTGGCCGCCATCGCCGCCCACGATCCCGACCGCGCGGCCGAATCCGCCTTCCACCACGTGCATTCCGGGCGCGAGGCCAGCGTGCAGATGGCCGCGCAATGGTCGAATACCGACATCGACCCGATCCACCTCACCAAGAGCCGCCGCCGCGGCGGAGCGTAAGGCCCGCCGCCTGATCGTCGGCCCGCCCGGCCGGCTCTCGTGGACCTTCGAGGGGACCTTCGACCAGGACGGGCACGGGGCGGTGGATCAGGTCGAGCCGAATCAGGGCCCCTGGGGGTTCCTGGTCGAAGAACTGGCCACCGACATGGCGCATCAGGACCCCTTTCCCGACACTCGGGCACTGGCGGCCTGCCTCCACCTCGCCGAGGGCGGCGGCTGGGGCCACGTGAGCAAGGAGGACTGTGCCGAGATGGCGGACGAGTGGGAGACCGGCCTCGGCGAAGAGCCCGACGACCGCGATTGGTTCGGCCAACCGATCGCCGATTGGGTTCGTGAATCGAAGCGGCCGACAAGGACCTCATCGGCTTCCGGGTCGGAGGATCGGCAGACACGCACGGAAGCGCTCGGGCATAAACGCAGGTGAAAGGCTATTTGTGGGGCGGGCGGGGCTCGAACCCGCGACCAATGGATTATGAGTCCACGGCTCTAACCGACTGAGCTACCGCCCCGCTTCCGCGGCGGGACCGCGGCGTCTGGATGTTACCGGCTGCGGCGGGGCGGGCACCACTCGACCACCGTCGAGACCGGGACGGGCAGGCGACGCGGGGCGCGGGAAATGGCGTACGGCGGCATTGACGTACGCGCTCGTTACAGAGGGGCGGTGGCGGATGGACGCCGGGAGCCTGTGCGGCGAATGGTCGCCGGGAATCGTTGCGCGGAGGGTTTTCCGATGCGGATCACGCTCGAAGAGCGCAGTTCGGCGAACCGGCTCGCGCATATTCAGGCTTGTCGAGCGGTCGGATCAATCGGCGCGATTGCCGACGGTCGTGCCGGCGCGGGAAGCGGCGGCGGTGTAGCGACTTTCGTCGCGCGGGGGTCTGCTGGCGAATTGGACTACGGCGAACACGAGCATGAGGACGAGGGCGACTACGGCGACAACGATCAGCGTTTCCACGCAGAGACCATAACCTCACTCACGTTCGGGAGCGTCATAGAGCGGGCCAAGTCACAGTTTACAGGTGATTGAAACTTGAACAGCTCCAAAACCATTGCGGCGCACGGTTGGTCGATTTCAGCTATGGCGGCCACGAATGCGGTCGTCGCGGCTGGTCACGAGCCTCCGCCGCAACCTCCGCCGCCACCGCAACTGCTTCCTCCGCCACAACTGCTACCCCCGCCGCAGCCGCTCGATCCACCGGAACATCCGGTCGCACCCGAACATCCACTGTCGCCGAAGTCGGAGCCGCTGCCACCACTCCCGTCGCCGAAGTCGTGGTTGTGATGGTGGCCGTCTCCCCCACCGATATCGGCGGCCGACCACAGCGCGGGGTCGTATCCGCCGCCGCCGCTTCCGTAAGGAGGTGGCGGGAGTTGCCCGTTGAAAGAATTGATCATTCCGACGACGAACGCGACTATTCCCCCGCCGATGAGCAGAACGAGAACGACGACCAACACGATCACGGCCACTGTCATCGGTGAATCGTAGCGGCGCAGCGCCGTACAGTGAATCGTGCGGATTTTTCCCTTCCGGGCCCGGCAGGCCGCTCCGATCGACCTGCGCGATGTGGAGCAAGTGGTGGCCGCGCTCGAACTGCCCGAGGCGGTGTTCAAAACCTGCCCGTGGCAGCCGCGGGAACTGGTGGAGTCCGGGCTTCGGCAGTGGTTGCGCTGCTGCGGCGCGGCGATGCGCGACGGCCAGGTGATCGGGATGCCCTCGCACGCGGTCGACGAGGCGTGGCACGGATTGATCTTGTGCACCGAGCGGTATGCGGATTTCTGCGACAAGGCCTATGGACGGTTTCTGCATCACTATCCGGACGGCGGCGGGGCACCCCCCGGCGTCTCGCACGGCTCGATGGCCGAGCAGTTGGGGCGCACGGTGGTGGCCTGGTCGATGGTCGCACAGCCCGGCGAGCGATGCGTGTTGTGGGATCTGGATCGCGCGGTCGACGTGGAGCACCCCTGGGGCATTCCGGCGGAGCGGGTCGCGGCGATCGAGGCGGAACTGCACAAGGTGGCGCCGAGCGGCGACTAGAACAGGTTCTAGTAGCATGTCGCTATGGAACGCCTGACCGGATTGGATGCCAGCTTCCTGTATCTCGAGACGAGGACGCAGCATCTGCACGTATGCGCGCTGATCATCCTCGACCCGACGGCCGAGGGGTGCGACTACTCCTTCGAGTCCTTCAAGGCGGAGTTGGGGCGGCGCATCGCCCACGTGCCGCAGATGCGCAGGCGGCTGCGGACCGTGCCGCTGAATCTGGACCATCCGCTGTGGGTGGAGGACGCGGATTTCGATCTCGACTATCACATCCGCCGCTACGGGCTGCCGCGACCGGGCGGCCGCAAGGAGCTGGCCGACCTGGTCGGCGACATCGCGGGCACCCCGATGGACCGCGACAAGCCGCTGTGGCAGATGCGGGTGGTGGAGGGGGTCGACGGCGACAAAGTCGCGGTGATCGCCAAATACCACCACGCGGCCGTCGACGGGATCACCGGCGCCGACATGATGATGCACCTGTGCGATCTGGAGCCGGGCGTGACGGAGGCCCCGCCCGCCGAGCCGCCACGCGCCGATGCCGAGCCGGGCGATCTGCGATTGATGGCCGAGGCCGCGATCCGGTTTCCGGCGCGAGCGGGCGTGCTGGGCATGGTGCCGAAGACGGTCGGGATGCTCGCCGGGTTCGCGCGGCGGCGGCGCAACGACGAATCGGGCATGGCGCTGCCGTTGACCGCGCCGCGCACGCCGTTCAACAGGACGATCACGCCGCACCGGGCGGTGGCGTTCACCGAGGTCGATCTCGACACCGTCCGCGAGATCAAGGACGCGTTCGGGGTGAAGGTCAACGATGTGGTGCTCGCCGTGGTCGGCGACGCGCTGCGCGATTATCTGATCGCCCGCGATGCGCTGCCGGACCGCTCGCTGCTCGCCTCGGTCCCGGTCTCGGTGCACGAATCGACCAGGCACACGAAGGGCACGAACAAGGTCTCCTCGCTGTTCTGCGCGCTCGGCACCGATATCGCCGATCCGGTCGAGCGGCTGGCCACGGTCGCGGAGGCGAACAAGGACGCCAAGGACGAGCACGAGCACGTCGGCTCCGATTTCCTGCAGGACTGGACGCAGTACGTGCCGCCGAACACCTTCCGGCTCGCGATGCGGCTCTATTCGTCATTCAAACTGGCCGAACGCCATCCGGTGGTGCACAACCTGGTCGTCTCGAACGTGCCCGGACCGCCGATGCCGCTGTACTTCCTCGGGGTGAAGATGGTCAGCATGTTCCCGTTCGGGCCGGTCTTCCACGGCGCGGGGCTGACCATCACGGCACTGTCGACCAACGGTCGGCTCGACTTCGGGCTGATCGCCTGCCGCGAGCTGGTGCCGGACGTGCAGGAGCTGGCCGACGCGATTGCGGAGGCGGTGCAGCGGTTGCGAGTGGCCGCCGCCCAGCACGATTGAGCCTTGTCGCGCGGGCAGGGCCGGACGCCGGGAAAGACCTGCTCACAGCCGCGCCGCGACCGCATCGGCGGCCACGAGCACCGCGGGCACGAATCGGTCGGCGCCGAAGACGCAACCGGTGTGACCGGTGCGGGCGAGGTGGATGGTGGCGCCGGGGATCATGGTCGCCATCTCGACCTGCCGGTACACCGGGACGGCACGGTCGCGGGTCGTGATGACGACGGCGGTCGGGGTGTCGAGGGTGTGCAGCCACGCGCTCGCGTCGAAGCGGCCGATCTCGGCGATCACCTGGGTCAGCGCCCAGGGGCTCGTGCTGCGGAATTCGGCCATCGCCCAGCGCTCGAAATCGCCCGGCACCCACGGGTCGCCGGCCGCTTCGGGCAGTCGCCGGGCGAGTTTCTCCGCTCGGCGCAGCGAGAACGGCGCGACCAGGTCGGCGGCGAGACCGAACACCTGATGGAACACCTTCTCGCGCCGGGTCTCCCGGAACTTGTAGGGCGTCGCGCACAGGACGAGTCCGGCGACGCGGTCGGGGTACAGGTGTGCGGCGTTCAGGGCGACCGCGCCACCCAGCGAGTAGCCGGCACAGATCGGGTTCGGGAGGTCCAGCGCGTCGGCGACGGCGATCACGTCGTCGGTGCAGTCGGCGATCCGGAAGGCGCCGGAGCGGATGCCACGACCGTGCCAGCGCTGGTCGAACAGGATCAGCCGGAATTTCTCCGACAGCCCTTCCAGGACCGGGAACCAGTTGAGCAGTGCGGTGCTGGCGGTGCCGTGCAGCAGGATCATCGGCGGCGCGCCCCTGGGGCCGGGGATGTCGACGATGTAGGTACTGCCGCGCCCCGGCAGGTCCAGCTCACGGCCGCCGGGCACGCCCGCGATGTCGGGCACGCCCACCCGCCGCACCAGCCGGTGGATTCGCCGCGCGCGCACATCGGGTCCGGCCATCGTCGTCCACCTTCCGCCGCACGATCCGGCACCGGAAATAGAACACGTTCCACCAGCCAGCGTAGCGCCTCACCCCCGGTGTGAACGGCGGCGTCGCCGTCGGCCGGGCCGGCCCGGACTGCTGTAGGCGGGAACACGCCGCTCCCGGGCTTCGGCGGCGCGCGCCCGGACACGAGAGCGGCCCGGACTCCGACGAGTCCGGGCCGCATCGTGCGGGCTTCTCCTGCGTGCGGGTATCAGCCGTAATGGCAGACGTAGTGCAAGGTTTCGAGCACCTCGATCTCGAAGGAGCTGTCACCCGGCACGCTGAACGACTGGCCGCCGGAGTAGGTGACGGCCTCGGTCTCACCGTCGAGCGTGACGCGGCAGCTGCCCTCGATCAGTTCCATGGTCTCGGGCGCGGCGGTGCCGAAGGTCAGGCTCGCGGGCTGGATGACGCCGACGGACTTCGACGTGCCGTCGGGCAGCTCGAGGCTGTAACTCACGCACTTGCCGTCGAAGTACACATTGGCCTTCTTCGCGACGGTGACGTTCTCGAACTTCGACATGCGCCTTCTTTCTGCTCACCGGTCCGGGGGATTCGCAGCGTACTGGAGGCCGTGCTGCGACCGGGGTCACAGGTCGGCGGCCGTCACGGCTCGAAACGGTAGCCGCGTCCTGATTCGGTGATGAGGTAGCGCGGGCGGGAGGGTTCGGGTTCGAGTTTGTGGCGCAGCTGGGTCAGGTAGACCCGCAGGTAGTGGGTCTGGTCGACGTAGGCGGGCCCCCACACCTCGATGAGCAGGTCGCGCTGGGTGACGAGCCTGCCCCGGTTGCGGACCAGCATCGCCAGCATCCCCCATTCGGTCGGGGTCAGGTGCACGTCCACACCGTCGCGGGTGACCTTCTTGGCCATCAGGTCGACGACGAACGCGTCGGTCACCACCCGGGGCTCGGAGAGCTCGGGTGTGGCGGTGGCGCGCCGGACGGCGGCTCGGATGCGGGCCAGGAACTCTTCCATCCCGAACGGCTTGGTGACGTAGTCGTCGGCGCCGGTGTCCAGCGCCGCGACCTTGTCCGCGGCGTCGGTGCGGGCGGACAACACGATCACCGGCGCCGCGCACCAGCCGTGCAGACCGGCCAGCACCTCGATGCCGTCGATATCGGGCAATCCGAGATCGAGCACGATGACATCCGGGTGCTGCTGCGCGGCGGCGCGCAGTGCGCCACGACCGTCGGCAGCGGTGACGACCTCGTAACCGCGGGCGGTGAGGTTGATGCGCAGCGCCCGCAGCATCTGCGGTTCGTCGTCGACGACGAGAATGCGCGTCATGGCCGCACTGCCCTCGGGGCGGGCAGGTCGATCACCATAGTGGTTCCGCCGCCGGGAGTTTCGACAGCGGTCAGGGCACCGCCCATCGCTTCGACGAACCCGCGGGCGACGGTCAGGCCGAGCCCCGCTCCCCCGGTGCGCTGGTCGCCGGTGCGGGGGAAGGCCGCGAAGACCGTGTCGGCGACGGCGTCACCGAGACCGGGCCCGTGATCGGCGACGGTGATGACGGTGCGCTGACCGGAGGTGTCGGCGCACACCCGGATCGGACCACTCGGCGCGTAGCGCAGGGCGTTGTGGAACAGGTTGGCCAGTACCCGTTCCAGCAGCGCGCCGTCGGCACTGACCAGGGTGTCGTCGTCGACATCGATCGCGAATCGGGCGATCACCGACGGCTCGGGCCGGGCGCCGGTGAGGGTCAGCAGCGCCGAATGGACGACTTCGTCGACGTAGACCGGCCGCGGGTGAGCGGTGACCACCCCGGCGGCCAGCCGGGACGAGTCGAGCAGATTCGCCACCAACCGGGAGAGCTGGTCGGTGGATTCCTCGATGGTCGCCAGCAGTTCGGCGGTGTCCTCCGGGGAGAAATCGACGTCGGTGCTGCGCAGGCTGGAGACCGCCACCTTGACCGCGGCCAGCGGGGTGCGCAGATCGTGGCCGACCGCGGAGAGCAGCAGCCTGCGCAGGCGGTCCGTCTCGACGAGCTCACGCGCGCGGGCGGCTTCGGCGGCGAGTTCGCGTTCGCGCATCAGGCCGGCGGCCTGACCGGCGACGGCGAGCAGGATGCGCCGGTCGCGGGGGCGCAAGCGCGGACCCGACAGCAGCAGCGCGTACGAGCTGTCGTCGAGTTCACCGACGGTATCGGCGGTTTCGACGGTCGCCGGGGGCGAGGCGCCCGCCGTGCCGAGCACCTCCGGGCCGTTCTCACCGGTGCGCACCAGCGCCACCCCGCGCTGGGCATAGGTTTCGCGCACCTTCTCCAGCAGGGCGGGCACATCGGCGCCACGCAGCACGGCTTCGGCGAACACGGTGAGCAGGTCGGCCTCCCTGGCGGCGATCCTGGCCTCGCGCGCACGGGCGGCGGAGGTGTCGACCAGTGCGGCAACGGCGACCGACACCACCAGCAGGACCACGGTCGTGACGAAATTGGCCGGCTCGGCGATCGTGAGGCTGTAGCGCGGCTCGGTGAAGAAGAAGTTGAGCAGCAGACCCGACAACAGCGCCGCCACCATCGCCGGGCCGACGCCGCCGAACATCGCCACGGCCAGCACCGCGATGAAGAACAGCGCGGTCATCCCGACCATCTCGGTGAAGTGCACCACCGCGGCCATCAACAGCGTGACCGCACAGGGGATGACGAACGCCGCGACCCAGGCGGTCAGCCGGTGGTCCCGGCGGCCGAACAGCGCCGGACGCGGTCCGCGCATGCGGTGCTCGTGGGTGACCATGTGCACGTCGATCCGCCCCGACCGGCGCACGACGGCCGCGCCGATGCCCTCGTCGATCATGCGGGCCCAGCGTGAGCGCCGCGAGGTGCCGAGCACCAGCTGGGTGGCGTTCACCTGCCGCGCGAAATCGAGCAGCGTGGCGGGCACGTCGTCGCCGACCACGGTGTGCAGGCCCGCGCCGAGGCTGATGGCGAGCTCGCGCACCTTGCCCATCTCCGGCGCCGATACCCCGGCCAGGCCGTCGCCGCGCACGACGTGCACCACCAGCAGTTCGGCGCTGGCCTTGGCCGCGATCCGGCTGGCGCGGCGCACCAGCGTCTCCGATTCCGGGCCACCCGTCACCGCCACGACGACACGTTCGCGGGCTTCCCAGGTGGCGGTGATGGCGTGTTCACCGCGGTACTTCGCCAATGCCAGGTCGACCTGGTCGGCGAGCCACAGCAGGGCGATCTCGCGCAGGGCGGTGAGGTTGCCCTCGCGAAAGTAGTTGCGCAGCGCGGCATCCACTTTCTCCGGCGCGTAGACATTGCCGTGGGCGAGGCGGCGGCGCAGCGCCTGCGGGGTGATGTCGACGAGTTCGATCTGGTCGGCGCGGCGCACGACCTCATCGGGGATCTTCTCGCGCTGCACCACGCCGGTGATCTGCTCCACGACGTCGACGAGCGATTCGAGGTGCTGGATATTGACCGTGGACAACACGTCGATGCCCGCCGCCAGCAGTTCCTCGACGTCCTGCCAGCGTTTGGCGTACCTGCTGCCGGGGATGTTGCTGTGGGCGAGTTCGTCGACCAGCGCGACGGCGGGCTTGCGGGCCAGCACCGCGTCGAGGTCGAGTTCGTCGAACGTCACCCCGCGGTAGGTGATCCGGCGCGGTGGGACGATCTCGAGACCTTCGAGCTGTTCGGCGGTGCGCGCCCTGCCGTGGGTGTCCACGATGGCGACCACCACATCGCCGCCCCGGCTGCGCCGCCGATGCGCTTCACCCAGCATCGCGTAGGTCTTGCCGGCACCGGGCGCGGCGCCGAGATAGATCCTCAGCTGCCCGCGCCGCGGTGCGGACACCTCCCGGTCGGCAGTGCTCACCCCGACATCATCCACCCGAACGGCTACCGCAGTCAGGAGCTGTCCGTCCCAGCGCAGCGTTGAGCGTGGGCACCGTGACCCGCTCGGCCCCGAGGAAGCCCCACTGGCGGCCCTCGGTGTGTTCGGCGACCAGCTCGCGCACCCGGTCCTCGCTCAACCCGTTGGCCCGGGCGACCCGCGGCACCTGCAGGGCCGCGTAGGCCGGTGAGATGTCCGGATCGACACCGGAGCCCGACCCGGTGACCGCGTCGACCGGCACCTGGTCCGGACCGACGCCCTCGCGTGCCGCGATCGCCGCGCGCCGCTGCTCGATCCAGCTTGCCAGCAGCTCGCTGCTCGGCCCCTGGTTCGAGGGCAGCGCCGCCGCCGGGTCACCGGTGGCGAAGGCATCGCCGGCGGCGACCGAGCCGACCGAACGCGGGTGGAAGTACGGGTCGGGCCCCTTGGCCGGCGCCGCCGGATCCACCCCGATCAGCTCGCTGCCGATCACACAGCCCGCGGTGTCGGTCAGCGCCGACCCCTCGGCGGAATCGGCGCCGAGGCGCGAGATCGTCCACACCGCCGCCGGATACACCCCGCCCACCACGACGGTGAACAGCAACAGCACCACCAGACCCGCCCGGGTCTGCCTGGCCAGATCCCTCGATACCGTGCCGAACCGCATGGCCGATCACCCGATTCCCGGAACGAGGCGCACCACGAGGTCGATCAGCCAGATCCCGAGGAACGGTGTGATCACCCCGCCGACGCCGTAGATCATCAGATTGCGGCCGAGCAGCGCCGAGGCGCCGGACGGCCGGTAACGGACCCCTCTGAGCGCCAGCGGGATCAAGGCCACGATCACCAGCGCGTTGAAGATCACCGACGACAGGATCGCCGATTGCGGCGTGGCCAGGCCCAGGACGTTCAGCGCCGACAGCTGCGGATAGACACCGCTGAACAGCGCGGGCAGGATCGCGAAGTACTTGGCGAGATCGTTGGCCAGCGAGAACGTGGTCAGCGCGCCCCGGGTGATCAGCAACTGCTTGCCGATCTCCACGATCTCGATCAGCTTGGTCGGATCGGAGTCCAGATCGACCATGTTGCCCGCCTCTTTGGCGGCCGAGGTACCGGTGTTCATCGCCACGCCCACGTCGGCCTGGGCCAGCGCGGGGGCATCGTTGGTGCCGTCACCGGTCATCGCGACCAGGCGACCGGACTGCTGCTCGGCGCGGATGAGCGCGAGCTTGTCCTCCGGGGCGGCTTCGGCGAGAAAGTCGTCGACACCCGCTTGTGTGGCAATGGATTTCGCCGTGAGCGGATTGTCGCCGGTGACCATGACGGTGCGGATGCCCATGGCGCGCAACCGCGCGAAGCGCTCGGCCATACCGGGTTTCACCACATCCGACAGTTCCACCACGCCGAGTACGCCGGTGCCCGCCTGGTCGGCGCGCGCGACCACCAGCGGCGTGGCTCCGGCCCGGGCGATCGCCTCGACGGCTTCGGTGATCGTCTCGGGCACCGGGCCGCCACGTTCGCGCACCCAGCGGATCACCGCGTCGGCGGCGCCCTTGCGGACCAGGACCGGCGCGCCGGCGGCGTCGAGGTCCAGACCGCTCATCCGGGTGTTCGCACTGAACGCGACGAACTCGGCGCGGTTCTCGGCGGCGTCGGCCGTCGGATCGAGCCCGTAGCGATCGGCGCACAGTTCGACGATGCTGCGGCCTTCGGGGGTGTCGTCGGCCAGGCTGGACAGCCGGGCAGCGGCGGCCAGCTCGGACTCCTCGACGCCGGGCGCCGGATGCAGGGCGGTGGCGCGCCGGTTGCCGAAGGTGATCGTGCCGGTCTTGTCCAGCAGCAGCGTGTCGATATCACCCGCGGCCTCGACCGCGCGACCGGACTTGGCCAGCACATTGCGCTGCACCAGCCGGTCCATGCCCGCGATGCCGATGGCCGAGAGCAACGCGCCGATCGTGGTCGGGATCAGGCACACCAGCAGGGCGATCAGTTCGATCGGCCCCTGCTGGGCCCCGGCATAGGCGGTCATCGGGCCGAGCGCGACGACGGCGAGCACGAACACGATGGTCAGCGCGGCCAGCAGGATGTTCAGCGCGATCTCGTTGGGTGTCTTCTGCCTGGACGCGCCCTCGACGAGCGCGATCATGCGATCGACGAAGGTCTGTCCCGGCTGCGCGGTGATCCGGACGACGATGCGGTCCGACAGCACGGTCGTGCCGCCGGTCACCGCGCAGCGGTCACCCCCTGATTCGCGGATCACCGGCGCGGACTCGCCGGTGATCGCGGATTCGTCGACCGTGGCGATGCCCTCGATCACGTCGCCGTCGCCGGGAACGGGCTCACCCGCCTCGACCACGACCCGGTCCCCGAGGCACAGCTCGGTGGCGGACACCCGTTCCTCGCCGTCGCCGACGAGCCTGCGCGCGGTCATCTCGCGTTTTGTCCTGCGCAGTGTTGCGGCCTGCGCCTTGCCGCGCCCCTCGGCCACCGACTCGGCGAGGTTGGCGAACAGGACGGTGAACCACAGCCAGGCGGCGATGGACCACGCGAACACACTGGGTTCGACGATCGCGGCAACAGTGGTGATCACCGAGCCGGCGAGCACGACGAACATCACCGGATTGCGGGCCATCCGGCGCGGATCCAGTTTGGCGACGACACCCGGTAGCGCGCCGGCCAGCTGTCGCGGCTCGAGCATCGCGCGGCCCGCGGGTACCGGTCGCGCCCGGATGGATTTCCGCTCGGGAGCCGTGGTCTGCTCCGAGACGGGTTTCTCCTTGGACAGAGGGATCATTGCAGTGCCTCCGCGATCGGCCCCAGGGCTAGGACGGGGAAGAAGGTGAGTGCCGCGACCAGCACGGTGGTACCGGTGAGCAGTCCGGTGAAGGCCGGCCCCGCGGTGGGCAGGGTGCCCGCGCTCGCCGGTGTGCGTTGCTGCGAGGCCAGCGAACCGGCCAGCGCGAGCACGAACAGGATCGGCAGGAACCGGCCGAGCAGCATGCTCACGCCCAGTGCGGACTGGAACCAGTCGCTGGTGACCGTCAGGCCGCCGAAGGCGCTGCCGTTGTTGTTCGACGCCGAGGCGAAGGCGTACAGGACCTCGGTGAACCCGTGGATCGCCCCCGGTGTTCCCTGGTCGCCGGAATTGCCGAGCGCCGCGGAGGTCGCGGGCATGATCACCGTGATCGCCGTGCCGACCAGCACCAGCGCCGGCATCACCAGCACCGACAGCGCGGCCAGGGTGATCTCGCGCCTGCGCAGCTTCTTGCCCAGGAACTCCGGGGTACGCCCGACCAGCAGGCCGCCGACGAACACCGCGATCACCGCGAACACGAGCATGCCGTACAGCCCGGTGCCGACGCCGCCGGGCGCGATCTCCCCGAACAGCATGTTCAGCAGCACCGCGCCGCCACCCAGGGGCGACATGCTGTCGTGCGCGGAATTCACCGCACCGGTACTGGTTCCGGTGGTCGCCACGGCGAACAGGGCGGAGCCCGGGATGCCGAAGCGGACCTCCTTGCCTTCCATCATGGCTCCCGCCGCGTTGGCGGCGACGCCGCGTGCGCCGGATTCGGCGGCCAGGGTGACCGCGAGCAGACCGCCGAACAGCATGGTCATCACGGCGAGAATCGTCAGGCCCTGGCGGCGGTTGCCGATCAGGGTGCCGAAGGTCCGGGTGAGGGCGACGGGAATGAGCAGGATCGCCAGGATTTCGACGATATTGCTCACGGGAGTCGGGTTCTCGAAAGGATGCGCCGAGTTGGCGGCGAGGATGCCGCCGCCGTTGGTGCCCAGTTCCTTGATCGCCTCCTGCGAGGCGACCGGGGCGAGCGCGATGGTCAGCGGCGCGCCGTCCGGGCCGGTGGCGGTGAAACCACTGCGGTAGGACTGGATGACGCCCTGGCTCAACAGGATCAGCGCGATGACGAAGGCCAGCGGAAGCAGGATGCGCAACGTCCCCCGGGTGAGGTCGACCCAGAAGTTGCCGAGCTCACCGCCGCGCCCGACCCGGACGAGCCCGCGGATCAGCGCGACAGCCACGGCCATGCCGACCGCCGCCGAGACGAAGTTCTGCACGGCCAGCCCGGCGGACTGGGTGAGGTGACTCATCGTGGTCTCGGGGACATAGGACTGCCAGTTGGTGTTGGTGACGAACGACGCGGCGGTGTCGAACGCCATCGCCGGGCTCACCCCGCCGAGCCCGTGGCCGAACGGCAGTACCCCTTGAATCCGTTGCAGGAGATAGAGGAACAGCACACTCGCCAGCGAGAAGCCGAGCACCGCGCCCGCGTAGCCGTACCAGGTCTGCTCGGACCGTGGATCGATGCGGGCCAGCCGGTAGATCAGCGTCTCGATCCGCAGGTCCCCGGATCTGAGGTCACCGTCGGTGGTGTACACCCTGGCCATATAGTCGCCGAGCGGCACATAGAGGATCGCGAGGACTGCCACGACGAAGGCGATCTGCAGTCCCGCGGCGAGAGCGGGAGACATCGGGGCCTCAGAACCTCTCCGGGTCGAGCAGGGCCACCAGCAGGTACACCACCAGAGCGCCCGCGATCAGCACCAATGCCACACTCGTGACTCCGGCGATCGTCATCGGCCGGGCTCCTCGTCACCGTGGGCGCGCCCGTACGGCCCCTGCCCGTCGAGAACCCCGTCCTCCACCGCCCGGCTGTCCGTCGCGCGGCCGTTGAGACCGCGCAGCACCAGCGCACAGGCGAGGAAGGTCGCGAAGATCAACACCACGTAAGCGGCATCGGCCATCTCAATTCCTAGCGTCGAAACACAGACGCCGGTCGGCGCCTCGTTCACACGATGCGCCCGGCCCCGGCGGCCGCCGCGGTTTCATGCGGAATCTTGATGCCGACGCGGATGGTCCTTACGAGTTCTTGATGCCGCGCCGGGCAGGCTCGGCCCCTCCCGGGGAGCGGGCCGCGCAGGCATCAGTCCTTCGAGACCGGTCCGATCCGGCCGCCGTCGACGACGTCGTGCTCGGCAACGCCGACGGCGCGGGGGCCGAAACGACCGAACGGCGTGCGTACCGCGTCGGAGACGTACGCCCGCGGGGTCATCGGGGGTTCCTTGCGTCGGGGTCGGTCAGCGTCTGCCGCGCGATGCGGAAGGCGGTGTTCGCGTCGGGCACACCGCAATAGATCGCCGACTGCAGGATCACTTCCTTGATCTCGTCGTCGGTGAGTCCGTTGGTGCGGGCCGCGCGCAGGTGCATCGCCAGTTCCTCGTGGTGCCCGCGGGCGATCAGCGCGGTGAGCACGGCGACCGAGCGGCTGCGGCGGTCCAGGCCGGGCCTGGTCCAGATGCCGCCCCAGGCGTAATCGGTGATGAATTCCTGGAATTCGCGGGTCAGGTCGGTGATGGCGGCCGTCGCGCGGTCGACGTGCTCGTCGCCGAGAACGGCCCGGCGCACGGCCATTCCGGCTGCCCGCCGCTCGGCGATCGTGCGGGAATCCCCCTCTTTCGCCGACTCCACGACGGCGGTCGCGCCCGCGGCGAGCGTCCCGGGATCTCCGAGGCCGGCGGCCCCGTCCGCGGCGCGAGCAGCGCCTGCGAGCGAGGAGCCGCCCGAAGCCGACGCGGCATCCGCCTCCGGGCCGACGCGCGCGGATTCGATACCGGCTGCCCGCAGGATGATTCGAGCCGTGTCGGCAGGCGCCTCGGCCGGGGCCAGGTGGGCGACCCGGTCGAGCACGATCAGCCGGCCGTCGCCGACCCCGTGCGCGAGTTCGGCCATCGCGGCGACCGGAGTGGCCTGGTCGTAGGCGCCTGCCAAGGCGACTACCGGCGTGTCGATCCGCTGCAGCTCGGCGCGCACGTCGAAGGTCGCCAGCGCCTGGCACACTGCGGCGTACCCGTGACGATCCGTGTGCTGCAGTGAATGCAGCAGTGCGACAGCCCTTTCCGGATGCGCGTCGACGAAGCCGGGCGCGAACCAGCGCTTGGCGGAACCCTCCACCATGACCGGCGTGCCCGCGCCGCGGACGAGTTCGGCGCGCTCGCGCCACATCGCCTCGTCACCGATGCGGGCGGCCGTGCAGGCCAGGACGGCCGCGGTGATCCGCGCGGGGTGGTCGAGCAGGAGTTGCTGGCCGACACATCCGCCGACGGAATCACCCGCGTAGACGAAACTGCCGCCGGGCGTTCCGCGTTCGGCGAGCACGCCGTCGACGAACACGCGCACTCCCTCGGCGAGTTCGGCCATGGTGAACCCGCCGGTGATCTCGGCGGTGTTGTGGCCGTGGCCGGGCAGATCCCAGCCGATCACGTGGAAGTGCTCGCCGAGCAGTTCGGCGGCGGCCGACCACAGGGCCACGGCGGAGGTGCCGAGCGAGGGTCCGCAGACCAGTAACGGCAGCTCGGCGGACCCGCCGAGCTGCACGCCGGTGATGGCAGGGATCGTCATCGCGCACCTCCGAGGCGCGTGCGGCCATCGGAGCGGGCGCGGTCACCGGATCTGCCGGTGGTGAGCAGTTCACCGGAACGGGCCCGGCCGAGGATCTCGTCGATCAGCACGTCGGCGCTGCCGAGGTAGTGGGCCGGGTCGAAGTCGGGCTCCCCGGAGCTCTCGACGAGTTCGGTGAGGCTGCGTTGTTCGGCGAGCAGCGCGGATCCGGCGGTCTGGACCAGGCGGGCCATGCGGCCGGTGTCGACGTGCAGGCCGGCCAGCAGTTCGGCGGTCTGGTCCGCGGCGGTCACCGCGTGCCGGGCGAGCTGGGCCAGGGCGGGCCATTCGGTGTGCCAGGCGCCGTCGGGGCGTTCGTCGGCGGCGCAGGCGGCGGCGAGATGGAGCTGAGCGGCCAGGCCGGGACTGGTCGTCGCGGCGCGACGGATGAGGACCGACAGGATCGGGTTGGCCTTCTGGGGCATGGTCGAGGAGCCGCCGCGGCCGGGGCCCGCCGGTTCGGCGAGTTCGGCGATCTCGGGTCGGGCCAGGATCAGCACGTCGCCCGCGATGCGACCCCAGGCGTCGGTGGCCGTGGTGAGGGCGTCGGCGATGCGGGTGAAGGGGGCGCGCGCGGTGTGCCACGGGGGTGTCCAGGCGAGGTCGAGCCGGGCGGCCGTGACACGGGCCAGGGCGATGGCGTCGCCGTGGCCGCCGGTCAGGCGCAGCAGTTCGGCCGGTGCGGCCAGAGTGCCTGCGGCGCCACCGATCTGGACGGCCAGCAGGTCGCGGGCGCGGAGCAGGTCGTCGCGGGCCTCGAGGACACCGTGCAGCCACTGGGCGGCTTTCAGGCCGAAGGTGATCGGGACGGCGTGCTGGGTGAGGGTGCGCCCGGCCATCGGGTCGGCGCGATGCCGTTCGGCGAGCTGGACGAGCGCTTCGACCTGCCGGTGCAAGCCCGCGAGCACAGCGTCGGCGGTATCGCGCAGACCGAGCGCGAGGGCGGTGTCGAGGACGTCCTGACTGGTGAGCCCCCGATGCAGCCACCGTGCGGCGTCCGGGTGCTCGGCGGACAGCCGCTCGCGCAACAGGCGCACCAGCGGGATGACCGGGTTGCCGCCCGACTCCGACGCCACGGCGAGTTCGGCCGTGTCGATGTCACCGGCGACCTGGCCGAGCTCGACGGCGGCGGCAGGCGGGGCGATCCCGGCATCGCAGAGCGCTGCCAGCCAGGCGGATTCGACGCGCACCATGTCGCGGACGAGCCGACCGTCGGACAGATGGTCACCCGCGCGGTCGTCGCCCGGCCACAGCAGCGATGGCATCAGCGGTCCCCGTAGTCGAGGAAGACTGTCTCGCCGGGGCCCTGTAGGTGGATGTCGAAGACGAAGCCGTGCGCGTCGGCCCGGGTGACCAGGGTCGCGCGCCGGTCCCGCGGCAGCGTGGACAGCAGCGGATCAGCGGCCGCGGCCTGCTCGTCGAGCGGCAGGTAGGCGCGGGTGAACAGCCGGTGCAGCAGGCCGCGGGCGAACACGGTGATCGCGAAGAACGGCGCCCGGCCGGATTCGGTCGCGCCGGGGCGCACGGTGGTGAAGGAGTAGTGGCCGGTGTCGTCGACCGGAACGCGGCCGAATCCGGTGAAGGTCCAGCCGTCGCGGGCACGCGAGCCCTCGACCTGCGGCACAGTGCCGTTCTCGTCGGCCTGCCACAGTTCGATCAGGGCGTCGGGCACCGGCGCGCCCGCACCGTCGAACACCGTGCCGTGCAGGCGGATCGCGCGGGGATGACCGGCGGGGACCAGGTCGCCGCCGCCGTCGAAGGGCAGGGCGTAGCCGAAGAACGGGCCGACGGTCTGGCCGGGGGTGGGTGCGAGCATGCTCATGCGGTCTCCTCCATCGGGGTACGGCGGCTGCCGGTGAGCACGATGTCCCAGGTGTAGCCGGTAGCCCATTCGTGCCGGGTCACGTCGTGGTCGTAGGTCGCGACCAGGCGTTCGCGGGCGGCGGGGTCGACGATGGACTGGTAGATCGGGTCGAGCGCGAACAGCGGGTCGCCGGGGAAGTACATCTGAGTGACCAGGCGCTGGGTGAAATCGGTGCCGAACAGCGAGAAGTGGATGTGTGCGGGACGCCAGGCGTTGTGGTGGTTCTTCCACGGATACGGGCCGGGCTTGACGGTGGTGAAGCTGTAGCGGCCCTCGTGGTCGGTGAGGGTGCGGCCGACGCCGGTGAAGTTCGGGTCGATCGGGGCCGGGTGCTGATCGCGTTTGTGGATGTAGCGGCCCGCGGCGTTGGCTTGCCAGATCTCGACCAGCTGGTTGCGCACCGGGCGGCCGTCGCCGTCGAGCACCCGGCCGGTCACCACGATCCGCTCGCCGACGGGCTCGCCCGCGGCCTGGATGGTGAGATCGGATTCCAGCCGGGCCACGTCGCGATGGCCGAAGACCGGAGCGAACAGTTCGATCGTCTCGGGGTCGGCGTGGTGCGGGTCCTTGGTCGGGTGCCGCAACAGGCTGCTGCGGTAGGGCGCGTAGTTCAGCCGTGGCTGGTTCTCGACGGTTCCCGCGGCAGCGTATTCGGCGCTGATCACGGCCATCTCCGCATTCATGTCGGCCTGACTCGCCGACGCCGAATCCGGGTCGGGCAGCGGGGCCGCGGGGGTTCGCATGCTCTGGGTCACAGTCCGCACCGTAGCCCCGCCGCCAGGACGCTGACTTGCCTGCGCTTCCGCTGAGCGGAAGGATATTCGCCATGGCAGGCAACTCGAGCCGGCCGGGGCTGTCGGTGACCAGCCGCGCGCTGGCGATTCTCGGCGCGTTCGACCAACGCCACCGGCGGCTCACCCTCACCGAGCTCGCCGACCGCGCCGACCTGCCGTTGCCGACCGCGCACCGGCTGGTCCGCGAACTGCTCGACTGGGGCGCGCTCAGCCGCACCGAGTCCGGCCATTACGTGGTCGGTCGCCGGCTCTGGGACATCGGGCTGCTCGCCCCGGTGCAGTCCGGCCTGCGCCAGATCGCCTCGCCGTACCTGCACGACCTCTACGGCGCGACCCTGGCGACGGTGCATCTCGCGGTGCGCGACGGCCGCGAGGTGCTCTACGTCGACCGGCTCTCCGGCCACACCTCGGTGCCCGTGGTCAGCACCATCGGCTCCCGGCTGCCGCTGTACGCGACCGGGGTCGGCAAGGTGCTGCTCGCGCACGCCCCCGAGGACGTCCGTTCGGCGGTGCTCGCCCACCTGCCGCGCATCACCCCCTACACCGTGAGCCAACCGGGAGTCCTGCGCCGCCAGCTCGACAAGGCGCTCGAGGACGATTACGCCACCACGGTCGAGGAGATGAGCCTGGGGGCGTGCTCGGTGGCGGTTCCGATCCGGTCGGGCGGACAGGTGGTGGCGGCGCTGGGAGTCGTCGTGCCGAGTCTCGACCGGGATCAGGCGCGGCTGGTGAGCGCGTTGCAGGTGGCCGCGCGCGGCATCGGACGCAACATTCCAGGACCGATCACGGCGTGAAGCCGGTTCCGCTGGACGGAAGCGCGGCGTGGTAGTGGCGCCGGTCATAGGCCCAGAATTCCGGCATGTCGCCCTCACGCACCCAGAGCCGCACCCAGATCGCCATCGTTGGCGCGGGCCCCGCCGGGCTCATGCTCTCGCACCTGCTGGCCAGGGCCGGGATCGATTCCGTCGCGATCGACCTGCGCGGCCGCGACGAGATCGAGCAGACCCACCGCGCGGGCATTCTCGAACAGGACTCGGTGGACCTGCTGGTCGACACCGGTGTCTCGGACCGGGTGCACCGCGACGGCTATCGCCACGACGGCATCGAACTCGCCTTCGGCGGAGGCGGGCACCGCATCGACTTCAAAGCCCTGGTCGGCGCCTCGACCCAGCTCTATCCGCAGACCGACGTCTTCGTCGACCTCGCCGACGCCAGGGCCCGCGACGGCGGTGACGTCCGGTTCGGCGTCACCGACGTCTCCGTCGGCGACCTCACCTCCGATTCCCCGTTCGTGCGCTTCACCGACGCCGACGGCGCCGCCCACGAGATCCGCGCGGATTTCCTGGTCGGCGCGGACGGCTCGCGCAGCCTGTGCCGCCACGAGGTCCCCGAGGACCGCAGGCAGCAGTACTTCCGCGAATATCCCTTCGCCTGGTTCGGCATCCTCGTCGAGGCGGCGCCCAGCGCGCCGGAGCTGATCTACAACCACTCGCCGCGCGGCTTCGCCCTGATCAGCCAGCGCACCGAGACGCTGCAGCGCATGTACTTCCAGTGCGACCCCTCCGAGAACGTGGCGGACTGGCCCGAGGACCGGATCTGGGAGGAACTGCAGGCCCGTGTCGGGGCGAACGGCTACTCCCTCGTGGAAGGCAGGATCACCTCGCGGACCGTTCTGCCTTTCCGCAGCTTCGTCCAGGAACCCATGCACTACGGCAGGCTCGTGCTCGCCGGCGACGCCGCGCACACCGTGCCGCCGACCGGCGCCAAGGGTCTCAATCTCGCGCTCGCCGATGTGCGAGTCCTCGCCGAAGAGCTCGAAAGAGCACTCGCTGCAAAGGATCTCGCGCCGCTGGCGAACTACGGTGAACGCGCGCTCAGCCGCGTCTGGAAAGCCCAGCACTTCTCCTACTGGATGACCTCCATGCTGCACACCCTGCCCGAGGCGACCCCGTTCGACGTGCGCAGGCAGATCGGTGAACTGGCGTCGGTCACCGGCTCCACCGCCGGATCGACCTACCTCGCCGAGGCCTACACCGGCTGGCCGGGAGGTCGATGACCATGACACTGCCCCGCCAAGCACCCACCGCCAACCAGCTCGGCACCGACGTCACCGGCTTCCTTCCCGACCCCGCGAGCGTGCCGGGCACCGCGGGCTTCCGCCCCGAGGACGAGCCGGTGTGGCGGCTGGCCGTGGAGAATCTGCACGTGCGCAGCAACGACGTGCACACCGCCTACTCCTACGGCCTGGCCACCGCGCTGTGCGATCTGCACCCGGAGGCCGACCGCGATATCGTCCTGCCCGCGATCATCCTGCACGACACCGGCTGGTCGAAGGTGCCCGAGGCCGAGGTGCTCGAGGCGATCCGCCCCGGCGGCGGCCGCAAAGACCTGGTCATCGCGCACGAGAAGGCGGGCGCGGCGATCGCCGCCGACATCCTGGGCGAGCTCGGCCACGCCCCGGCGAAGATCGACGCGATCGTGGCCATCATCGACGGCCACGATTCCCGGCTCACCTCGCTCTCGCTGGAGGACTCCCTGGTGAAGGACGCCGACAAGCTGTGGCGTCTCACCCCGCACGGGGTCGACACTGTGATGGACTGGTTCGGCCTGACCCGGCGGCAAGCGCACATCCTGATCGGCAGCCGGGTGCACGACCACCTGTTCACCGACGCGGCCAGGACCATCGCCAGGGCCCTCGCCGCGATCGCGACGATCGACAGCACTCCCCAGCGGATCGCGCTCGATTGAGAAAGCGCCCGCGGTCCGCGCGACGACGGCCTCGACTCAGGAGACGTGATGCGCGGTGACGGCCGGACGGTGACCTCCAAGGCGCTCGCCCTGCTCGGCGCCTTCGAATCCGGACCCAACGCCCTCTCGCTCAGCGATCTGGCCGAGTTCGCCGACCTGCCGTTGCCCACCGCGCACCGGCTGGTCGGCGAACTGGTCGAATGGGGTGCGCTCGAACGCGACAACCAGGGCCGCTACACCGTCGGCCTGCGCCTGTGGACCGTCGCCCAGAACGCCGGGCGCCACCTGCGCGACACCGCCCGTCCCTACCTGCAGGACCTGTTCTCCCTCACCCACGAGACCGCCCACATCGCCATCCGCGACGGCGACGAGGCCCTCTACATCGACCGCATCTACGGCTCGACGCGCGTTCCCCGCGCGAGCCGCGTCGGCGGCAGGCTTCCTCTGCACGCCACCGCCGTGGGCAAAGTGCTGCTCGCCTACGAAGAGGACTGGTTCCGCGAGGCCTATCTGGCCCATTCGCTGGAAGCGGCCACCAAGCACACCCACATCAACCCCGGCCGGCTGACCGCCGAGCTGCGCCGCGTTCGCGACGAGGGTTACGCGACCACCATGGAAGAAGTCAGGGAAGGCTCCTGCTCGATCGCCGTGCCGGTGCGCCTGGATCCACACCCCGCGGCGATCGGGCTGGTCATGCTCTCCACGCACGCCGCGACCATGACCAGGCACCTGCCCACGCTGCGCGGCATCGCGCAGCGCATCGAGGCCGCCGCCGCCCGGCCACAGCCCAGTCTGGCCCGCTTCCCCACCCGTTCCGCCCGGCGAACGCGCTGATCAGGGGCCCCGCCCATGCACTTCCGTTGGACGGAAGTGGCGCGTGGACTCGCACAGTGACCCCGAGCACTATGAGGTGACCGTCACACAACGAGGCGTGGCACATGACAGGAGGCCTGATGACGTCGACACACAGCCCGGCCGGCCCGGCCACCGGCTGCCCGGTGCACCACGGCTACGAGCCGTTCGCCCAGAACGACCCGTTCCCCGCCTACGCCGCGCTGCGCGCCGAGGAGCCGGTGATGTTCGACGAGCGGATCGGCTACTGGGTGGTGACCCGCTACGACGACATCAAGGCCGTCTTCGAGGACTGGGAGACCTTCTCCTCCGAGAACGCCCAGGCGCCCGTGCGCGAACGCGGCCCGGAAGCGAAGCGGATCATGGAAGAGGGCGGCTTCACCGCCTACTCCGGTCTGTCCGCCCGGGTTCCCCCGGAGCACACCAGGATTCGCAAGGTGGCCGCCAAGGCGTTCACCCCGCGCCGCTACAAGGTGCTCGAACCGCAGATCCGCGCCAATGTCGTGCGCCTGCTCGAGACCATGCTGGCCCGTCCGGAACGCCGCGGCGACCTGGTGCGCGACCTGGCCTACGACGTCCCCACCATCACCATCCTCACGCTGATCGGCGCGGACGTGAACCAGATCGACACCTTCAAGCGCTGGTCGGACTCCCGTGCCGCGATGACCTGGGGCGATCTGTCCGACGAGGAGCAGATCCCGCACGCCCGCAATCTCGTCGAGTACTGGGCCGAATGCCGCAGGCTGGTCGCCGAGGCGCACGAGACCCGGCCGGACAGCCTGGTCGGCGACATGATCCGCATGCAGGCCGACGGCGACCCGATCACCGATCACGAGATCGCCTCGCTGTGCTACTCGCTGCTGTTCGCCGGCCACGAGACCACCACCACGCTGATCTCGAACGCCCTGCGCGTGCTGCTCTCGCATCCCGATCAGTGGCAGCAGATCGTCGAGGACCCCAGCCGGATCCCCGCCGCCGTCGACGAGGTGCTGCGCTACAGCCCCTCCATCGTCGGCTGGCGCCGAAAGGCACTGCGCGACACGGAGATCGGCGGCGTAACAATCCCGAAGGGCGCCGACATCCTGCTGCTCATGGGATCGGCCAACCGCGACGAGACCCGCTTCGAAGACGCCGACAGCTTCGACATCACCCGGCCGAACGCCCGCGAACACCTGGCCTTCGGCTTCGGCATCCACTACTGCCTCGGCAACATGCTGGCCAAACTGCAGGCGAAGGTCGCGATCGAAGAGGTCGCCCGTCTGGTTCCCGGCCTGCGCCTGGCCGACGACGCCGACATCCGGTTCGGCGACAACCTGTCCTTCCGCGCCCCCGTCGCGGTCCCGGTCACCTGGGAGGTCTGACCCCGTGAACGCCCACTCCGACACGGATTACATCGTCTTCTTCGACAGCGGCCACGAGCCCACGCTCGAACTGCTCGGCGGCAAGTGCGCCTCGCTGGTCTCGATGACCTCCGCCGGTATGCCGGTGCCGCCCGGATTCGCCATGACCACCGCCGCCTACGACGCCTTCGTCACCGGCACCGGCCTGCGCGAGAAGATCACCGCCGCGCTCGCCGAGATCGATCCCGATGATGTCGAGTCCATCGACCGCATCTCCGCGCAGATCCGCGAGTCCATCGAATCCCGCGACGTCCCCGAGGACATGCACGGCGTGTTCCGCGCCGCCTACGACGCGCTGATGTCGCGCTTCCCCGGCGGCGAGGTGCCGGTCGCGGTGCGTTCGTCGGCCACCGCCGAGGATCTGCCCGACGCCAGCTTCGCGGGTCAGCAGGACACCTACCTGTGGCTCACCGGCTACGAGAACGTCCGCGAGCACGTCCGCAAGTGCTGGGCCTCGCTCTACACCAGCCGCGCCATCACCTACCGGCTGCGCAACAACATCCCCGAAGAAGACCTGTCGATGGCCGTGGCCGTGCAGAAGATGGTCAACGCCCGCGCCTCCGGCGTCGCCATGACCCTGGACCCCGCCAACGGCGACCGCTCCAAGATCGTCGTCGACGCCTCCTGGGGCGTCGGGGAGATGGTGGTCTCCGGCCAGGTCACCCCCGACAACATCCTGCTCGACAAGGTGCTGCTGGCGATCGTGCGCCAGCACATCGGCGACAAGCACGCCGAACTCGTGCCCGACCCGGCCACCGGCGCGCTCGTCGAGCGCGAGGTCGAGGCCGGCCGCCGCGAGGTGCGTTGCCTGTCGGACCTCGAACTCCAGGCCGTCGCCACCATGGCCAAGCGCGCCGAAAAGCACTACGGCTGCCCGCAGGACATCGAATGGGCGCTCGACGCCGACCTGCCCGACGGCGAGAACCTGCTGCTGTTGCAGTCGCGCCCCGAAACCGTCCACTCCTGCGCGGCGCCGGCCCCGGCCGCCGCGCCTTCGAAAAGTTCCACCGGCTTCTCCTTCTCCGGACTCTCCGCCCTCAGCGGCCGCTGACCCGAACTCCCGCAAAGGAACACGCATGACCATCGAGCAGACAATGAAGTCTTTCCCGAAGCCCTCGGAGATCGAGGTGCCCGCGGGAGCGGAAGGATGGGAACAGCTCTACCCCTACAACCTCGTCTTCGACAACGCCCCCGGCGGCGACGAGAAGTTCTGGTTCTGCGACAGCCAGCACTGGCCCACCGTGTTCAAGCCCTTCGAGACCATCGGCGGCGAGTTCGCGGTCAAGTGCCTCGGCCAGTACAACACCCGCCACCTGCTCATCCCGCCGGCCAACGGCATCGAGTTCAAGATCCACCTCGGCTACCTCTACATGAGCCCCGTGGCCGTGCCCGAGGATCAGATCGCCGCCCGTGTACCGGAATTCGAGCGCCGCGCCGGTCACTACTTCCAGAACTGGGACGCGCTGCTCGAGGGCTGGCGCAGCAAGGTCAAGGCCACCATCGACGAGATGGAGACCCTCGAGTTCGAGGCTCTGCCCGACGTGGTGCCCTTCGACGACATCGTCTCCGGCAAGGCCATGGACGGCTCGCAGGTGCTCATGGAGAACTACGACCGCCTGATCGCGCTGCTCTACCGCAACTGGCAGTACCACTTCGAGTTCCTGAACCTCGGCTACCTCGCCTACCTGGACTTCTTCGGCTTCTGCAAGGAGGTCTTCCCCGGCATCCCCGACCAGGCCATCGCCAAGATGGTGCAGGGCGTCGACATGGAGCTGTTCCGGCCCGACGACGAGCTCAAGAAGCTCGCCATCGCGGCCGTGGAGATGAACCTGCAGTCCGCCTTCGCCGACACCGACGATGTCGAGGGCACGCTGAACGCCGTGCGCGCGGCCGGTGGCGAGGAATGGCTCGCCGCCTACGAGGCCGCCCAGGACCCGTGGTTCAACTTCACCGTCGGCAACGGCTTCTACGGGCACGACAAGTACTGGAAGGAAAACCAGGAGATCCCGCTCGGGTTCATCGCCGACTACATCCGCCGCGTCGACGAGGGCCAGGACATCATGCGCCCGGTCGAGGAACTGATCGCCGAAAAGGAGCGCATCGTCGCGGAATACCGCGAACTCCTCGCTCCCGACCTGGTCGAGCAGTTCGACGCCAAGCGCGGCCTGGCCGCCACCGCCTACCCCTACGTGGAGAACCACAACTTCTACATCGAGCACTGGACCATGGGCGTGTTCTGGCGCAAGGTCCGCGAACTGGCCCGCGTGTTCACCGAGGCGGGCTTCTGGTCCGACCCCGCCGACATGCTCTACCTCAACCGCAACGAGGTCCGCGACGCCATCTTCGACCTGGTCACCGGCTGGGCCGTCGGCGCCGAGGCGGTCGGCCCGCACTACTGGCCCGCCGAGATCGAACGCCGTCGCGGCATCATCGACGCGTTGAAGACCCGCCGCCCGCAGCCCGCGCTGAACACTCCGCCCGCCGAGATCACCGAGCCCTTCACCATGATGCTCTACGGCATCACCACCGAACAGGTCGAGCAGTGGCTGGCCGGCGACGACAGCGAGGACGGCGCCATCACCGGCATGGCCGCCTCCCCCGGCGTCGTCGAGGGCCCGGCGCGCGTGGTCACCTCCGCCGACCAGCTCTCCGAGGTGCGCGAGGGCGAGATCCTCGTCGCCACCATCACCGCGCCCTCGTGGGGCCCGATCTTCGGCAAGATCAAGGCCACCGTCACCGACATCGGCGGCATGATGAGCCACGCCGCCATCGTCTGCCGCGAATACGGCCTGCCCGCGGTGACCGGCACCGGCTCGGCGTCGACGACGATCACCACCGGCCAGCGCATCCGCGTCGACGGCAACACCGGCCGCGTCGAGATCTTGGAGAACTGAGCCGATGACCCGAACCGTCCTGATCACCGGCGCCGCGGGCGGGCTCGGCCGCGCCTTCGCCGTCGGCTTCGCCGAGCGCGGTCACCGCGTCGCCGTCGCCGATCTCGACACCGACGGCGCGGCCGAGACCGCCCGCCTGGTCGAGAAGGCAGGCGTCGATGCCTGGCACGGCCGCGTCGACGTGACCGATCCCGGCTCCACGGCCGAACTCGCCGCTCAGGTGGCCGAATTCGGCGGCGGCCGCATCGACGTCCTGATCAACAACGCCGCCGTCTACGGCACCGTCACCCGCTCCCGCTTCGAGGACATCGACCCGGCGGAATGGGACCTGGTGATGTCGGTCAACCTCAAGGGCCCCTGGCTGATGACCCGCGCCGCCAGCCCCTACCTGCCCGACGGCGGCCGCGTCGTCAACCTCTCCTCGGCCACCGTCTACAGCGGCTCGGAGAACTGGGCGCACTACGTCGCGTCCAAGGGCGGCGTCATCGCGCTCACCCGGGTCCTGGCCAAGGAGCTGGGACGCCGCTCGATCACCGTCAACGCCATCGCCCCCGGCTTCACCCTCACCGAAGCCAGTCGCGGCCTCATCGACGACGCCGAGTCCTACGGCGTCGACCGCGGCGCGCTGCGGCGCTCCAGCGAACCCGAGGACATCGTCGGCGCCGCGCTCTATCTGGCCGGCCCCGACAGCGGGTTCGTCACCGGACAGACCCTGGTCGTCGACGGCGGCCGCCAGTTCATCTGACCCCGTTCACCTTCCGACCCAGGAGGAACGACATGCCCCAGGTCACCTACACCGACCACACCGGCCGGTCCCGCACCATCACCGCCAAGGTCGGCGACTCCGTCATGGAGACCGCCGTGCGCAACGGCGTGCCCGGCATCGTCGCCGAATGCGGCGGCTCGCTGTCGTGCGCCACCTGCCACGTCTACGTCGACGAGGCCGAGCTGGATTCGCTGCCGCCCATGGCGGAGATGGAGGACGAAATGCTCTGGGGCACCGCCGAAGACCGGCAGGACAACTCCCGGCTGTGCTGCCAGCTGAAGGTCACCGAGAACTTCGACCTGCACGTCACCACCCCCGCCACCCAGGTGTGATCGGTCATGACCCACGGACTGCTGATCATCGGCTCCTCACAGGCGGGCGTCGCGCTGGCCACCTCCCTGCGCGCCCTCGGCTACGAGGACCCGATCACCATGCTCGGCGACGAGAACCACCGCCCCTACCAGCGCCCCGCGCTGTCCAAGGAGTGGTTGCAGGGTGAGATCACCAACGAGTCGCTGATGTTCCGATCCCAGGAGTACTGGGCCGAGCACCGCATCGACGTGGTGAAGAACGAGCGCATCATCCGCATCGACAAGCGCGACGACGGCTCCGGCGTCGCGCACTCCATGTCCGGCGCGCAGTTCCCGTTCGACCGGCTGGCCTTCGCCGTCGGCGCGCGGCCGCGCAGGTTGCTCATCGAAGGCGTCGACCTGCCCGGCGTGCTCTATCTGCGCAATGCCGACGACGCGCTCGAGCTGAAGGCCCGCGTGCCCGACGTGCGTGAGGTCGTCATCATCGGCGGCGGCTTCATCGGCATCGAGGCGGCGGCGTCGCTGAACGTGATGGGCCGCAAGGTCACCCTGCTGGAGGCGGCCCCGCGCCTGGTCGCCCGCGCCGTCGGCGAACAGACCTCGGCCTACCTGCTCGACCACCACCGCGCCGCGGGCATCGACATCGAACTCGGCGTCTCGGTCCGCCGCATCGTGGCCCGCGGCGACCACGTCGGCGGCGTCGAACTCGCCGACGGCCGCGTCGTGCCGGCCGACCTGGTGCTCGTCGGCGTCGGCGTCATCCCCAACACCGAACTCGCCGAATCCATCGGCCTGGAGTGCGACAACGGCATTCGCGTCGACGACGCCGCCCTGGCCTCCGACGGTGTCACCGTCGCGGTCGGCGACTGCGCCAACCTGCCCAACCCGCTGCGCGGCGCCCCCGCGGGCGATCGCGTCCGTTTCGAGAGCGTCAACCACGCCATCGAACAGGCCAAGGTCGCCGCCTACGCCATCACCGGCCGCCGCGAGGAATACGCGGGCATCCCGTGGTTCTGGTCCAATCAGGGCACGATCAAACTCCAGATCGCCGGGCTTTCCCACGGCCACGACCGCACCCTCGTGCGCGCCGACCCCGAGCGCGGCAAATACTCGGTCCTGTACTACCGCGGCGACCGCATCCTGGCCGCCGACTGCATCAATCACCCCCTGGACTTCATGGCCGTGCGCAACGCCCTCGCCAAGGGCGCATCCATCCCCTTCGACGCCGCCACCGACCCATCCGTCCAGCTCAAATCAGTGACCGTCGCACCGGCGACCCTGGTCGCGGCCGACTGAGGAGGCCCCATGCCCACCGCCCTGCCCGCCGAACGCCCGATCCCAGGATCGGGCCCGGTCGACACCTCCCCCATCACCCTCACCCCCGCGCTGGACCCTGACCTCGACCCCGTCTGGAAGGCCGTCGTCCCCGAGACCCGTGCCCGCTCCAACGACATCCACCTGCCCATCTCCCTCGCCTACGCCGAGCGCCTGTGCAACGCCTTCCCGCACGCCGACCGCCAGCTGGTGCGCGTGGCCATCCAGCTGCACGACACCGGCTGGGGCCGCGTCGACGAGGAACGCATTCTCTCCGAGGGCTTTTCGGGCGAATGGCGCAAAGCCGAGATCCGCTTCGAACACGAGCGCCAAGGCTGCCTGATCGCGCGCGAAGTTCTCCCGCCGCTCGGCTACAGCGACGAATTCGTCGAGCACGTCTGCGCCATCATCGACGGCCACGACACCCGGCCGGAAGCCCACACCCTCGAAGACGCCCTGGTCCGCGACGCCGACCGGCTGTGGCGCTTCGACCACGCGGGCATCGCGCTGGCGTCGGGCTGGTTCCGCATGGACCCCGCCGCCTACACCGACCGGCTGGAAACCCAGATCATCCCCGAACTGCTCACCGCGCCCGCCGTCACCATGGCCACCGCCGACCTCCAGCGCTCCCGCGCGCTGCTCAAGACGGCGGTGATCCGTTGAACCTCAACGACATCGACACCGGCACCGTCCTGTCCGGCGACGATCGGCCTCGCGGCGCCGTGCCCGAACCGCGGTGGACCTTCGTCGACGACTACTACATCGACGGCAGCTGGGCGGCCTCCACCAGTCCGGTGCGCATCCCTCTGATCGACCCCGCCACCGGCCGCGAGTGGGGCGCGGTCCCCGACTGCTCGGCCCAGGACATCGACGCCGCCCTCAGCGCCGCCGACCGCGCGTTCCGTAACGGACCCTGGCCGCAGACCACCCCGTCCGAACGTGCCGCACTGCTGATGCGGATCGCCGACGAGGTCGAGGCCAGGGCCGCGGACACGGCCGTCACCAACACCCTCGAAAACGGCTCGCCCATCAGCGAAACCCGCGGCGCCGCAGCCAATGCCGCCGGCATCTTCCGGCACGTCGCCGGGCTGGCCTCCTGGCTGGAGGACGAAGACGTCCGCCCCTTCCCGGCGGGCGGCGCGGAAACCGTCGTCCGCAAGGACCCCGTCGGCCCGTGCGTGCTGATCGCCCCCTGGAACTTCCCCATCAACCTGATGGTCGTGAAACTCGCGCCCGCGCTGCTCGCCGGCTGCACCGTCGTGATGAAGCCCGCCCCCAGCACGTCGCTGTCCATCCGGTTCGTCGTCGAAGCCTGTGCGGCCGCGGGGATTCCGCCCGGTGTGATCAACCTGGTCACCGGCGGCGGTGAAGTCGGCGACCGCCTCGTCCGCCACCCGCTGACCGCGAAGGTCGCCTTCACCGGATCGACCCCCGTGGGCCGTCGCATCGCCGCCGCCTGCGGCGAACTGCTCCGGCCAGTGACCCTGGAACTCGGCGGCAAGTCCTCGGCCATCGTCCTGCCCGACGCCGACCTCGGGCAACTGTCCTCGGCGCTGATCCGCACCTGCCTGCGCAACACCGGCCAGACCTGCTACATCTCCACCCGCATCCTGGCTCCGTCGGAGCGCTACGACGAGGTCCTCGACGCGATCTGCCGCACGGTTTCCGCCGCGCCGCAGGGCGATCCGTTCGACGAGCGCACGGTCTTCGGCCCGATGGCCTCGAAGGCGCAGTTCGACATCGTCCGCGGATACCTGGAGTCCGCTCATGAGGAAGGCGCGCGCGCAGTCCTCGGCGGCCACCCGCTGCACAGCGACGGCGGCTGGTTCATCCAACCGACGGTCTTCGCCGACGTCACGCCCGAGATGCGCATCGCCCGGGAAGAAATCTTCGGCCCGGTCATCAGCGTGCTGCGCTACGACGACATCGACGAGGCCGTCGACATCGCCAACAACACCCCCTTCGGTCTCGGCGGCGTCGTGTTCTCCTCGGATCCCGTTGCCGCACAGGCGGTCGCCGAACGCGTCGACAGCGGCTCGGTCGGCGTGAACTTCTTCGCCTCCAACCACAACGCCCCCTTCGGCGGGCGCCACGACTCCGGCCTCGGCGTGGAGTACGGCATCGAAGGGTTGTCGCAGTACGTCGCCTACAAGTCCATCCACCGCCGCACGAGCTGACTTCCGAATGGCCGCAGGACGATCTGCGCTATCAGCAGCTCGAGATCCAGCGGAAACCCTTTGCGGGACAGGCGTGGCCGGTACCGGCACCGTCGATTCGCACCCACACCGCGCATGTCCCGGCAGCCGGGACAACCGCGTCCGGTGCCGCGTCGAACAGCGCGACGTCGCCCGACCCGATCCGCTCACCGGCGGCCACCAGCGATCCCGCGACGACCAGCACGGCTGTCACCACCGTCCCCCGCAGCTCCGCGAGTTCCACCACCCCACCGGTCTCGTAGCTTCCGACGGCCACCTGCGTGCTGAACGAAGAGCCGTCGGCCATCACATTGAGCGCCTCGGCCTTCTCCCCGACGACCACGCAGGAGGGCGGACGCCCGCCGTCGAACCGCAGCGGCGACAGCGGCGGCACCGACACCGCCTCGCCGTCGAAATCGAGCACCACCCCGTCCCCGCTCACCACCGTGAACACGCGATCGAGCCCCGGCAGCGGCGAGAAGTCCGATGCCCCGGACAGCGAAGCGACACTCAGCCGCCACCGGACCCGGCCGTCGGGTGCCGACCGCCGCACCGCGATTTCGGAGGTACTGCCCTGGTCATTGGCCCACGGCACCGTGGTCCGCTCGGATCGCCGGACGATACGCACACTCGGCGGACCCACCGGCGCCTCGTTATTCAACATTGTTGAATGGTATTAGACGGGCGGGGTCAGGCGAGATTCCTGCGGTACTCGTCCGGCCGACGCGAGTACCGTCGGTCGGGCAGACCGATAGCGATGCCGCCCGCCCCGGAGCGCCGATGACGAGAACCGAACGATGCGCAGCCGCCCGTTCACGGCGTACAGCCACGCGCCCCGGCGGGCGAGGGCGCGCGTTCTGCCGAGCCGTCGTAGCGGCGGTCGCGGCACTGACAGTCCTGACATCGTCGTGCTCCTCCTCGGACGAGAGTTCCGGACCCACCTCCACGTCGGCCCGCCCCACCGTCCGCGTCCCCGGATTCGACCCGGCGACGGAAATCGCGCGCAACCTGGACACCCCCTGGGGCCTCGCGATCCTCCCCGACGGCACGGCACTGGTCGCCGAGCGCGACACCGCCCGCATCCTGCGCGTCGGACCGGACCGGCCACCGCAGGAGGTCTACCGCGTCCCCGAAGTGACCCCCCAGGGCGAAGGCGGGTTGCTCGGCCTCGCCGTCTCTCCCTCCTACGCCGCCGACGGCTACGTCTACGCCTACTTCACCGCCGCCGACGGCAACCGCATCGTCCGCTTCCGTCCGGACGGCGCCCCGCAACCGATCTTCACCGGAATAGCCAAGTCCGGCAACCACAATGGCGGCCGCATCGCCTTCGGCCCCGACGGCATGCTCTACGCCGGAACCGGCGACGCCGAGAACCCGCCGCTCGCCCAGGACCCCGCCTCACCGAACGGCAAGATCCTCCGGCTCACCCCGGAGGGCTCGCCTGCCCCCGGGAATCCGACGCCGGGTTCCCCCGTCTACAGCCTCGGCCACCGGAACGTGCAGGGCATCGCCTGGGACAGCGACGGCCGCATGTACGCCTCGGAGTTCGGCCAGAACCTTTTCGACGAGATCAATCGCATCGAGCCCGGCAAGAACTACGGCTGGCCCGCGGTGCAAGGCATGGGCGGAGCCGACGAGGGATACACCGAACCGCTGCTGACCTGGACGACCGGGGAGGCGTCGCCGTCGGGCATCGCGATCGCCCAAGGAACCCTGTACGTGGCGGCATTGCGGGGCGAGCGACTGTGGACGGCACCGATGACCGAGGGCGCCATAGGTAAGCCGCGACCGGTCCTCGACTCGGTGCTCGGCAGGCTCCGCACGGTAGCCATCGCCCCGGACGGCGCCCTGTGGCTGACCACCTCGAACACCGACGGCCGGGGCGAGGTCAGGGAAGGGGACGACCGAATCCTCCGCTTCCCTCCCCTGTGACATCCTGAAGCCGTGCAGCCGCGGCGAATCACTCCTGCGGAATATCGGTCGTGACCGCCAGTGCGCGCGAGGCCTCGATGTCGGCCGCCAGCCTCTCGACCCGCGCGTCCGCGAGTTCGAGCGAATCCGACCCGAGGAGCTGATGCAGCGGAGCGTTCCCGGTGGTAGCGACCGCGATGATCGCGGCCGCGGCCCGCACCGGATCGCCGAGCTGCGTGCCCGGCATGCCTTGGTGCGCCTCGGTCATCTCCCGAATCGCCGGATAGGCGTCGACCGTGGCGCTCGGCAGCCCGAGCGACTGCGGCCGCAGGAAATCGGTGCGCATATACCCCGGCTCGATCAGGTGCACCGCGATCCCGAAATCCGCGACCTCGGCCGCGAGCGACTCGGTCAGCCCTTCCAGCGCGAACTTGCCCGCGCAGTACAGACCCCAACCGGGGAACGACGTGAGCCCGAGGATCGACGAGATGTTGAGAACGTGCCCGCCGCGGTTCTCCCGGAACCCCGGCAGCACCGCCCGCAGCACATTCCACGCACCGAAGATCTGCACGTCGAACATCTCCCGCGCTTCGGCATCGGTGACTTCCTCGACCGCGGCGAGGAACCCGTAGCCGGCATTGTTGACGACCACGTCGAGCCCGCCGAACCGCTCCTTCGTCGCCGCGACCGCAGCGCGCACCTGCTCCTCGTCGACCAGGCTCACTTCCAGCGGCAGCAATCGGCCGGTGTCGACTCCGTCCAGAGCAGCGGTGAGTCGGTCGACCGAGCGAGTGGTCGTGGCGACATTGTCGCCACGCCGCAGCAGCTGGGTGACCAGTTCGAGCCCGAGGCCGCGGGACGCTCCGGTGACGAACCACGTCGCGGGGCCGGTGGTGGGGTGAGACATGAGGTCCTCCTCGAGAGAATTCCGACCGGCCGATCCAGGCCGGTGCACTCAGAATCGCCCACGAAATCACCTGGTAGGGGCCCATAAATGGCCCTACCGCACCCTGGTCGGCACAACCTGGGACTCGGCGACCCAGGTTCGAACCGAGCACTTCCGGGATCATGAGGAAATGGCCGACCCCCACCGAGAAATCGCGGACTTCCTCCGCCACGCGCGCGCCGCCCGCGACCCGCAGGACACCGCCCTGCCCGCCGACGCCCGCGTCCGCCGCGTCCCCGGCCTGCGCCGCGAAGAGGTCGCCCAACTGGCCGGCGTCTCCACCGACTACTACACCCGCCTGGAACAGGGCCGCCGCATCGTCCCCTCCCCCCAGGTACTCGACGCCATCGCCCGAGCCCTCGGCCTCGACGACACCGGCCGCGCCCACCTCCACCACCTCGTCGGCGCAGCGGGAACCCCACGCCCACGCACCCGCGCCACAGTGCAGCGCGTCCGCCCCGGCCTCTACCAACTCCTCGACAGCCTCGACGACCACCCGGCACTCGTCCTCGGCCGCCGCACCGACGTCCTGGCCGCCAACCGGATGGCCCGCGCCCTGTTCACCGATTTCGAGCGCATGCCGCCCCGCGAACGCAACTACGCCCGCTGGATACTCCTGTCCGAACAAGCCCGAGCCCTGTTCCTCGACTGGGAACTCCAGGCGCGCAACGCAGTCGAGAATCTGCGCTTCGACGCGGGCCGCACCCCGGACGATCCCGAAACACAGAAACTGGTCGGCGAACTCTCCCTCGCCAGCCCCGAGTTCCGGCAATGGTGGTCCGAGCACCAGGTCCACCAGCGCACCTTCGGCTCCAAACGCCTCCATCACCCGGTCGTCGGCGAACTCACCGTCGAATTCGAGACCCTCACCCTGCCCGGCGACAGCGACCAGACGGTGTTCCTCTACACAACAGCCCCCGACTCGTCCTCCCGAGAGGCCATGGGGCTGCTCGCCGCCTGGACGCAGCCGCGGCCCGACACACCGGCCGCGCACCCACCGACTCGGTGACCTGTGGCCACACCTCACCGAGCGATCGCTACGCCGCACGCCGATCCTGCGATGCAGTCAGGAGCCACTCCACCGCCCGTTTCGGCGCCCGAACGGATATGACAAGAAATTCGACATGTTCAGGGAACGTGTAAAAAATCCGAAAAACTCTACATGTCGGACGATGCATGGCACTTCGTGCGCATGACCACGTGGCAACCCGAGGTGCCCTACAACGATCTTCCGCCCGTGCCGCATGCGTCGGCCCTCCATGCGGATCGCGCGAGAAGAGATCTTCGGCCCCGGCCTCAGCGTCCTGCGATACGACGACGTCGACGAGGCCGTCGAGATCGCCGACAACACCGAGCACCCTTCGGTGGCCGGCACGACTCGGGCCTCGGCGTGGAGTACGGGATCGAGGGATTGTCGTAGTACATCACCTACAACCGGAACAGCGAAGTCGGACCACCACAATGGTGGCCGCACCGCATTCGGCCAGAGTCTGTTCGACGATATCGATCACATCGAACCTGGCAAGAACTGCGGCCGGCTCCCGGTGCAGGGCGCGAGCGGGGCGGACGAGGGATACACCGAACCGATGCCGCGCTGGACTACCGGGGAAGCGTCACCGTCGGGGATCACGATCGCCGGAAACACTCTGAGCGTCTACGAAGCCGGCCCTCCGACGCCGGAAACTCGACGGCAAGACGGCTGCGCCATGTGCCAGTCGGTGAACTGCTGATATCTCGCGCCCACCGCGAAGAGCGTGGACTCGTGATGCGCGGCGGCGGTGAGCTGTGCGCCGATGGGCATCCCCGAATCCGGATGGAAGCCGACCGGAATCGCGAGGGTGGGTCCATCGTGTAGCGACCAGGGGTAGCTGAACTGGCCCATCCGGCGAGACTGCGCGATCACGTCGGCGCCACCGTCGATCAGCGGCACATCGATCGGCATAGCCGGCGTCAGAACGACATCCACGGTGTCGAACACGGCGGCCAGGCCGCGCCGGAATTCGGTTCGCCGGGCCGATGCCTCGGCACGCTGGGCTGCCGAGATGCTCAGTCCCAGTGAGATCCGCTCGAGCGTGGCGGGCTGGAAAAGCTCGGGAGACCGAGCCAGCCGCTCGCGATGCAGTTCGGCGAGATCGGAGTAGATCAATGTGTAGACGACGTCCTGCGCGACATGCGCCCCGGGGATATCCACCGGAACCACCTGGTAGCCGCAGGTCGCGAGCACCCGCGCAGCGGAGTGCACCGCATCGGCGACGGCCGGATCGACATCCTCGGTGATGAAGACCGCGGGCACGCCGATCCGTTGCGCTGCAACAATATGCGGTACAGGACCGGTGCGCAGCACGTCGAAGATCCTGGCCACCTCGTCGACCGAGCGAGCCATCGGGCCGACCGTGTCGAAAGATTCGCTGACCGGGAAGACGCCGGCATTGCTGATCACACCCGTGGTGGGGCGCAGACCGGTCACACCGCAGGCCGATGCGGGCAGCCGCACCGAGCCGCCGGTGTCGGTGCCCAGCGAGGCATCCACCGCGCCCACGGCTACCGCCACCCCCGAACCGCCGCTCGAGCCTCCGGGCACTCGGGCCGGGTCCCACGGATTCAGGGTGGGACCCGCCGCGGAGTTCTGCGAGGTGACCCCGACAGCGAACTCGGCCATGTTCAACTTCGCGGTCACCTGAGCACCCGCGTCGAGCAACTTGCGCACCACCTCGGCGTGCGCGCTCGCGACCCGGTCGGCGAAGAACACCGAAGCACAGGTGGTTGCCGTACCCGCGACGTCGATATTGTCCTTGACGCCGATCCGAAGCCCCCGCAACGGGCCATCGGCCGCGGCGGACGCGGGCGGATCGACCCAGGTGACGACGCTGCCCAAGGTATCCGGGATCGGCGAGGACTCCGCGGATCCCGAAGCGGCGGACGCCTCGTCGAACGAGCGCGGGGCCGGCCCGCGACGATGCGCGGCCCGGCCCCCGGTCTCGGTCAGGACGCACTCCCGGCGGCGCGGAGCGCGGCGGTGGCTGCTTCGTCCACGGTCCAGGCGTCGGTGTCCACGACCACGCCGTAGTCGCGACGCGCGTCCTCGGCGGTGAGGTACTCGTCCCACACATCGCTGAGCACCTGGAACGGATCACGGGCGAACGGATCGCCGAAGCCGCCGCCGGAGGGCAGCTTGATCTCCAGCGTCTCGCCCGCGCGGATCGTCTCCTGGGTGACCTTCGAGAACAGCAGCTCCTCCCGGTCGGTACCCGCGTTGCGAATGAACGAACCGGCCACGCCGTCGCGACCGCCGAGCACGCCCGCGGGCGGGTCGGTGCGGTTGTCGGCCTCCGAGCCCAGGAAGGTATCGGTCTCCATCAGCCACTTGCGCACGCTGCCGATGCCACCGCGCCACTGGCCGGGCGCGGGCGGCTCGTCACGCAGTTCGTAGCGCAACGCGCGCATGGCGTGATTGAGTTCGAGCTCTTCGATCGGATTGTTGCGGGTGTTGGCCATCAGCGAGTCGACGGCGTCCATGCCGTCCTTGCCGTTGCGACCGCCGTAGGAGCCCTCGTTGATCTCGATGTAGACCCAGTAGGATTCGCCGTCCGGCGCGAGACCGGAGTAGGCGATCGCGCACAGCGCCGCCGAGGAACCGGCCACCGCGTTGTCGGGCAGCACCGGGGCGAGCGCCAGGTTGATCGAGTCGAACACCCGGTTCACCTGCGAGAACCGCGCGAAGCACGAGGCGGGGAAATCCGGGTTGAAGATCGTGCCTTCGGGGGCGTAGGCGCGCACCGGCCGGAAGCAGCCGTCGTTCTGCGGGACGAAATCGTCGGTGAGATCCTCATCGAGCAGGATGGTGCGGATCGCCGCCACCGCCACCGGCAGCACCGAGCCCTCGAAGGGTACGTTGAAGGCGGTGGGCACCTGGTCGTTGGAGCCGGTGAGGTCGATGAGGATGTCCTCACCCTCGACCTGCACCCGAACCGCCACCTTCAGCGGCACGCCACGGTTCTTGCCGTCGTCGTCGAGGTAGCCGATGGGCGCCTCGTAGCTGCCGTCCGGGATCTCCCTGATACGGCTGCGCAACATATTCTCCGAGTAGTCCATCCACCGTTCGGCGGCGCTCATGACGGTGTCGAGACCATACTTCTCGAGCAGCTCGAGGAACCGCTTCTCACCGATGCGCGAGCAGGCGATCAGAGCCTCGAGATCACCGCGGTTCTGTTCCGGCGTGCGGACATTGTCGAGGATGTGCTGGATGAGGTACTCGTTACGGACACCGGCCTCGTAGATCTTCATCGAGTCCATGAGCTTGCCCTCGGCCCAGACGTCGACGACATCCATGCACAGGCCGGGGAAGTTACCACCGACATCGGAGACGTGACCGGTGCAGCCGGCGAAGCCGATGTGCTGGCCCTCCCAGAAGATCGGGATGATCACGCCGTAGTCGGGCGAGTGCGCGGCGCCGTGATACGGGTGGTTGTGCAGGATGACGTCGCCGGGCTGGTAGGTGCCCGCCAGCCTGCGGTTGACCCCACGGATGTAGGCCGGGATCGAACCACAGTGCATGGGCGTCGAGTCGGACTCACACAGTTCGCGGCCGTTGATGTCGAAGATGCCCGCGCCGAGGTCCTCCGATTCGCGGATCAGACTCGAGTAAGCCATCCGGTACAGGACCTGCGCCATCTCCTTGGCCATCGACTGCAGGGCGCCGCCGATGACCCGGAGGGTGATCGGGTCGACCTCGACATCGTTCCAGGTCCGGGTGGATTCGCCCGCGAGGGAGACTCCGGTCTTGGGCATCAGTGCCTTGCTCATGCGGGCTTCCTCTCGATGATGATGTGGCCGACGGCATCGACGGTGGCCTGCTGATTCATGCCGACGATGGTGGTGGAGTCGAACTGCTCGACGATCGCGGGACCGTCGAACTTGTTGCCCGCCAGCAACAGCGTCCGGTCGTAGACCGGGGTCGCGACCCATTCGGGCTCGGCGGTGTCGTCCTGCCAGAACAGCGCCTTGGTGGTCGCCTTGATCGCGGCCGAGGAGTCTTCGCTGCCCTTCCCGATCTCGGCGATGCGCACGTGCGGCACGGCGCCGACGCCGGTGACTCGAATGTTGATCAGCTGAACCGGCTTGTCGTCGAAGCGCTGCGAGTAGGTGCGGCCGTGCGCCCGGTGGAATTCCTCGGCGACGGTCTTCACCCAGACATCGTCGATATCGCCGTCCGGGGCCGGGACGCGCAGTTCGTAGCCCTGGCCGACGTAGCGGCAGTCCACGCTGCGTTCGAGCGAGATGTTCTCCGCGGCAACGCCGTCGGCCTCGAGCTGCTCGACGGCCTCCTTCGACAGGCGCGCCATCTGCTCGGTGAGCAGTTCCAAGTTCGGATCGGCCGAGGAGGTCCACACAGTGGTGGGCACTTCGTAGCGGATGTCGGTGGTCAGCAGGCCGACCGCCGAGGTGATGCCCGGGTGACCGGGGACGATGACGCGCGGGATGCCGAGCTGCTCGGCGATCTGCCAGGCGAACAACGGGCCCGCCCCGCCCTCGGCGATGAGCGAGAAATCGCGCGGATCGTAGCCCTTACGCACCGAGTGCAGGCTGATCGCCTCGGTCATCGAGTGCGCCAGGATCTTGAAGATGCCCATCGCGGCCGAGTCGAGGGTGGTGCCGAGCTTGTCGGCGATATGGGTCCGGATCGCGGTGTGCGCCAGTTCCGGCTTCACTTCCATCGTGCCGGACAGGAAGCTGTCTTCACGCAGCCAGCCCATCGTCACCATCGCGTCGGTGGAGGTGGGCTCGGTGCCGCCTCGGTTGTAGCAGGCCGGTCCGGGCACGGCGCCGGCGCTGCGCGGTCCGACGCGGAACATGCCGCCCTCGTCGACCACGGCGATCGAGCCGCCGCCCGCGCCGATGGTGTCGACCTCCGCCATCGGCACCATCGCGTGGTAGTCGCCGATCCGGGTGTCGAGCAGGTGCTTCATCCGCAGCGCGCCGTCGGGGGCGACACCGATGTCGGCCGAGGTGCCGCCGACATCGAGGGTGATGACGCTGGGGTAGCCCGAGGCCTTGCCGATGGCACAGCCGCCGAGCAGACCGGCCACGACGCCGCTGGTCAGCAGGGAGACCGGAATCTCGCTCGCGCTGCGCGCGGTGACCAGGCCGCCGGCCGAGGTCATCAGATGGACGTCGTCGCCCACCTGCGCGGCGGCCGCCTTCGCGGCGAGGTTCTCGATGTAGCTCGAGGTCTTGGGGCCGATGAATGCGTTCAGCGCGGCAGTGGAGAAGCGCTCGTATTCGCGGTACTGCGGGGCGACCTCGCTGGACAGCGAGACGAAGACCTCTGGGTATTCCTCGGCGATGATCTCCTTGACCCGGATCTCATGGGCCGGGTTGCGGTAGGAATGCAGGAACGCGACCGCGATGGCGTCGACGCCGCGCTCGCGCAGCAGGCGGACCTGTTCACGCACCGCGTCCTCGTCGAGCGGGATCAGGACAGTGCCCGCCGCATCGATGCGCTCGGGCACGACCCGGCGGTTGCGGCGCGGCACCAGCTGCCACTTCTGCCAGGGCAGATCCTGGTAGTTGG
>NZ_BAGA01000058.1 GCF_000308595.1 Nocardia higoensis NBRC 100133 | reverse complement strand
AGTCGCTGCAGACCACCGCGCAGCTCACCCAGGTCCACGAGGCCGACGTCACCAAGATCGCGGCGCTGCGCGCGCAGGCCAAGGCGGCGTTCAAGGAGCGCGAGGGCGTCAACCTGACGTTCCTGCCGTTCTTCGCCAAGGCCGTGGTCGAGGCGCTCGGCGTGCATCCGAACGTCAACGCCTCCTACAACGAGGACGCCAAGGAGATCACCTACCACGCCTCGGTGCACCTCGGCATCGCCGTCGACACCGAGCAGGGCCTGCTGTCCCCGGTGATCCACAACGCCAGCGATCTGTCGCTGGCCGGTCTGGCCCGCGCCATCGCCGATATCGCCGACCGCGCCCGCAACGGCGGTCTCAAGCCCGACGAGCTGGCCGGCGGCACCTTCACCATCACCAATATCGGCAGCCAGGGCGCGCTGTTCGACACCCCGATCCTGGTCCCGCCGCAGGCGGCCATGCTCGGCACCGGCGCGATCGTCAAGCGCCCGGTGGTGGTGACCGACGAGACCGGCGGCGAATCCATCGGCGTGCGGTCGATGTGCTACCTGCCCCTCACCTACGATCACCGCCTCATCGACGGCGCCGACGCGGGTCGCTTCCTGACCACGATCCGGCACCGCCTCGAAGAGGCCGCGTTCGAGGCGGATCTGGGTCTGTAGGCCTGGGTCCGTAGCACGTCGATGAAGGTCGTGATCGCCGGATCATCCGGATCGATCGGGACGGCGCTGGTCGCCGCACTGCGACGGGACGGGCACGAAGTCGCCCGGCTCGTGCGCCGTCCCATCGCCGCCCGAGACGAGTTCACCTGGCATCCCGCGCGCGCCGAGCTCGACACTCGGGCGCTGCGGGGCGCCGACGCGGTGGTGAACCTCTGCGGGGCGAGCCTCGGACGGCGGCGCTGGACCGGCAGTTTCAAACAGGAGCTGCGCGACAGCCGCATCACACCCACCGATGTGTTGTCCACCGCGGCGGCCGCCGCGGGCGTGCCGGTGCTGGTCAACGCCAGCGGCGTGCACTACTACGGCGGCGCCACCGGCGATCGCGTCATCGACGAAACCGATCCCCCCGGCACCGGGTTCCTCGCGACCCTGTGCCGGGATTGGGAAGCCGCCACCGAACCGGCGCGCGCCGCGGGCGTGCGCACAGTGTTGTTGCGCAGCGGCGTGGTGCTCGCCCGGCACGGCGGCATGCTCAGCATGCTGCGCCCGATCTACCGGCTCGGCCTCGGCGGACGCCTCGGTAACGGCCGCCAGTACACGCCGTGGATCTCCATGGAAGACGAGATCGGCGCGATCCTGTTCGCCCTGACCGAGGACACCCTCGCCGGCCCGGTCAACGCCGTCGGGCCCGCCCCGGTCACCAACGCCGAGTTCAACCATGCCCTCGGCCGGGCGCTGGGCAGGCGCACCCCGCTGATAGTGCCCGCCGTCGCCCTGCGCGCGGTGATCGGCGAGTTCGCCGACGAGGCGATCCTGCGCGGCCCGCGCGCCATCCCGGCCGCGCTGGAGAAGGCCGGCTACCAGTTCCGCCATCCCACCATCGGCTCCGCGCTGACCGCGCTCATGGACTCCGACGCACGCTGAGACCGGCCGTCGGCACCGGCGCGCCGTCAGGTCCGCGTGACCGAGCACTCATTGCCTGCTACCGCTGTGACCAGCCATGATCGGTGACGGCCGCCGTCCGCCGACTTCTGGAGTCCTTCGTTGACCGTCACGCACGCCCGTCCCGAGACCGTCATCCGCGACGCCACCGAGGACGACCTGCCCGCGATCCTGGAACTCCACAACGTCAACATCGCGACCTCCACCGCGCTGTGGGACGTGGAGAAGGCCGACCTCGCCGACCGCACGGCCTGGTTCCGCGATCGCCGCGGCGCGGGCATGCCGGTGCTGATCGCCGAGGTCGACGGCGAGTTCGCCGGCTACGCCCACTACGGACAGTTCCGTCCGAAGGTCGGCTACCGCTACAGCGTCGAGAACTCCGTCTACATCGCCGAGCGTTTCCACCGCCGCGGCCTGGCCTCCGCCCTGCTCGGTGCACTGATCGAACGCGCCCGCAGCTCGGGGCGCGTGCACGCGATGATCGCCGCCATCGAATCCGGCAACACCGCCTCCATCGCCCTGCACGAGCGTTTCGGCTTCGTCGAGGTCGGCCGGATGCCCGAGGTGGGCCGCAAATTCGACCGCTGGCTGGACCTCACCCTGCTGCAATTGACCATCCCCGTGGCAGGCGACTGAGGCCGTTGTCGCAGGTCGGCAACACTGTGGCGGCGACCACAGCGGGTCGCTGTGATCACCTCCAGGCCCGGGCGTAACGTCGTGATCGTGAACGACACGCGCACCGCTCGGTCCGCCCGCTTCGACACCGCACCCGTCGTCGTCGAGGACCTCGGTCTCATCGACTATCACGCCGCCTGGGAACTGCAGCGCACCATCGCCGCCGAACGCGCCGAGAACGCCGGTTCCGACCGTCTGCTCCTGCTCGAGCACCCGTCCGTCTTCACCGCGGGCCGCCGCACCGAGGAAGCCGACCTGCCCATCGACGGCAGTCCCGTCGTCCAGGTCGATCGCGGCGGCAAGATCACCTGGCACGGCCCCGGCCAGCTCGTCGGCTATCCGATCGTCCGCCTGGCCGAGCCCGTCGACGTCGTCGACTACGTGCGCCGCCTCGAAGAAGCCCTGATCAGCGTGTGCAGCGACCTCGGCCTGACCGTCGGCCGCGTCGAGGGCCGTTCCGGCGTCTGGCTGCCTGCCACCGAATTCCTCGCCGAACGCAAGGTCGCCGCCATCGGCATCCGCGTGCAGCGCGGCGTCGCCCTGCACGGCATCTCGCTGAACTGCAATTCCGCCCTCGACGGCTTCCAGGCCATCGTTCCCTGCGGCATCCCCGACGCCGGCGTCACCACCCTGACCCGCGAACTCGACCGCGAGGTCACCGTCGCGGAGGTCAAGCCCATGGTCGCCACCGCCATCGTGCAGGCACTCAACGGCGATCTGCCGGTCCGCGAGCACGACATTCCTCGCACACCGGCCGCCGAGCCGGATCCGGCACGCGCGTAAGGTCGATCAAGTGACCTCAGTCGACACCCCGACACCGCAGGGCGACACCCCCGCCCCCGCCGCTCCGGCCACCCCCACAGCGAACGGCCGCAAACTCCTGCGTATCGAGGCGCGCAACGCGCAGACCCCGATCGAACGCAAGCCGAAGTGGATCCGCACCCGCGCGACCATGGGCCCCGAGTACAGCGAACTCAAGGGCCTGGTCAAGCGCGAGGGCCTGCACACCGTCTGTGAAGAGGCGGGCTGCCCCAACATCTTCGAATGCTGGGAAGACCGCGAAGCCACCTTCCTCATCGGCGGCGAACAGTGCACCCGCCGCTGCGACTTCTGCCAGATCGACACCGGCAAGCCCGCCGCCCTCGACCGCGACGAGCCCCGCCGCGTGGCCGAATCCGTCCAGGCGATGGGCCTGCGCTACTCCACCATCACCGGCGTGGCCCGCGACGATCTCGACGACGGCGGCGCCTGGCTCTACGCCGAAACCGTGCGCGCCATCAAGCGACTCAACCCCGCGACCGGCGTCGAGCTGCTCATCCCCGACTTCAACGCCGACCCGGCCCAGCTCGCCGAGGTCTTCGACGCCCGCCCCGAGGTGCTCGCCCACAACCTGGAGACGGTCCCGCGCATCTTCAAGCGCATCCGACCCGCCTTCCGCTACGAGCGCTCGCTGTCGGTCCTCACCGCCGCCCGCGAAGCGGGCCTGGTCACCAAGTCCAACCTGATCCTCGGCATGGGCGAGACCCCCGAGGAGGTCACGCAGGCCATGCGCGACCTGCACGAAGCAGGCTGCGACATTCTCACCATCACCCAATACCTGCGCCCCTCCCCCCGCCACCACCCCGTCGACCGCTGGGTCAAGCCCGAGGAGTTCGTCGAGCACTCCAAGGCCGCCGAGGACATGGGCTTCGCCGGCGTCATGGCCGGCCCCCTGGTTCGCTCCTCCTATCGAGCCGGCCGCCTCTACGCCCAGGCCATGGCCCACCACGGCCGCGAGATCCCGGCCGCCATGTCCCACCTCGCCGAAGAAGGCACCGCCTCCCAGGAGGCCTCCGCCGTTCTCGCCCGCTTCGGCAACTGAACTCCCCCGGCCCCGGCCGGCGCCCACACGCGTCGGCCGGGCGCCCCTCGGCTGAGCGACCTTCCAGGCCCGGTCACCCAACGTGACCACGACGTCGACGGATCCTCCCAGCGCGGCAATGTACGCGCGGATGGTATCGATGCCCGGTATCCGGTCGCCGCACCCCCGAACGCGATCCGTGGCAAGCCGCCCCGAAACGAGCGGCTCGATCGCCCACGACAGCCGAGCGCGCGTCAGCGGCGAGATTCCCGCTCGTCGTCCGCCAGCCCCTTCGGCCGATCGTCGACCTGCTCGACATGATGCTCGACCGACTCCCCGTCGGCCGGGTCGTGCCCGGGAATCATCAACTCCCCGTGGGTGATCGGCGCCATATTCCCGAGCTCGCCGTTGCGCTGTTTGTTCCGGACGACTCGGATAGCGACCAAACACCCCGCCAGGATCGCGATGGGCAGGATGACAGCCAGTAGGAACTCCACGCCCCCGATCCTAGGTAACCCGTTCGGACGCCGGACATCTCCACCACTCGACAGAGCCGAACAGAGCGCTTACCACTGCACGAAGCAGTTCCGGATACACCGGCCGGGTCGTGGTCATCGGCCCCGGCGACTACGACCCGGCCGCACCGTGACGTCATCGGCTGCGAGCGGACGGCCCGCGACTGCGCCGTGCCCGCGTCAACGGCGGGCACGGCCACGTGATCTCAGCGCATCGCGCAGATCTGCCCCAGCAGCGGCCCGTACGGGTTGTAGAACAACTGCACGATGTTTCCGAGTACCGGTGCGCACAGCAGCGGATCCACCACCTGCGCCGAGCCGGTCTCCGATACAGCCGATGCCACACCGGGCAGTTCCTGCGCCCCGGCGCTCGCCGCCGGGCCCAGCAATGCGGACGCCAGCGCGACAGCGGCAACGGACTTTCTCATACGTACATCCCTTCGACGAAACAACTTGCGCGCCAGAGGGTATTCGCACGAACTTCGTTGCGCCAGTATGGATTTCCTCGAACCGGCAGTAACCGGTATGCCTTTCGCGCGCCGATGCGCACGGCCCGAACGGAACAAAAGTTCGAAACGCGGGAAACACTGGCAAACACTGGACTTCACTGGAATATCTGGATAACCTTCGCCTCGTGCCAGACACCGCCCAGCAATTGGAGGACCGCATCGCGGAATTGCGCGCCTCCGTCCGGCGCGCGGTGTCCGCCGGCGACCGCGTCGGCGCCCGGCAACTGCGCGCGGAACTCAGGCAGGCGGAGAACGCCTGGGAGGACGCGGTTCTCGGCATCGAACTCGGTGAGGAGCCCGCCGAACCGGCGCCGGCCGTCCCGGTCCGCGAACACGTGCACCGGGCCCTGACCCTGCTCGGCGCCCCGGCCGCGCCGAAACTGGTGCTCGGCGTGCACGAGGCGTTCTTCTCCGGCGAACTCGTCCCCGCCCGCCTCACCAGCCTGCGCCGCGACGAGGAGCGCTCGTTCCGCTCCGCCCCGCAGGCCCGCCCGTACTACATCTGCTCGGCGCTCACCACCGACCTGCTCGCCCCCGCGCGCGGCCTGCTCGCGGTCAGCACCTGGCCGTTGGACAAGCGCATGATCGGTCCGCTCAGCCCGCGAGTGGATCTGCTGACCAGCACGATCCGCCTCGCCGAATACCTGGCCGCGCAGCCGTCCACCGACCGCCGCGCCCGGCGTGTGCTGTGGAAACTGGCGATCTCCGTCCCCGGCGTGCGCGGCGGACCCGACTCCATCGACCTCGCGGATGTCGTCGACTGCGCGACCCGCGAACTGTCCGTTCACCGGTCCGAGGACGCCGACCGGCGTGCCGAGGCGGCGCAACGGGCGAACAATCGACTCGACCACACCGCCCAGTTGTTCGGCGTCCGTCTCGGTCTGGCGGACCGGCGAGCAGACCGGTACGGCGATGTGGCAGGCACGCGACGGAAAGAGGTGGGATGAACACACTTTCGGCACGGCTGGACGAACTGCGTGGTGCGGCGCCGGCGTGCCGTCACAACGCCAGGACGATCGCGGCGTTGACGGCGAATCCCGGGTGCACCCGGCGTGCGCTGCTCGACGCCGCGGCGGTCGACAAGGCCGCCGTCGCGCGGCATCTCGGCTTCCCCCCGACCTTCGGACAGTCGCAGTTCGCGATCACCCGCGGCAATGCCTTCGAGGCGATGGTCAAGGCCAACGGCTGCGCCGACCTGCTCGCCCTGCTGCGCGAACGGCTCGACCTCACCATTCCCGAGGTGGCGTATCACAATCTCGAGGCCGTCGGCGACAACACCTCCAACGCCATCCGCTACCGCCGCACCCGCCAGTTGTTCGAGCAGGCCGTCGACTCCGGCGAGGGCACCCTGTTCGACCATCCGATGCTGCGGCTGGAAATCGCCGGGGCCACCGCCTATCTGGAACCGGATGTCGTCGCGCTGCGCCTGGGCGGTCGGTTCCATGTCGTCGAGATCAAGTCGTTCCCGGTCGTCGACGGCCAGGCCGATCCCACCCAGGTCGCCGCGGCCGCGCGCCAGTCCGCCGTCTACGTGATCGCCCTGCGCGAGCTGATGCGCGAGATCGGCGCGGACCCGGAGAAACTGGTCTCCCACAACGTGATCCTGGTGTGCACCACGGACTTCAGCAACCGGCCGACCGCCGAACTGGTCGACCTGCGCAAGCAGATCGCGGTGGTCTCCCGTCAGCTCTCCCGCCTGACCTCGATCGACGAACTGGTCCGCAGGCTGCCCGAGGAAGCGAGTTTCGCCCTCGGTGACCGGCTCGCCGACACCCTGGCCGACATCCCGGCCCGCTACGCCCCGGACTGCATGTCGACCTGCGAACTGGCCTTCGCCTGCCGCGACGAGGCCCGCTCCCAGGGCTGCGTCGACGTGCTCGGCCGCACCGTCTGCGACGAACTCGGCGGCTTGGACAATATCGACGTGGTCCTGTCCCTGGCCGAGGGATCCCTGGAACTGGGCGAGGAGTTCGCCGACATCACCGAGGTCCTGCGGCAGGCGCACCGGCTGCGCCTGGAGATCGCCGGATGAGCGTGCTGACCGCGCTGGCCCGCATGGAAGCGATGCGGGCCGGGCGCGCCCAGCCGATCGCCGACCTCTGCCACACCCATCTGTCCGACCGCCCGCTGGTCATGGTGCCGCTCAAACTGGCCGGTGAGGCCGCCGCGCCCCTGGCGATCATGGTCGGCTCGGACGCCGCGACCCCGCGCCTGCTGATCGTGCCGCAGCCCCGCGACCGCGTGCTGCGCCTGCGTTTCATCGCCGAGCTCGCCGACATCGTGCTGCCCTACATCACCCGGCACACCCTCGAGACCGAGGAGCGCACCACCAAGGCGGGCGAGACCTACCAGCGCTGCCTGGACGCCCCGCAACTGTGGGTGCCCAATACCGGCGGCGTCGAATTCCTCGGCCTGCTCGGACGTTCGGTCCGCTTCCACCGCCCCGACGGCGACAACCCCGTGCCGCCGTCGATCCCGCTGCTCGGCCGCTGGCTCACCTGGTTCCGTGACCGCGCCGAGCATCCGGGGTCCAGCGTGACCCTCCCCATGACCTCGGTGCTGTCCGCGCACTGGGCCAGCGGCCAATCGCCGCTCGAGGACGCCAATCTCGCCGCCCTGCTCGGCTGGATCGCGCCCCCGCCCGGCCGCACCGGCCAGGAAGCCGCCGCCCGCGCCGAGGACCCGCTCTCGGTCCCGCCCGCCGGCCCCGCCACCGATCCCGGCTTCGACAACGAGGAGCTCGCTCCCCTGATCGCCTCCTACGACGAGGCGACCGACGAGACCGCGCGCTCGGTCGCGTTTCAGCGCATCGAACGTGCCCTGCACAAGCAGATCGAACCCACCTGGCAACTCGTGTGGCAGGGCATGTCGCTGCTGCGCGCCCTGCCCACCGCGCCGCACACCGAAGGCCGCTGGTCCGACGACATCGCCGCCTTCTCCTACTTCCTCGACACCATCCCCGAAGGCACCCCGCAACCCCGCCGCGACTCCGCGGTCTCGGCCGCCCGTCGCCTGCTCGACCGCGAACGCGCTCTGGAGCGCTACGACGCCGAACGCGCCTTCGACGACCCCCGCGTCATGCTCGAACACCGCCTCGCCGGAACGGCTTTCACCGGCACCGTCGTCGACGTCGAACCGACCCGCACCGAGGCCAAGGGCTCCCGCAAGGTGCTGCGTCCCCACCTGCGGGTCCGAACCAGCGACCCGTTCACCGCCGTCCCCGGCGAAAAGCTCTGCAATATCAACCATCCCAAGCAGTCCGGCACGGTCCTCGAGGTCGACGGCGACACCGTCGCGCTGGAACTCTCCGGCGGCATGGGCCGCAAACTCGTTCCCGATCCCGGCACCGTCCCCGAGCTCGGCGCGGCCATCGGCTTCGCGCGCTTCACCCCCGGCGGCTCGTCGCGGCCCCCGAAACTGCCCACCCGCGAGGAAACCCCCTGGACGCACGGCGGACCGCCGCCCGAATGGGTGCCCACCGCGGACACTTTCGAGGAGCAGTCATGACCACCGACACCGGCCGCGCCGCCGACGCCGCCGTCGCGGGCATCCTCACCGACCTCGCCACCTCCACCAACCGCGCGATCGTCGTCGACTCTCCGCCCGGCGCGGGAAAATCCACCCTCGTGGTCAAGGCCGCCCGCCAGCTCGCCGAAGCCGGCGACCAGCACATGATCGTCGCCCAGACCAACGAACAGGTCGACGACCTCATCGAACGCCTCGCCACCGCCGACCCCGGCCTGGCCATCGGCCGGGTCTCCGCGGCCGGCTACCTGCCCTCCGAACGCGTCACCCGCCCGAATGTGACCGTCGCGCAGAAGGTCACCGACCTCGCCGACCGCACCGTCGTCATCGGCACCGCCGCCAAATGGGCCACCATCGACGAGGGCCGGTGGCAGCACGCCATCATCGACGAGGCGTACCAGATGCGCTCGGACATGCTCCTGCGCATCGCCAACCGCTTCGACCGCGGCCTGTTCGTGGGCGATCCCGGCCAGCTCGACCCCTTCGCCACCGTCGACACCGGCCGCTGGGCGGGTCTCACCTGGGATCCCACCACCAGCGCCGTCTCGGTCATGCTCGCCAACAACCCCGACATCCGCCCGCACAGCCTGCCCGTCTCCTGGCGCCTGTCGGCCACCGCCGCCCCCGTCGTCTCCGCCGCCTTCTACCCCTTCAACGAGTTCCGCGCGGGTACCGGCCCCGCCGCCCGCACCCTGACCTACTCCGCCCGCGGTCTGCCCACGCCCGTCGACGCCGTCCTCGACGAAGCCGCCGAGCACGGCTGGGGCTGGTACGAACTCCCCGCCCGCCACGCCCTGCGCACCGACAGCGAAGCCATCCGCGCCGTCGCCGACATCACCCGCCGCCTCCTGGAGCGCGCCCCCACCGCCCACTCCGAGCAGGGCACGCATACCGTCACCATCGACCGCGTCGCCATCGGCACCGCCCACCGCGACCAGGCCGAAGCCATCCGCACCGCCCTGCGCGGCACCCCCGCCGAAGCTGTCACCGTCGACACCGCCAACCGTCTGCAAGGCCGCGAGTACGACGTCACCGTGATCCTGCACCCGCTCTCCGGCCGCCGCGACGCCAGCGCCTTCCACCTCGAAGCGGGCCGCCTCTGCGTGCTGGCCTCCCGTCACCGGCACGCCTGCATCATGGTCGGCCGTGCCGGAATCCCCGAACTCCTCGATGCCCACCCCTCGGCCGAACCGGTGCATCTCGGAGTGCCGGTGAAGTTCCCCGACGGCTGGGAGGCCAACCAGGCGATCCTGAGCCACCTCGAACGCCACCGCGTGCGGGCCTGAGGCGACAGACCGGCCGAGCGGTCGCGGCCGGGACCATGCCGATGGCGACAGTCCCGCGCGGCTCCCCCGCACCGACCCACCGACCCTTGTGCCCGATACCCCTGTGTTCCACACTGGACGTACAACCGCCGTCACCTCGCCGCCCCGGCATCACCTGTCGATGGCTTCACGGTAGCCCCGGTGCGGCCTTCCTCTCGAGCCGCCGGTGACCCGGTGGAAGTCGCCCATACGAGCGTCGGCGGTGGTCACCATGGCGTGTGCGAACTTGACATCGACGTCGTCGGCCGCACCGAACCGAATCATGTCCCGGAGACAGAGGAGGCCGCCATCATGAGCGCTCGGCACCGGGCGATCACCACCGCTGCGGCGTGCGCGGCCGCGCTGGTTCTCACCGGCGCGGGCGCGGGCGAATCCACCGCGGGCGAATTCACGCAGCCCAGCACCGATCCCTATGTCGTGCAATGCCTGGACGGGGGCTACGGCATGGCGCAGTGGAGCGACGGCACCACGCGCTACTCCGAATCGTGCGTCGAAGGTGGCGGTGGGCCGCCCAACTACGGGCAGCCGGGCCCCAACGTGCCCAACGTGCCGGGCGCCCCGGCGTTACCCGGTGGACCCGGCGTCCCGAACGTGCCGGGCGACTTCGGCGGTCCGGCGGCGCCCAACGTGCCGTAAGCGCGCGATATTCGCCGGAACACCCTTGTGTTGAATACGGCAGCGGTCCATCATTGATATGTGACCTCAGTCACCCCTCGTCGCTACGACTCCACCCGCCGCCGCCGGATGGCCGAAAGCACCCGCGGCGACATCGTCGCCGCCGCGACCCGCTTGTTCCTCGACCGCGGCTGGGCAGGCGCCTCGGTGCGCGATATCGCCAGGGAAGCCGGGTGCGCGGTGGAGACCGTCTATGCCAGCGTCGGAGGCAAACGCGAACTGCTGAAGGTCGCCCTCGACATCGGTGTCGTCGGCGACCACGAACCGATTCCCTTCCTGGAACGTCCGGAACTGCAGGTCGTGGCCGAGGGCCGCGTGCGTGAACGCGCGATGGCCGGTGCCCGGCTCGCAGCAGCGATCTACCGGCGCACCGCGGCATTGCAGCGCGTGCTCGACCAGGCCCGCCGGGCCGACGCCGAACTCGCCGAGGTCTGGGCGACCACACGGCGTGACTACCGGGTGTCCGTCGAGGCCATGCTCATCCGCGTGGCAGGCCGCCCTCTCACCGCTACCGAACTCGACGCGATGGCCGCCGTGCTCGGTCACACCGTCTACCTCCAGCTCACCGAGGAGTCGAGGTGGACGGACGAGCAGTACGCCACCTGGGCGGCCGAGGCCATCGTCCGGCTGCTCGCTCTCGATCAGGAGTCACCCTCATGTCCGTCGACACGGAAGCCCCCGCCGACACCCGAGTGATGAACCTCGTCCACCGCGCCATGCGCCGCGATCTCGCGCGGGCGCACGACGTCCTCCTCGATTGGCCGCACCCCTTCGATGAACAGCGCGTCGCTCTGGCCGACCACCTGCTGTGGATGATGGACTTCCTGCACCATCACCACGAGCCGTCGGCGCCCGCTTCCGTGGCCACAATCGTTCCGCATCCTCCCGATGGAGCACCACCAACACCATCCTCACCGCCGATCCACCGCACGAGATCGCCTGGCTCACCCACTACACCGCGGGCCGCGACAGGACCGAATGGCGATACGTCCTCGAACCGACCCGGAACGGAACACGTATCACGCAGGTCTACCGCGTGATCGCGATGCCCTGGTGGTTCGACCGGGCCGTCTGGATCCTCACCCCGGCGCACCACGACCGACGCGAGGCGCTGCGCGGAGACCTCCTCCGCCTCGGGGAGCTCGCCGCGCGCCCGCACCGGGCACCGCACACCGCCGAACCGGCGACGATCGCCCAGTAGTCACAGCCGATCCCGCGCCCACCCGGCACCGGCCCCTGTGTGGTGCGGTGCCTGAACGACGGCACGGCCAGGTGGAGCGACGGCACGACCGGCTACTCCGAATGGTGCGCCACCGGAAACGGCAGCCCGCACGACCCGGACGGGTACGGGCCACCCGGGCCGGTGGAACCCGGGGTGCCGGGCGGCCCCATAGTTCCCGGTGGTCCGATGACGCCGGGAGTCCCGTCGCAGAAGCCCGGCGCCGGCCTCGCGGCGCCGGGCACCGCCGAGCGCCGGAGGTCGAGCGCGTCCCTCGCCTCGGCCAGAAATCGCCGTTCGGCACTGTCGTGCGACAGATCGATCGCACGCGTGTACGCGGCGTGGGCTTCCTCCGCACGCCCGAGCGCAGCGCAGAGGTGGGCGCGAATCGCCCAGCCGGGCTGGAAGCGCCGGTCGCCGACTTCGGCGTCCAGCACGGCCAGGCCCGCGGCCGGACCGTGGACGCGGGCGGTCGCGGCGGCCAGCGAGGTCGCGCTGCCGAGTGTCGGGGCGAGACGGTGCAGGGCGCGGTGGGCGTCGAGGATGACAGCCGGGTCGGCGCCCGCGCCTTCGGCTGCCTGAACGGCGGCTTCGAGTTGGTAGCGGCCGAGCGTGGCGAACGCGTAGGCGCGCCGCAGATGGGCGTACCCCCGGGCGAGGAGTTCGGCGTCCCACCGGCCACGGTCCTGCCGTTCCAACGGAACGTAGCGCCCCTCGGCGTCTCGCCGCGCCGGAGCGCGGGCCGTGCACAGGTCGATGAGGGCCGCGAGCCCGTGCGCCTCGGGATCCTCGGGCAGCACCTCGGTCAGCACCTCCGCCAGATAGAGCGCCTCGCCGGTCAGCGACTCGTGCAGTTCCCGCCCGGTGCTGTGCCAGTCGATGGCGAAGGCGCCGTAGACGGTTTCGAGCACGGCGTCCACCCGCGCCGGGAATTCCGCACGATCGGGCACGCGAAAAGGGATGCGCGCGTCGCGGATCCGCGTCTTCGCCCGGGTCAGCCGGGCCGCCATCGTCGCCTTGGGCACGGCGAAGGCCCGGCCGATCTGGTCGGCCGTGCAGCCGAGCAGGGTGTTGAGCATCAACGGCGTCCGGACAGCCGGGTCGATCGCCGGATGCGCGCAGACGAACATGAGCTCGAGCCGACGGTCCTCGAGCTCGTCCGGATCGATGCGGTCCAGCAGGCGCAGATCATGACGCCGGAGGTCGAGCGCGACGGTGCGACGAACGGGCGCGCCCGCGGCGACATCACGAACCCGATTGCGCGCCACGGTCAGCAACCAGGCGTCCGGGTTGGCGGGCACGCCGTCGACCGGCCATCTGCGCACCGCGCGTTCGAAGGCGTCGGCGAGCGCGTCCTCGGCAGCCGTGACATCACCACAGCGAGCCGCGAGCAGCGCCAGCAGCCGGCCGTAGGACGTGCGGGCCGCCTCGGCGGCCCGCGACGCCGCATCGGTCACGCCGTCCATTCCCCGGCGACACACGAGGTCGCGACGGGCCGCACCTCCACCATCGCGTAACTCGCCGCCGGGCACTTCTCCGCCCAGCCGAGCGCCGCGTCGAGATCGGGCACGTCGACGACGAACACCCCGGCCAGCGCTTCCTTCGTCGCCGCGAACGGCCCGTCCTGCACCTGCAACGACCCGTTGCGCCGAGTCACCGTGGTCGTCGCCTCCTGGCACGCCAGAATGTCCGCGCCGACCAGCACCCCGGCCTCGTGCAGCGCGCGCCCGTAAGTGCCGAACGCCTGCTGCATCTCCTCGATCGCCTCGGCCGGGATCTCGCCTTCGGCCGGCTCGTCGTTGTGGATCAGGAACGCGTATCGCATCGGTCTCTCCTTCGCCGGGGCCGGATCCAGTATCCGGCATCAACCCTCGCGCAGAGATGACGATCGAGCCCGCGCCGAATCGACAGCACCGACGGCTGTGATCGCACCCCGCCGTCCCGCGTGGCCGATCACCGGCTCGATCGCGGTCGGGATGTCGATGGATCGACCGACACGGCGACGCGTCACCGCCCGGTACGGTCGCAGATCATGGTCACCGTGACGAGCGCCGATGGCCGCGACGGCGACCCGATGTGAAAGCGCGCCCGGGCCCTGGGATGCTCGGGATCGACGGAAACCGGGGGCGCGGCCGTTCGGCCGCGAGCGGGGGTGACAGAGGCGAGGAGTTTCGGGGATGGCGCTGGTCGTGTTGGCCACGAACAACAAGTCGATGCCGCGGCTCGACGGGTCGATCAAGCACAAGGTCTACGACTTCTTCGAGAAGGTCAGGGCCGACGACACCCTGCCGGGACTGCACATCGAGCCCATCCAGGGCGCCGCCGATCAGCGGGTCCGCACCGGGCGGGTCGACAGCAACTACCGGGCCATCATGTTCCGGATCGACGGCAAGGCAGGCGACACCACCTACATCTACCTCGGCACCTGGAAGCACGATGTCGCCAACAAGCTGGCGGAGAAGTCGACGCTGCGGGTGAACCCGGTCAACGGCGTGCTCGAGGGCATCGTCGGTGAGCTCGACGGGCGGTCCGATCGCAAGAAGCGCTCGGTGGTTCCCGATCCGACGGGGCAACTGGCCCGGCTCGCGGTGACCGATCCGGTCGGCTATCTCAGCCACGTCGGCTACACGATGGTCGATCTGACCGATCGGCTCGGCCTCGACCCGGAACTCGCCGCGAGCGCGCTGGCCGCCGCCGATCAGGACGAGGTGCTCGCGGTCGCGCAGAGCACCGAGGTCGCCTGGCAGCAGAACGCGCTGCTCGAACTGGCGGTCGGTCGCCGGATCGACGACATCCGCGACACGCTCGGATTCACCGAGACGCCGGTCGACGAGAGCCTCGACGAGAGCGAGCAGATCCTCGCCGCGCTGGCTCACCCGGCGACGAGGATGCAGTTCACGCTGATCGACGACAATGCCGAGCTGCGCCAGGTGATCGAGGAGGGTGACTTCGCGGCATGGCGGACCTTCCTGCATCCCAATCAGCGCCGGTATGTGGAGAGGAGCTATCGCGGCGCCTTCCGGCTGTCCGGCGGCGCGGGAACCGGCAAGACCGTGGTGGCGCTGCACCGGGCGAAGCACCTGCTCGACCGTGATCCGAACGCCAGGGTCGTTCTGACGACCTTCAACAAGACGCTGGCCATGACCATGGAAGCCGACCTGCGGGCGCTGGATCCGACGATTCCGATCGCCGCCCACCTCGGGGATCCGGGCGTGTTCGTCGCCGGGGTGGACAGTCTGGCGCAGGCCGTGGTGAGCAAGGCGCCCGATCACCACTACCAGGCGGCCGCCGAACAGGTGCTCGGGCCCGGCTCGGGTGGCAGGCGACGCAAACGGGTCGGCGACGACCAGGGCTGGCCGGAGGCCGTCCGGGCGGCGGGCGACGGTCTCGACCCGCGCCTGCGCACCAGCGGGTTCCTCGCGCCGGAGTATGTGGGGGTGATCCTCGGCAACGAGGTCACCACGGTCGAGCAGTACGCGCGGGTGCCGCGCGCCGGGCGCGGCGTCCGGCTGTCCAGGGCACAGCGCCTCGCGGTATGGCGAGTGGTCGAGGAATACCGGAAGCTCGGCCGGGCCGCAGGCAGGCTCAGTTACCCGGAAGTGCTCGCCGTGGCCGCGGCCGTGCTGCGGGTGCGGGCCGAATCCGAGGACCGTTACCTCGCCGACCACGTCATCGTCGACGAGGCCCAGGACCTGCACGCGACCCATTGGCGGCTGCTGCGCGCCCTGGTGCCGGAGGGACCGGACGACCTGTTCATCGCCGAGGACTCCCACCAGCGCATCTACGGCCAGCCGGTGGTGTTGCAGCGGCTCGGCATCAATATCCGTGGCCGCAGCAGCAGGCTGACCCTGAACTACCGGACCACGGCCCAGAATCTGCACTTCGCGGTCAGCATCCTGGAAGGGGCCGACTACCGGGATCTCGAGGAGGGCGAGGAGACCACCGCGGGCTACACCTGCGCCCGGCTCGGCCCCGATCCCCGATTGATCCAATGCGCCTCACCCGACGAGCAGTTCCGGGTCGTCGCCGAGAACATCCGCGCCTGGCTCGACCGGCCCGGCACCATGCCGGGCGATGTCGCCGTCCTCACCAGGGCCGCACTGGATCGCGACAGGTTCGTGCAGGAACTGAACAGGCGCGGCATTCCCGCCGCCGCGCTGGACAAGGACCCGGCGACCGGCGACGCGGTGCAGGTGCTGACCATGCACCGGGGCAAGGGCATGGAATTCCGCTGTGTCGTCCTCGCCGGAATCGACACCGAGCACGTGCCCGCCAGGATGGCCGCGCAGGTGCCCGAGGAGGAGCAGGCCGACGCCAGGCAGCGGGAGCGCTCGCTGCTGTATGTCGCGGCCAGCCGGGCCAGGGACGAGCTGGTCGTCACCTGGTCCGGTGTGCGCTCGGAGCTGTTGCGCTGAGGCCGCGGCGGCGCGGGTGAGCCGCTGTCAGCGGGCCGACAGCAGCTCGCCCAGCTCGGCCGCGCTGGTGGATTCCATCGGCACCACGTGGAATCCGTCGGCCGCCAAGCCGGTGTCGCGGTCGTCGTCCGCCCCTTGGACCACCACGACCTTCGCTTCCGGCCAGACGATGTCGACCGGCCAGTAATACCGCCCGATCTCGGTGTCGACCTCCGGTTCCGGCACGCCGAGGCGCGCCAGTTCGGCGAGCAGTGCGCGCACCGCCTCGGTGGCGTGGACGGCCGCCACTTCCCACGCCGGTTCGGCCGCGGCGGCCGGGCTCACCAGTTCCAGCCCGGCGAACACTTCCAGCGCACCCGCCCGCGCGAGCTGGTGGTGGAAGCGCTCGTTGCGGTAGGAGCGCAGGCAGCCGTAGCAGGAGGTCTCGATGCCGCATTCGCAGTGCGCCACCCGGTCGGCGGCGAACTTCAGCACCTTGTCCAGTTTCCGGGCGATCTGCCCGGCCGCGCCCGCGCCGGCCGGGACCGTATCGAACAGCACGATGCTGCGGGCGCCGTCAGCGCTCCACGACAGCGTGCCGTCGATATCGTCGCGGCTGATCTCCAATGCCTCCGAGGCGCCTTCGAGCAGGGCGTAGAGCACCGACAACCACTTCGATTCGGAGGCCTTGTCGTAGCTGAAGTCGGAGAAGGTGAACTCCGCGACATCGGTTTCGTAGCTGTGCGACAGCGACACCACCGACGGCTTGCCCGCACAGGGCACGCCCGTCACGGGATGGTCGTGCCTGGTCGAGGCTTTCGCGACGAACGGGTCGGCCCACCCGCACCACGGGCACAACGCGAACCCGGAGCCCGCGCCTTCCCCGATCACCATCATCCTGGCCCTGGTGCCCGCGCGGGCCCGCACTTGCACGCCGCCCGCCGACTGCCAGGGGAAGACGTCCGAGCTCTCTCCGATGGACTGCACGTAGGTGGCTCCGGACCAGGTGCGCCGTGGCGTCTCCGAGCGCACGTCCTGCGGAAGTCGTTCGGCGACGAAACCGAACTCCGGGAACACGCAGTGCCGGATCGCGCCGAAATCCTGGTGGCAGTTCGGGCACTGTGCGCCCGGATCGAGCTCGTGGCCGCATTCCAGGTGCTTGCATTCCCGGCAGACCCGGTATTTCAGTTCCACCAGTTCGCGTTTGGGCAGCTTGTGCAGCCCGCGCGAGGTCCAGATCTTGCCGCCCGCCACGACCTGATTGCCGGGCGCGTAGTCGAAGATCGCCTGGCCGAGATCACGCGAGAGCTCCAGCTTCGCGCCCACCTCGCTGTCACAGTGCGCGGTCCGCAGTTCGACGGTGTCGACGGGGAAGCCGTACTTGGGCAGCACGTTCTTGTTCGCCAGGTAGCCGAGCAGCTGACGTTCCCGGATCGTGCGCAGGGTCTTCTGCAATTTGCCGCCGAACGACAGCTTCCCGGCCTCGACCGCCTCCTCGATCAACGCGTCGAAAACCGCGATGTCATTGGTGATGTCGAGTTCGGCCACCGCCAGGGTCTTGCACAGTTCCTCGACCCAGCTGTCGTCGTCCACGCCGATCTCGGCGGCCGTGCCGGCCGGGAGCACCGCGCGCAACGATCGCCGCACCCGCTCCGGCACCGGGGTCAGGAATTCGCGCACCCCGGCGGCCGCGGATTCACCGCTGTCGCCGGGCTCGAAGAACGGCCCGGCATGCCGCCATTCGGATCCGTCCGTGTCGTATCGGGCCCGGAAGTAGGCGGCCAGTGCGATGGAATGCGCGTGCCTGCGGCCGATGCGCGCATTGTCGATGGGAATCCACGGGATCCGCATGACGCCGGCGATCATGGCGGCCGGATTCGCGAACTTCGACAGGTCGTGGGAACTGCGATTGGCGTAGGTGACGACCAGCGCCGCCGACGCCGCGCGGCGTCCGGCCCGGCCGGCGCGCTGGACGTAATTGGCGGTCTTGGGCGGCATATTGCGCAGCATCACGGCCTGCAGTTCGCCGACGTCCACACCGAGCTCGAAGGTCGTCGAGCAGGAGAGCACATTGACCTCACCGGCGATGAACTCGCGTTGCACGGTGGCTGCCTCGCTCGCCGCCCACTGCGCGGTGTGCTCCTGCGCGGTCAGCGGCACTTTCGCCAGGGTGCGGTAGAGCGTGCGGTAATGGTTGGTGTCCTGCTCGAGCGAGGGCACCTCGTAGGGGGTGAGCGCGCCGGTGCAGGTGCCGTGCGGGCAGACGCCGCGAATGTCGTTGATGGTGAGCCTGCGGCAGATCCCGCAGCGGTACCAGCTGCGATCCGAGCCCGGCTGCAGCCGCAGCTTCTCGTGGGAGAGCTGGTAGACGACGCCTGCGCCGCGATCCTGTTCGGCCTCGAAATAGCCGGCGGCATTCAGGAAATCCCAGCAGGCGTCGAGCACCTTGTCCGCCGGCGCGGCCGAGCCCAGCGCGGCGAGCACTTTGCGCACCAACAGGATCCGGTTGTTGATCGTGCCCGGCTTGCCGCCGGGTCGCCAGCTGATGATGCGCTTACGCCGGTCGGAATCCGCCGAGCGCATGCGGATGCGGGCGTTGCGCGGTTCGAACAGCGGATGGGTGATGTCGACATCGGGAAGCAAGGTCAGGACTCCTTGCAACCGAACGGTTTTCACCAGCTCCGCGAACAGGCCCCACAGCTCGTCCTCGGTGAGCCCCAGCCGGGTGAGTCCCGCGGGCAGGGGTGTTTTCCTGGTGCGCATCAGCGACACCGCCAAGACGCCGAGCCCCTCGAGCGACTGGCGCTGATCCATCGACATGAGCTCGGCCATCACCCACGGGTTCACCTCGCGCAGCTTCTTCGACCGCGTGGCGTCCTCGTCGAAGTGCCCGGCCTGTTCGGCGACCCGCTTCACCTCGGCGGCGAGGTCCTCCACCGACAGCGGCTCACCGGCATTGCGCGGATCGAACAGCGCCTCGGTGAGGTAGCGGCGGGTGAGCATGCTGCCGTAGGTGCTCGACAGATACGGCGCCGCGAAGGCCGCCGCCTGCCGGGAGTCGGAGAACATCAGCAGCTTCCTGCCGCCCCCGACCTGGTCGGCCTCCTCACCCTCGGCAGCGGGAAGATGCTGGTAGAGGGCGGTCGCGATGACCGCGGGCGCGGCGTTGACGTCGGTACGCAGGCGCCGGATGACCTGTTTGGCGAGCGCCCCGCATTCGGTGCAGGTGCTCATCACCCGCCGGGCGCCGCGATGCTCGCGCACCGGCAGCTCCGGTCCGCCCGGACAGTCCCGCGGGCAGGGCGACCCCAGGGCGCCACAGCCGGTGCACAGGGTCTGCGCTCCGGTCTCGCCGGGATTGTCTCCCTCGTCGGCCAGCGTCGTCTCGTCCTCGTCGACCACCTCGCCGGAGGCCCGATCGGTCAGCACCAGCCAGCGCACGGCGGTGTCCTTGGTGGCGGGCCGGAAGAACGATCCGCCTTCCTCGACGATCCGTTCCCCGGCCAGATGCACGGCGCCGCAGCGCTGGCAGGTGCCGAACTCGAACACCGCGCGCCCGGTCCGCGGGTCGATCTCGTGACGGCTGAGGAACACCCGTGGGCCGTCGTCGGCGAAGCTGACGTAGGCGCCCTCGGTGGCACGCACGAACTGGTGATACCGGGCCGAGAGCACCGGATTCCCGCCCGAGTCCACGACCTTCGAGCCGAGCGCGACCAGCGCCTCCAGCTTGCGCGCGCCCTGTTCGTCGCCGGGCCACAGCTTCGCGGCCAAGGCGTCGACCTCGATCGGGCCCGCGTGCGCGTGGGCTTTGAGGTCGGCGATCCGCCGCTCGGCATACAGTGCCTCGGCGACATCACCGGAGGGGACGTGATCGCCGATGTCCCCGAGATCGGCATCGGGCTCGGCCAGGCGCAACAGGTCGTCGTCGGCGATGGTCCAGGTGGGTTCGTCGCGACGGCGCATCCGGGTCGCGGTGACCAGATCCTGGCGGCCGGGATCGCCCGCGTCGAACTCGAACTCGGCGTCGAAGAGCTTGGCCGCGAATTCCGTTGCCTCGATGCCCTGCCGGTCCTCGCTGCTGCCCGACAGCGACGCCGAGGTGGCGATGCAACGCAGCGGCCGGTCGCCGCCGACCCGATCGCGCAACCTGCGCAGCAGCAGCGCCACTTCGGCGCCCTGCGCGCCGTCGTAGACATGGGCTTCGTCGAGCACGATGAAGCGCCAGGTGCCCTCGCGCTTTCCGTCGAACAGATCCAGATCGCGCGGGCGCAGCAGCAGGTACTCGAGCATCGCGTAGTTGGTCAGCAGCAGGTGCGGCGGCGCGGCCCGCATCTCCTCGCGGCTGAGCAGCTCGTTGGGCAGGCGTTCGACGCCGGGATACATTCGCGCGTAGCCGGATTCGGCGTCGGCGCGCTTGTCCCTCGTCTCGCCGGTGTAGCGGCCGAAGGTGAGTTCCGGAGTGGCGGCCAGCAGTTCACGCAGACGTTTCAGCTGGTCGTTGGCCAATGCGTTCATCGGGTACAGCAGCAGCGCCCGCACCCCCAGGCCGAGTGTTCCGGCGGCCTTCTCGGCGATCAGCTCGTTGAGGATCGGCAGCAGGAAGCTCTCCGTCTTACCCGAACCGGTACCGGTGCTCACCACCAGATTGCGTCCGGCGACGACCTTGCGGATCGCGGTCTCCTGATGCCGGTACAGCGGCCGATCCAGCGCCATGGTCGTGTCGAACGCGGCGAAATCCGGGTGCAGCACCCCCTCGGCGACGAGCTCGCGCAGCGACGCGCCCGGCTCGTACGGCGGGGTGAGCTCGAGCAGCGGCCCCTTGGTGAGCAGTGCGGTGCCGTCGACCTCCCGGTCGAACGCCTCGGCCAGTTCCGGATCGCGGGGTGCGACAAGCGTTTTCAGGTAGCGCTTGTAGCTCGATTCGATGGCGGCGCCGGCCGCGAGGGGATCCAGCCGGTCGGTCACAGCGGCTCTCCGATCAGGTCGCGGTGCAGGCCGTAGGTGACGAGCGCGTCGGCGATCAGCAGGTCCGTGCAGACCATCGACGGGCACAATCGCGCCAGCGTGGCCCAGTCCGCGCGCAGCCCCGGTGAGATGGGAGCACCCTTGATCCGGCCACGAGCGGTCAGCCGGGCCACCACGGCGAGCAGGAGCGACTGCATCGACATCAGCATCCACGGCAGCGCGCTGGTGTCGATGCCCGCCAGTGCCTCGTTCCTGGCGACGACCTGGTCGTAGGCGGGGCGGGAAGCCCGGCGCGCGACGGCGAGCAGGTCGCGGGTTCCGGTGGTCAGCCGGAGCCGGGCGGGGTCGTTCTGCCAGGTGAGCCGCCGCTCGAAGGCCTCGAACATGGCCGAGGTGCGGGTATCGGTGTCCAGCAGGGCGGCGGGCACGATCTCACACGCCACCTTCAGGGCGTGGACCTGCTCCGCGTCGAAACCGTGCAGCATCGCCGCCGACCGGTCGAAGATGCCCTCGCGCGGGTCACCGACTTTGCCGGACAGCAACTCCCGCAGCCGCTCGCCACCCGCGTCGGTCAGCCTGGCGAGCAGTTCCTGCCAGGTCGCCGACCCCCGGTCATCGGCGGCGGCCGGGAGATCGGCGATGTCGAGCAGGCATCCGATCCACGGGTTCTCCGGTGCGCCCGCCCGTACGGGCGAGGCGAAATCCCGCTCGATCAATCCGGACGCGATCAGCAGTGCGGGGTGCTCCTCTTGGGGAATCGTGCTCTGCGCCAGGGTCTCCAGGGCCGAGCGCGGATCGGTGGCCAGGGCGTCGTACAACGTGGCCCGCATGGGCCCGGCGTTCTCCGGCAACGTCGTCAGTGCCGCCCACACCTCGGGCACGGCGGCGCTGTGGGCCGGGGCCGGGCCGTGTCCGGACAGGAAGCGCGACAGTTCGGTGCGCACCGGGTCCGGGTCGGTGAACCAGCCGGGCTGGGAAACCGACAGTGCGTCCTCACCCGGACGGTCCGGCACCTGTGTCACCGACCAGGGATCGTCGACGAACACCTCGACCGTCAACGGTCCCGCATCGATCAGATCCTGCGGCAGCGACGCTCGTCCGTTCTCGATCGCCACGTGCTCGGGTTCGCGCCAGGGCGCGGTATCGGCCCATACCGACGCGGCCAGATCCGCCCCGGTCGCGCCGTCGAACAGCAGGCACCCGTCCGCCACCCGGACGCCCGTGCACAGCACCGGCGGCCGTACTCGCGCCAACGTCACGTGATGCGTCGCGCCGTCGGGGGTGTCGATGCGGGCCAGCAACGAGGACACCCCGGCCGTCCGCGCGGTGTCGAGGAACGCGCGGGTGGGCACCTGGAAGACATTGCCGCCGACGACCTGCGGCTGTTCCAGCTGCAGCACCTCGCCGTCCCGATCGACGAGCGCGATGTCGACTTGCACGTCGCCGGGGATCCGGGCCGCCACCGTCGCGTGCTCGTCCAGCTGGTCGATCGTCAGGGCGGCCGCGGTCGTGCGCCACTGCGCGACGCCGCCGATGCCGTCCACCCGGATCTCGATGTGTGGCGGCCGCACCGACAGTCGCTCCACATCGCCACCGACGGCCACCCGGAGCTCGGCGTCGCGGACATCTCCGGCGAAGTGCATGCCGGTGGTGTCGACGCTCAGCGGCGGACAGGCGGTGACCGTGCAGGAGGTCGGGGTGAGCCCGTCGGCGGCGGGCTTGCGGAACTCGGAGGTGTAGCCGATGTCGAGTCCCTCGGCCAGGAACAGCGAGTGGCGCAGGTCCGAGCCGAGCGGACCGCTCACGACCACGTCGAACATGCCGAGCAGTCCCGACGCGACCCCGTCGAAAGGATCGAGTTCGGTGGCCTCGTCGCCGGATTCCCATTCCTCGTCGGTCAGCCAGTCCACGGTGCCCGCGCGGCGGGTGCGGACCCGCCAGGTGGTCGGTTCGCTCGTCGCGGGCAGGGCCACCGCCGGGCGCTCGCCGTAGACCGACAGGCCGTTGCGCGTCGTCACACCCTCGACCGGAGCACCGAGTTCCAGGCGCGCGGCGGCCCCGGCCCGCACCTGCCGCACCGGGCCGACGAGATTGCCGCGCCGCCATCGCACGCCGCCGGCCTCGGTCAGGTCGTAGACCCGCGCCCGCCATTCGCTCCAGCCGACCGGCGTCTGCTCGTCGACCGGCTCCATCGGCAGCTGGGTGTGCGTGTCGAGCAGCGCGGTGTCGTGCGGGCAGACCGCGATGATCGCCCCGCGCGGCAGCGCCAGATGCCGGGAGAGCGAGCGACCCGACTCGTCGAACAACAGCAGCGGGTCGTCCTTGTCGACCAACGGGATACGCACCTGCTCGGCGAGCGACTCGTGGGCGAGGACGATCTGGCGCACCGGGCGCGGCACCGGCACAGGCGTCGCCGGTTGTGCCTGGCCCTCGACGGTGCCCCACGCGCGCTCGGCGTAGACGGTATGCGCGGCGCCGTCGAAGGACACCCGCCAGGGACTCTCCGGCGCGGCGACCGGATACGGCACTTCGACCACGACCTGCTGATCGAGAGACGAGTACGCGACGACCGGATTCCTGGTGCGGACGACCGCGGCGGGTTCCCGCGGCCCCGAACCCAGCGGGCGCTGGGCGAGCCGGTCGATCAGCGCGTCGAGCAGGAGGTTCGGCAGGCCGGTGGTGGCGGTGTCGAGGTCGAGATCGTTGGCGGCTTCCGGGTGCTCGGCGAAGTATGCGGCGAACTCGATGATCCGGTCGACGATATCGACGGCGACCTCACCGCCGAGCCGGAGGAAATTGCGCACCGGAACATCGAGCCGGTTCAGCCGATATCCCATGCCCGGTTCGGTCAGCCATTCGACCACCGCCGCGCCGTTGGCGTCGCGCCCGGCGGCGATGTGCTCGTCGATCACGTCGACGAGATCGTCGAGACAGTGCACCGGGATGCCGGCGTGCACCGCCATGGCCTGGACGTACTGCCCGTCCAGTTCCGGGAACCGGCGCAGGCCGAACTTGCTCAGCAGCGACTCGAGCTCCTCACGCAGGACCTTCTCGAATTCGAGATCGCGCGCGAGATCGAGCTCCTCCCAGAAGCTGTCCCAATACCGGTTGCGGTCGTAGTACATGCCCGCGTGACCGATCAGGGTGGTCAGCGTGAGCGCGGGAAACTTCTGGACGACCAACTCCGGACCGAGCGAGCGATGGTACTTGCGCACCATTTGCGCGAACAGTTCCGCCGATCGCGCGATCTCGTCGGCATCGAGATTGAGCTCGACGAACAACGACACCCGCCGCAGATCTTCGGCACGGGTCAGCTCCATCTCCCGCGCCTGCTGCACCAGGAACGACTCAGCCATCGCCGGATCCCCTTACCTCCACCGCGCCGAGCTCCGTCGTCCTGCTCGGAACGCCCGCACATCTTCGCATCACCACGCGCCCGGCTCGCGCCGGCCACGTCTGTCGTGCACCCTGTCGTTCATCGGCCGGCAAACGCTACCGCCCCGGTTGCCGCGCTCTGAACGGGTGCACGACGAACCGGACACCAGCGCGGAGGGGCGGCCCACTAGGCTCGGCGCACCGGTGTTCGAGCGGGAAGGTGACGTGGTGCGGGAGTCGTTGGTGCGCCGAATCCGCGAGTTGCTGGCGGAGGAGCCCGGGCGGTCGGCGCGCGAACTCGCCGCCGCCATCGACGCCGCCGGGGTGACCAAGACCGACGTCAACAGCGTGCTGCACGCCCAGCACGGCATGTTCGAGAAGACCGACGACACGCCGCCACGATGGTCGCTGCGATCGGCACCCGCCGGCTCCGGTGCGGTCCCGGCTTCCCGGCCGGCGGCAGTTCCACCGACGAGCTCGCCCACGGTCCGCCCCTCCGGCCGGTCGGCCGCTCCCTCCCCCGCTCGATTCGGCAGCGGTTCAGCGCCACAGTCGGCGAGCCCACGCGAAGCGCTGGGCGCATGGCAACGGCAAGCGCTCTCGGCGTGGCAGGAACATCACCACCGTGGCGTGGTCGAGGCCGTGGACGGCTCGGGAAAGACGGCACTCGGCGTCGCGGCGGCCGCCGAAGCGCTCGAAGCCGGACATCCCGTTCTCGTCGTCGTGCCGGACGCGGACGGCCGGCGGCGATGGACCGACGCCCTGCACGCCGCCCTGCCCGCCCGCCGCATCGTCGCGTCGGGCGCCGGGACGCCCTCCCACGGTGATGTCACCGTCGTCACCCCCGACGCCGCCATCCAGGACCGCCTGTTCGACAAGCACTCCGGCGGCCAGCCGACCGCCCTGATCGTCGACGACGTGCACACCTACAGCGCGGGCGCCTACGCGAAAGCCCTGCTCCCGCGGTTCGACTGGCGCCTCGGCCTCACCTCGGGCCTGGCCCGCCCCGATGATCTGGTCGACACAGTGGTACTGCCCTACTTCGAGCAGACCGTTCCCGGCTGCGATTACCTGCACGCGGTCCAGACCGGCCTGCTGCCCCGTATCCACCTGGCCCAGGTTCCCTTACAGCTCGGCGAACGCGAGCGCAGCGCACTGAACTCGGTCGAGGACCGCGCCGAACAAGCCCTGGACACGCTCGTCGGCACCTACGGCGCGCCGGACACGCCCGCCGAAGCCGCGGAATTCGCACGAGCAGCCCTCCGCGCGAAGGGCCGTGCCGCGGTCTTCGCCAAGCGCTATCTCGACGCCCTCACCAAACGTGCCGAGATCCTCGGCGAATGCCGCGCCAAGATCACGCTGCTGCAAGCGCTGCCCGCTGCCACGCTGAAGCGCACCCGGGCGATCTTCTTCACCGACCAGGCCCTCGCCGCGAACCGGGCCGTGCAACTTCTCGGCCACGACGGCTACCGGATCACCCGGGTCGGCGAGTCGCTCGGTGCGGCCGATCGCGGCGACATCGCCCGCCGCCTGCGCGAAGACGCCCTGCACGCGATCGTGGAACGCCGGGTGCTCGACCCCGCCCTCGCCTTCCCGTTCGCCGGACTCGGCATGTTCCTCTCCCCCGATCTCACCGCACCGGAACTGGCGCAACGGCTCGGCCGGATCATCCGCCACGGCGGTGCGCACACCCCGATCGTGGTGCTGGCCTATGCCGAGGGAACCGTGGAAGATCCGCGCCGAGTGGGCCCGCATCTACGCCGGCTCGCACAGATCGCGGAGGGGGTCGTCGTCACCGACGCCAGAGGGCTACCCGGCCTGCTGGATCAGTGGATCCCGGCAGCGGCCGCCGAGCCCGGCACCACCTCCGCACCGGAGCGCCCCGCACCTCCGGAGCCGACCGCTGCGCCCGCCCCGGCCGAGTCCGGCACGGCCGGAACCGAGGTGGCCACCGAGCCCGACAGGTTCGCCCGACCCGAACGCGCGGTCGAGCCGGAGCGGTTCATCACACCCCGGCGTCCCATCGCCCCCGTGGTGGCCGCCGTACCCGAACGATCCACCGAACCGGAAGAGCAGGAGGCCGACACCGTGACCGCAGAACTCACCGCCGCACTCCGCGCCGAAGGCGGCGTCGCGACCGCCGACGAACTCGGCGACCTCATCGGCCTCACCGACCCGAGGGAGATGTTCGCCGCCGTGAGCGCCGCCGCCGACGCCGGACGGCTGGAGTTCCAGCAGATCGAACCCGGCTCCGAAGAACTGATCCTGCTGTCCGCGGAGTCCGGCGGCACCGCCGCACAGCGCCGCGCGGCGGTCGTCACGATCGCCGACTGGGCCGCGCATTCGGACGATCCGATCGACGAATTCCCGCGCGTGCTGAGCGATCTGGCGCCGATCCGGGTGCCCGGCCACCGCCTCGTCGGCATCGCGGCCTTCCTTCGCGGCACCACGCCCGCCGGCCTGCTCTGAACACCGACGCGCCGAGTCGTCATCGATCACCGCGGCACCGGGTGAACGGGGCGATCCGCCGTAAGCAGGTCGACTCAGTCCGATGCCTGCCGCGCCAGGGGCAGCGCCAGCGCGAAGGCGGCGACGGCACGGTCGGTGATCTCGGATTGCCCGAGGATCCGCAGCGCGCGGTGTAGCACGTCCTTGCGGTCGCGCCAACCCGTCTCCGCCGCGACATCGGCCAGCACCTCGGCGAGTTCGCGCACGGGCACCTGCTCCACCGAACGCGGACCGAGCGTGCGCCGGTCCGTCAGCGGCTGATCCGGGGTGCGATAGGTCCGCAGCGCCGGATCGCCGAGGGCGAGCGGATCATCGACGAGCAGATCGCCCCGCTCCACCGCCGACACCAGCAGATGCTCGACGGTCCCCGTCAGATCCTCGTCGGCGGCCGCCCCGCCGGCTCGCAGGTAGGCGGCGAGCAGACGGGCGCCCGATACCGGCCCCTCCACCTCGACGATGCGCACCAGATCCTTGGCCACCGTGCCCGACGACGCCACCTCCGGCCCGGCGAGCGGCTCGGTGAAGGCGCGGTACGGGGTCACCGCCGATTCCGCCACCGCCACCGCCACCGCCGCGGCCGGTTCCGGCTCTACCGCCGACGGCGCGGACCCACCGGGCTCCCCGGCAGGCGTGGACCGCTCGAACAGCACCCCCTGATCGAGCAACTCGGCCTCGTCGAACAGAACGGGTCGCCCCAACGTCGTGGTCGGCAGCGATTCCCCCGCCTGCCCATATCCCCCGCGCCGCTCGGCATCCTCGGAACGCACGGGATCTTCGGGCTCGTCCGTCGAGACGACATCCTGCTCCGGCCCGATCGGCTCCAGCCCCAACGCGTCGAAGGTCTCCCACAACGGCTCGAGCGCCGCGTCCGGATCACGCAGGAACTGCGACTGCCTGATCCGCACGAACGGCCACCCACACCGTTGCAGATCCCGCTGCCGGGCGAGATCGGCCTCGAACGCCGTCGGCCCGTCCCAGCGGTCGCCGTCGCATTGGACCGCGACCCGGGCGTGGTCACCGGTGACCACCATGTCGATCTCGTAGCCGGTCGCGTCGTAGTGCGCGGTGACCCGATAGCCCCGGTCCACGATCCGGTTGAACACCTGCTGCTCGAACAGCGAATCGAAGGGCGCGACGACGCGTTCCTCGGTCACCGGCTCGGGCCGGCCGGTCCGCTGTTCGGCGCCCTTCTTCCACCCGTCCAGGCAGTAGTCCAGCAGCTGATAGCGCATGTCGGTGTGATTGCGCAGATCGTCGAGGGTGATCGAGTGGAACAGCCACAGCTGGTCGCGCGCTCGCGACACCGCGACGTTGTAGCGCTGCACCGCTTCCTCGCGGTTCTGCGCGACCAGCCGCGAGTCCTCGCCCTTGGACTTCACCATGGACAGGAAGATCACATCGCGCTCGGCGCCCTGGAAGTCGGCCGCGTCACCGCAGCGCAGCTGCCTGCGGGCCAGTTCCTCGGGCTGGAACCGCGCCATCAGCCGGTCCCAGATCAGCTTGGCCTGGGCACTGCCCAACAGCGAGATCACACCGAAAGTCTTGCCGTCGTAGGCGGGATCGCGCATGCACTCGGCGATCTGCGCGACGATCCGCTCGGCTTCGACGGCATTGACGATATTGCTGCGCCCGGTGCTCACCCCGTCGGGCACGTGCACGGTCCGGATCGGCGGGAGCCGGTCCGCGCCGAACAGCCGCACCGGGATGAGCTTCACGTTCTGCGGCTCGTAGGCGATCTTGTTGGAGAAGCCGATGATCTCGGGCACGCAGCGCCGATGCTCGACCAGCGTCAGCCGCGCCGGGAAGCGCATGGTCGCCTCGTCGAACAGGCTGCGCTTGGCCTCCTGCCAGGTCGCGCGGTACTTGTCGTCGGCCAGGTACTGCCCGGCCAGCGAGTCGAGCTCCTTCTGATCGATGCCGACCGCCGACGGCGAGACCTGCTTGTCGTCGCCGATCACCACGATGCGCGGCGCGAGGTACTGCAGGAACACCGATTCCAGCCCCGCCTGCGAGGCCTCGTCGACCACCACCACGTCGAACATGTCCTGCTCGATGTCGAGCTGTTCGACCACCCGGTAGATCGGCATGATCCACACCGGCACCGCCGAACGGCAGCGCGCCAGCGTCTGCTTGATATCGGCCCGCCTGCGTCCGGCGTGAATGCCGGTGCCCTTACCCAGCTTCCGCACCAGCTGCACATACTGGAGCAGATCCGCCCGCGAGGAGGGGGTCAGCCTGCCCGGCCCCACCGCCCGATCCCAGGCACGGGTGACAGCGAGTTCGGTCGCTTCCTTGCGCAACCGGTCCTCGATCGAGTCGAGCTCCCGGAACAGTTCGTTGACCTGTTCGTCGACGCGTTCGGCGAGCCACCGGCCCGTCGCCGCCCACCCCCACGCGGCGGGCAGGCTCTCCAGCCGCGCCACCCAGCCGGGATCCTCGACCGTGGCGAGCACACTGTCGCGCAGCGCGGGAACCGCGGCCATGCGAGCGGTGAAATCGTCTCGGCGCGTGCGCTTCTCGCGCAGTTCGCGCAGCTCGGCCGAGCGGGCGCGGGCGCGGTGGTAACCACGGACGTCGCCGCGCTCGACCGCGAGCCGCAGATCGCGGACGGTCGCGGTGGCCTGCGGCGCGTTGCTCCACGAGGTCAGTTTGGTGAGCAGCTGACCGATCGGCGCCTGGGCGGCGCGCAGCTCGTCGAGCGCGGTCACCGCGTCGAAGGCCTCGACCATCCGGCGCACCGAGCCCGGGTCGGCCCAATCCGGCTCCGGCAGACCGTGCAGCCGCAGCTTGTCCCCCGACTCCCGCAGTTGCGATCCGAAGCTCAGCACCGACCGCAGCCGGCTCAGCCGTTCGCGATGCCGGGCCAGACGCGAGCCCGGCGACCCACCGGTGGGTTCGGCGATGCCGTGCCACACCGCGTCGAGCTGGTTGAGCAGCCGTCCCGCCTTCTCGTAGCTGCGGAATGTCTCCAGTTGTTCGGCGGTCGTCGGGATCCGCCCGTCGACCCGGACGAGATCGAACAACGGCTTGGCGTCCTTGATCACCTTGGCGGTGGTCAGGCCCGCCTTCGGCGAACCGTCGGCCTGGGTCTTGATCTCGCCCTTCTTGGCGATATGCGCCAGCACCGCTTCGGCGAGCGACACCAGTGGCGCGAGATCGGTGCTGTTGACCGTCACATCGCTGATCCCGACGGCCGCGACCGCCGCATCGGCGTGCATCAGGAACTCCGCGATCTGGTCCCCGCGCGCCTGCCATTCCATCGGACGGCCCGAGCGCACCGCGAAAAGCGCGTCCGCGATCCAGCTTTCGCGATGGTCGACCAGTTCGGCCGCCGCGCGGTCCTGGCCCTGCACCAGCGCGCACAGTTCCGTCCGGATCGCCGGGGGCAGCGGCTGGATCCGGCGCACCCACTCGGTCTGGCCGATCTCCTGGTATTCACGGCACTTCTCGGTGGCTGCCGTCTGCCGGGCGAACCACTGTTCGATCTGCTCCGGGGGCGGCAGCTCGGAGGGGCCGACGATATTCGGGGCGGCCACCTCCGGATCGTTCAGCGTTCGGTCGAGCAGCAGCTCCCGCCAGTGCGCGGCGTCGCGCGCGGACAACGGCGGCGCCGCGTCCAGGCCGGGAGACACCAGCCCGTCGATCCAGCCCAGCCGATCCCTGTCGTCCCGGTGACGCTCGACGATCGCCGTCAGCGTGCCCCGGTAGCCGGCGATATCGAACTGCCTGACCTCGGATTCGCGCGCCTCCCGCAGCCGCCGTTTGATGTCGGCCCTGGCCTGGCACAGCTCCGCGATCCGGCGCTGCGCGGCGGTGATCCGGCGCGCGGATCGCTGTGCGTCGTGTTCGTCGGCCGCGTCCGAGATCCGGGCGACCGCGACCTCGAGATCGGAGAACGAATCCCGTGAGGTGCCGACGACCGCCACCGACAGCGCCTTGATCTCCTCGGGCAGCTTGCCGCGCACCTCCTCGAGCGCGCGATCGGTGTGCGCGGTGATCAGCACACGCTTGCCCTGTGCCAGCAGATGCGTGATGAGCGCCGCGGCCGTGTGGGTCTTGCCGGTCCCGGGCGGGCCCTGCACGATCGTGTGCGCGCTGGAATCGACATGGTCGAGGATGCGCAGCTGCACCTCGTTGAGCGGCATCGGCAGGAAGCTGTCGCCGCCGTCGCGCACCACCGCGCCCTCGTCGCTCGGCTCGTCGCGGGCGGGCACGTAGTCGGGGTCGACCAGGTTGCGGATGCCTTCGGGCACCGAGCCCTGATCGCGGATGCGCCCGGCGATCGAGTTGAGCACCCGCACGAGCCCGCGGGTGCCGCGCGGACGCAGGATCACCGCGGGCGCGTACGCGCCGGTCGGCTCGCGGCGCGGCGGTTCGGGACCGAGCTGGTCGAGATAGGCCGACTCCGGGGCGACGCCGTTGATCACCCGCCGCACCAGATTGCCCACCGCCCCGCGATCGAACGGGTAGACGTTCTCCTGCCGCGCGAAATTCTCCGCGTCGCGCACCATGCCCGGATTGCTGATCTGGTTGTTCTCCAGAAAGTCCATCAGCTCGACGGTCAGCCCCGAACCGTCGGCGTCGGCCACCACCGACAGCGCGCCCGTGCTCGCGTCGAAATCGACCTTCACCGGCACCGTCAGCACATGCCTGCGCACTGTCGCCCCCTGCGGCGGCTTCCAGCTCAGGCAGCCCAGACCGAGCACCGCCTCGGTGGTCTCCGAGGCCGCGCTCAGCCGGGTGTGGATGTCGTAGAGCTCGCGATACAGCTTGTGCGCGAGCAGATCCCGGCGCGCCTTGGCCGCCCAGGGCCGCCACCGCACCAGCCATCCATGAAAACTCTCGAGGACCTCCGGATGGTCCTCGAGCTTTTCGACCCCCGCCGGACCCGTGCGCGTCTGCCGGAGTTCCGGCTCGTTCTCCGGGTCGTCGATGGGTCCGGGCACCAGCCACTCGCGCACCCGCGCGTCGTGCAACTCCACGACCGGCTCCACCCGCACCTTGCCGACCACGAGGAACGGTCCGCCCGCGGCTTCCGGCTCGTAGCGCACGACCTGGTGGGCGGGCAGGTCCGACATCCAGATCACCGAGCCGAGATTCTCGACCTCGGTCACCCGCGTGGTGCCGATCGCCTGCACGCGAGCCAGGTATTCGAACAGCCGGGCACCGCGATCGGCCAGCGGCGCTCCCCCACCCTGCACTTCTGACAACGCCCTTCCTCCTACCTCGACCCGGCTGGTTCGCCCCGTGACTTCGACCGGTCGTTCGACCCGGCTCACCGAGAACTGTCGCCGCGGCTGCCCGGCACGCTACCGCCCCCGGCCCGCGGCTGCCCGGGCTACCGGCCAGCGCACCGTGCTCCGCCGATGCTCACCGCCGCAGATCCGCCAGAATGCCTTTCACCTCGGCCACCCGCCGGTCCGCGGGCCCGAACCTGGCCTCCAGCTGCGCCTTCAACCGCTGGAACCGATCGACGGCCTCCCCGGTGTGCCCGAGGTGCAGCACGCACTCGGCCAGCCGGCGCTGACAGAACATCACCTGGTCGTCATAGGGGCCGCGCTCGGCGGTGAGGTCGTCGATGAGAGCGCGATACAGCTCGCCCGCCTCCTCGTAGCCCTGCGATTCGAAGCGCAGACCGGCCAGCTGGATCCTGGCGTCCACCACATCGGCGTCGCGCGCGCCCAGCAACGGGACCGCCGCGTGGACCGCGCGATGCAGGTGCCGCACGGCCGGGTGATAGCGGGATTCGTCGGCGAGGTGGCGGGCCTTCTCCACCGCGCGATGCAGGTCGCCGCGACTGTGGTCGTCGGAGGGCACGACCCCGCCCGCGGCCGCGTCGGCGTCCCCGGCCGAGCGCGTCTCCGCGAGCACGGTTTCCGCCGCCCGGCCGGGCGCGAGCACCGTTTCCGCCATCCGGGATCGCGCGGGCGCGCCGACCGCCAGCGCATACATCCGCGCCGGGCTGTGCACATCGTCGATCAGCTCGGCGACATCGGTGGCGTGCCGCATCAGCACCGCGTGCACGGCGGCCGCCCCCGCGGGCCTGCTCTCCGGCTTCTTCTCGAGCATGCACATGATCAGCCCCGCCATGTCCGCGGGAATGTCCGGCCGCCCGGCGCGGATGTCGGGGGCGGGGTCGGAGACCTGCTTCGACCACACCGTGAACGCGTTCGTGCCGGTGACGACCCGTTCGCCGGTGAGCAGCTCGTGCAGGATCAGGCCGAGCGCATACAGATCGGTCTGCGGAGTCACGTCGCGGGATTCGATCTGCTCCGGGGCCATGAAGGCGGGGGTGCCGATGGTCTGCCCGGTGGCGGTGTAGCGGCTGCGGTCGACGTCCAGGGCGATGGCCAGCCCGAAGTCCAGCACCTTCACCGTCCCGTTCCCGCACAGCATCAGATTCGACGGCTTGAGGTCGCGATGGTAGATCCGGTGGCGATGGGTGGCGGCCAGCACGGCGGCGATCTGCGCGCCGAGAGCGGCGACGATCCCGATCGGCAGCGGCCCGCGCCGGGCGAGCAGGTCCTCGAAGCTCACGCCGTCGACGAACTCCATCACCAGGTAGGGACGGATCGGATCGGTGTCGGTGATCCCGGCGTCGTAGATCGCGGGCGTGCCCGGATGGTTGACCGCGGCCATCAACTCCGCTTCCCGCAGAAAGCGTTTGGTCCATTCCGGATCGGAGTCGAGGCTGGCGTGGGTGAACTTGACGGCGATCCGGCGCTTGAGGTTGCGGTCGAACCCTTCGTGGACCTCGCCCATTCCCCCGGCGCCGACCTGCCGGATGAGGTCGTAACGGCCCCCGACGACCTGCACCCGGCCACCTCCGTGAATCTCGAACCGAAACACTATTCGCCGGTCTCGACCGGCCGCAATCGGGCGGTCGCCAAACCCAGATACCCGAGGCGAACCACCTGCTCGATGGCCGCACGACGCTGCTGCCAGCCGTCCTCGAGCTTACGCAGCCGCTCGAAAGCCCGCGCGTACTCGCGCTGGTCTGCGGCCGAAAGGCGGGGCACCGCCACCCGATAGAGATCGATGCCATCGGAGCCGCGCGCCTCGATCGCGGCGCGCAGCACGCCGGCGAGGAAGTCCGGGATCAGCGCCTCCGACTCCACCCGCACCAACTCGATGCCGGGCCCGAGCAACGCGCCGTCCGCCCCGCACACCCGCACGACCGCGTCCTCGGCAACCACCACCACGTCCCCGGCCCGGCAGATCACCGCCCCGCTCGCCGCCGCGTCGCCCTGCCGAGACGGCGCCCGCCCCAGCCGGACATCCTTGGCCGTCCACATCGGCGCGCTGCCCGCGGCCCCAACGGTCGGCGGCGACTGATGGAAGCCCACCATCCCCGCCTCGGCCAGCTCGCCCAGCGTGACCGCCCCCGCCGCAACGACTTCCACCGGTTCGAGCACCGGCGGCCGATCCCCGGGCCGATCGACCAGCGCACTCCGCAGCGCCGGGTAGCGATCGAGTTCGAGAACGCGGGCGTCCTCCGGGCTCAGATCGACCCGCTCGTCGAGCCGATCGATCGCGCGCACCACATACCGCGCGGCCGCCGGATGCCCCGGATCGGACCGGAACGCTCCCCAGACGGAAGCCACCAGCGCGCGATCCCCGCCCGCATCCAGCAGCAAGACATGCTCCGGCCGTTCACCATCGGATTCGGCGAGCACCCACAGGTCGCGCTCGGCAGCCAGCCCGGTCACGATCGCGCGCAAGACTCCCCCGCGCAACAACACCGACCGCAACGGCCGGGCCTGCGCGCTCGCGATGGCCGCGGTCGGCATGAGCACCACCACCGCCCCCGATTCCGAAGCCTGCGAGAGGCATTGGAGCACCCACGCCTGCGCCCCCTCGGCCGACCCCCACCGCCGATCACCGTCGTCCCCGTAGTACCCGGGGTCGTAGAGCGTCGCGCCGAAGGTCTGCTCGGCGAAGTCGTGCCACACCTCGGCACCTCCTCAGGTCGATCGGCACATCCGCGACACGCTAACAGCGCGCCGCCGGCGAGCACGCGGGTCGTGGGCCCGCCCCCGAGGCGCCGATCGGCGGAGAGCTCACGGCCTCAGGTCTCAGGGCAGCAGCTTACATTGTTCAACAACTAAAGCAGATCAACGATTGACAATGATTTCATCGCACAGCTATGGTTCCGACGTACAGCGCAACCAATTCGCTTGCGTGACACCATCAGCCGCCCGACCGCGATCACCGCCTTCCGGGCAGCCCCAACCCACCCGGGGGAAACCATGCCCATCGCCCTGCGCACACTCACGTCCCTGCTCGCCCTCGGCGCCGCCGCCACCTTCGCCGCCGCGCCCGCCGCCACCGCCGCACCGTCGACCGGCTCGGCGGGCGGCTCCTCCTCCAGCGGCTGCGGCCCGCGCTCCGGCGCCGACTACCGCTTCCTCGAGGACTCCCACTTCGACGAAGAGTCCTGCAGCGTGCAGGACTCGGCCATCCAGCTCGCGCACCGCAGCTGCACCTGGCTCGACACCTACGGCGGCACCGCGCGCAACCGCCTGATCCTGGCCGACGAACTGAGCGACACCCTCGACTATCCGCACACCTTCGTCCGCGCCGCCACTCTCGCCTACTGCCCGCACAACGCGCGCTGACCCTCATCGCCTTCTCCGACGAACGCGTCGGCGCATCGGCAGAGCACTCGAATTCACCGGCAGCCTCGCCTCCGACACGCCGCTGTGGCCGGTGAGTGGTCCGAACAGATGACGGAGCGAAACGCCGCACTGTTCCCGAGCGGTACTAAGTTGGTTCGATCCACCGCCCACACAGCAGGAGCCCCGTCGATGACCTCCGCGCCCCCGCGTGCCGACCTCAACGTCGCCCCCGGTTCGATCGTCGTCGTCCGCGACGAGGAATGGCTGGTCACCTCCGCCGAACAGGGCTCCGACGGCTGGCTGCTGCGGGTGCGCGGCTTGTCCGAGCTGGTCGCGGACACCACCGCCACCTTCTACTCCAGCCTCGACGAGATCGAAGTGCAGGACCCGTCGGCCGCCGAGATCGTCGCCGACGGCTCCTCCGGCTATCGCGACTCCCGCCTCTGGCTCGAAGCCCTGCTCCGCAAGACCCCCTTCCCCTACGGCGACCAGACCCTCACCGTCTCCACCCGCATGCTCGCCGACTCCCTCGGCTACCAGCGCGCCGCCGTCGCCAAAGCCCTCGATCCCCGGCTGATCCGCCCGCGCATCCTGCTCGCCGACGCGGTGGGCCTGGGCAAGACCCTCGAGATCGGCATGATCCTGTCGGAGCTGGTGCGCCGGGGCCGCGGCGAACGCATCCTCATCGTCACCCCCCGCCACGTGCTCGAGCAGATGCAGCACGAACTGTGGTGCCGCTTCGCCCTGCCGTTCGTCCGCCTGGACTCCGCGGGCATTCAGAAGGTGCGCCAGAAACTCCCCGCCACCCGCAACCCCTTCACCTACTACAAGCGCGCCATCATCTCCATCGACACCCTCAAGAGCCCCCGCTACAAGGCCCACCTCGAACGCCAGCACTGGGACGCCGTGGTGATCGACGAATCCCACAACCTCACCAATGTCGGCACCCAGAACAACGAACTCGCCCGCGTCCTGGCCCCCAACACCGAGGCCCTGATCCTGGCCTCCGCCACGCCCCACAACGGCCGCGAGGAATCCTTCGCCGAACTGCTGCGCCTGCTCGACCCCACGGCGGTCGCCCCGGACGGCTCGTTCGACAAGCAGGACGTGCAGGGCCTGCTGATCCGCCGCCACCGCCATCACGACGAGGTGGCCGCCGAGGTCGGCAGCGACTGGGCCGAACGCGCCGAGCCCGTCCATCGCCTGGTCCAGCCCTCGGCGACGGAAGACGCTGTGGCGCGCGAACTCTCGCAGGTGTGGCTGCATCCCGAGACCGGCTCCTCCCCGTATTCCGGCGAGACCAAGGCCCTGTTCCCGTGGACGCTGGCCAAGGCGTTCCTCTCCTCCCCCGCCGCGCTGCGCGAATCCGTCGACCAGCGCCGGGCGAAGCTCAGGGGCAGCTCGCAGACCCCCGAACAGCGCGTCGAACTCGAAGCGCTGAACACCCTCGCCGACCTCAACGACAAGGCCTTCACCGAGGCCGCGGGCAAGCAGGCCGCGCTGGTGGAGCGGTTGACCGAGATCGGCGTCGGCCCCGAGTCGGACCTGCGCGCCGTCGTCTTCGCCGAACGCATCGCCACCCTGAAGTGGCTCACCGAACAACTCCCGCCCGCCCTGGGCCTGAAGCAGGAGAACGTCGTCATGCTGCACGGCGGCCTCTCGGATGTGGAGCAGCAGGAGATCGTCGACAGCTTCAAATTGGAGACCTCCCCCATCCGCGTGCTGGTCACCGGCGACGTCGCCTCCGAAGGCGTGAACCTGCACGCCCAGTGCCACCACCTGATCCACTACGACATCCCGTGGTCACTGATCCGCATCGAACAGCGCAACGGCCGCATCGACCGCTACGGCCAGCGCAAGCCCCCCGTGATCTCCTCCCTGATCCTCGAACCCTCCGACCCCGACTTCTCCGGCGACCTGCGCGTCCTCTCGCGCCTGCTGGAGAAGGAGAACGAGGCCCACTCCGCCCTCGGCGACGTGGCCTCACTGATGGGCAAACACAGTGTGAGCGAGGAGGAATCGGCCATCCGCGACGTGCTGGCCCGCAAGACCACCCTGGACGAGGAGGTCCGCACCCTCGACGAGGTGCTCGCCGGCGACGACATCGACGCCTTCTTCGCCGAACTCGACGCCCTCGACGCCCTCGACGAGCAGACCCCCGACCTGCCCGAACTCCCTCGCCAGAGCCTCTACCCCGACGACCTCACCTTCCTCGACGAGGCCCTGGCCGCCGCCTTCGACGACGTCCCGCACGCCGACCCCGGCGCGGGCGGCGTCGGCTGGACCGTCCATCCCAACCACGGCATCGCCGAACTCGTCCCCCCGAAAGATCTCAAACAGCGCCTCGCCCAGCTCCCCCAGAACTACCTCCAGCACGGCGGCGTCCTCGAACGCCTCAAACTCGCCACCACCCCGCAGGTGGGCGACGCCCAGCTGCGCGCCGCCAAACAGGGCAAGGGCGTCGACAACACCACCTGGCCCGAAGCCCACTTCCTCGGCCCCCTGCACCCCGTGCTCGACTGGGCCGGCGACCGCGCCCTCAGCGCTCTGGGCCGCAACCAGGTCTTCGCCATTCGAGGCAGTCTGGACGCGCCGACCGTCCTGCTCATGGGCACCCTCATGAACCGCCGCGGCCAGCTCGTCTCCCGCGTCTTCGCCACCGTCGTCTTCCCGATGCCGGAGAACCCGTCGTTCTCCCTGGTCGAAACCCACCAGGATCTCGACTTCCTGCTCACCGACACCGGTTTGCAGCCCGGCACCGCCAACCCCGGCCCGCTCGCCGACGTCGCATCCCTGCGCCCGCTCATCCCCCGCGCCGTCGACCAGGCCGCCCACGCGATGAGCATCGTCCTCGACCAGCAGGAGCGCACCGCCACCGAACGCCTCACCCAGTGGCGCGCCCGCGCCGACCGCTGGTATGCCGCCGCCGACCAGCTCGACCTGCTCGGCAGCCAGAAAATTAAGGTGGACAAGCTCTCCCGCCGCATCGCCGAAGAACAGCGCCTCGCCGAATCCCTCGCCCCCACCCAGCAGCTGGTGCGCCCGCTGCTGGTGATCGTCCCCGAAAAGGATCAATGACCATGCCTTCTTTCGACTCCATCGTCGTCGGCGAGGACTGGATCAGCGAGCACTACTTCACCACCGATTCGGTGAAGGAGTCCTTCCACGGCAAGGTCATGGAACTGCGCAAATCCTGGGACGCCGAAGCCAAGGAAGGCCGACCGACCGTCCGCAGCCGCTTCCTCGCCGCCGCCCGCGACCTGCAGACCGCCCTGGCCGCCCTCGCCGAGGACCCCGAAGCCGCCCCCAAGGCCCACGCCCAGGTCCGCGAGGTCTTCGGTTTCGCGGGCGAGCTGTCCGCCTTCACCGCCGAACGCGCAGGCTCGGAGGTGTCCATCCCCGACGCCCAGCTCCCCGACACCGCGAATGTGCTGTTCCTGCAAGCGAACCCGGTGTCCGCGCTGGAAGACCTGCTGGCCCCCGAGACCGGCCTGCTCCTCACCCCCGCCACCGAGGACGGCAAGCCGGTCGAGTCGGTGTCCAAGGCCGTCTCCGCCGCCTTCCGCTCCGACACCCCGCCCGCCTTCGTGGTGGTGCAGGCGGGCCAGTGGCATCTGCTCGCCGAGGCCGAACGCTGGGCCGAGGGCCGCTACCTGGCCGTCGACCTGCTCGTCGTCGCCGAACGCAAACACGAGGCCCGCGGCGGCGAAGTCGACCGCACCTGCGCCATCTTCGGCCACCAGGCCCTGCGCCCCGACGCCGACGGCAACCTCTGGTGGACCGGCGTGCTGGAGGACTCGGTCAAACACACCGTCGGCGTCTCCAAGGACCTGCGCGAAGGCATCCGCCTGTCCATCGAGATCATCGCCAACGAAGTGGTGCGCCGCCGCCTCGACAAAGGCAACACCATGGACGGCATCGACGGCAACGACCTCGCCAAACAGTCCCTGCGCTTCCTCTACCGCATCCTGTTCCTCCTCTACGCCGAAGCCTCCCCCGAAATGCAGGTGCTGCCCACCGGCGCCGCCGAATACGAAGAGGGCTACGGCCTCGACCGCCTGCGCGAACTCACCCTCACCGAACTCGTCTCCCACCGCGCCCGCACCGGCACCCACCTGTATGAGTCGCTGAAGAAACTGTTCGACCTCGTCGACCAGGGCCACACCCCCGCCACCCGCGAGAACATCACCGACGACCCCGCCCCCGGCCTCGAGTTCAACCCCCTGCGCGCCGACCTGTTCTCCCCCAAGGCGACTGCCCTCATCGACGACGTCGGCCTCGGCAACGAAGCCACCCAGCAGGTCCTCGAACACCTGCTGCTCAGTAAGGAGAGCAAAGGCCGCAAAGGCGCCGACCGCGGCTTCATCAGCTACGCCGAACTCGGCATCAACCAGCTCGGCGCCGTCTACGAGGGCCTGATGTCCTACACCGGCTTCTTCGCCGAAGAAGACCTCTACGAGGTCGCCAAGGACGGCAACCCGGAAAAGGGCTCCTGGGTGGTCCCCGTCGACCGCGCCGACCACCTCGCCGAAACCGACTTCGTGCGCAAGGAAGACCCCGATACCCACGAAATGCGCCCCGTCGTCCACCGCAAGGGCACCTTCGTCTTCCGCCTCGCCGGCCGCGAACGCCAGCAATCCGCCTCGTACTACACCCCCGAAGTCCTCACCAAGTTCGTCGTCTCCCAAGCCCTCGAGGAACTGCTCGACCAGAACGACCACCGCACCACCCCCGAGGAAATCCTCCAGCTCACCATCTGCGAACCCGCCCTCGGCTCCGGCGCCTTCGCCATCGAAGCCGTCCGCCAGCTCGCCGGGGAGTATTTGAAGCGCAAACAGGAAGACCTCGGCGAACTCATCGAAGCCGACCAGTACCCCGTGGAACTGCAGAAGGTGAAGGCGCACATCGCCCTTCACCAGGTCTACGGCGTCGACCTGAACGCCACCGCAGTCGAACTCGCCGAGATCTCGCTGTGGCTGGACACCATGGTCGCCGGGTTGCAAGCGCCGTGGTTCGGCCTGCACCTGCGGCGTGGCAACTCACTCATCGGGGCGCGGCGGGCGGTGTATCAGCCGGGGCAGCTGGCGAAGAAGGCGTGGTTGAAGACCGTGCCGAAGGATGTGCCGCTCGGGGAGGAGGTCGGGGCGGGGATTCATCACTTCCTGCTGCCTGCCGAGGGGTGGGGGGCGGTGGTCGATACCGCCGAGGCGAAGACGTATGCGCCGGAGAAGCGGGAAGAGCTGCGGCTGTGGCGGAACGAGATTCGGAAGTCGCCGTCGAAGGACATCGTGAAGCGGCTTGCTGGGCTGGCGCAGCGGGTGGAGACGTTGTGGGAGTTGACTCTTCGGCGGTTGACGATTGCGGAGTCGGCTATTCGGCGGGATCTGCATTTGTGGGGTGGGGAGGCTGTCGAGGCTGGGCCTGCTGTTACGCGAGAGCAGATCGAGGCGGTGCTGTACGACGAAAATGGGGCGTATCGACGTCTTCGACGGGCGATGGATGCTTGGTGTGCGCTGTGGTCCTGGTCGGTGACCATCGATGTACCTGCGCCGGACTGGGATCTCTGGGTGGGCGGGTTGGAGGCACTGCTCGGCACCCCGCCCAAGGCCGGCAAGTACGAGAAGCATGGGCAGATCAGCATTGCTGGTGACCTGAACTGGTACGACCTCGATGTCGCCGAGCACACCGACCGCATGTTCGCCCAAGCGCTGCCGATCGACAAGGCATTTACTGCATTCCCTTGGCTGAGGATCGCCGCCGAGATCGCGAAAGACCAGGGTTTCCATCACTGGGAACTCGACTTCGCCCCGGTGTTCGAGCGCGGTGGCTTCGATCTCCAGGTCGGTAATCCGCCGTGGGTACGGCCGGACTGGGACGAAGCAGCGGTGCTCGCTGACTTCGACCCGTGGTGGCAGTTGGCGAACAAGCCATCGGAATCAGTCAAGAGGGACAAACTCGTTTCGACACTGGTTCTACTGGACGCGCGCACGGTGTTCCTGAACGAACGGTCGAAGCAGGCGGGACTCAGTGCACATCTGGGATCAGGGATCGACCGGTCTGTGCTGGCCGGGCTGCAGCCTGATCTGTACCGGTGCTTCATGGAGCGGACCTGGCGTTCGGCAGCCCGGGATGGGATCGTGTCGTTGATCCATCCAGAAAGTCACTTCACCGAGGCGCGGGCGAAAACTCTGCGTCGGGAGACCTACCACAGACTGCGCAGGCACTGGGGATTCAAGAACAACGCGTACGTCTTCCGGGAAATCAGTCACAAAGTGGTGTTCGGTGTACACGTGTCCGGCCGCCTACGCGACAAGATCAATTTTCTCCACGCTGGCTCCATCTTCCAACCCGCTGTTGTGGAACGCTCGCTTGTGCACGACGGAAGCGGTGATTCGCCCGGAATTCGCTATAACGATGACTGGGACACCCGTCCACATCGCGAACGAATTATCAAGGTGGACGAATCCGCACTCGGTCGCTGGGCAGATCTCCTGGATGCTCCGGGTACCCCTGCCGCCGAGGCCCGCATGTTGTACCCGGTAAACCGTGCCAGCGCCGAAGTGCTGGAGAAGATCGCCGCGGCGCCCCGGATCCCAGCGACAGGCTTCCATTGGACTGCCGGCTGGCACGAATCGGCGGATCGCAAACTCGGCTACTTCGAAGTCCGATCTGCGGCCCCCATCCGCTGGGCCGATGCAATTCTACAAGGGCCGCATTTCACCGTTGCCACCCCGATCTACCAGCAGGGCAACCCCACGATGCGCAGCAATGCAGACTACTCACAAGTCGAGCTAGAAACTTTGCCCGGAGATTTCATTCCCCAAACGAACTACCAGGTGGCGCGTCCCTCGGCCGAGTATCTGGCGGCGTACCCGCGATGGGATGGGGAGCCGAGCTCAAGCTTCTACCGATTGGCCTGGCGGGAGATGTGCGACACCGCGACTGTGCGCACACTCCAATCCGCACTGTTACCGCCAGGTCCCACCCACGTCCACGCGGTACACAGCCTAATGACTGGCGGCGACAACAGACGACTCGTCGTACTTGCCGGCGTTAGCCACTCCCTCATCGCTGACTTCATGATCAAGGTCATCGGCAACGCGCACATCAAAGCCTCTACATGGCTTCAGTTTCCTTGCCCGACCGGGCACCCACTCGAGGATCGCCTGATCCTCAGAACGCTACGGCTGAACTGCCTGGTCAACCCCTTTGCTGACCTGTGGAACTCGCTGTATCAAGAGTCCTGGCAGTACGACTCGTGGACGCCGGAGCTAGGCAAGAATGCTACTACCTCTCTCGGCGATATCGCCCCGACCTGGAACGTCCGCACTCCCCTCCGCAGGGCTGCCGACCGCCGGAAGGCTCTGATAGAGATCGACGCTATCGTCGCCGTCATGCTCGGCATCACCGCCGAAGAACTCCTCACCATCTACCGCACCCAATTCCCTGTTCTCCAACGCTACGAACACGAAGCCCGCTACGACGTCAACGGCCACCAACTCCCAACCAAGATCGCCTCCGAACTCCGGAAGGACCCCAGACTCGGCCGCACCGACATCACCGTCGACGGCATCACTTACGCTGCCCCCTTTTCCGCCGTAGACCGCGAGCGCGACACGCTACTTGCTTTCCACAACGTTTGCCGTGACCGCAGCAGCAGCTCGCTGCCCCCGACGCAGATGTCACCGTAGTGTCACCCGAGACACCTGCCCACCCAGGCAATAAATCGCATTGATCGTATAGCCCGCAGGTAAGAGAACTACCGGACGACACCCTATGTCCGTTCGGGATTGAAATGCACTAAGATTGCGAGTCTAGAAAAGCATGGTAACAATACCGATTTCGCCGTCATTCGAGGTGGACTATCGCGCATACAGATTCCCAGCATCAGTAGGAAAATACGGTCAGTTGAGTTTTCGAACAGACGAACTCGCACACGCGCTTTTCACTACCGGCCGAGCCCCAGGCGATCAACACCGCTATGGCAGATCTTCGACATGGGAATGGCTGCACCGCACGTCAATCATCCCCGCATATATTCGGCGCCGCCCCCGCGGCGCCCTAGTTCGTTCCACTCTGACGAACAATCTCGATCGATCAGAACTCGTCAGTCTGTCCTATGCCCTCGGAATGGCGATGACAACGATCTTCTGCAACCAAGTGTTGGATGTAAGTCACCTACTCCATATCGATCGATACGCTGCGACGTTCGGGGTCGCGTTCGCGAACGGCCGTAAGCGCGCCGACCTGATCGGCCAGGCTCCCAAAGGATGGGTGGTAGCTGAGGCCAAAGGACGCTCACGCGCCATGGAGCCTAAGCTTCGAGGAAAGCTCATCGAACAGAAACGCACCGTACTGTCGATCGAAGGCGCGCCGCCATGGCTTGCATTGGGATGCGTAGCATCCTTCCCCAACGGCGATCTGGTAGTCGATGCGTTTGACCCCGAAACACCAGACGAGAACGCGATCCGACTCGATGATCTCACGCGAGACCGCTACCTGTACGCCTACTATCTACCCTTCATTGAAGCGCTCGGAGCCGGCACCTATGCAACTGGCAGGGAGGCCGGCACCATCCATGCTCTTGACATGCCGTTCGAGATGAGTACTTTTGGCGATTTCGGCGTACAGCTGGGACTCTTGAGCGGAATTGCCGAACTTACAAGAGAGACCCCAGCAAACGATCCAGTTGGCTTCGGCGAGCGCGTTTTGGAAATACTGGATACCGCTCGCGAACGCGAAGTAGTTATGTTTCCAGACGGATCCATCTTCCAAACAAGCTGGACAAATGCCATACAGGCGCAAGACTGGTTAGTCGAGTAGCGAGCTACAACAACGCAGAGCAACTGCCACACCACACACATGGAACGTCGCCGAATTCGTTGCCCATCCCGATTACGTTCACCAAAGCGGCTGCGGTATATCGCCGCGTCCTGACACAATACTACCTACTCGGAAGCGCCTACTCCGCAGTCAATATAAGATACGGATCCACTCCCGGGCCATTGACTGGGGTCATCATAGTATCCGGGTAGACTGCCATAGTCTTGGAAGACCTGAAATTCAGTTCATGATCATTCGGATAGAACCACGAAACAGCCTGAAGGGGCTCACCTGACTTGAGGAACAGGTAATAGGCCCTAAGCGGGACATCATCGATATAGGAGCGAGGTAAATTTTCCCAGCAAACCTGCGTCGTGCCAGCGTTGGCATTCAGGTCGGCGATAGTGGTTCCAGGAAAGATGACCACCATCCGGTCCCAATCCCCCCTCAATCCTCCACCAGTGACGACTGCTTTCATCGCCACAGGCTCCGAGCCCAGTGCGTGCGTTCTCGCGGAGGTCAGCAGTCCCGATCCGTCACCAAGAGGCTTTCGGGGCGACTTGAAATCGAACGATACGGGACATTCCGGCTTCGCTTTCGGTCGATCACCACCGCATCCCGATGCCAACATCGAGACTGCAAGCACGATGGCTATTTGCAGCCCGACGATCTTCGGCAGTACGCGCATTCTTACTTGCTTCCGGGCAGCGGGATACCGACACCAGCTGGCGATCCGGTCCGCCCAGGATCTGTCGATGTGCTCCATGAAATCTTTTTGTCCTGATCAGACGTAAATGGTTTACCGGACTCGTCCGCCCCGGTGATCACGATCGCACGGCCGTTCTCACCTTCGATCTCTTGACGAACCAACTCCTGCAGTTGCTCAGGAGTGGCGTTTGGATTGGCTGCGCCGATCTTCCTGCCGAGCTCATTGTTCCATAAGTCCATCGCCTCACGCTGAGCATTATTGCCACCCGATTTTTCATGCGCTGTGGCGTAGGTCTCCGTCCATTCTTCACCGAATTTCTGGGACATCAAGGCATTCCAGTACATGTGACGGAACGCGTCGCCGTGACCGTCCGACTTGGTCTCAGGGGAATACGCAAGCGATGCAGCATTCGCCAATTCCGGCATCTGCAGCGCCTGCCCTACCGCATTGATTCCCTGAGTTCGATATAACTGCTCCATGGCGGCAATCTCCTCCGCCGTGAACAGAGAGGGATCAATTTCTACACCATTCTCCTTCAGAAGATCGGCGATCAGACCGACCGGCCAGAGCCGAGGAGGCTCAGTCGATGAACTTGTCTGATACTCCTTGAGAATCCTGGCCAGCTCGGGATCATCTGACACCGGCGTCATCGCCTCTTTCACCCTGTCGGACAGGCCCTCAATATTCCGAATGTAGATCTCTGCACCCTCTTGGTCAACACGCTGGATCCATGTCAGGGCAGCGGAAATCAGGTTGTCGTACCGCCGTGTCCAGAATTCTTTGGCTGCGACCGCAGCACTACCGAAGAGCCCGTAATCATTGTATGTCTCCCAATTCGACTTTCGCGATATGACATGCCCATCTTCGGTGACATAAAGATCCCAGATGGAGTCCTCTGCCTGCTTCTTCTGTTCACGAATCGTCGAGATATTGGATTCCAGTTCGCCTGCGTAGAACTTCAGGCTGTTACCTAGCGCTTCGAGCACCGCAGCAGTTGCCAAAGCGTCGGACTTGTCGTCCGCACCACGCTTCCGTGAAGCGTCGCCAGCGACGCTTTCGAAGTACGATTCGGACTGCTCAACTTTACCGCCAGCGCCCCCCGCTTCGGTCTCTAATGTATTTGCCGCCGCAAGCATGATGTCGATACATTGACCGAAGTATCGGAGGTCCCATCCGAGTACCGTCGACACAGTCAGAGACTCAGGCACAATTCTCCCCGCTATCTGAATCCATTGGCCCAGGTATCGTCAGCCTGTTCGTACGTGGTCGCGGAAGTATCAATCGCGTCACTATGCTCGTTCATGCGGCGGACATGGTACTGGATCACTGAATCCAGCGCCTTCAACGACTCTTCTACTTTGACTGCGAAATTTGAATCAGTCATATTTTTCCGCGCCAGGTCTCGACTTACCTTCGCGACCGGCTGAATCACAGAGGTTGAACTCGCGTGATTGCGGAGACCCCGCGCAAGCTCCCGCATTTTTGCCGGGTCGACGTTAAAATTCGGTGGCATTTGTTCCCCCGATCCCGTCGAATGCTTGCGCTGCAGAATCCAGCGCACCGGCCAGGGCTTCCTTATGCCTATTCATAATGAGCGCTGCCAGCCGTTGCGGACCATGCTGTTCCATTGCCCAATCTGCAATCCACAGATCCGTGATGCGGCCACCTACATCAGTTTCGATTATCACGCTGCCATCCTGGGATCGCGCCGATCCTCGGATGGCTGCGAGCTTTTCGTTGATCCTCTGGATATCTTGCGACGGATGATGATCTGGCACTGTATTTTCCCCCGTTGAAGCAATCCACAGCCCGAATGTCGGCGTCGACCCGACGATACCATTGAGCATATGAGGACAGCAGCGCGGCAACCGGTTTCCGTGCTGGAGCCGCGGGTTCTTCGAGCCACCTCCGTCTTGGTTCGCATCGCGATTGCCGCAGGCGTCCGTTCAGGCGCTGTATCCAGCGATGAGGCGCGCCATACGTGGGTCTGATTCGGTAAGCGCCGCACAGATCAGCCATCAGGGACGATCGAACTCTCCATCCCGTGCCGCCACCAGGAACGCATCCCACTCCGAGGGCGTGAACACCAGCACCCCACCGCCAGGATCCTTTGAGTCCCGGACCCCTACGTGCCCACCGTCCAAGTGCGCAACTTCGACGCAGTCTTTGCCAGCGGAACTACGAGTGCTCTTGAACCAGCGCGCTCCGGATAGATCAACGGACACAGTCGAACTCCTTCGCCACCTGCCGCAGCAGCCGCTTGCTATTCGGAACGTCCAACGCTACCCGCCGCATGACCTCCATTCCAGCTCGATACCTCTGTACAGCGGCTTCGCGTTCGAGGTAGATGTCGCCCGCGTAGCTCTCGACGTAGACGACCGGCGGCTCCAACACCCGCCCGTCCCCGTCGCTCGCGAAGTCCAGGATCGTGAACGGGCCAGTGGAGGTTCCCAGCGGGAACCCCGCGCCGAACGGAAGGACCTGCACCCGGACGTTCGGCGGCAGGTCCGCCAAGTGCCGCAGTTGCGCCGCCATGACTCTGGGATCGCCGACAACTCGTCGGATCACCGCTTCGTCCAGTACGAGTACCGCTGTCATCGGCGCCACGTCGCGGGTGATCAGCCTTTGCCGATTGCGCCGGATTCGCACTCGGCGCTCGATCTCCTCAGCGGTGTCCATCGGAAAGTAGGTCCGATCCAGTGCCCGCGCGTACTCCGGGATCTGGAAGAGCCCTGGCAGCAGATCGGGTCGATAGCCGGTAAGACGAGAAGCCGCTGTCTCCATCTGCAGGTAGGCGTTGAACGTCGGATGCACCTGGTCGGAGAACTCGTCCAGCCACGCGGGTGTCTTGCCCTGCGCAGCAAGCGATTTCAACACTGGCAACATATCCACCCGCTGATACAGCTTGCACAGCCGCCGCAGGTCCTCATCCCGCACGACCACGTTCGGCGCACCGGTCTCCAACCGATGCAACGTTCCCGCCCCGCGCCCGATCGCCCGCGCCGCTACCTCGATCGACAGTCCCGCCTCCTGCCGCATCCCCCGCAGACAGCGGCCGAGGCTGCGGTGTGGAACGCCCCCTGTCCCGCGAATGTCGCCCTTGAGCTGCCGATCGTCGGCGCTCGAAACCCTCTCCCCCATACCGTTTGCTCCCTTCTGTGGAATGTCCGCACGCGCTGACTGGAAGATCCTGAAATACATTGTGGAAGACCATATTTCGACCGTATGGAATCCATTGTGCAGGGTCGCTGGAAGGTGTCCAGGGCGTTTGCCGGTTTCTGTCGCGAGTTCTCGCGGGAATGTTCACACCGCCCGCGTCCGGTGCTCCACTGAGCGGGTGATCGGCGCGGCGAGACTCCCCGTTCGCCGCCACTCGACCAGCGGGAGGACACATGACCAACGCACTACCGCACCGGGTTCCGTTCCCCCGGCCACGCGCCCCGTACAAGGCCGTGCCGCTGCCCGTGCTCGAGCGCTACGCCCGCGCGCTGCGGCGGTGGGCCGACACACCCGAACGTCCCGGGGGCGGGGTGCCGACACCTCCCCCGCCTCCGGTGACCCTCACCGAAGCCCTGTCATGGGCCGAATGACCCGGCACCGGCCCACCCGAGCGAGGAGATCGTGAACGACGTGCGCCAGTACTACGTCAAAGTGCACTGCTGCGGGCCGCAGTGGCTCATCCACGTGCCGGCCGTGGACCGGTGGACGGTGACCGGTGACAAGGCCGCGATCCGGGCCACCGCGCGGCAGATGATCGCGGCGATGACCGGGGGCGGTGGGAGCTCGTTCGAGCTGGACCTCGTTGCGGGGCGGGCTATTCGCGATGTCGAGGAGTTCGCGGTGGGGTGTGCGGTGTTGACGCGGTGGCGGCCGAGCGAAGAACAGCCTGGTCGACGACAGGCGCTCAATTGATCTGGTCGCCCTGGTTCGTCACAGTCTGGCCGGTCTCCTGGTCGACTGCCTCGAGTTTGCCGATCGCGGCCTTGTACGCATCGCGCATCGTGGTGACGATCTCGATGTGCTGGTCGATGCGGGCGAGGGCGTTGTCATTGGGATCATGCGTCCCACCACCCACGGCCTTCTGCTCGAACTTCGTTTTCAGATCGATTGCGGAGGGTAAACCGCCGTACCCGGCGAGCAACCGGATATTCTCGACATTACCTCTCATGCGCTCCAGCTCCAGCAAAAAAGCATCACAGTGGCCGACCAAGGCCTCGCCGACTGCGGTCTCCAATTTGAACTGGCCGTTGATGCCCTGCTCTTTGAAGGTCTGCCAGGTCTTCAGCTGTGCTTCTGTGTTGTCAGTCATGTTGTCCCCCAGCAATTTCAGCTAATTCGGTAGGTGAGGCTCGAGGTCGGTGGCGTGCTTGACCGCCTGGTCGCATCCGTCTTCCGCCGTCCGACTCCCGTACCAACCGACACCGATCACAAACATGCCCTGCTCTGCGGGCAGATTGACGTAACAGATCCTGCCGGTCTCGAGGTCGTTCTTATTCACGACTCCGTGTCGGTCGCCGATGGTGATTTCACGTAGGGTTACCACCGTTGGGTTGGCGCGGGCTTCCTCGATGGTGCGACTGGTCGACAGCACGTCCATCCGATAGGTGTGCGTCGAGGGTTCCCAGCCACAGATCCGCCAGGACGAGATCTTGTCCGGGTTGACGATGTTCTGCTCGGTCGACGGGTCGAGACCGGTCTCGATGAGCCACTCGTCAGGGATATCGGTACAAGGATCGAGCAGGTTGTCCATCTCCGGCGTCGCCGCGGTTGGCGTCCCCGCCTCGGACCCACCGAGACCGATGTCCGAGCACCCGGTGACCAGCCCGAGAACGGCTACCCCCGCGATCACAGTGCGTGCGGCATTGATGGCGCGCATGTCCCTCCCTGTTTCCGACAGCCCGTCCACGATATAGGACGCTACGCAGAGGCCGGGGTCCCCAGTCGACGGCCTCGGAGTCCCGGCTTCGGGAAGACCGCGGTGTGCTCGAAGACGACGTACACACGACGAGAGATCTGGCGGCAGTCCCGTTCGAGGTATCAGCGATCGTGCCCTCGAAAGCGGCTTGCCCCTGCGAGCAGGCGAGGGCGACCTGATAGTTGTTGTTCGCGACGTCGATTCCGGGGATGCTGTGGGCTTCGTCGAGTTTCACGATGCCCACCTCGAGGTTGCCGTCGACGAGGTTCGAGCACTGGGCGATGATTTTCAGCCGGCTTGACATGCCGCGACCGACCGACCAAACTCTTCGACCGACCGGGCCATGGATGAAAAACGGGGGATTCGATGAATTTTCTTCGCTGCCCAGCCGGAGTTGCGGTCGGAGATCTAGATGAGCCCTTCGGTCGTGCGGTAACTCTGTGATGCCGATCGACCGCGTTATTTCGCTCCTCCGCCGATCGAATCTTCTTGCGCAACTCGCCAAAATCGGGGTTCTCCTCGTGGGTGTGGGCATTTTAATGTATGGGGTGGCGTGGTTCGACGGTGGACGCACTGTCGACAAATCCTCCTCCGACGCGACCGCGGCCTGGACGATGCCTTCTCTCCCCCGAGCGAAACCCCAGGCACCGTTGCCGCAGGGGTTTCCGACGATGGAGTTTCCGCCACCGATGCCCGTGGTGTCGGCCGATACTGATCAACCGGTCCCCACCAGGTACGGCATCACTTATTCCGTCCCCAACACGCCGGAATGGCGGGCGTCCAACTCCGCCGTGGCCGGCTGGAACGACGACGAGGGATTGATCCTGGGTATCGGCGCGGTCAGCGACTACAACTACGGCTATTGCGCCGAAGAAGATTCCGAATCGCTTGCGATGGTCGGGGTGACGGGTAGAAACGGCACAACCCCCGAGGATGCCGCAGCCGAGATCGCATCCACCGCCGAGAAGATGTTCGGAAACGGCCCGGGAGAACTCCCCCGAGTCGATCGGTCCGGTCCGCACCACATGAGTATCAGTGGCATGGCGGCCGTGCGCTACAAGGCTGAAGTTCGCGATATTCCGGGCACACCGGCATGTGTGCCCGATACGGCGCGACTCGACGTCCTTGCAGTCGAATCGTCCATATCCGCGGAAGTGACGGTCCTGGTCGTCGAATACCGAACCGGGCATCCGGATTCGCTGACCGACGAAGCCGTCGAAGAAATCATTCAGTCTCTGAGGCAATCTTCATAGAAACTCGAGGACACACGCCATGACCGACCTGTTCAAGGCAGATCCCAGCTGGATCGCAGGCATGGGAGTCGCGACGGAAAACATCGGAAGCAATACCGGCGACATCGCGAGCTTTGTCGATCAGCATTGCCCGGTGGCACCGGAGGGATTCGGTGGCGCCATCCTGGATCCACTCACCACTCCGTTCCGGATCGCGGCCGATCGGACCCGTGACAGATTTCGCAACATCTCCGATGTCACGAAGAACACCGGCGACGAACTCAACCGCGCCGCGTGGCTCTACCACGAGCAGGACCGACAGTCCTACGAAGCGTTGAATCGTGCGACGACCGATCTGGTCACCGGACAGCCGGTCGATGTCGACCCCAACCGTGAGAACCTCGGCCTGGTCGCCGACTACCCCGCCCCGGTAGCGCTGAATGTTGCCGCACCGAACCTGGATCCGCCTTCCGCGGCACCTCCGGAAATTGCCGATCTGATCGCCGAGGCCAGCGGCGCGGTGGGCGACGTGAACGAAGCGATCAAGAACGTCACCCGTATGGCGGGTAACGAGGTCAACGTACTCGAGAAAGCGCTCACCCCCATCACCGCGAACTGGAACGAGCTGCGCCGGATCGGGGAGTGCTACAAGGTGGCGGGTAACGCCATGGAGCAGAGCGGGAACGATCTCGAAGCCGCCCTCGGACAGCTCGGCCCCCACTGGGACGGCAAGGCCGCGATCTCATTCGAGGACTGGGCACGCCGCCAGAGCGAGGCGTTGAAGTGGGAAGGTCCCGTCGGGCGCATCATCTCGGACATCCTCACCGAGGTTGCCAACGAGATCAGGAACGGTGTGCGGCGTGTGTGCGAGCTGCTACGTGATTTCGTGGCTTCTTTCGTCGACTTCCGTAGCACGAAGGCAGTCTTCAAGCAGTTGGTGAAGAAGATCCCAGGCATCGGCACCGCCGTCGAGATCTTCAACCTGGCGAAGACGATCTGGGAGGTCGTCGACCTCGCTACCGGAATAGTCGAAAAGATCACGGATCTCAGGAATCGGGTGATGGAGTTCCTGGAATTCATCGCCGACCCGTTCGTCACCGCGCAGGGGTGGGTCGAGGAGAAGCTCGAACCCTTCACGAGCCGGGTGGAGGATGCCGCCGCCAAGGCGGCGCAGGCGAACGATGTGAGAAAGATAGCCGATGTGAACGACACGCGGGAGCGGCCCAAAGAAGCCTTCGAAGTCGGCAGCGGCGCTCAACCATGGGAGAATGGGTGACCACGCGAAAGTCCATTTCCGATCCATACCTGGACCCGCATGTCGAGGCGATGGCTCGCCGAGTCCTCTCCGCTGTGGCGGATCTGGAGACCGTCGGTCTGCGGGTCGAGCGTACGAACCTTGACGAGCTACAGGCCGAACCCAGCCTGGTGACCGACGAGTTGATGCGGCGCCTTGCCGCCATGCCGATCGCTTCCATGGAGCTGAAAGCGTTCGCAGCGCGCGTAGATCGAGGCGAATGCACATGGTCGGAGATCGAAACCAGCGCGCGCCCGGTTCCACCAGAAGTGGCGGAATTGAAGACATCTCCCCGCTACACGTGGGTATGGACGACTCCGACTGCACCGCCGGCGCAGTCGGAGTATCGGATACAGCAGTCCGGGGTGGTCGGGCCGAGCGATTGGCCCGACGATTACGAGGACTACCCTACGCAGAGGTCGTGGTTGGTATGAACAAGATTCGGACACTCGTCGCGGCTGCTGCCCTGGCGTCGACCGTCGCGGCCTGCGGCACCGATTCCAGCGAGCCGGTGATAGATCCTGCCATCGTGCGGGCGGACCCCTGCGCCGTTCCGGACACGGAGCTGACAAGTGCGGGCTTGACTTCGCCGCCCTATCAGTCCGGGACCGTCGGCGTCGAGTTCAGCGACTGGAAGGGCTGCATCTGGCGGGTAGCAGGCGGCGCGGTGGATTTCGCCGTATATGTCGGTGCGGAGTCGACCGATGCGATGCTCACGCAGGATCGGTACCGGGACTACTCCGCCACGGGGTCGACGACCGTTGCCGGCAGCGAGGCCACCACCATCGCCGACGCCCTGGATCCCGACACGGCCGAACGCTGCTACGCGGCTGTCGATCTGGAGTCGCAAGTCGTGCTCATGTGGACGCGGATCGTGCCGGGTGGGCCGGGGTCCGACGCCGCGCCTTGCGACGAGTTGCAGCGCATCGCGGAACCACTGCTGCCCTTGTTCACGGGCTGACCGCTCGCCCGATCCCATCCGCATCGGGTGCGGCACCTGCCGAAGCGACATTCGCTGTGGGAGCGGCTCCGGACCCGGACGGCGCCCCCCACTCGCAGCCGTGCGGATCTGACGCTGCTGCCACGGGTCAGCCGCTGACCATGCAGGGCAACCGATTCGTTCAGCGCTGAGGCATCACCTGACCGAGAGCCGCAGACCTATAGCTCTGCATCCACATTTGCGATCTATGGCACACGGGGAACCCTCCTGCCTTCCGCCTGCGTCCAACCTCTCGTCAGTTTCTTCTTCAGTGGCGGGATGCAGAGTGGCCGAGCGGCTTTGGACAGTGGCGTCAGCACACAGCGTGCCGTGCGAGACCTCGCTCGGGACGTAGGGGCCGCCGCGCATGGGCATCGAGATCCCCGAATCGCTGCAATGGGTCGCGAAATACATCCTCGGCGCCGGTGACTGGCCCGAAGGCGACGAAACCGCCATGCGCCGCCTCGCCGACGGCTGGACCGCCATGGCCAACGCCCTCGACACCGTCGACGACGCCGCCGCAACCGCCCTCAACGCCGCCCTCACCGCCCTCTCGGCCGGCGAAACCCACGACGCCATCACCGTCTACCGCGACAAACTGCTCTCCGGCGACCAAGCCGCCTTCACCGCCATCCGCAAATGGTGCGAGAAACAAGCCGAAATCCTCGAAGACGGCGCCAACGACATCGAACACACCAAACTCGTCATCATCGGCACCATGATCGTCGCCGCCGTCGAAATCGGCGCCGCGATCGCCACCTCCTGGACCGGAGTCGGCGCCGCCGCCGGAGTCGCCGCACGGGTGGCCGCCCAAGTCGCCGTCCGCGTCGCCATCCGACAACTCATCACCCGCATGCTCACCCGCGGCGCCGCCAAAGCCCTCGCCCGGATGGCATTGAAAGGCGCCTTCTTCGAAGCCCTCGAAGAAGGCGGCATCGACGCCGCCGCCCGCGTCATCCAAGTCGCCAAAGGCGACCGCTCGATGGACGACTTCGGCTGGTACGACCTCGGACTGGCCACCTCCGGCGGCGCGGTCGGCGGCCTCGTCGGCGGCGGGCTCGGCGGACCACTCAACGAACTCGGCGACCTCGCGACCAAACCGGTGTCGAAGTTCGTCACCAACGCCGTCACCGGCACCGGCACCGAACTCGCCGCCGACCTCTCCGCCCAGGTCGCAGCCACCGGACTGAACTCGATGGTCACCGGCGAAGAATTCAAACTCGACATCGGCACCGACACCTTCACCAGCGCCGGATTCGGCGGCATACAGAACGCCGCCGAATCCGGCAGCCACAACAGCAACAACGGCCCGGCACCCGACGTCCCCGACCTCGGCAACCTCCCCAACGGAACCGACACCCCCACCAATCCCGCGGGTACGAGCGGAGACCCGGGAAGCTCGAACCCCGACAGCCCCGATTCCCCCGGACAGGACACACCGAGTTCCCCCGGCGACACCGGAGATCCCGGCTCCACCACACCGGCATCGAACACACCCTCCTCCGAGGCACCGTCGAACGACACCGGCACGCCATCGGCGCCCGGCGACAGCCGAACCCAACCGGCGGGCGCACCGAGCCCGAACTCCAGCTCCGACACGAACGCCCCCGGCGACAACGCCACGGACTCCGCAACACCGGGCGAGCGCACCCCGAGTTCACAGAACCCCGGCTCGAGCACGCCGGATTCCGGCGCACCCAGCGATTCCGGTCCTGGTCAGCCCAGCTCTCCCGCTTCGAACAGCTCGCCCGGCGAGCCGTCCGCGCCGAGCAGTCCCGACGACAGCTCCCCCAGCACGCCCACGGCCCCGGCCGGCACTCCGTCCGCGCCCGCCGACAGCTCCTCTGCTCCGAGCACTCCCGGCGACGCCGGCCCGAGCACGCCCTCGACACCGTCCGCACCGGCAGGTCCTTCCGCCACCGAAGCGCCTACCAACGCTGACACTTCGGCGCCACAGAGCAATCCGACGAACACCGACGCCCCCGGTTCGCCGGGTAGCCCGGCCTCGCCGAGTCAGCCGACAGGCACCGAAACACCGGCAGCGCACAACAGTCCGGCCCCCGCGAGTCCTAGCGACTCGTCTCCGTCCAGCCCGAGCGGCACCACCCCGTCTTCACCGACCAACACCACTCCGTCTTCACCGGCCGACACCACCCCGTCTTCACCGGCCGACACCACCCCGTCTTCACCGGCCGACACCACCCCGTCTTCACCGGCCGACACCACCCCGTCTTCACCGGCCGACACCACCCCGTCTTCACCGGCCGACACCGGCCCGTCGACGCCGAGCAACCCCGGCACCCCGGCGTCACCCGCGAGCGCGCCCGCCGACGACCAGTCCGGACAGCCGACGCCGACCACACCGTCGACCCCGAACCCGTCCTCCCTGGACCTGCCGCCGGTCGACACACCACCGGCCACCTCCGCGGACTCCGGCCCCGCGGACGCGACCCCCGCCGGATCCAACCCCACCGCATCGGATCCCGCGCAGCCGACGCCAGCGGATTCCACTGCTACAGAGCCGAATCCGACGACTCCGAGCAACCCCGGAACCACCACAGCCACCCCGGCGAACGACCAGTCCTCGACCACCTCGCCCGGCACGACCTCGACCCCCACCTCTCCCGGCACCACGTCGACCCCCGCCTCGCCCGGCACAACGTCCCCCGGCACGACACCACCGGCCAGCACCGGCACGCCATCGACCCCGGCGGGCCCCCCGACCGTCCAGCAGCCCGCCGACCGGCAGCCTCAGTCCACCGACACCACGACGGCGGCTGCGACGCCCGGGTCCACCCTCGCATCCCCACCGGCCGCAGCGACACCCGCGGCCACCTCCGCAACCCCGGTAACCCCGGCGCCGCCCGCCGGCCCGGTCTCCGGCGTGGTCCCGCCCACCGCCGCGCCGACAGCCGCCGCGCCCTCCGCGCCGACGGCCGCCTCGCCCTCCACTCCGAATACCGCACAACCGTCGCCACCTCCGCGCACGCCGGCACCGCAAGCACCGCAAGGACCGCCCGCGCAGCCGATCCCGAGGCTCGCCGATTCGACCACGCCGACGACACCCCCTCCGCCCATCAGCAGTCGCCCCGACGTGCCGACCGGCAACACCTCCCCGACGCCGGCGACACCCACCAACCCGACGGCCAATCCGTCTGTGCCGATCGACATCCCGACACCGCAGAACGGGACGCCGAACCCCACCACCCCCGCGACCCAGCCGAACACTCCGCCGTCCCAGCGCCCGGCCACACACCCGACCACGGGTTCTCCTCTCACCCCGCTGGACATCGACAACGCCAACCGCGCCCGGCACGCCCGCGAATCCCTGCGCCCCATCGCCCCGGCCCAGACCCTGCGGGTGACACCGCCCACCGGACGCCCCTACCTCACCGCCAACTACCCCCACGCCCTCGTCCAACCGGTCCAGGTCGTCCGGGTCACCACCGCCGTCACGCCTTCACCGAACACGCCACCGGCCACGGTTCGCACGGTCACCGAGAGCACCCAGCTCGCCACCGACCTCACCTTCAACCAAGGCAACCAATTCCCCACCGGCGACTGGCTCATGGTCGACATCGTCCCCACCACCGACCCCACCACCGCCGACCTCACCATCGACGCAGCCACGAACCCCACCCTCACCGATATCGCCAACACCATCCGCACCCACCTCGGCCTCCCACCCCGAGCCAACCCCGCCCTCACCCCCACCGACGTCGTCCGCATCGGCAGCGACATCGACCGAGCCAACCTCGCCCGCGACACCCACCCCACCTGGGCCGACCAACACACCCCGAGCACCCCGGACACCGACGTCGACCCCACACCCACCGTCGACACCGACACACCCATCGACCTCGACGCCATCCACAACCAACACGCCGAACACACCCCCGCAGGCATCTCCCACCACCGCGGCGACCCCACCATGGGCGACCTCCCCCACCGAGTCCCCCCAGACCCCAACCACTTCACCGCCGACACCCACATCACCCCCGACGGCATGGCCCGCATCGGCAACCACACCCTCACCCCCCAGCAATACGCCGAACTACTACGCCGTTCCGGCTGGGACGGCGTCACCCCCATCCGCCTCATCGGCTGCGACGCCTCCACCAACGGCTTCGCCCAACAACTCGCCCAAGAACTCGGCGTCGACGTCCTCGCCCCCACCCACGCCGCCTGGACCGACACCAACGGGAACATCTTCAGCTCCACGCCCGTCACCAACCCCGACGGCACCCGCAACCCCCGCATCCCACCCGACGGACAATGGCAAACCCACCACCCCAACGGAACAACCACACCCACCGGACCCGACGCCAACCCACCGGGTACCCGAACGTCCGGCAACATCGACAGCGAAAGTTCCGTGGACCGAGCTCGACCGGTCCCGCCACGCTCGGATTCCGCGGAGCGGAACCCCTCACCGCAACAGAGTGCCGACTGGAATCCGCCCGCGAACCCTGACGGCAGTCCGCTTCCTGTCGTCCCACGAACCATTCCGGTGGGCCATCGCGTCATGGATCTCAGCGGAACACCACAGCTGGAACCGAATTCGGCGATGGTGTTCACCGACTCGAGCGGTCGCCTCATCGGCACCTTCTACACCGACGACCAGCGCAGGATCACGCACGCCGACCTCGTCGCAGTCAACAGCGGACATGGTCGTTCCGCCAGTTCGATCGGGACTGCCGCCCCCGACATCGCCCGACCGGAACCGGGCGTGACCTATCGGGTCATCGGTCCTTGGCTCGCCGCGCCAGGTCACCCTCAGGTCACCGCGGAACACACCTACGCCGGACACCAGGCCGCACCTCAACAGCCCGCACAGGCGGACACGCAAGCCGATCAGCCCGCCACGCAGCAACCGGAACGTGTGCCCACGCAGCGTTTCCACGAGTTCCAAGGCGGGCCCGTCGCGCCGGCGGTCGACTGGAACCCGCCTGGGGACAGCGACGGCATGTACCACAATGCCCCGCCGATCAGAGACTACGATCCTTCCCCCGGCGCCGACGGTCCGTTCTCACTGACCGGGCCCAGGGAGCCGCACACCCGGTACGACGTCTACGACACAGAAGGACACTGGCACGGAACTTTCTACACGGACGCGGACGGTCATTTCTCACACATTCAGACCTGGTCCGGCAACCAGAGACACGGCTTCAATCCCGAACTGGGCACCGGAGAAACGTGGGACGCCGGTCTACGAGTACCGGCGCCGAACACCACATTCGCTGTGGGCCCCCGGCATCTCTCGGCCCTCGGGCTCGACCCACAACAACCGCGTCAGATGTTCCGTACCGATGAGCATGGCGACACCATCGCCGCATCGGGACTTCCGAGCTACTCGCCACCCGGCACACGGGCCGAGGACCATTTCGGCCCACGCCGCGGTCTGGGCGGCTCCACGGACCTCCAGACCGACGTGGGCAATATCGCCGGTGGTGGCCGGGACCGGCACGGCACTTATATCCCCGGCGAATACGATCCGAGCGGACATCCGAACAATCCGGAACTCTACCGTTTCGCCGGCGGCCACCTGATCCCTTTCGAAGCCGGCGGGCCGGGCGAGCGCATCAATCATGTTCCGCAATGGGCATACGAGAACAGCGGATGGCGACTGGACGAACGCCCGACCAGCGACTCCTGGCGTCGCATGGAAAGCGATCAAGCAGCCATCGGCAGGGCTGCCGGGACCGGAATCGACCGCATCGACGTCTTCGCCGAACGGCTGACTCCCGACATCGTCACCCCGGATCTCCTGCACGTAAGGTACGTCGTGACCAGACCATCCGCTCAGAACGGCACAGACGAGAAAGTCATCGATGTGAGGAGCTTCCGCAATGTCCCATGAGGCCCACAGCGTGCGCGCCGACGATCTCACCCGGGAGGTGTGCCGGATATTGGCGGAGACGGCTCCGGACGGGTGGGAAAGACTCGACCTCCTCTTTCTGACCGTGGGCGATACCGTCGAACAATGGTTCAACGGAGCCTGGCCGGGTGGGGACATCCGAGCGATCGAGAGCATTCCCACCGCGCTCGGTGAGACTTTGAAGGAAATGCGCAGAATCATGTACCGGCCGGGCGCGGGCACGTGGTTCCAACTCCGGCTCTATCTCGACGCGGACATGACGCACACGGCAGTTTACGATTACGACAACGACCCGCGATTCGAGGTCGGCATCGATCCCGCCGAATGGGTCCGCGATCTGCAAGAATTCCCCCGGGAAGAACGCCATGTTCCGTTATGGCTTCGGCAACTACTCGGAATTCAGACGGCCGGCGACAGGGCTGATCAGATGTTCAACGCACCCGCAGGTCCGGAAGCCCAGGGACAGATCCTGGAATTGATCGCAACCAGAATACTGGCCGTCGGCCCACCGTGCTGGCAGGAATTACGCTTGCGCTACAGCAAAATCGGCGACAACGATTACGGCGGCTGTCGCGGCTTCCTTTTCTATCATGGTGCGACATTGCCGTACACATGGAACGCACCCGACGAAATATCCCAATTGTTCGCGTACCTCAAACACGCGATGTCGCACCCCGATCGAGGGACCTGGCTGTCCGTCGATTACACACTGACCTTCCCTTCTCACTACTCGGTCGGTTACGTCCGCGGAACAGAGCCACTCGAGCCACCGGCAGCCGCGGCAGACCTCCGCCGAGAGTTCGAGTTGTATCCGCGCACACCGGAATACACGCCGGAGTGGATGACGGATCTGCTGCGGTAACCGACGCGCCGGACGCCAACGCTCTCTCCACCCCGATTTCGCTGGAAAGCCGAGGTGGTCCCGACCCCGCCAACGACACAAATTTCGTCGAAGAAATTGTCAGAGCTGCCGAAAAGGCCAGTGAGGAGGGACGGGTTGGCACTGTCCCCTGCAGAGCCGCCCGCACTTCTGAAATCTCGACGAATCTCGCGCCATGACGACTCGGCCCGGTGCGTCCCGCCCCGAACCCCGCTGTCGATCCAGCGGACGATGCCCCCCGTCATAGCTGTGCGATAGCGTCCAGGGGTCGACCGACCAGCACTACCGGGTGATCGGACCACCAGCCGAGGAGCACAGAACACATGGGGGCACTCCTGCCGACCCTGCAGGCGGACCACCTGCGCGAAGGCCTGACCGACTACCTCGCGACGACCTTCGCGCTCACCGACCCCGACACCCAGGCGGCGCTGACGGATTTCGTCGGGCACCCGCAGGAGGGCATGTTCAAGGGCCCCTATGTCCGGCTCCGCTTGCCCTTCGCTCCCGCCCGCGGCAACTGGGGCATGCACCTGGACTGGCTGCCGAAGAGCTTCGTCCCCTACGGCCACCAGGCCAAAGCCTTCGAGCGGCTGTCGACCAAGTTCCAGGAGCGGCCGCTGCCGACGCTGGTCACCACGGGTACCGGCTCGGGTAAGACCGAGTCGTTCCTGATCCCGATCCTCGACCACGTGCTGCGCGCCAAGCGGGAGGGCGTGGCGGGGATGAAGGCGCTGATCATCTACCCGATGAACGCGCTGGCCAACGACCAGGAGCAGCGGTTGGCGCGGATGATCGTCGAGCATCCGGAGCTGTCGGGGGTGACCGCGGGCCTCTACACCGGTGAGCAGCGCTCGGGCGGCCGGACCATGGTGTCGGCGGACGGGCTGATCACCGATCGACGGCTGATGCACGATTCGCCGCCGGACATCCTGCTCACCAACTACAAGATGCTCGATCACCTGCTGTTACGGCCGGATCGGGCGGCCATGTGGCGGCAGTCGGCGGAGTCGTTGCAGTACGTGGTGCTCGACGAGTTCCACACCTACGACGGCGCGCAGGGCACGGATGTGGCGATGCTGTTGCGGCGGCTCGGGCTGGCGGTGAAGTCGTACTGGACCGAATCGACGCGGGTGAGCGAGGACGACCGGGCGCGGCCGCTGGGACGGATCACGCCGGTGGCGACCTCGGCGACGCTGGGCGGCGGCGGTGAGCCGACGGCGATGCTGGATTTCGCGCACACGGTGTTCGGGGAGGAGTTCGCCCCGGAGTCACTGGTCGGGGAGACGCGGCGGGGGCTGGAGGAGTGGCTGGGTGATCGCAGCGCCGAGCTGGATCGGCTGTACGAGCCGGTCGCGCCGAGCGTGGAGGAGGCTGTCGGGTTTCTCGACGGGCTGAAGAAGTCGTCGGTGAGCAACGCTCATCTCACGGCCGCGGTGCTGGCGACGTTGTTCGAGCGCAGGGGCGAGCACGATCCGGGCTTCGGCGCGCTGGCCGCGGAGTTGCGGCGGCTCGACGACGGCGAGCAGCTGGACCTGCTGAAGCGGCACCACCTGTTCGTGCAGCTGGTGCGGCGGTCGGCGGAGGCGGTGTCGCTGGCGGAGCTGGCCTCGGCGGTGCTGCCCGCGCCGACGGGTGAGCGCGACAATCCGCGGGCGCGGGCGACGCGGCATCGGTATCTGGATTTCGTGTTCGCGGCGCTGTCGCATCTGCGGGCCGAGATCGGCCGCTCGGCGTTGAATGTGGATGTGCACCTGTGGGTTCGGGAGTTGTCGCGGATCGACCGGGCGCTGGATGTGGCCACGCAGTTCCGGTGGGCCGACGACGGGGCCGACGAGAGCGTCGAGATCGAGTACCAGCCCGCTCTCTACTGCCGGCACTGCGGGCGTTCGGGATGGGGCGTGCGGATGGCGCCGACCGGCAGTGTGCTCGATCCTGATCAGGATTCGGTGCGCACCCTGCACGTCACCGGGGACACGCGGATTCGCGCGCTGATCTCCGCGCCGTTGGAGGCCCAGCTCGACCTCCCCGTCGACGGTTTGCGCTGGCTGCGCCTCGAGGATCGGGAACTCGGCGACGAGACGCCTGCCCCCGACAGCCCGGAGATCCTGGAGGGCCGCGCGCTGCCGGTTCTGGTCCTACACGGGCCCAATGCCGAGGAGGACTCCCAGAAGGACGTGTGCCCGGCGTGTAATTCCGCCGACGGGATCCGCTTCCTCGGCAGCGCGATCGCCACGCAGCTGTCGGTGGCGCTGTCGAACATGTTCGGCGACGCCGATCTCGACGCCGACGAGAAGAAGGCGTTGATGTTCACCGACAGCGTGCAGGACGCCGCCCACCGGGCCGGGTTCGTGCAGGCGCGCTCCCACACCCTCAGTCTGCGCTCCACGCTGCGTAATGCGCTGGGCGCGAAGACCTCCGGCACGTCGATGCTGACTCTGACCGAGTTGTGCGAGGCGGTGCTCGACCGGGCCGGCGACGACCCGGTCCGGCGCTATCACCTGCTCGCGCCCGATATCGTCGAACGCGAGGAGTTCACCGCCTACTGGCAGGCCGACAAGCCCGCGGCGCAGCGCAAGGCAGCGCAACGCAAGGTCGCCCGGCGGGTGCAGTTCGACATCGACCTCGAGTTCGGGTTGCAGTCGCGGCTGGGTCGCACGCTGGAGCTGACCGGCAGTGTCGTCGCCGAGGTCGCGCTCGGCTCGCCGGAGCGGGTCGCGAGCTTGGGCAGGCAGGCCCTGGACGGGGCCGAACATCAGATGGCGTTCTCCGAGCCCGATGCCGCGGCGGTCACGCAGTGGGTGCGCGGGACGGTGGAGCGGATGCGCACGCAGGGCGCGATCCGGCACGTGTGGCTGGACCGCTTCGTGCAGCGCGACGCCAACCGGCGCTGGGTGTGGGGCGGACGGCCGCGCGGGGAAGGCATGCCAGCGTTCCCGAAAGGCCGTCCGGCTCCGGCCTTTCCGGCGTTGGGCGCGCGCACCGTTCCGGAGGGGTTCGACCCGATCACCGCGCCGTCCTCGTGGTATGCGCGGTGGGCGTCGCGCTGCCTGGGGGTCTCGCCGTTCGAGGGCGGGTTCCTGGCGCGATCGCTGTTCGCCGTGCTGGCCGAGGAGCGGATCCTCACCTCGGTGAGCACCGAGAAGTCGTTGACCGCTTACCAATTGAGCGAGGACGGGGTGCTCGTCGGCGCGCCGGACAAGGCCGATCTGGAGGCGGGCAGGCATCTGCTGGTGTGCGGGGTGTGCCAGACGCAGAATCCCGGCAGCGCCGCCGTGGTCGATCAGCTCGACGGTGCGCCGTGCCTGCTCACCCGCTGCCCGGGCACGCTGCACCGGGCGCACAAGGCCGACAACTTCTATCGCCGCCTCTACGACCGCTCGGAGATGAAACGGGTGGTGGCGCGCGAGCACACCTCGCTGCTGCCGACCACGACGCGGCTGGAATACGAGACGAAGTTCAAGTCGGCCGGCGCTGACCCGACCGCGCCGAACGTCCTGGTCGCCACGCCCACGCTGGAGATGGGCATCGATATCGGCGACCTGTCCACGGTCATGCTCGGCTCCATGCCGCGCACCGTGGCCTCCTACCTGCAACGGGTCGGCCGCGCGGGACGTCTCACCGGGAACTCGCTGGTGCTGGCCTTCGTGCGCGGGCGCGGCGAGCACCTGCCGAAGCTCTACGATCCGCTCTCGGTGATCTCCGGCGAGGTGCGACCACCCGCCACCTTCCTGACGGCCGAGGAGATCCTGCAGCGCCAGTACGTCGCGCACATCATCGACCGGCTGGCGCGCAGGCCCGGCGCGCAGGATCCCGTCGACGCGCGCGCGGTGCTGGGCGGTTTCGACGAAGGCACCTGGATGGCCCGGCTGATCGAGACCGCCGAGACCGAGGCCGAGGAGCTGCTCGACGGGTTCGCCGGTCAGTTCGGCGAGCTGCTCGACAAGGCCACCCTCGACGGACTGCGCACCTGGGCGAGCCCCGGCGACGACGGTGAGCCCGGCGCGATGGTGCGGCAACTGCGCGAGGCGGTGCACCGCTGGAACCGCGACGTCACCGAACTGAGCGAGCGGCGCACCGCGGTCGACGCCGCCCTGCCGGAGTTCGAGCAGCGCGCCAACTCCCCCGCCGCCACCGACGACGACCGCCGCAACCTGCGCTCCGCGCGCGGCACGCTGCGTCTGCTCGGCAAGCACATCAGCGACCTCACCAACGAACACTGGGTCGGCGTGCTGGAACGCTACGGCGTGCTGCCGAACTACACGCTGCTCGACGACTCGGTGACGCTGGACGTCGGCATCACCTGGATCGACCCGGAGACCAACGAGTACCACGGCGACACCGAGACCTATCAGCGCGGCGCCCGTGTCGCGCTCACCGAGCTGGCGCCCGGATCCACCTTCTACGCACAGGGTTTGGCCGTGCGGATCGACGCGGTGGATCTCGGCGCGGGTGCGGCCGCCATCCAGACCTGGCGGCTGTGTCCGCGCTGCGGGTGGGCCGACATCAGCGCGGGCGGGGAGGCGCCGCGACATCGCGGGAACTGCCCGCGCTGCAACGAGTCCGCCATCGCCGATGTCAGCCAGCAGGTGCGGGTGGTGGAGATGTCGAAGGTCTCGGCCGAGGTGCGCCGCGACGAAGCGGCCATCACCGATTCCCGCGACGAACGGCATCGGGAGATCTATTCGGTGGTGACCGCCGCCGATATCGATCAGGGCAATGTGACCCGGCGCTGGTTCGCCGCGGGCCACGACTTCGGCGCGGAGTACCTGCGCCACGTGGACATTCGCTGGCTCAACATGGGCAAGCGCACCTCGCAGGGCGGCAAGCGCACCATCGCGGGCACCGAGGTGACCACGGGGCTGTTCCGGGTGTGCTCGGGCTGCGGCCAGCTCGACAAGGTGGCCGGGCGCAACGAGGCCTACGAGCACCGCACCTGGTGCAAGTACCGCAAGGCCACCGATGAACGCCATGTCCGCGATATCGCGCTGGCACGTACGCTGCGGACCCAGGCCGTGTTGCTGCACGTGCCGCCGGAACTGCGCTACGACACCTACGCCTATCCGAGCCTCGGCGCGGCGGTGCTGCTCGGGTTGCGGCAGGTGATCGGCGGCGCGCCGGAGCATCTCGACGTCGTCGCCGTTCCCGACGCACTACACGCGCCGGACCAGCAGGCGTTGCTCATCCACGACACCGTGCCCGGCGGCACCGGGTATCTCGCCGAGTTCGCCGATCCGAACAAGGTGTGGTCGGTACTGGCCGCGGCGCGGGAGGTGCTGCGGCACTGCTCGTGCGCGGAGGAGTCGCGGCTGGCCTGCCACAACTGCCTGTTGCCGTTCACGCCGCCGCACGAACTGGACAAGGTGTCGCGCAAGACCGCGTCGAAGATTCTCGACGCGATCCTCGACGCCAAGGACTCCGAGCCGTCGTGGACGCGGTGGTCGGAGTCGATCGTGGAGGAAGAGCCGGACAACGGGGTCGTCACCAAGGAGTCGCCGCTCGAGCGTCGCTTCTACAAGGCGTTCCTCGATCGGCTGCGCACCCTCGGTGCGACGATCAAGGAGACACCGGGCACCTATGCCAACAAGGCGACGATCACCGTGCCGGGCACCAGGATTCGTCGCTGGACGCTGACGCCGCAGATGCAGATGGGCAACTGCGTGCCGGACTTCGAGCTGAAGACGCTGGACCCGGAGATCCCGGTCATCGCGATTTTCGCCGACGGGCGCAGGTACCACGCGTCACCGGAGCACAACCGGGTCGCCGACGACGCGCGCAAGCGGGCGATCCTGCGTTCCGGCGGGGTCATGGTGTGGTCGTTCAGCCATCAGGATCTGGAGCGTTTCGAGGCGAACACATTCGTCGGGCCCTCGTGGCATACGGAGAAGATGCGCCAGTTGGTCTTGAAACAGGGCGACCTGCGCCGGCCTGTCCTCGACCAGCTGACCCGCGATCCGATCACCCAACTGTTCGCCTTCGTACAAGACCCCGACTTCGAGGAATGGGCGAAGGTCGGACACTGGCTGCCGTTGATGTTCCTCCGCGACAAGCGCTTCCGGGCCGACAACCCCGCGCTCGCCGACTGGGCGCTGGCGCTGCTCGACGGCCACGAGACCACTCTTCCGCCCGGCAACCACGCCTGCGCCTATTACATCGACGGGCCGCTGGCCGTCACCGTGGCGTTGCGGCCGGAGACCAAGACCGTGTCGGCGGTCCTCGTCCTCGACGACCGCGACGAGGCCCTCGACGCCCGGGACGGCGACGGCTGGCGGGAATGGCTGCGCCTGTCGAACTGGTTCGGCCTGCGCGATACCCATCTGGTGACCACGCGCAGCCTGCTCGCGGGCGAACCGGCCGCCCCCGGACCTCGTGTCGAAGCCGGTTCGAGCGCCGAGCTGAGCGCGCAGTGGCAGGCCCTCTACGACGAGAGCATCTCCGAGGCCGAACGCAGCCTGGTCCTCGCGCTGGCCGAGGCGGGAACGCCGCTGCCCGCCCAGGGCCACGAGACCGATGACGGCGAGGTCGTCGACATCGCCTGGCCCGGCGCCCGCGTCGGGGTGCTGTTCGACGACGGCGCCGAGGCGACCCATACGCTTGCCGACCAAGGGTGGACCGTCTGCCCGCCGGAGACGGCCTCGATCATCGCCGCCCTGACCGCGAACGGAGTGATGTAGTGGCGAATATCGTCATGACCAATCAGAACAAGTCGCTCGCCGCCGTGGACGGCTCGATCGTCACCCGCGTCTACAGCTTCCTGGCGAAACTGCAGGCCGACGACACCGCCGCCGGCCTGCACATCGAGCCGATGAAGGGCGCGGTGGACCGTCGCGTGCGCACCGGTCGGGTCGACCTCAACCATCGCGCCGTGCTGTTCCGCGTCGACCCCAACGAAGGCGGCACCACCTACGTCTACCTCGGCACCTGGAAGCACGACGTCGCCAACTCCATCGCCGAACGCGCCATCCTGCGGGTGAATCCGGTCAACGGCATCCTCGAGGGAATCATCGGCGACCCCGTCGCCGAGCCCGCCACGCCGGAGCCCGCCGCCTCGCGGCCGACCGCGCCGGAGCAGACCACGCGCGGGTTCCTGGCCGAGGCCGGTTTCACCCTCGCCGAGCTCACCGACCAGCTCGGCATGGACGCCACGATCGCCAAGCGCGCGCTGGCGGCCGCCGACGACTTCGAACTCAATGACATCGCCGCGGGCGTGACCGGCTGGCAGGCCGACGCCCTGCTCGAATTGGGTTGCGGGGTGAGCATCGACGAGATCCGGGAGAAGTACCGGTTCACCGAGGTGCCCGTCGACACCGGCGCCGACGAGGACGACCGGATCATCGAGGCGCTGGAACATCCGGCCTCCAAGATCCAGTTCACCTACATCGACGGCAGCGAGGAACTGCGCCGCGTCATCGAAGGCGGCGACTTCGCCGCCTGGCGCGTGTTCCTGCATCCCGAACAGCGCGAATACGCCGAGAAGGACTACAGCGGACCGTTCCGGCTCTCCGGCGGCGCGGGCACCGGCAAGACCGTCGTGGCGATCCATCGCGCGCGCAACCTGCTCGCCCGCAATCCCGAGGCCAGGATCGTCTTGACCACGTTCAACAAGACGCTGGCCAAGAACCTCGAAACCGATCTGCGCGCGCTGGATCCCGACATCCGGATCGCTCCCAGGCCCGGCCTGCCGGGCGTCTACGTCGCGGGCATCGACAAACTCGCCAGCGACATCGTGCGCGCGGCCGAGGACATCGGCCCCGCCACCGAAGCCGTGCTCGGCACGCGCACCGAGGTGCCGTCCGCGCGCACCAAGGATCAGGTGTGGCGGGAACTGGTCGACACCATCGACCACGGCCTCGAACCGCGCCTGGCCACTCCGTGGTTCCTCGACACCGAGTACACCTCGGTGGTGCTCGCCAACAAGGTGACCACCGTCGAGCGGTACGCGCGGGTCGCCAGGGCCGGTCGCGGCGTGCGGCTGTCACGCCAGCAGCGGCTCGCGATCTGGAAACTCGTCGAGGCCTATCGCAGGCGCAGCCGCATGGACGAAACCCTCAGCTTCCCCGAGGTTCTCGCCATCGCCGCCGAACACCTGCAACAGCGCGCCGCCGTGAACGCCGCCCGCCTCGCCGATCACGTCATCGTCGACGAGGCCCAAGACCTGCATGCCACGCACTGGCTGATGCTGCGCGCCCTGGTCGCCGAAGGGCCCAACGACCTGTTCATCGCCGAGGACTCGCACCAGCGCATCTACGGCCAGCCGGTGGTCCTAGGCCGGCTGGGCATCAAGATCGTCGGCCGCTCCCGGCGGCTGACGCTCAACTACCGCACCACCGCCCAGAACCTCGACTTCGCCGTCGGCGTGCTCAGCGGCGCGGACTACCAGGATCTGGAGGAGGGCCGGGAATTCGCCGTCGAGCAGTACCGCTCCGCCCGCACCGGGCCGAAACCCGTGCTGCGTCAGTGCGACTCGGTCGCCGCGGAACTCGAGGTCGTCGCCCGGTTCGTCAACGGCTGGCTCGCCGATCCCGCGATCGAACCCTCCACGATCGCCGTGCTCACCCGGGGTCTCGGGGAGCGCAGCCAGTTCGTCCGGGCGCTGGCCGAGCGCCGGATCAGCGCCCGCGCGCTCGACGACAACCAGGCGGTGCCCGGCCACGTCCAGGTGCTGACCATGCACCGGTCCAAGGGGATGGAGTTCTCCCGCGTGATTCTCGCCGGTGTCGACGAGAACCGCGTGCCCGCCAAGGCGAGTTTGAACGGGGTGCCCGAGGAGGAGCTCGACGAGGCGCGGCTGCGCGAGCGGTCGCTGCTGTACGTGGCGGCGAGCCGGGCGCGGGATCAGGTGGTGGTCACGTGGAGTGGACGCAGATCGGAGCTGCTCGGGAAATGAGCCCCGGCCGCTCGGCCCGAGCTGCGGGGTCGCTGTTCGGGCTCGCGGGGTGCGCGAACAGCGATTCGACCGACGTCGGAGCGACGAACGCGCCGGAGGGCCGGGCCGGCTGACCGTCCCGTGTAGTGCGAATCGACTCTGGCGGTCGCCGGGAACTCCTTGCATCCTTCCTGGACAACGTATTTCGTCGACTCGGGAAGGTTCGGCACTGTGGCTGGTCCGATGCTGTCACGCGGTGAGAACATCACCCTGCCCGCGGGCACGTCCCGCATAGAGGCCGTCATCGGCTGGGCGGAGTCGGTGGTCGAAGTGGATGCCTCGGCGCTGCTGCTCGGAGCCGACCAGAAGGTCGAGTCGGACGCGAATTTCGTCTTCTACAACCAGCCGCGATCGCCGGACGGGTCCGTGCGGTTCCACAGTGTCGGTGACGCGGGCGCGGGACGCCGGGCGCGGATCACCGTGGAATTGGCGGCGGTGCCGGAGAAGGTGCACACCGTGGCCCTCGTGGGCAGCATCGACACCGGCGGTTTCGGGGCGCTCGGCAAACTCTCGCTGACTATCCGCGACGACGCGGGCCGGACGCTGGCCGAGTTCGTCACCTCCGACGCGACCACGGAGTCCGCGTTCCTGTTCGGCGAGGTCTACCGGCGGGGCGACGACTGGAAGGTTCGTGCTGTCGGTCAAGGCTGGAATTCCGGGCTCGCTGGTCTGGCAACGGATTTCGGCGTGACGATCGACGCGGGCACGGAGACCGCGGGCACGGAGACCGGGCCGTCGGCGCATCCGGTCGGCTCGGCCTATCGGCTGTGGGGGCAGAACAGGAGCTGGCTCGGACACGAACTCACCGTCGAGCAGGAGTTCCTGCCTGCGGTTCGCAGCCTGTATCCGGAGCCCCTTCCCGAACGCGGCATCGCCCTGACACCGGAGGTGCAGCTGGTCCCGGAGCCGGACGGGCCGCGCGGGAAGTGGGCGGTATCGGTTCGGGCTCGGGACAGGACCATCGGGTATCTCGATGCCGAGGAGGCCAGGAAGTGGGCAGGAGTGCTCCGGCGAATCGTGGCGTCGGGGTTCGTCCCGACCACAGCAGCCAAGATCTGGGCCCACGAATTCGACAACTGGGAGGGCGGAACCGAACTCCGGGCGAACGTGGTGATCGGCTTGGAAGAGCCGGCACTGGCCGTCCCGATCAACGATCCGCCTTCCGTCGCGTACACGATGCTGCCGCGCTCGGGGATCGTGCAGGTGACCAAGGAAAACGAGCACTTCGACGTGCTGCTGAAGTTCGTGCCCGAGGGCGGGACAGGGCTGCTCTTCGCCACCCTGCACGAGAACGAGGCAGCGGGCAGCCGGGGCAAGCCACACGTCGAAGTACGCATCGACGGGGAGCGGATCGGGCAGTTGACCCCACAGATGAGTCAGCGTTTCCTGCCGATGATCCGGCATCTGGAGGCACGCGGACTGGTCACGTCGTGCTGGGGCGACATCACCGGGTCGGCGGTTGCCGCGGAGGTCCGCATCGATGCGATCAAGGCCAACGAGGCGAGCCCCGAGGTCCTGGACGGACCGCCGGTCACCATCCCCGCGCTCCGGCCCGCGCTGCACGACCCACTGGCCTACGACCTGACCGCTCTGCGAGCCCACCTCGCTCCCCTGCCTGTGGTACCTCCTCCACCACCCAGGCCCATTCCGGTCGAACCACCGGACGGCTCCGTCGTCCGGTTCACGATGGGTGGCCATTACACCTATGTCGCCGTCCGGCGTGGAAATCACTGGGAGACCACGTCGAGCAGCACGGGCTCGATCGAGGACGTGATGACGTGGCAGAACCTGGCGCCACGGGTCCGCACGTTCGAGATCGCCACCGAGTGGGCTCCCGTTGCCGCGCAGGGCGACACACGCGTGTGCGAGTGCAAGGCCGTTGTGCGATTCACGATCGGCGCGGTCTACCTGGCCGCGGTCAACATCGATGATTGCGGCCGCGTGGAGGGCGACTGGTACACGACGGTCACAGAAGGAACCGCGGTGGATCTTCCCTTCGGAGACTTCGCCCAGTGGTCCGAGATCAGCAGGCACGGCACGCACATCCAGGTCGCTACCGCCTGGCGGCGACTCGAATGACTTTGTAGCGGTCAGTAGCCTGAAAACTCCCGCTGTGGTGGGACCAGGTGCCCCCTGCGCACCTGACCACCCTCCAGGGGCGGATCCGCCCCCGGAAACCTCTGACCGGACCTACCCGGCCGTGACCCGCGCCGGCTCGTCCGGGTCGCTGATCAGCAGCACCGTGATGGGGACGGCCAGACCGAGCAGGCCCATGACGAACACCGGGAACAGGAACGAGAAGACCTCGACGCCGTCGGGTGAGGGGAAGGTCTGGTCGACGGTGACGCTGACCGCGGCCATACCGGTGTAGTGCATGCCGACCACGGCGATGCCCATGATCAGGCCGCCGAGCAGCCGCAACACGGGCGAGTCGAGGATGACGGTGAACAGCAGCGCCACGGTGGCCGCGACCACGGCGATGATGATCGAGAGCACGACCAGCCATGCGTCGTAATGGATTTCGCCCTGGAAGCGGATGGCGCTCATGCCCGCGTAGTGCATGGCGTTGACGGCCAGGCCGGTGATGAGGCCGCCGGCGAGCAGGCGGACCGGGACGACGGACTTGCCGACGACGTTCAGGCCGACGTAGACGGCGACGATGGCGAGCATCGCCGAGCCCGCGGTCCAGGTCATGTCGTAGCGCAGCGGGACGCCGGGGACGGCGAAGCCGAGCATGGCGATGAAGTGCATCAGCCAGATGGCGACGCCGCCGATGGCGACGGCCGACATGGCCAGCCAGCCCTGCCGCTGCCCTTCGGTGCGGGCGCCGACCGAGCGGCGCGCGGCGGCCAGGCCGACGAAGGAGCCGATGACCGACACGACGTAGGCGAGCCACATCAGCCATGCGCCCATTTCGAAGTGATGGACGTCGTGGACCTGGTGGTGCATCGGATGGATCTCCTGGAAATCGAGGTTTGCTGGGAAGGTCAGAGGGCGCGTAGTCCGGCGAGAGTACGCTCGAGCAGACTTCTCCACTGGTCGCGGTCGGCGTCCGGCGAGAGAGTCTGGTGCCTGCGGACGACGCCGTCGAGGATGAGGTCTCCGATCAGGACCCGGGCTACGCCGAGGGCGATACCGAGGGCCGAGGCGATCTCCGCGACCGACAGCGGGGTGTGGCAGAGGTCGGCGATGCGGGCCTGGGACTGCTGGAAGGCGTCGAAGTGCACGTCGGCGATCGTTTCGATCAGCGCTTCCACCGGCAGGTCGACGGCCGCTTCCGTGCGTCCGCCGGTCACGGCATAGGGGCGGGCCAGGCGCGGGCTGAAATCGTCGTCGAAGGCGTCGTCCTCGTAGGACCCGCCGTAGGCGCCGTCGTCATAGGGACCGCCGCCGTAAGCCCCGCTGTCGTAGGGCCCGCTGTCGTAGGGCCCGCTGTCGTGAGGCCCGCTGTCGTAGGCGGCGTCATGGGCGGCGTCATGGGCGCCGCCGCGGAAAACGTTGCTGCCGAACGCATTCTCGCCGAAAGAGTCGGACATGTCGGTACTCAGCGACCGGGACCGGTGGAGTCGTCGTAGCCGCCGCGCTGCCGGGCCCGGTCGACGCCGGAGCGCAGCTGGGTGAGGCCGCTGCGAATGTGTTCGGGGTCGCGGACGCGGGCCGGACGATCGGAGACCGCGGGCTCCGGCTGCGGTTCACCGTTGCGCACCCGGCGCGGCAGGGTCGGGCGGGGCCCGTGATTCCTGGCGACGTGCTCCACACCCGCGGGGCGCAGGACCGCCATGCCCGCTCCGTGGGCTCGTGCGTTCTGAGCGACCGGACGGAGCACCAGCACCCCGATCGGGATGCGCACGGCGGCGGTCACCCCACCGCGCACGGTCTCGGGGTCGGTGCGGCGCAGGGTCACGCTGATCCGATGCCGGTTGGCGAGCCTGCCGACCACGAACAAGCCCATCCGGCGGGCGGTTTCGACACCGATGGATCCGCCGGTGGCCAGGGTGCGGTTGGCATGGGCCATGTCGGCATCGGCCATGCCGATCCCGGAGTCGACGATCTCGAGGACCAGGCCGCCGGTGGTGGCGTCGGCGACGGTGAGGTCCACGCGGCTCTCCGGCGAGGAGAACCGCAGGGCGTTGTCCAGCAGTTCGGCGAGCAGGTGCACGACATCGGGGGCGACGGTGCCGACGATGTCGATCTCGGTGCCCGAGCGCAGCCGCACGCGATGGAAGTCCTCGACCTCGGACATGGCGGCCTGCAGCACCTCGGCCAGGTCCACCGGAGCCGTGCGGTTGCGACGCACCTTGGTACCGGCGAGCACCAGCAGATTGTTGCCGTTGCGGCGCATCCGGGTGACCAGGTGGTCGAGACGGAACAGGCTGCGCAGGCGGGTGGGATCGGCTTCGTCGCGTTCGAGTTCCTCGATGAGGCCGAGCTGCTGGTCGATCAGCGCGCGGTTGCGCCGTGAGAGGGTCTCGAACATATCGTTGACCTGGCGACGGGTCTCGGCCTGTTCACCGGCCAACCGGATCGCCTGGCCGTGCAATTGGTCGATGGCCTGGGCGAGTTCGTCGAGTTCCTCACCGGTTCCCAGCGCGACACTGGCTTTCGCCTCCTGCTCGGGACCGGACTCGCCGGTCCGGATGCGTTCGAGGGCGGCGGGCAGTTCGCGGCGCGCGGTGCGCAGCGCACCCTCCCGCAGGCGGCGGACCGGGACGATCAGCGATTGGGCGACCAGCAGCGCGAAGGTGAGCGCCGCCAGCAGCGCGCCGATGACCCAAGCGGTGTCGCGCAGGGCGGCGGCCTCGGCGTCACCGGCCCTGACCTGGGCGCGGTCGACCAGATCGGCGGCGAGCTGGCCGAGCAGCGCGTCGTAGTTCTCGGCGGAGGCGGTCAGCGCGTCGCGCAGCAGGTCGGTCTGCTCGGCGACGGACCGGCCGAGGAACAGCTCCCGGCGCAGGTCGTTCGAGGTGGCCACCAGGGTGAGATCGGGGGATTCGACGCCTGCGCTCACCAGGCGGTCGATGGCCGCGGCTTCGGCGCCCATCGGGAAGGTCACGCGGACCACGGCATCCGCGTTGTCCGCGATGTCTGTGACAGCGTCGAAGAGGATGCGCTGGCTGGTCAACGCGCGGCGGGCTTCCCAGGCGCTGTTGAACTGCGCGGTGAACTGATCGACATTCAGGTCGGTGCCGCTGCTCGCGGCCCTGGTCAGCGCGGCCAGCAGCGCCACATGCACCGATTCGACCCGGTCGGCGAGGTCGGTGGGCGGCTCGGCGATGAGCAGCCGGTCGCGCAGCTCCCCCATCGCCGTGAGCGCGGGTTCGAATTCTGCTCGCGCGTGGGCCGATCCGTCGAGCAGGCGGGTCAGGCCGGCGATCGCGTCGTCGGCCGCCGCCCGCTCGCGGGTCGTGTCGCCGCCGGAGATCCGGGTGACGGCCAGGGTGTCGATGGCCGAGCCGGTTTCGACCGCGACGGGCACGATGCGGGCGGCCTCGACGGCCGAACGGAAGTCGGCGGCCTCGGCCAATTGGTATTGGATACGGCTCGCCGCGAGCACCGCGGCAATACACACCGGTAGCGCGAGAACGGCCGCGACTTTCCGACGCAGACGCCATCGGCCGAGCAGATCGACAATGCCACCGAGCGCGCCTGGAGGGCTCTTGCGCTTCTGATCTTCCACGAGAGCACTCCGCATGGTTCGAGAAAAACAAGCAATCTGCCAGCAACTGAAATGCCGGCGCTTGCACCATAACCGCCCAAGATCAGCAGCTCAACCGAGTGCGCCTCACTGAATCGTGATATGAGTCACTATAGATGAGCAGTAGATATGAGTATCCCGGCGAAGCGGTCGAGAACGCGCAGCTACCCGCGGTCGACATTTCGAATAATTAGTACGGATTTCCTTCTTCAAAGATAAACCACCGGAAGTGTTGAACGTTGAAGTCGATTAAAGGGCGGCCGATGAAGGTCCGGAGTCGAGGCGCGGGACCGCTCCGGGCGAATTCACCTTTCCCGCTCAGTAATTGGTCAGCAGTCCAAGTTCGCCGGGCGGGCACGCACAGTGGCGACCGGGATTCGGCGAACACGATCGGGCATCCCACTCCGACACGACGGCGACGTCGAGGCCGCGGGTGTTCTCCGCATTGCGATGCGGTGTCGAGCACGCCGTGGCCAGTACCCAGAAAGTGGTGAGCAGCACCGCGATCAGCGTCAGCGCCACCATCTGCTGACGCCGGTGCGCGTTGGGCGCGGCCGGTTCGCCGATCCCGAGCGACGCGGGTACTCCGCGTGACCGCACCGGCCGGGAACGCGAAGATGCGTTCGCAAGCCAACGCTGCGTGGTCTCGCGCACCCGCGCGGACCCGGTGCTCAGCACGCGATGGGTGGCATCGCCGAGTCCTTGCCCGAGCCGTCCGCCCGTCCTCGTGTCCCGGCCGGTGACCGGTCGGACAGGTGGCGGGGCGAACGCGGCCGAGAGGCCGGCGGCGGGTTCGGCGGCTGCGGCATCGTCGAGCCACGTCGGCCGCAGGATCTCGGTGTGCCGGAATCGAAGTCGTTGCGGGCCGATCCAGGACGACCAGTCGTCGGTGAAGGAGGACTCGCCGTCGGCGTCGGGCAACGGATCTCCGACCACCACGCCGCCATGCGGGCGTTCGGGCCGGTGCCCTTCGGACCCGCGGGGTTCCGGTGCCCTCGCGGTCGTGACAGCCGACATCGGCGCCGCAGCGGGCGCCATCGACGTCGAGCCGGGTTCGACCGTGGTCGCGCCGATGCCGAGAAGCCCGGACGCCTGCGACGGATCGGCGGCCTGCGCGGCAACCGCCCCGACACCCGGCGGGGAAGCGCTCGGCGCGACGGTCGACCCGGCAGGCGACTCGGCGGCCGCCCCGGCACTGCGCGAAGCATCAGCCGACCCAACCGCCGGCGACGCAGACCGCGAAGCGATCGGCGCGACGGTCGACGCGGTAGGCGCCGCGACACTGCGCGAAGCATCAGCCGACCCAACCGTCGGCGACGCAGACCGCGAAGCGATCGGCGCGACGGTCGAGGCGGCAGCCGCCGCGACACTGCGCGAAGTGTCAGTCGACGCAACCGTCGGCGACGCAGACCGCGAAGCGATCGGCGCGACGGTCGACGCGGTAGGCGCCGCGACACTGCGCGAAGCATCAGCCGACCCAACCGTCGGCGACGCAGACCGCGAAGCGATCGGCGCGGCAGGCGACTCGGGGGCCGCCCCGGCACTTCGCGGGGTAGCTGTCGACGCGGCGCCCGGCGGGGCCGGTGGCGAGGCGATCGGCGCGGCGATCGGTGGCGCAGGCGGTTCGATGATCGGCGCGGCTGCCGGTGAGAGGGCGGGCGACGCAACGGCCGACGCGGCGATCGGGACGGAATCCGGTGCGGTGGAGACTCGCTCGGAGATGCTCGCTCCCGATGACAGGGCATCGCGATCCCGGTCGGCGAGATCCCGCTCCCGGCCGAGGAGGCGGGCGCGGGCCGCGGGCGGCGCGCCGACCGTGAACGCCGCGGGCACCATCTCCTCCCCGGCCCGCAGATCGCCGTTCCGCACACCGTCGGGCCCTTCCGGTTCGGCACGAGCCTGCTTGCGCTCCTCGGTGTACCGGCGCGCCGCCGACACCGCGGCCACGTATTCGGGACTGGCCAGGTATTCCAGGCGGGCGCGGGACGGGAAGCCTTCCGCGAGCAGATCCTCGACCGACACCCGCTCCCCGACGCCGAGTGCGGTGAGCAGGTCGTGCGCGCCCTCCGCACTCCAGACGACGGGCCGGTTGGCGGTGCGGTGGAACCAGGCGCGCAGGTCGGCGGCGGACTCGGCGACCACCACGCCGCAGCGCGGGCGCCCCGCGCCGCCACGAACGGTGATGTCGGCTTCGCCGGGCGGCACCACCACCATCAGGCCCTCGACGTGCGCGTCGGGGTTGTGGCCGCGCACCGTCTCGGCCAGCGCGGAGATGCTGCTCGATACCCGATCGAAAGGCCTTCTATCGTCGAGGGTTTCGAAGTCTTCGAGCGGGTCGCCGTCGAAGCCGGACAGCTTCCAGCGACCGTCCGAGCGCACCGACAGCACGCCGTCCCTCGCTTCGGGGACCGTCCCGCGCACTTCCATCACCAGGGTGGCGCGCGGGGTGAGAACGACGAGGTCGGTGTGCTCGTGACCGCCCAGGCGAGCGCCGGAGATCGCCAGGCCGACGATGATGAACTGGCCGGACCAGGCGCGCATCCAGTCGACAACTCGCTGTTCGGAATACGCGACCGCAGTCGCCTCGTCGATGACCAGCATCGCGGCCGCCCTCCATCGCCGTCCCACTATCGACGGGCTCAACGGTAGGCCGTCGCCGTGGCTCCGTATCGCCGAAAGGCACTGTAACAGCGGGGTATTGGCGGCGGCGAGGCGGTCGCCGGGCAGCGTGCCCGCGCCGCTCGCGGCAGCGTTGGTCGAGCGGGCGAACTCGTGGCACACTAGCGAAGCTGTACCCAGATAGGAGCACCATGCGTTTCGCTTTCTCGCTCGGCGTATCCGCCCTCGCCGCCGCGGCATTCGTCCTGACCTCGCCCGCCTCCCCCGCGGCCACCGCCGAGCCGGCCGAGTGCCATCCCTCCTACACCCCGTGCCTGCCGATCACCAGTGATGTCGACTGTGCGGGCGGCAGCGGCAACGGTCCCGTCTACACCGGCCGCGTGACGGTCATCGGCCCCGACGAATACGGCCTGGACCGCGACGGCGACGGCATCGGCTGCGAGTAACGCGCCGAGCGGGCACGCAGAATGCCACGCGCGGAAACGAAATAACGCCTCGTTCCGACAGCCCCTACGACGGTCTGTGCGACAGTGATGATGCTTTCGGCATCACTGTCGCCCTCGACATCTCGACAGGTGAGGAGTTCGGATGAAGCGAAACACGACGCGAGTGGCCGGGATACTGGGGGTCGCGTGCGCGGTCCCCGTTCTCTTCGCCGCGAGCGCGAGCGCCGAACCGGCGACCAAGCACTTCTCGGTGGGTTCGGTGCAGTGCGCCATCTTCGGCAACGGCACCGTCGGATGCGACCTGCCCTCCCCCACGCCGCTGACCTACGGGCAGCTGCCGTTCAGCTTTCCGGTCAGCGAGATCGTGATCGACCTGCCCTGGCTGCCCGCACACCCCACCTTCACCCCGGGCGCCGCCTACACACTTCCCGGCGGAAACCCGCCGCTGTCGGAGGTGAGGACCAGCGACGGACAGTGGGGCCCGATCATCGAATACGCGGGCGTGAACTGTGCCGTCGGATTCCACGGCTCGTTCGGCTGCACCGCAGGCGGTCGCGGTTTCACCATGTGGTCGGGGCGGATCACGGCCTGACCGGCGACTGACGCGCCACGGCCGGCCGCCCGGGCCGCCCTCCCCGCCGGGAACGTGGACTTGCGGCGGCGATGGTGGGAAGCTCGATATACCGCGATGTCGAGGCGAGGAAGCGTGACATGGCCGACGGTGTGGTGACCGTTGACCGACCGGAGCGCATTCGGAACGTGGCGCTGGTCGGGCACAGCGGAGCGGGCAAGACGACGCTGGTGGAGGCTCTTGCGCTGGCCACCGGCGCACTGAATCGCGCGGGGCGGGTGGAGGACGGCACCAGCCTGTCCGACTACGACGAGATCGAGCAGCGCAAGCACCGGTCCGTGCAGGTCTCGGTGGTGCCGGTGGGGTGGGGCGAGACGAAGATCAATCTGATCGACACCCCCGGCTACGCGGATTTCGTCGGCGAGCTCCGGGCCGGCTTGCGCGCAGCCGACGCCGCGCTGTTCGTGATCTCGGCGGCCGACGGCCCGGCCGGGGTCGGCGGCGCGACGCGAGCGGTCTGGGACGAGTGCGAAGCGGCGGGCATGCCGCGCGCGATCGTGCTCACCCACCTCGATGCCGCGCGCGCCGACTTCGACGAGATGGTGCACGCCTGCGCGCTCTTCCTCGGCGACGGCGCATCCGAATCTGTTCTGCCGCTGCATATTCCGGTACACGGCCCGGCGGGCGCGGACGGTCACCGGCCGGTGACCGGGCTGATCGACCTGCTGTCGGACCGCGTGATCGACTACACGAGCGGGGATCCCACGCCACGGGAACCGGCCGAGGAGCAGGCTCGCCTCGCCGAGCAGGGGCGCGGCCGGTTGATCGAGGCCGTCATCGCGGGCAGCGAGGACGAGTCGCTCATGGAGCGCTATCTCGAGGGCGCCGAGATCGACCCGGACACCCTGACCGCCGACCTGGAACGGGCGGTGGCACGGGCCGGTTTCCACCCGGTGCTGATCGGCGCGTCCGCACCGGAGGGCGCGCGGAACGGGCTCGGCACGGTGGAGCTGCTCGACCTGATCGTCGGCGGCTTCCCCACCCCGGCCGAACACGTGGTCGCCGCGGCGCCCGGCGGCAACGGCAGCTCCGCCCGGCCACTGGCCTGCGATCCGGAGGCCGACTTGGCCGCGGAGGTGATCCGCACGTCCTCGGACTCCTATGTGGGTCGGGTCTCGCTGGTGCGGGTGTTCTCCGGCACCCTGCACGCCGACGACACCGTGCACGTGCGCGGACACGGCCTGGCCGCCCCCGGCGACCCGAGCCATCCCGAGCACGACGCCGACGAACGGGTCGGCTCGGTGACCGCGCCGTTCGGCAAGCAGCAGCGTCCGCTCGGCCAGGCCATCGCGGGCGATATCGCCTGCGTCACCAAACTCGCCCACGCCGAGACCGGCGACACGCTCTCGGCCACCGGCACCCCGCTGCTCATCGAGCCGTGGCCGCTGCCGGAACCGCTGCTGCCCGTCGCCGTTCGCGCGCACGCCAAGTCCGACGAGGACAAACTCTCCGCCGGTCTGGCCCGGCTCACCGCCGAGGATCCGACGCTGCGCGCCGAGCACAATCGCGACACCGGGCAGCTGGTGCTGTGGTGCCTGGGCGAAGCGCATCGCGATGTCGCGCTGGAACGGCTGCGCACCCGCTTCGGCGTCACCGTCGACATCGAGGAGTACCGGCTGGCGCTGCGGGAGACCCTGGCCAGGCCCGCGCGGGCACGCGGCAGGCACGTCAAACAGTCCGGCGGGCACGGGCAGTTCGCGGTGTGCGAGATCGAGGTCAGGCCGCTGCCGACCGGGTCGGGGCTGGAGTTCGTGGACGCGGTGGTGGGCGGTGCGGTGCCCCGGCAGTTCATCGGATCGGTGGAGAAGGGCGTGCGCGCCCAGGCCGCGCGGGGGGTGGTGGCCGGATATCCGCTGGTCGATGTCCGGGTGACGCTGGTCGACGGCAAGGCGCATTCGGTGGATTCCTCCGACGCCGCGTTCCAGACCGCGGGGGCGTTGGCGCTGCGGGAGGCGGCGGCCTCGGCCGGGGTGGTGCTGCTCGAGCCGATCGACGAGGTGTCGATCGTGGTTGCCGACGATTATCTGGGCGCTGTGCTCGGTGATCTGTCGGGCAAGCGCGGGCGCGTTCTGGGAACCGGACCGCACGGTTCCGGTCGCACCAGAGTGGACGCCGAGGTGCCTGAGCGGGAGTTGCGCAGTTACGCCGTCGACCTGCGTTCGCTCGCACGCGGAACCGGCGAGTTCCACCGCGGCTATCTCCGCCACGAGCCGATGCCCGCACCGGTCTCGCGGACGGTGCTCGACGAGGCCGCGACATGAGCCCACTATCCTGAGTGCCATGGCAGCAGGTAAGGGCGGTAAACCGTCGAAGGAAGCGAAGGCCGCGGCGAAGGCGGCACGCAAGCAGGCGTCGAAGGAGCGTCGTCAGCAGCTCTGGCAGGCGTTCCAGATGCAGCGCAAGGAAGACAAGCTCCTGCTGCCGCTGATGATCGGCGCGCTCGTCGGCATCACCGTGGTGTTCCTGGCGATCAGCCTGATCTTCGGCATCAGCTGGTTCTTCCTGGTGCCGATCGGCCTGCTGCTCGGCGTGCTGGTGGCGTTCATCATCTTCGGCCGCCGCGTGCAGGCCAATGTCTATGCCAAGGCCGAGGGCCAGGCCGGCGCGGCCGCGTGGGTGCTCGACAACCTGCAGGGCAAGTGGCGGGTGAGCAACGGCGTCGCCGCCACCACCCAGCTCGACGCGGTGCATCGCGTGATCGGGCGCCCGGGTGTGATCCTCATCGGTGAGGGCTCGCCGCAGCGTCTCAAGCCGCTGATCGCCCAGGAGAAGAAGCGCACCGCGCGCCTGATCGGCGACACTCCGATCTACGACTTCGTGATCGGCAACGACGAGGGCCAGATTCCGCTCAAGGATCTGCAGAAGCGTCTCACCAAGCTGCCGCCCAACATCGACGCCAAGCGCATGGATCTGATCGAGGGCAGGCTGTCGGCGCTGAGCAAGCGCACCGGCCCCGCGCTGCCGAAGGGTCCGATGCCCGCCGGCGCGAAGATGAAGGGCATGCAGCGCACCATCCGCCGCCGCTGACCGAATGCCGATACACCGAACAGCCCGGGACCTGTCCCGGGCTGTTCGCGTCAGCGGGTGTCGCGGCCGGCGCGCAGCGGCGCGATCAGCGGGCGTTGATCAGCGCTGTCCCGGTGGCGCGGTCGTGCATGCCGCGGCCGTCGCCGTCGGTGAACAGCGCCGGGATGACGAAGACCAGCAGTACCTGCCTGGCCAGCGCCCGCACGAATCCGACCGGCGCGGCCACGTCGATACGTGCCACCCGCACGTGCAGGAAGTACTGGCCGGGGGTGAAGCCGAACAGCGTCACCGAGATCACGCCGATCAGGAACCAGATCAGCAGGGTCAGGTTCGCGTTCACGCCCTGCACGATCAGCGCGGTGATGCCGACGCAGATCATCCAGTCCACGAACAGCGCGGCGATGCGACGCATCATCGAGGCCAGCGACCCGGCGCCCTCCCGGGGCAGACCGAGCAACTCGCCCGGGTACTCGGAGGCCGACGGATCGCCGTCGGCCTCGGGTCCGGTGAGCCAGGAGCCGGTGATACGTGCCATGACCTCAGGATAGGCGGCGGCAGCGGTCGTCGTCGCACCCGGCCCGATCCGCCCCGGCTACCTTCCGGCAATCCGGCATGCCGGTCGTTTGCGCACGGGTCCCCGCTGTCGCGGCCCCGACCGGGCAGTGGCAGGATGAAGACCTATCCGGTGACTGGAGGGAGACCTCACACCCACCTCCGCACGTGTAACACCGGCGAAACACAGCCTTGATTGCTGGGAAACACCGCATCCTTAGCGTCTGCTCTCGAACCCACGCAATCCATACTGGCTGGGACCGATCCGTAAGGAGAACAAGTGACGTTCAGCACGGCCGACGAGGTCATCCAGTACATCAAGGAAGAGGACATCGAGTACGTCGATATCCGCTTCAGCGATCTTCCCGGTGTGCAGCAGCACTTCTCGATCCCCGCCAAGGCCTTCACCGCCGACCTCGCCGAAGAGGGCCTGGCCTTCGACGGATCTTCCGTCCGTGGGTTCCAGTCGATCGACGAGTCGGACATGCTCCTGCTCCCCGACTTCTCCACCGCACGGATCGACCCCTTCCGGGCCGCCAAGACGCTGAACATGAACTTCTTCGTCCACGACCCGCTGACCCGCGAGGCCTACTCCCGCGACCCCCGCAACATCGCGCGCAAGGCCGAGGAGTACCTGCGCTCCACCGGCATCGCCGACACCGCGTACTTCGGCGCCGAGGCGGAGTTCTACATCTTCGACTCGATCCGCTACGACTCGTCCATGAACGGCTCCTTCTACGAGATCGAGTCCATCTCCGGCTCGTGGAACACCGGCGCCGAGTTCAACCCGGACGGCACCCTCAACCGCGGCTACAAGGTGCGCAACAAGGGCGGCTACTTCCCCGTCGCGCCCTACGACCACTACGTCGACCTGCGCGACAAGATCTCGACCAACCTGCAGAACGCGGGCTTCGAGCTCGAGCGCGGCCACCACGAGGTCGGCACCGCCGGTCAGGCCGAGATCAACTACAAGTTCAACACCCTGCTCGGCGCTGCCGACGACCTGCAGCTGTTCAAGTACATCGTGAAGAACACCGCGTGGCAGGAAGGCAAGACCGTCACCTTCATGCCGAAGCCGCTCTTCGGTGACAACGGCTCGGGCATGCACGCCCACCAGTCGCTGTGGAAGGACGGCAAGCCGCTGTTCCACGACGAGGCCGGCTACGGTGGCCTGTCCGACATCGCCCGCCACTACATCGGCGGCATCCTGCACCACGCGCCGTCGCTGCTGGCGTTCACCAACCCGACCGTGAACTCCTACCACCGTCTGGTGCCGGGCTACGAGGCCCCCATCAACCTGGTGTACTCGCAGCGCAATCGCTCGGCCGCGGTCCGCATCCCGATCACCGGCAACAACCCGAAGGCCAAGCGCATCGAGTTCCGCGCGCCGGACTCCTCGGGCAACCCGTACCTGGCCTTCGCCGCCATGCTGATGGCCGGCCTGGACGGCATCAAGAAGAAGATCGAGCCGCACGCCCCCGTCGACAAGGACCTCTACGAGCTCCCGCCGGAGGAGGCCAAGAACATCCCGCAGGCTCCCACCAGCCTGGCGTCGGTCATCGACCGTCTCGAGCAGGATCACGACTACCTGACCGAGGGCAACGTCTTCACCCCCGACCTGATCGAGACCTGGATCGACATCAAGCGCACCCAGGAGATCGCCCCGGTCAACCTGCGTCCGCACCCCTACGAGTTCGAGCTCTACTTCGACGTGTAAATCGTCGTAGCGCCCGGTTTCCGAGCCCTTCCCGTGTTCGCACGGGGAGGGCTCGGCCCTTTCCGGAGCAGGAGACGCAAGCGCGCGCGGTAGGGCCCCGGGTCATCAGCTCTTCGATTTCCAAGGTCGACAGCCGGTGGGACCAGCGGCCTCTTTAGTCCCTGACCTGGTCATTTACGCCGTTTCAAGATTGATCGACGTCTACTACAGCTCGTAGTGTTCGCGGCATGTGGATTATCGCAATCGTCGCGCTCGTCAGCTGCTTGATCATCACCGTCGGTTTCGCGCTCGGGCTTCCCGAATGACGGAGAGCGCGGCCCCGCTCGGATTCGCGGTCGTCCTGCCGCGCGACTGACCCGGTCCGCCCGGCTCGGGCGAATCCCTCTGTGTCACAAGAAGTGCTGTCGTGCGGACGGCGGACATACAACGGCCTCGCCCACTGAAATCATCGAGGGACGATATTCGTGCGGTGATCAGTGGAGGTCGAAAGTGTTGGGCACGAGGATGATTCAGGGACGGTTCGTCGCGGCGAGTGCCGCGGTGGCGCTGGCGGCCACGATGGCGGGCGGGGCTGTCGCGGCGGCGGCGCCGGGGAGCAGCACCGGCAGCACCGTGATCGACACGGGCATCGGGTTGGGCAGTAGTGTGCTGGACTTCGGCAGCAGTGTGCTCGGCAGTGGAAGCGGCAGCTTCGGCAACGGAGCGCCGCAGACCCAGCAGTGCAACCAGTCGACCGAATCCGGTGGCGAGGGGGTCACCGAGACCGTTCATCAGCTCGGCACCAGCGGCCCGACCTCGTTCGTGCTCAGCTACGAGACCGAGAACGTCCCCGACCGCATCCAGGTGTTCTACCAGGGCACGCAGGTCGCCGACACCGGGTACGTCGGCGACAACACCAACGAGGGCACCGGATCGGTGGTGGTCCACCTGCCCGCGGGCACGGCGAGTTCGGTGCTGGTCCGCGTCACCGGCCTGGACGACACCGTCTGGACCTACACCGTCCACTGCCCCTCCTGACCGGACGTCCGGACCGCGACATTTCCCTCGGCTACCCTGAATCGGCTTGCTGATCAAGCAATTTCGCGCCGCGTGCGCAATGCTGTGCTTCCATGATCAGTTCGCGGTTCGAAGAGAGTAGTCAGGTGCGCGCGTGACGGATCGGTCGCGGCCGGCGGGAGCGGCTCCCGCCGGCGCCACGGGGAACGGTCTCTACTGCTGGGTGTGCGGGTCGACGCCCGCCGTGTTCGCCACTTTCCGCAGACATCAGGGATTCCTCGTGGGCATGCGGTTCGGCAAGCACGCTGGGCTGTTCTGCCGGGACTGCGGCACGGCGACCTTCCGCGCGATGCAGGGCGACAGCCTGTGGCAGGGCTGGTGGAGCGCGCTGTCGGTGATCGTCAACCCGATCATCCTGCTGGGCAATCTCGGCGAGCGCACGACGGTCGCGGCATTACCCGCGCCGGTACCCGGCGCGCCGCACCCGCCGCTCGATCCGGGGAAGCCGCTGACCCACCGCCCGCAGATCATCGGCATGGTGATGCCGGTGATCATCGCGACCGGGGCCGTTCTCACCGGATTGATGCCGGAGACCGACCTCGCGGACCGCCAGGAACGCGAAGGCGCCGCGACGAGCGCGGCCCAACCCCGCAGTTCCCGGGTGACGGCGAACGGCTTGACCGTCGAGGTGGCCACCGCCTCGTCCACCGCCGGGTGGCTGCTGCCGGGCGACTGCCTGCGCGATCTGCGCGGTCCGGACGAGAGCCGTATCGCGCCGGTGCTCGACAAGGTGGCGTGCGACGACCCGCGCGCGTCGGCACGCGTGCTCGCCACGACGTGGATGGCCATCGGCGAGGCCTTCTGCGCCATGCACCATCCGGAAACCGAGCTGGTCTACTCGATCGAGGTGCCCGAACGCGCCTCGACAGGACTCGACGTCCTGTCGCTCTGCACGCGCGCGCTGCCCTGAGCCTTCCCGCGGATCCGCCCGGCGCGGCAGGCGGCGGGCGATCCGTGGCCGCGCCCGACCACATGACCTTCCCACGGCGCGGCGCCCGGCGGTGGTCGAAGCGCTGCCTCCAGCGCGCCGGACGTCCGGCTCAATCGTCGAGGACAACCACGACGCCGACGCGCATCAGCACGGCGTACAGCTCGCACAGCGGTGGAGTGAGCAGCTTGACCACGGCCCCGACGACCGCGTCCGGACCGGCAACGGCCATGGGATTCGACATGACTCGACACTAAAATGCTCGAGTAGGCCCCGGGAGACGCGCAGTTTACGAAAGGGGAAACCATGGCCGAAGAACAATCTCTCCCGCGATCGAACCAGCCCATTTCATCACACCGCACCATGTCGGACCTGGCCCGCGACGCCGAACGCTTCGCGTTACGCCTCCCTGGCATGGGCCACGTCGGAATTCCCCGGCCCGAGCAGATGGCCTACTTCGTCGGGCTCGGCGCGCTGGTGGCGGCGGGTCTGCTCGAATGGCCGGCCGCCGTGGCGATCGGCGTCGGTCAACTCCTGATCACCGAACACGCCAAGTCCTCCCCCGACGGTGCTCGGGCCGCTGCCGCGAAGCCGGAGCAGCAACCCGCGCCCGACTCGGAGTCCGAGCCGACGGCGGCCATGGCCTCCACCGCCGACCGGCAGTCCTGACCGGTACATTCGAAGAGTCGTCACCGCTACGACAACCGGCGGTATCGATATCGAGTAACGGCCCGCCCGTGACGCCATCGACGGCGTCGTCGGGGGCATGAAGAACACCGCGAGATCCATCCCAGGGTGCCGGAGACGCATCGGCGCCGGGCGCAGAGCTTCGGATACGGGATTCGGACAGGTAGGGCGGGCGACCATGATCGCAGGGCACCTGATATCGGAAATCGCGTCACTGCCGGCACGATGCGTACGCACCGGCGCGCGGGCCGCCACCGCCGGAGTGGCGATCACCGTCGACACCACGCTCATCGGTGCCGGGACGGTGGCCGGTGTGAGCAGGGCCCTGCTGCGCTCACCGACCGGGGTTGTCGCGGCAGCCGCAGCCTTGCCACCCGACGTCGTCCGCCCGCTGGCGGGCCTTGCGCGCGAGTCCGTCGGAGGTGCGCCCGCACGACGATATGGGTCCGGCAGGAACAGCACGTGGGTCGAAGTGCGCGGCCTGGACAGCTCCGACGGGCGTGCACTGGGCGAGCGGGTGCTCGAGACGGTCCGTTCGACGCCGGGGGTCCGACGAGCCGAACTGCACCGGCCGTGGTCGCGAATCGTGGTGACCTCCGATGGATCCGGCCCCACCCCCGAGGCGCTGTGCCGAATCATCGACGATGCCGAAAAGTCCTGCGGCGCGCGCGGTTCGGGTGGCGGACCACGCAACCTGCCCGGTGACGACGTCATCCTGGCCGGTCACCTGATCGCCGCGGGCACCACGCTCGCCGCGCTGTGGGCAACTCTCGGCGGGCGGTTGCTGCGGCTGCCGCACCTGCCGGGAGCCGTGGCCGCCCCGGTGATCGCGGCCGACTACCAACCACGGGTACGGGCCGTCGTCGAGCACGCGATCGGCACGGACGCAGCCGACGTGGTCTTCGCGGTCGCGAGCGCGGCGGTGTACACCCTGAGCCTGTCACCGGCGTCGCTGGCCGTGGACGCGACGACTCGGGTGGCACTGCTGACAGAGGCGCTCTCCGGTCGGCGGGCATGGCGGGAGCTCGAGCCGACCTTCGCGCCGTGGGTGCCCGCCGAGCAATACCCGCCGCCGGTCCGCTCCGACGCGGGGCCGGAAGGCCTGGTCGAGCATTATGCGGATCGAGCCGGCCGAGCGGGGTTCGCCGCCGCGGCCGGGCTCGGCGCACTCTCCCGCAACCCGGTGACCGCGGGCACCGCGGCGATGGTGGCCGCACCGAGGGCGACTCGCTCGGCACGTGAATTGTTCGCCGCCACCCTCGGACGCGGCCTGAACGAGCGGCACGGTGTGCTGACACTGCGACCGGCCGCGCTGCGACGCCTCGACCGGGTGGACACGGTGGTGATCGACCCGCGAGCCCTGTACACCGCGAGACTCGGTGTCAGCCGTGTTCTCGGTGTTCCCGAGCACAACCGCACCCTGGTGTGGGAAACCGCGCGTCGTTCGGTGGCGTGCGACGCGCTGGGGCCCGGCTGGCATCCGATCTCCGCGGTGCCCGGCGCCCCGCAGGAGGCCGACGGCGACGCGCGAATCCTGGTCAGCTCCGTCCACGACCGATACGCCTCGGCGGTGATCGCCGAGGCTCGCCGGGCGGGCGTCAAGGTGATCTCGGTCGACGACGACGCGCTCCGCTCCCTGCGCAACGGCTTCGACGATCTGCGTCCACTCGGTGAGTCGCTCGATCGGACGCTGAGCGAGGTGGTGGCGGAACTCCGACGCGACGGCGCCACCGTCGCCGTGGTGGCGGCGGACGCGCCGCGCGCACTCGCGCTGGCCGACGTCGGCATCGGAGTCGCCCGTGACGGACTCGCCCCGGCGTGGGGAGCGCACCTGCTGGCCGCGGACCTGACCGGCGTCTGGCGGGTACTGCGAGCGCTTCCGGCCGCCCGGTCGGCGAGCCGACGCGGCGTCGAGGCCTCGCTGAACGCGTCCCTGCTCGGCACCTTGCTGATGCTGCCCGGGGTGCCCGGCACCGGGGCGGAGTCGGTGACCGTCGGCGCGGCGGGCGGACTGTGGGCCGGATACGCACTGGCCCGCGCTGTGCTCGACGCACCGCTTCCCGTATCGCGGTCGGGTCACGAGTGGCACGCGATGCCCATCTCCGAAGCCCGCCGACTGCTCCCCACCCCGCCGGAGGCCGACTCGGCCGCCAAAGGCGCGAGCCCCGTCGCACTGGTCACCGCACCGATGACGCGGCTGCTCGGCAGCCGCCCGGTGATGTCGACCAGGGACTTCGTCCGCGCGGTGCGCGGCGAACTCTCCGATCCACTGACCCCGGTGCTGGCGACCTGCGCCGCGGCGAGCGCCGTGCTGGGGTCGCCGCTGGACGCGGTGCTGGTGGGTTCGGTACTGATGCTCGACGCGTCGATCTCGGCCACGCAACGACTGCGTGCCGAACGGGTGCTGAAAAGACTTCTCGCCGTGCAGGATCCACCCGCCCGGCGGATCATCGGCCCGGATCGCTACCGCGATGTCGCCGCCGCGGCGCTGCGGCCGGGCGACGTGATCGAAGTCCGGCCGGGTGAGGTGGCCCCGGTGGACGGCCGGTTGCTCGAGGCGCCGGGCGTCGAAGTGGACGAGTCGTCGCTGACCGGCGAATCATTGCCGGTGACCAAGCAGACCGAGCCGACGCCGGGTGCGCCGCCGGCCGAACGCAGTTGCATGCTCTACGCGGGCACCACGGTGTTGACCGGCACGGCAACGGTTCTGGTGACCTCCGTGGGGCAGGCCACCGAGACGCGGCGGGCCACCGCCATGGCCCCGGCCGAGGTGCGCGAGGTGGGATTGCAGTCACAGCTGAGCGTGTTGACCCGGCGCTCGCTGCCGATCAGTTTCGGCGGCGGCGCCTTGGTGACCGCACTCGGCCTGCTCCGCGGAACCGGATTACGGGCCGCGGTGATCAGCGGTGTCGCGATCACCGTCGCCGCGGTGCCGGAGGGTCTGCCACTGGTGGCCACCCTGGCACAGGCGTCGGCCGCGCGCCGGCTCACCAGGTCCGCCACCCTCGTCCGCAAACCGCGCTCGATCGAGGCACTCGGCCGCGTGGAGGTGGTGTGCTTCGACAAGACCGGAACCCTGAGCGAGAACCGGCTGCGCGTCTCGGCGGTCGAACCCGCGCCCGGGTTCTCCCGGGAACAGGTGCTGGCCTACGCGGCGCGTACAGCACGGTCGGAGAACGGCGGTCCGCCCGACCACGCCACCGATATCGCGATCGTCGAAGCCGCCGACGCGGCGAACGTGCAGGACGAGGAAGGTCGGCGGGAGGCGTACCTGCCGTTCCGGTCGGGCCGCTCCTACGCGGCGGCGATCGCCGGGACGCATCTCGCCGTCAAGGGCGCCCCCGAAGCCGTGCTCGCCGCCTACACCGATCCGGATCCCGGCATCGCCGCGCGGGTGCGGTCGATGGCCGCCGCCGGACTGCGGGTCATCGCTGTCGGCCAACGCGAGATCACGGCTCGTCACGCCGAGGCATCGGCCGCCGACCCGGGCATCCTCGGCGAACTGGCGGAGCATCGGCTACAACCGGTCGGCCTGCTCGGGTTGTCCGACACGCCGCGCGCCGACGCCATCGGATTGATCCCGGCTCTGCGCGAGCAGAACATCGCGGTCCGCCTGATCACCGGAGATCATCCCGTCACCGCGTTCGCCATCGCCGGGGAACTCGGCATGCCGATCACCCCGGACCAGGTGATCAGCGGAGCCGAGTGGGACACGCTGTCGAAGACCGAACAAGAACACGCCGTCACGGACTACCTGGTCTTCGCCCGGATGTCTCCGGAGAACAAGGTGCAGATCGTGCAGACCCTGGAGCGGACCGGACGGGTGACCGCGATGGTCGGCGACGGCGCCAACGACGCCGCCGCCATCCGCGCGGCCAGCGTGGGCATCGGGGTCGCCTCCCGCGGCAGCGACCCGGCCCGCGGCGCCGCCGATATCGTCCTGCTCGACGGCCGGGTGGGCGCCCTGCTCGACGGGCTGGACGAGGGCCGCCAGTTGTGGCGCCGGGTGGAGGCCGCCGTGGCCGTGCTACTCGGAGGAAACGCGGGCGAAGTGGCTTTCGCGTTGCTGGGCAGCCTGATCACCGGACACTCGCCGCTCAACGCGCGGCAACTGATCCTGGTGAACATGTTGACCGACGCGCTGCCCGCGGCTGCCCTCGCCGTCGCCTCCCCGGAGCACAACGCCCAGGACCACAACGGGAACCACTACGCGGCGGGCGCCGCGCACGCAACGGACCAGTCCGCACTCCTGCGCACCATCGCCATCCGCGGCACCGCCACCGCTGCCGGAGCCACCGCGGCGTGGGCTGCGGCACGGCTCACCGGACGGCCGCGACGGGCGTCCACCGTCGCCCTGATCGCGCTCGTCGGCAGCCAGCTCGGCCAAACGCTCATCGACTCCCGCAGCCCGCTCGTCGTCTCGACCGCCGCGGGATCCCTCGTCGTCATGGGCGTGCTGATCAGCACCCCCGGGATCAGCCACTTCCTCGGCTGCGTGCCCGTCGGCCCGGTCGGCTGGGCCCTGGCGCTGGGATCGGCCGCCGCCGCGACCGCCGCCGCCGGACTCGCCCCCGGGCTGCTGGCCCGGATGCCCGGCCTCGATGTCGCCGGGCGCGCGGTGGACGGCGCGCTTCCATGAACGGCACGACCAGCGGCTCGCCGGCGGCGCCGAAGGCCGCGGCGGCTCCCGAAGCCGCAAACCCGGATCGGCGGGTGGCGACGGTGCGCGGGGATCTGGTGACCCGCGGCGTCCATCTCGTCCCCGCGGCTGTCACGACATCGTTGCTCGGCGCGACGGACGACATCTGGGAGCGGTTCCATGCCCACTGGGACGCGCTCGCCCCGGACCACATATCGCGACGTTCTGGTGGTGACATTCGGGCCGGGGTGAACACCCCACGCTCCGGTGACGGCGCCGACGCCGCCACCTCCGGCTCGGACGGGACAGGAGGCGCACGGTGCCCGCGATCAGGTCGCGCGGCGATGCGAAGACGACGCCGATCGTCCTCGCGCTCGCCATCGCCTTCACCATCACCGTCGTCGACCCCTTGGTGCTCAACCTGAATCTGCCCGCGGTGAGCCGGGCGCTGGACGTCCCGGCGCAGCTAATCGGGGTGCTGGGAGGTGCGGCGACGCTGGTGATGGCTGCCGCGGTCCTGGCCGCGGGCAATCTCGGGGACGCCTTCGGGCTGAAGCGGTTGCTGAGGTGGGGGCTGGTCGTCGTCATGATCGCCGACCTGCTGTCGGTGTTCTCGCCGGGCCTGGGCTTCCTGCTGGTGATGCGCCTGCTGGCCGGAGTCGGGATGACGGCGCTGCTCGGTGTGCCGCTGGCGCTGCTCAAAACCTCGGTGCCGGAGCAGAAGAGACCCGCGGCCATCGGCGCGTTCATGGCCGTCGAGATGGTCCTGTGCGGGGTGACCCCCGCGGTGACCGGCTGGGCGGTGGCGGCGGCGGGCTGGCGGGTGCTGTTCCTGCTCGCCCCGCTGCTGTGCGTGATGTCGTTGTGGCTGACCTCCCGGTATGTTCCCGAGGCTCCGGCGCAACAACGCGGCCGGCTCGACGTGGCCGGCGTGATCCTGGTCGGAGCGGCTCTGCTCGCCCTGGTCATCGGCCTCGCGGCGGCGCAGAACGGCATATCGCGGCCCCAGACCGTGCTGCCGATGGTGATCGCCGTGGTGGCCGCCGTGCTCTTCGTGCGCCATGAACGCCGCACCCCCGAACCGGCGTTGGATCCGGCATTGTTCGGCAGCCGCGCGTTCAGCGTGGCGCTCGTGGCGACCCTCACGCTGAACTTCCTGGCCGCCGGGCTTGGCATCGCCCTTGGGCAGTTCGGCAGCGTGGTGCTCGCGCTCTCACCCGAATCGATCGGCCTGTTGTACCTGCCCGGTACCCTGCTGATCGCCGGCGCGCTGATCCTGGCCGGGCGCGTGATCGAAAAGCACAGCCCGGCACCGGTTCTGGTCACCGGTCTGGTGGTGCTGGCGGTGAGCGGGCTGCTGATGGCGGGGACGGTCAGCCCGACGATGGCGCTCTGGTTGCTGGTCGCGGCCATCTGGCTGTGCAATCTGGGCGCACTGGTCACCTCGACCGCGGTGTCGGAGACGGTCCTCGCCGAAGCACCACCCGGGCATTCCGGCGCGGTGGCTTCGGCGCAACTGGCCTCGGGGATGACCGGCTACGCGCTGGGGCCCACCGTCTACCTGCTCCTGCTGCGGATCTTCTTCCGGCAGGAGTGGCTGGCCGACGCCGAATCACGCGGGCTGTCGGCGACCGAGGCCGAACGGACGGTGGACGCCGTGCGCAACAGCCTGGCACTCAGCCCGGGTAGCGGCGGATTCGATCCGAACCTCATTCGGCAGGCGTCCGGACTGCACCTCGGGCAGGATTTCGCGGACGCGCTGCGGCTCACCATGCTGACGGTCAGCATCCTGCCGCTCCTCGTCGCCGCGGCGGCCTTGTCTGTCTCGGCGTCGTTCCACCGGGGACGCCGTCGCTCTCCTCGCCGGTCCGGCCACCACGGGGCCGGGTAGTCCGTTCCGATATTCCCCAGGGTCACCGGAACCGGAACCCCGTCGATCCGATCGTCCTGCCGGGTCGATCTCGGGAACCGCGCGCCGGCCGGGCGTCCGCGGCGCGCTCGGGCCGACCTGATCTCCCCCGCAGACGTGTCCGGTGCGGTATGAACGAGGCAGTGGACGGCGGGCGACCTGGACGGGATGTGGCGATGACAGCGCAGGCATCGGGGACGGGGAACCCCCGGACTCTCGAAGCGGTCGACGACGCGGTCGCCGAGCGCTTGGCCGCCGCGTTGCGGTGCGCGACCGTCTCCGGGATCGGTGAGGAACCCGACGAGAGCGCCGACGGGGAATTCGTCCGGCTGGCCGCCCACCTCGAGGCTTCCTTCCCGCGTGTGCACGCCGAACTGGAATTGCGGACGTTCGGGCACAGCAGGCTCTACCGCTGGGCGGGCGCCGAGCCGGAGCGGGTATCGGCGATTCTGCTCGCGCACCAGGACGTGGTGCCGGTGGGCGAGGGGTGGTCGCGTCCTCCGTTCGCCGGTGTCGTCGACGAGGAGTTCATCTGGGGTCGCGGCGCGATCGACGACAAGAGCCGGATGATCGCCCTGCTGGAAGCCGTCGAGGGCGCGCTCGAGGCCGGTATCGGGCCGAAGCACACGGTGTACCTGGCCTTCGGGCACGATGAAGAGGTGTTCGGCGACGCGGGCGCGGTCCGGATGGCCGAGCACCTGCGTGAGGCGGGAGTGCGGGCGGATCTGCTGCTCGACGAAGGCGGGGTGATCACCGAGGGCATCGCCGACGGCGTGCACGTCCCGGTGGCCTCGATCATGGTGGGCGAAAAGGGTTATGCCACCGTGCGGTTGTCGGTGCGCGAGCTCGGCGGGCATTCGTCGATGCCGGGCAAGCAGACGGCGGTGGGGCGGCTCGCCCGGGCGGTGGCGCGGGTGCAGGACCGGCCGATGCCGTTGCGGGTCCCGCCGGTCACCGCCGACATGCTGGCCCGGCTGCGCGGGGTGCTGCCGCCGGCGCGACGGCTGCTGCTCGGCGCGGCGGGAGCGGCGCGACCGCTGATCACGCGGGTGATGGCCGCGCGGCCGCAGACCGAGGCGATGGTCCGCACCACCACCGCCCCCACGGTGATCCGCGGGGGCGTGAAGGCCAATGTGCTGCCCCAGCACGCCGAGGCGTTGATCAATTTCCGTATCCTGCCCGGTGATTCGGTGGCCGGGGTGCTCGAACACTGCCGCCGGGTGATCGGCGATCCCGGTGTGACCGTCGAGCTGGCGGGCATGTCCTCGGAGCCGTCGCGCACCGAGAGCCCGGGTCCGGCGTTCGAGCTCGTCGCGCGACTGGCCCGCGAGGTGGTCCCCGGCGCCGCGGCCACCAGCGGTCTGGTGCCGGGCGCGACGGACTCGAGGCACTACGACGGGCTGGCGGCGACGCGCTGCAATTTCGCGCCCATCGTGCTCACCGAGGCCGACCTCGCGACGATCCACGGAACCGATGAACGGATCTCGCGACTCAACTACGCTCGCCTCATCGAATTCGACCGGCGACTGATCGAGGAGCTCGCGGCCGGTCCGATCGGAGAGGAACTGCGGTGAGCCAGACCAGGGAAGACGCGTTCGAGGGCCGGGGCGGCCGGATCTTCTGGCGGGCTCGGCTTCCCGAGGGATCGGCCCGCGCGGTGACCGTCCTGGTGCACGGCGTCGCCGAGCACTCGGGCCGGTACGAATACGTGGGCGAGACGCTGGCCGGGGCCGGGTATGCGGTGTACGCGCTCGACCACATCGGGCACGGCAGGTCCGGCGGCCACCCGGCGAATCTGGACTCCGTCGACGGTGCCGCGGACAATGTCGAACAGTTGCGAGCGATCGCCCGGCAGCAACATCCCGACGTCCCGGTGTTCCTGCTCGGGCATTCCATGGGCAGCCTCATCGTGCTGTACCTGGCGACCCGCGCGCCGATCGACGTGGCCGGGATCATCGTCTCCGCGCCGCCGCTGGACATCCCGGTCGGCAACCCGCTGCAACGGCTGTTCGCGCCGGTGCTGTCGAAGCTGACCCCGAATCTCGGTGTGCTCCAGCTCGATTCGTCGACGATCAGCCGTGATCCGGCCGTGGTGGCCGCCTACGACAACGATCCGCTGGTGTTCCGCGGCAAGCTGCCCGCGCGCACCGGCGCCGAGATCCTGGCCGCCACCGGCACGGTGAAGGGCAGGCTGGCCGCGCTGACCGTGCCGACGCTGGTACTGCACGGCAGTTCCGACACCCTCGCCGCGCCGTCCAGCTCGGACATGCTCGAGCGCGGCGCGGGCGCGAAGGATCTCACGGTGATCCGCTACGACGGTCTCTACCACGAGGTCTTCAACGAGCCCGAGCGCGACACCGTGCTCGCCGACGTCCAACGGTGGATTCAGGCGCATCTGCCCGCCCAGTAAGCTCACGACATGGCTTCGACATCCAACGCATCGGTCGCGTTCGTCCGCGCGTCCTGGCACAGCGGCATCGTCGGCAAGGCGTTGGAGGGCTTCACCGCCGAATTCGCCCGGCTCGGTTTCGACGCCGAGGGCATCGACGTCTTCGAGGTGCCCGGCGCGTTCGAGATCCCGCTGCACGCCCAGCGCCTGGCCCGCACGGGCCGCTACTCGGCGGTCGTCGCGGCGGCGCTGGTGGTCGACGGCGGTATCTACCGGCACGATTTCGTGGCCTCCGCGGTGGTCGACGGACTGATGCGGGTGCAGCTCGACACCGATGTGCCGGTGTTCTCGGTGGTGCTCACCCCCCATCACTTCCACGAGCACAGCGAGCACGTCGACTACTACACCGAGCACTTCGTGAAGAAGGGCGCCGAAGCGGCCCGCGCGGTGTCGGGCACGCTCGCCTCGCTGAGCACGCTGCCCACCGCCTGACGCCCTCGGCGACCGTCGCTCGGGTCGGCGGTGCCACAGCACGCCGGACTCGGATGCTGTCGAACAGCGGCCGGAGGGAATGCCGCGAGGGCTCCGGACCGTGGCGTGGCAGCTCGTTCCCTGAGGCGCGGCGGCGGCCCGCGTGCTCGCCGCCGCCCGGGGTCCGGCTCAGGCCAGGTGCAGTACCGCGAAGACCGCGCGGTGGTCCGAGCCGGGAATCCGGATGCTCTCCGCGTGCTCGGCGCTGCCGTCGGCGACCAGGACATGGTCGATGCCGATCACCGGCCCCCACGCGCGGTCGTCGGGCCAGGTCGGCATCGGCCCGGCGCCGGCGAGTTCGGCGGCCGAGGCGAACCGGCCGCGCAGCAGGTCACGGAACAGGGCGTGATCGCGGGTGGCGTTGAAGTCCGCGCCGACCACGGCGGGTCCGGTCTGCGCCGCGAGGATCTCGCGGACCCGGCGCATCTCCGAACTCCACGCCGGGAAGTTCGCGGTCGGCGGCACCGGGTGGAAGTTCAGTACGGTGACCGCGCCGCGCTCGGGGTGATCCATGGTGACCGCGAGGTTGGTCAGCAGGAAGCCGTCGAACTTCACGGCGTCGCGCAGGGGGTAGCGGCTGTAGATGCCGGTGCCGCCGCCCCCGTGCATGGGTTCGAGGTAGTGGTGGGGCAGCTCGGCGGCGAGTGCCGCGGTCAGCCGGGGTTCGACGTCGGGTGTCAGTTCCTGCACGGTCAGGACGTCGGCGTCGCGTGCTTCGACGTGGTGGGCCACCGAGATCACGTCGGCCCCGCCGAAGAGCAGATTGGACTGCAGCACCCGAAGTTCCGGCCCGCCCGCCGCGTTGCCGTCGGGAACGAAGATCGGCAGCTGCGTCCACGCCACCGCCGCCACCACGATTCCGGCCGCCACCGCGCTACGCCAGCCGCGCGCGAGCAGGAACAGCAACAGCGAGACCAACGCCGCCAGCATGAAGTAGGACGCACCCGAGGCGACGAGGGAGAAGGTCTGCGACCGCCATCCCCTCGTGTGCAATACGATTCCGGCGATCCCCACCAGCAGGCCGCACCACCCCAGTGCCAGGAGCGCCCGCATCATCCATTCACGCATGGAATCAACCCTATTCGAGCCCCGCTCACCGATCGCGTGCGAGCGGGTCCATGCCCCGCGGGCCGGCCCTACACTGATCGGCATCCACACGAGAGGTGCGCACATGCATGTCGAACACTTGCGGGCAGCCGGGCCGATGACCGAGGGCGACGCGCACGACCTTGCCGCTGTCGCGGGCAGCCACCGGCCCTGCCGCGTCACGCTCAGCTGCCACGAGCGCAGCGTGCATGCCCTCGTGCTGCCGTTCTGCCGCGACGAGTTGCCCGTGGCCGAGGGCGACCTCGTGTCGGTGACGGTCGAAGGTCCCGATCGGGAATCCGAGCGCGCGGCGCTGCGGGCGTTCGCCGCGCGCTTCGGCGGGATCGGGGCCGGTCAGCCGCCGAACACGCGCTGCACCACCACCTTCGCACGGCGGGTGATCCGCAGGTAGTTGTCGAGGAACTCCGCGCCGCCGTCGTTGTTCGGCCATCCCGCGACCGCGGCCACCGCCGAGAGCAGGCTGCCGGGGGCGGGGAGCTGATCGATCGCCTTGCCGCGCACCAGGACCAGCGCATTGCGGGCCTTGGTGGCGGTCAGCCAGGAATCGCGCAGCAGGGCGACATCTTCGGCGGAGAGCAGTTCGGATTTCTCGATGACCTCCAGCGCCTCCAGGGTCGAGGTGTTGTGCAGACCGGGGATCTCGTGGGCGTGGCGCAGTTGCAGCAGCTGCACGGTCCACTCGATGTCGGCCAGGCCGCCGCGGCCGAGCTTGGTGTGGGTCGCCGGGTCGGCGCCGCGCGGCAGCCGCTCGGAATCGACCCTGGCCTTGATACGGCGGATCTCGCGGACCGCCTCCTCGGAGACGCCGCCCGCCGGGTAGCGGACCTTGTCGATGGCGTGCAGGAAGCGCACGCCCAGGTCCTGATCGCCCGCCACCTGGTGCGCGCGCAGCAGCGCCTGCATCTCCCACGCTTGCGACCACTGCTCGTAGTAGGCCTCGTAGGAGGCCAGCGTGCGGACCAGCGGGCCGCTGCGGCCCTCCGGGCGCAGGCCGGCGTCGACGTGCAGCGGCGGGTCGGTGCTCGGCGCGCCCAATAATCGCTGCACCTGTTCGGCGATGCCGTTGGCCCACTTCACGGCCTTGGTCTCGTCCACACCGGGCCGGGGATCGCAGACGAACAGCACGTCGGCGTCGGAGCCGTAGCCCAGCTCCATGCCGCCGAGCCTGCCCATGCCGATGACCGCGAAATCGGCGGGCGCGGGTTCACCGGTCTCGGCCTCGCTCGCCCGGATCACCGCGGCCAGCGAGGCGTCCAGCACCGCCACCCACACCGAGGACAGCGCCAGGCACACCTGCGGCACATCGAGCAGGCCGAGCAGGTCGGCCGAGGCGACGCGGGCGAGTTCGTGCCTGCGCAGCGAGCGCGCCGCGGCGACCGCGCGGGTCGGGTCGTCGTAGCGGGCGGCCGCGGTGAGGATGCCGCGCGCGACGTCCTCGGGTTGCGGACCGAGCAGCGCCGGGCCGCTGGGGCCGTCGGCGTACATCCGGATGGTTTCGGGGGCGTTGATCAGCAGATCGGGCAGGTACTCCGAGGAACCGAGCACGATCATCAGCCGTTCGGCGATCGCGCCCTCGTCGCGCAGTTCGCGCAGGAACCAGATCTGGTCGTCGAGCGCCTCGGAGAGCCTGCGATAGGCGAGCAGGCCCGCGTCGGGATTCGGTGTCTCGCCGAGCCATTGCAGCAGCGTCGGCAGCAGCAGCGCCTGGATGCGGCCCTTGCGTGAGACTCCCCCGGTCAGAGCCTTGAGGTGGCCGAGGGCGTTCTCCGGGGCGACGTAGCCGAGGGCGGCCAGCTGACGGATCGCGGCGTCGGGGCTCAGGCGCAGCGCGTCCGGGTCCATCTTGACGACCGATTCCAGCAGCGGCCGGTAGAAGAGCTTGGTGTGCAGGCGGCGGATCCGCACCGCGTTGCGGCGGATCTCCGAGCGCAGCACGCCGACCGCGTCCTGCCTGCCGTCCGGGCGGATGTGGGCGGCCCGGGCCAGCCAGCGCAGGCCCTCTTCGTCCTCTTCGGCGGGCAGCGTGTGGGTGCGTATGAGGCGCTGCATCTGCAGGCGGTGCTCGAGCAACCGCAGGAACTCGTAGGAGGCGGTGAGATTCCCGGCGTCGTCGCGGCCGACGTAACCGCCTGCGGCCAGCGCGGTCAACGCGTCCACGGTACTGGCCACGTGCAGCGTCTCGTCGACCCGGCCGTGCACCAATTGCAGGAGCTGGACGGCGAATTCGATGTCGCGCAGGCTGCCGCGACCCAGTTTGAGCTCGCGCTCCTGCAATTCGGCGGGCACCAGATCCTCGACCCGGCGGCGCATGCCCTGCACGTCGGAGACGAAGTCGGGACGCTGGGAAGCCGTCCACACCATCGGCATGACGGCGTCGCGGTACCGGCGGCCCAGCTCCAGATCGCCGGTCATCGGGCGGTTCTTCAGCAGCGCCTGGAACTCCCAGGTGCGCGCCCAGCGCTTGTAGTAGGCCAGGTGCGAATCCAGCGTGCGCACCAGCGCGCCCGCCTTGCCCTCCGGGCGCAGCGCCGCGTCGACCTCGAAGAAGGCCTGGCTGCCGATGCTCATCATCTCGGCGGCGAGCCTGGTCGCGGTCGCGTCGGCGGGCTCGGCGACGAACACCACGTCGACATCGCTGACGTAGTTCAGTTCGCGCGCGCCGCACTTACCCATCGCGATGACGGCGAGGCGCACCGGACACGGCTTGTCCTTGCACACCCTGGCCACCGCCACCGCCAGTGCGGCGGTCAGCGCCGCGTCGGCCAGGTCCGCCAGTTGCCTGCCGACGACCCGATAGGGCAGCACCGGCTCGTTCTCGACCGTGGCGGCCAGGTCCAGGGCGGCCAGCAGCATGAGGTGATCGCGATAGCGGCGGCGGAGCAAGGCCACCACGTCGGGACCGAACAGGCCGGCACGGTAGAGCGCCGGGCTCGCGTTCGGCCCCTCCTCGGGCACCGCCGAGACCACGGCGAGCAGGTCGGCGACCAGTTCGTCCTTGTCCGGCAGGCTGTCGCGGCGCAGCTGTTCCCAGGTCGACGGCTCGGCGATCAGGTGGTCGCCGAGCGCCGAGGAGGATCCCAGCAGCGCGAACAGCCGTCCGCGCAGCGAGGTATCGGTGCGGATCGCCGAATCGACCTGCGCCCATTCGGATCCCAGCGCATCCCTCAGCCGGATGATCGCGCTGAGCGCCAGGTCGGGGTCCGGCGCGCGCGACAGCGACCACAGCACCGGGATGCTCTCGACATTGTCCCAGCCCAGAGTGCGCAGCGAGGCGGGGGCGGACGGATCGAGCAAGCCGAGCCGTCCGACACCGGGCACAGCGGAACGAGCGGTAGGGGGCCGAACCATAGACCTGAACTTACCGTGTTACAGCCCCAGATATTCCTTCAGCTCGTACGGGGTGACCTGGCTGCGGTAGCCGGCCCACTCCCGGCGCTTGTTGCGCAGGAAGAAGTCGAAGACGTGCTCGCCGAGCGCCTCGGCGACCAGCTCGGACCGTTCCATCGCGCCCAGCGCCTCGTCCAGGGTTCCGGGCAGTTCGCGGAAGCCCATCGCCCTGCGCTCGGCCGAGGTCAGCGACCACACGTCGTCCTCGGCCTCCGGCGGCAGGGTGTAGCCCTTCTCGATGCCGCGCATACCGGCGGCGAGCAGCACCGCGAAGGTCAGGTACGGATTGCAGGCCGAATCAGGGCTGCGGATCTCGACGCGCCGCGAGGAGGACTTGTTCGGGGTGTACATCGGCACCCGGACCAGCGCCGACCGGTTGGACCGGCCCCACGAGGCGGCCGTCGGGGCCTCGCCGCCGTGGATCAGGCGCTTGTAGGAGTTCACCCACTGGTTGGTGACCGCGCTGATCTCCGGGGCGTGCTCGAGAATGCCCGCGATGAACGCGCGCGCGGTCGCCGAGAGGTTCTGCGGGTCGTCGGGATCGTGGAAGGCGTTGGTCTCGCCCTCGAACAGGCTCATGTGCGTATGCATCGCCGAGCCCGGGTATTCGGCGAACGGCTTGGGCATGAACGTCGCGCGCACGCCCTCGTCGATGGCCACTTCCTTGATCAGGTAACGGAAGGTCATCACGTTGTCGGCCATGGACAGCGCGTCGGCGTAACGCAGGTCGATCTCCTGCTGGCCGGGCGCGCCCTCGTGGTGGCTGAACTCCACCGAGATGCCCATGGATTCCAGCGCGTCGATGGCATGCCTGCGGAAGTTCGGCGCCGAGTCGTGCACGGCCTGGTCGAAGAAGCCGCCGGAATCGGCGGGCACCGGCGGGGTGCCGTCGTTCGGGCCGTTCTTCAGCAGGAAGAACTCGATCTCGGGGTGCACGTAGCAGCTGAACCCGACATCGCCCGCCTTGTTGAGCTGACGCCGCAGCACGTGGCGCGGGTCGGCCCAGGACGGCGAGCCGTCGGGCATGGTGATGTCGCAGAACATGCGCGCGGAGTGCTGGTGGCCTTTACTCGAGGCCCACGGCAGCACCTGGAAGGTCGAAGGATCGGGCCGGGCGACCATATCGGCCTCGGATACCCGGGCAAAGCCCTCGATGGCCGACCCGTCGAAGCCGATGCCCTCTTCGAACGCGCCTTCCAGCTCGGCGGGTGCGATGGCGACGGACTTCAGGTAGCCCAAGACGTCGGTGAACCAGAGACGCACGAAGCGGATGTCCCGCTCTTCGAGCGTCCGCAGCACGAATTCCTTCTGGCGATCCATACGCGCGACCGTAGTCAGTCGGAGTTAAATCTGTGTTACATGAGGCGCATCAAATTTTTGCGGTGATCTTGCGGTGATGTATCGCACAGACGCCGGACTCAGCACGTGAGGTCCCGCGGGGGCTCGACGAGGTCGACGAGGTAGGCGACCACGACGGAATCCAGGCACTGGTCCCCCGCCACCAGGGCGGCGGTGTGCCGGTTGCCCTGGAAGGTGACCAGGGCGGCGTCGAGCTGGGCCGCCAGATCGACGCCCGCCTGATACGGCGTGGCCGGGTCGTCGGTGGTGGAGACCACGACCGTGGTGGGCAGCCCGTCGACCGCGATGGTGTGCGGCTCACCGGAATTGGGCACCGGCCAGCTGGCGCACAGTTCCAGCGCCGCGGCGCCGGTGCCGCGCCCGTCGTCGAGGAAGGGCGCGGCCTTGCGGTATTCGGCGTCGAGCTGGGCGGCGACGGCCGGATCGGTGACGCGGGGATCGTCCACGCAGCGGATGGCGTTGAACGCGTCCTGGATATTGCTGTAGGTGCCGTCGTCGTTGCGGCCGTCGTAGATGTCGGCCAGGTACAGCAGGGTGTCGCCGCGGCCCTCCTTCAATTCCTGCAGGCCGAGGGTGAGGCGCGGCCACAGCTCGTCGGCGTAGAGAGTCTGGGTCACGCCGGTCATGGCGTCGTTGTAGCCGAGGCCGCGCGGGTCGGTGGTGGCGGCGGGGGTGTGCCAGAGCGGGTCGACCAGCTCGCGGAACCGGGCGACGGCCCGGGCGGGATCGGTGCCGAGCGGGCAGTCGGCGTCCTGCGCGCACTCGGCGGCGTAGGCGTCGAAGGCGCGCTGGAATCCAACGGCCTGGCGCAGGGCCTCCTGCACCGGGTCCACCGAGGCGTCGACGGCGCCGTCGAGCACCATCGCGCGCACCCGGTCGGGGAACTTCTCGGCATACAGCGCGCCGATCTTGGTGCCGTAGGAGTAGCCGAGATAGGTCAGCTTCGAATCGCCCAGCACGGCGCGGATGACGTCCATGTCCTGCACGACCTCACGGGTGCCGATGTGCTCGAGCAGCTCTTTTCCACTGCGCTCGGCGCACTTGGCCGCGTAATCGCGATTCTCGGCCTCGGTGGCCGCGATCCCCTCGGGCGTGCTGTCCTCGGGCGGCTCGGCGCGCTCGGCGTCCGCCTCGGCCGCGGTCAGGCAGGTGACGGCGGGGGTGGAGGCCCCCACACCACGCGGGTCGAAGCCGACCCGGTCGAAACGCTGCGCGAGCGGGGTCTGATTGCCGACCAGCACGGTGTCCAGGCCCGACACTCCCGGTCCACCTGGATTGATGAGCAGCGAGCCGATTTTCGCTCCGCTCGCGGGAATACGGGACAGCGCGAGCTGCGCGGTGAGCCCGCCTGGGTCGGCGTAGTCGATCGGCACCTCGACCCTGGCGCACTCCGCGATCGGCGGCAGGCCGACGCCCTCCCCGGCGATCTCCGCGCAGTCGGTCCACTGCGGAGTCTGTTCGTAGAAGCGGGACAGTCCGTCGGGCGCGGGCGGCATCGCGGCGGCCGGCTCGTTCCCGTCGACGCCGCAGCCCGCCGACGCCAGCACGATCGACACCGCCGCCGCTATCCCACACCACCGCCGCACACCCATACCTACGATCCTGCCAGCACCGATGCCGGCCCCGGACGTCCGGCACGCCAGACCGCCACCTCCGCGATCGGGGCCGCGATCACGACCGGTGCACGGGTCGACACTCGCGGCACTGCGGCGACGGCTCAGGGCCGGAGCAGGAAGTCGACGAGTTCCTCGCGTTCGGCGGGCGAGGGCCGCCCGCCGCGCGCCGTATTCGACAGGTGCAGCGCGCCGATGCCGAGCGCGAAGGTCCATTCGGCGCGCCGGGCGGCCGTCTCCGGATCGAAGCCGTGATCGGCGAAGGCCCGGCGCACGGCGTGCCTGGCGTGTTTGTCCGAGGCCCGCACACTCGCGGCCGCGCGCGGGTCGGAGCGGGCCCACTCCCGCATCGCGCGTTCCAGCGTCCAGTGCCGCGGGCTGACCAGCAGGCCGATCATGGTGATCAGCCGTTCGCGCGGCGGCTTGGCGGCCAGGGCGTCCATGCGCTGGTGATCGACATCGCTCCACTGTCCCCAGGAGTCGACCAGCGCGTTCTTGAACGCGGTGATGTCCTGGAAGTGGTGGTAGAAGCTGCCTTTGGTGACACCGAGTCGAGTGCACAGCACATCGATCTTGAGCGCGCGGAAACCCTCTTCGGCCAGCACCGTGTATCCGGCCTGCAACCAGTCGTCCACCGTCAACTGGACGGCACCCCGCGCCCGCGCCACCGGCTCAGCTTAGCGGCGCGATCGCTCGTCTTCCGCGCTCCGCGGACCGGCCGGTTCGCCCTGTTCGTCGGCCGCTTCGCCGTCCCGGTGCGCGGCCGCCCTGGCCTGCACACCCGCGACGATCATGTCCGCGACGAAGCGCGCGTGCCGCCGCACCGCCTGCGCCGAGAGCGGGTCGCCGGGCGCCATCCGCCTGGCCAGTGGCAGCGCCGAGAACGGTGCGGTCGCGCCGTGGGCGATGAGGAAGTGGATGGAACGCAGATCGTTGCGGCTGAGCACTTTCCGGCGGACCAGCGGCAGCAGCGGCTCGGCCAGCCGCATCAGGATCGGCTCGATGTGACGCTCGTAGAGGTAGGCCAGGCGCGGGCCCTCGATCGCCGATTCCATGCTGACCAGACGCACGGCGTCGGGGTAGTCGGCCTGCAGGATCAGGAAGCGCACGATGCCGCGCCGGAATTCCTCCAGCGGCGGCAGTTCCGCGGCGGCGCCCTCGGCGACCAGCGCGGCGGCGTGCCCGAAGACCCAGTCCACCACCGCGAACCACAGCCCCTCCTTGGACCCGAAGCGCTGGTGGATCAGGTTGTGGCTGACGCCGAGTTCCCGGTTGATCTCGGCCACCGACGCGCCGGCGAATCCGTCGCGGGCGAAGATCCGCAGCGCGGCGGCCATGATCTCGTCGGTCGAGGCGGGCGAGCCGCCTGCGGGCGGCCTGCCGCGCGACTTCCTGGGCCGGGCCGGCTCCGGAGCGGCCGGGGAGGCGGGCTGGGCCTGCACGGATTCCACGGTGTCCTCCACTACTGCGCTACCCGCCGGGCGACGGCCGGACAGCTGTCCGGCGGCCCGTCCGAGAATTGCCTCGGAACTGCCCAAAAGATATTGACGGCAATCAATTTATCTGAAACTCTGACTGCCATCAAGACGCTTCGCGGTGGCGGATCGACGTGGCCCCGCACGAGGACTGGAAGCTGACATGGAATCGTTTGTGCACCTGCGTAAAGGCACTACTCCCCGTCGCCTGCACGCCGATCTGGACGGCCTCAAGGACGACGAGCTCGGCCGCGGCGGCTTCACCGGCCGCACCGCCAGCCTCTACCGACGCAACGATCCGACCCAGTACAAGGCGGTCGGCCCGCTGCGTCCCACCGACGTGCTGGCGAGCTCGCTGACGCCCTCCGACGCGACCGACCCCGCCGGCGCGCCGCTGCGGTTGTTCCACAACGCCGACTGCCGCATCCTGCTCAGCCGCCGCGGCGAGGAGATGCCGCACTTCGTGCGCTATGTCGACGGCGACGTGCTCTCCTTCGTGCACACCGGCTCCGGTCTGCTGGAGACGGAATTCGGCCCGCTGAACTACCGCGAGGGCGACTGGATCTACATCCCCAAGGGCTGCACGTTCCGCCAGGTGCCCGAGGCCGAGACCACGCTGCTGATGATCGAGGCCACCGAGGAGTTCCGCGTCCCCGAGGCCGGCTACCTGGGCAGGCACTTCCCCTTCGATCCCGGCCTGGTGACCATCCCCGAGCCCGCCGCGCACGACGACGACGGCCGCGAGAGCTACGAGATCGTGCTGTTCCACGAGGGCGGCCCGACCAAGCTGTACTACCGGCACCACCCGCTCGACGTGGAGGGCTGGCGCGGCGACAGCTTCCCGTTCACCTTCAATATCGCCGACTACAACGTGATCCTCTCCGAGAGCGTGCACCTGCCCCCGACGGTGCACCTGTTCATGGAGGCCACCGGCGTCTACGTGATGAACTTCCTGCCCAAACTCGCCGAATCCGCGCCCGGCACCGAGACCATCCCGTGGTACCACCGCAATGTCGACTACGACGAGATCGCCTTCTTCCACGGCGGCGAGATGTACGGCGTGCCGATGCCGCCCGGCCTGATCTCGCACGCGCCGCAGGGCGTGCACCACGGCGCGCCGGAGAAGATGCGCGAGCGCTCCCGCCGCAAGCGCGAGGAATTCCCCCGCATCGGCTGGACGACCATCGCCATCGATACCCGCCGCAGGCTGATCCCCTCGCCGGAGTACCTCGCCAACGACCTCGGCGCCCACTGATCGCCCTCCGGCACACCCACCGAAACATCAAGGCAGGCATCATGTCTCGTACCGAGCGCATCCCGCACGTCGTCGCCTTCGCGAACACCACCGGCGGCCGCGACGCCTACGGCGGGCTGACCGAATGGGTCACCCTCGAATCCCAGCTGATCAAGCCACGCGACCACGAGTCCGACACCGTGCTGGTGCTCATGCACCCGGTGTCCAGCGGCACCTACCTGCCGATCGTGGGCTCGCTGGCCAAGGCCGGCCACCACGTCATCGTCGGCAACAGCCGTTACCGCGGCGCCGACGCCGCGCTGCTGATGGAGAAGGTCGTCCAGGACCTCGGTGAAACCATCCGCGATGCCAAGAACCGGCTCGGCTACCGGAAGGTCGTGCTGCTGGGCTGGTCCGGCGGCGGCTCGCTGTCGGTGTTCTACCAGCAGCAGGCCGCGAAGCCGACGCTCACCGCAAGCCCGTCCGGCGACGGCCCCGACCTCACCAAGGCCGATCTGCCGCCCGTGGACGGCATCGCCCTGGTGGCCGCGCACATCAGCCGCCACCACACGCTCACCGAATCGATGGACGCCTCCATCCTCGACGAGTCCGATCCGACGAAGCGCGATCCGGAGCTCGATCTCTACAACCCGGACAACCCGAACCAGCCGCCCTACAGCGCCGAGTTCCTGGAGCGCTACCGGCAGGCCCAGATCGCGCGCAACCGCAAGATCACCGCGTGGGTCAAGGACAAGCTGGCCGAGCTGAAGGCCGCCGGTCGCCCGAACGACGAGTTCGGTTTCGTCGTGCACGGCACCATGGCCGACCCGCGCTGGCTCGATCCCACCATCGACGCCAACGACCGCAACCCCGGCGAGTCCTACCTGGGTGATCCGCAGGAGGTGAACCAGGGCCCGTTCGGGCTGGCCCGCTTCACCACGCTGCGCAGCTGGCTGTCGCAGTGGAGCTACGACGACGCCCGCGGCGACATCGTCGACTGCGGTCCCGACATCGCGGTGCCGACGCTGGTGATCTTCAACGCCGCCGACAACATCTGCACCCCGAGCCACGCGCACGCCATCTTCGGAGCCATCGGCACCGAGGACAAGGAACTGCACGAGATCGCCGGAGCCAACCACTACTATCTGGGACCGGACCAGCGCGAACCCCTCACCGAAGCGGTGCGGATCATCGGCGACTGGCTCGCGAAGCACCAACTGGCTCCCACTACCTGAATGAATTCGGACATGACCCACACACCAGGATCAGCCACCCCAGATTCGGCCGCTCCCGACTCGGCCACCCCCGAGTCGGCGCCGATCGGCGCTCTCGACGGCATTCGCGTCCTGGAGGTCGGCACGTTGATCTCCGGGCCCTTCGCCGCCCGCCTGCTGGGCGACATGGGCGCCGAGGTGCTCAAGATCGAGCTGCCCGACCGGCCCGATCCGCTGCGCACCTGGGGTCAGGCCGAACTCGACGGCCACCACTTCTACTGGACGGTCGCGGCCCGCAACAAGAAGGCCGTCACGCTGAACCTGCGTGAACCGCAGGGCCGCGACCTGTTCCTGGAACTGGTGGAGCGCTCCGACATCATCGTCGAGAACTTCCGCCCCGGGACGCTGGAGAAGTGGGGCCTGGGTTACGAGACCCTGCGCGAACGCAATCGCGGGATCATCCTGGTGCGGGTGTCCGGATACGGCCAGACCGGCCCGGACGCGAACAAGGCCGGCTACGCCTCGGTCGCCGAGGCGGCCAGCGGCCTGCGGTACATGAACGGCTTCCCCGGCGGGCCCGCTCCCCGGTTGGCGCTCTCGCTCGGCGACAGCCTGGCGGGCATGTTCGCCGCGCAGGGCGCGCTGGCCGCGCTCTACCGCCGCTCGGTGACCGGCGAGGGCCAGATCGTCGATGCCGCGCTGACCGAGGCCTGCCTGGCGATCCAGGAATCCACCATCCCCGATTACGACATCGGCGGCGTGGTGCGCGGGCCGTCGGGCACCCGGCTGGAAGGCATCGCGCCGTCCAATATCTACCGCAGCGCCGACGGCAGCTGGGTGGTGATCGCCGCCAACCAGGACACCGTGTTCCGCCGCCTGTGCGCGGCGATGGGGCAGCCCGGACTGGCCGAGGACGAGCGGTTCGCCGATCACCTCGCACGCGGCCGGAACCAGGACGAGCTGGACGCGATCATCGCCGAATGGGCGGCCGCCCGGCAGCCCGGCGACATCATCGCCACGCTCAACGAGGCCGGTGTCATCAGCGGGCCGATCAACACCGTCGCCGAGGTGGTCGAGGATCCGCAGCTGCGGGCGCGCGGCATGATCGCCGAGCACTACGACGAGCGCATCGGCCGAAATGTGCTCGGCCCCGGCATCATTCCGGTGCTCTCCGAGACGCCGGGCGCGATCCGCAACGCGGGCTCGGCGCGGCCCGGGCAGCACAACGAGGAGGTCTACCAGGGCCTGCTCGGCAAGAGCGAAGACGAGATCGAGAAGCTGCGCGCGGCGGGCGTGCTCTAGCCCGCGCTCACTCCTGCGGTTCGGCCAGCACCACCACGCCGCTGGGGGCGTCGAGCAACGGGACCGTCCGGGCCGCCGCGTCGTCCACATGGATGCGCGGGTGCCCGGGCGGTTCGGTTTCGTAATAGGTGCCGGGCCCGTAGAACTGCCCGTACCTGACCACCACTCCCCCGATGTCGAGTACGGCCCGCTCGTATCCGGCGATTGTTTCGGCGCGCCCCGCGGGCACCCACGCGATGCTCTGCGCCAGGAACCGTGGCGCCCGGGCCTCCTTCGCGGCGGCGATCAAATTGGCCGTGCCCTCGGTGCGGATCCTGGCGTTCGCCGCGGCCCGCTCGGCCAGCTGGGCGGCATCGTCGGGCAGGTCGGTGAGCTGGTGCATCACCAGGTCGGGGTGGAAGTCCACCACCGCCGCCGTCAGTGCGCCGCGGTCGTAGACATCGCAGACCACGGGCTGCGCGCCCGCCGCCACGATCGCCGCGCTGCGCCCCGCCGACCGGGTCATGCCCGCGACCTGATGACCTGCCGCGGTCAGCAGCGGGAGCAGGCGGATCCCGATGACGCCGGTGGCGCCGGCGAGGAAGATGCGCATCGGACCACCCTAACGCGATCCGGCAGCCGAACGGGCCGTCGTCGTGGCGTGCGATCCACATGCGCGACGAGGTCACCAACGGCGTCGGTCGCCACGCTGTGCACCCGGCGCCAAAGCATCGAACTCGATCATTTCAGGATGATGCGGTTCTCGGACGCGGCGAAGTCGATCTGCCGCTTGGCGTTGGACAGCGTCGTCACGGTGCAGGTCCCGAGCGGCCCGGACCGGTCGTACATCACCGCGGTGCCGACGGAGATGCCGTTGTCGGCGAAGGTGTTGTCGGCCTTCATACCAACCTCGTAGCCGACCGGCAGCCGCGACAGGGTCAACGTCACGTCGGCGTTGATGTAGCCCGCACCCGCGGTTCCCCAGTGGCATACCTGATTGGTCGTGTCCGCCGTGATCGCCGCACGCTGGAACGGCGTCATCCGCTCGCCTGCGACCAGTGGCGGCATGCTGTGCCAGGCCGCCTTGCGCTCGGCGTTCTGGGTGACGGCGAAATCGCTGGTCCAGTCGCCGTCACCACTCTTGAACAGCGGGCGCGCGCCGTCCGGCGACACGCACCCCTCCGGCGGCACCGGCAGGTCGAGCGTCGGTGACCACACCGCGCCCGGCGGTTGTTCCCCGGTGCGCAGGAAGACCGCCGAGGCCCGCACCCGGTCCTGTCCGTCCTGCACGATCCAGGCGTCGGCGACCACGATGCGCGAACCCTGCCGCACCACGACGGTCCGCACGCGGGTCGGCGCGTCGAACACCGGCTGATACAGATCCACCGTCATCCGCGCGGGCACGAAGCCCGCCGGGCAGTGCTGCTCGAGCCCCAGCCCCAGCAGCCCGCAGACCGGCACCCCGCTCAACTGATTCGGCGACCACCAGCTGACCGACAGTTCCGTGGGCAGGAATTCCTCGCCCTGCCTGGTGAAGAATCCGAGCACCCCGCGCACCTCCGTCGATCTTGCTGTGTGGCAAGGCTATGCGCTGAGTTCGGCCCGCGCGGGTGGTTCGGCACGACCGGCGAGCACGTCGCGCGCCGCCATCAACGCGAACCCGAGCAGGTTCAGCCCCGGCCACGCGGCGGGCTCGGCGACCGCGGGATCGTTCGCCGCCAGCCCGATACCCCAGATCGAATCGACCGGGCTCGCCTCCACCAGCACCCGATCGCGTGTCCCGGTCAGATAGGCGGACAACTGGTCGTCGCTCCCGAACTTCGCGACGCTACCGGCGACGACCACCTCGAACCGCCGCTCCTCCCACAGCTTTTCGTCGAAGCCGGCGATCATGCGCCCGATCTTCTTCGCCTCGCCGGGGTGTTCGGCCGCCAGCACCAGCTCGGCGGCCCGCTCGTCGCCGAACATGCGTGCCTTGCTCCACATCATGAAGTGCTCCGCCGTCCGGAAGCAGAACCCGTCGACCTCGAACGCCGACGGCCACCACTGGCTCAGGCACTCCTGCCCCACACTCCGATTCGGCTTCGGCTGATGCCCCCAGAAGAACTGGTACTTCACCTGTTCACCGCGCGCGAGCTCGTCGAGCAGCCATTGCTTCGAATACATGATTCCCTCCCCGAACAGATCCTCCCGACGGCGGAGAACCCGTGCACGATCGCGATCGCCGCTTCGGCGGCCCCGTCACGAGGAGCGTATCGGTGGGCTCCGACACGATCGAGGGAATTTCCGTGCCCGGTGACGGGCTTCGGCGGCCGAAGCCGGTGCCTGCCGATACGTGTGTGGCGGGCACCGGGGCAGGTGTTGTGACCAATCGCACCGGCCGCCGCCCCTGTCTCGGGCGCGACGGCGGGTGGCACACTGGAGGGCGTCAGTGCACCCGGGGACCCGACAGCGGCCTCGAGGAGACCACACGAAAGGGACGACGATGTCCGTATCCGATTCGGAAACCCCTGCCTACGGTGCGGCGCAACCCGCGCAGGCACGACGCAAGACCCGCATCCCGCACCTCCAGCAGATGAAGACCGCCGGTGAGCGCTGGGCGATGCTCACCGCCTACGACTACTCCTCGGCGCGGTTGTTCGAGGAGGCGGGCATCCCGGTGCTGCTCGTCGGCGACTCGGCGGCCAATGTCGTCTACGGCTACGACACCACCGTGCCGGTGACGGTGGACGAGCTGATCCCGCTGGTGCGCGGCGTGGTGCGCGGTGCGCCGAACGCGCTTGTCGTCGCGGATCTGCCGTTCGGCAGCTATGAGGGATCGGCGCAGCAGGCGCTGGCCACGGCCACCCGCTTCATGAAGGAGGGCGGCGCGCACGCGGTGAAGCTGGAGGGTGGCGAGCGGGTCGCCGAGCAGATCGCGCTGGTCACCGCGGCCGGTATCCCGGTGATGGCCCATATCGGGTTCACCCCGCAGAGCGTGAACACCCTGGGCGGATTCCGGGTGCAGGGCCGCGGCGACGGCGCCGAGCAGCTCATCGCGGACGCGATCGCGGTGCAGGAGGCGGGCGCGTTCTCGGTGGTCATGGAGATGGTGCCCGCGCAACTGGCGGGGCAGGTCACCCGGAAGCTCACCATTCCCACGGTCGGCATCGGCGCCGGTCCGGATTGCGACGCGCAGGTGCTGGTGTGGCAGGACATGGCCGGCTACACCAGCGGTAAGACGGCGAAGTTCGTCAAGCGCTTCGGCAATGTCGGCGACGAGTTGCGTTCGGCCGCAGCCGCCTACGCCGCCGAGGTGAGTGCGGGCACCTTCCCGGCTCCCGAGCACAGCTTCTGATCGACGCCGCCGGGCGGGGCCTCGGCCCGGCCCGGCACCGGAGATGCACCGCACTCGCGGCGCAGTGGCAGACTCGGAATCGACACTCTCGACTCGACCAGAGGTAATCGATGCCGCACAGCCGTTGGTTCTCCCGCCGCCCCCTCGTGCTTGCCGCCGCCTTGGCGATCGCAGGCACGCTGAGCGCCTGCGGCTCGTCCGGCGAGCCCGACCACACCGCCCACACCGGCACGTCACCCTCGGCGACGGCCACCACCACCGCGACACCGACCACCACGGCCGAGGCCGAGCCCGCGGTCGGCGACGCGGCCGCGCAGAGCCTGTGCGATGCGATCCGCTCCGAGCTGTCGAACTTCCGGGTGCAGGGTCCGACGCTGGGCCGGGTGGGGATGAATCTGATCGTGCACCCGTGGGGCCTGCAGAACGGCATCGACGTGCTCAACAACAAGACCGTGGTCGACACCGTCACCACCGCGACCTGCCCCGAGGTGCGTCAGGAGGCCATCGAGGCGCTGGAGGTCCCCGACCTCGCGACGGTGATCGTCGGCCGGTGACGGCCGGCCGCCCGACGGTCGCGGTTGTGTCATGGTGATGGGGTGACGCGACGCGAACTGTATCCGCCGATCGAACCGTACGAGTCGGGCATGCTCGACGTGGGCGACGGGCAGTCGGTGTATTGGGAGATCAGCGGAAACCCCGACGGCAAGCCGGTGGTGTTCCTGCACGGCGGGCCCGGCGGCGGGACCTCGCCGATGCACCGGCGGTTCTTCGACCCGGCCGCCTACAAGATCGTGCTCTTCGACCAGCGCGGCTGCGGGCGTTCCACCCCGCACATCGCCGACGGCGCGGACCTGGCGGTGAACACCACCTGGCATCTGGTCGCCGACATCGAGAAGCTGCGCGAGCACCTGGGTGTCCGACGCTGGCAGGTGTTCGGCGGCTCCTGGGGTTCGACGCTGGCGCTGGCCTACGCGCAGAGCCATCCCGAGCGGGTCACCGAAATGGTGTTGCGCGGCATCTTCCTGTTGCGGCGCAAGGAGATCGACTGGTACTACAACGGCCCCGCAGGCTACGTCTATCCCGACGAGTGGGAGAAGTACCTGGCACCGATCCCGGTGGAGGAACGCGACGGCGATCTGGTGGCGGCCTACCACCGGTTGCTGCACTCCCCCGATCCCGCGGTGGTCGAGGCCGCGGCGGTGGCGTGGTCGGTCTGGGAGGGCTCGACGAGTGCGCTGCTACCGCGCCCGGAACGCGTCGCCGAGAACGCCGATCCCCGCTTCGCCACGGCGTTCGCGCGTATCGAGAACCACTACTTCCGCAACGGCGGCTTCCTGGCGGAAGGGCAGCTGCTGCGTGACATCGACCGGATCACCCATCTGCCCGCGGTGATCGTGCAGGGCAGGCACGACATCGTGTGCCCAGCGGTCAGCGCGTGGGATCTGCACAAGGCGTGGCCGGGGTCGAGGCTGCACATCGTCGACGACGCCGGGCACGCGGCCGACGAGCCGGGCATCGTGCATCGTCTCGTCGAGGCCGCCGACGAGTTCGCCCAGGCGGGGAGCAGGCCGTGAAAGCCAGGGAAGCCGTCACCGCGGGCCTCGCCGAGAACATCGACCGGATGCTCGCGGTCGAGCCGGACGTGCGGGCAGACGCCGAGGACTCGGTACATCAGATGCGGGTGGCGACCCGGCGGTTGCGCAGCCTGCTGCGCTCCTACCGGAAGCTGTTCCGCAAGTCCGAAGCCGCGGAGCTCAACGCCGAGTTGAAGTGGCTGGCCGGGCTGCTCGGTGTCGCCCGCGACGCCGAAGTGCGGGCCGAACGGTTCGCCGCACTGCCCGCCGGCGACCGCGGCGACGAGGCGTCGGCGGCCGTGGTGAACCGGCTGGCCGAAGCGCAGCGGGCCGCCTACGCGCAGGCGCACACGGCCGTGCTGGAAGCGCTCGATTCGGATCGCTGTGCCGCCCTGCGCGAGACGGTCGAGCGCTGGCGGACCGACCCGCCCGTGCGCGGCAAGCGCGGCCGCGAATCGGCCGAAAAAGTCTTCCGCGCGGTGCTCGAGGGTGACACCGAACGGCTGCGAACCCGGATCCGCACCGAACACGAACTCGCCGAACACGATCACACGGCCGACGAACGGCTGGAGGCGCTGCACGATATCCGCAAGGCTGCCAAACGTTTGCGCTACAGCGCCGAAGCGGCGGTCGGTGTCCTCGGCGACCACGCCGACGAACTGCGCGCCCAGGCCAAGCGGGTGCAATCGGTGCTGGGCGATCATCGCGACGCCATCGAAGCGGCCCGGGTGATTCTCGCCTCGGCGACCGAATCGGAAGGCACCGGCACACACCCGGACACCGACATCTACGTACGGCTGGCCGCCGCCGAGGAAGCTTCCGGCGAACAGGAGCTCACCCGCTATCCGGAAGCGGCGCGCGCGTTCACGGAGTGAGCCGGAAGCGGCGGAACGCTTCCCCTCGGCCTCGCATCACGGTGGCGTCGAAGACCGCGGCGAGCCATTCGGACAGCGGTGTCGCCTCGATGAGGTCCCTGCCTCGGCGACATCGCCGGGCTACGCCGACCGCCCCGGTCGACAGGGCGGCCCTCAGACCGGGTGGGTGAAGCCGATTCTGCGCTCGGCGGGATCCGCCGTCGTCAGGCGGACCTGGAGATGCTTGCCTTCCGGCGGGTCCCCGTCGCACGGGCCGAGCAGCGGCGGTTCGGCGACGAAGATCTCGGCGGGACGTTTCCCCTCGGCCTCGCGCAGGACGACGGCGTCGAAGACCGCGCCGAGCCGCTCGGACAGCAGTGTCGCCTCGGTGAGGTCGACGCACGCGCGATCCACCTTGCCTGCGACGGAGCCGGAGCGCTTCATCGTCTCGGCGACTTCGGGCAGGCTCGCGCGCGCCCACCCCGGCACCGGGACGCCCGCGCACAGCGCCAGGCAGATCTCCAGGGTGAACCGGTCCGACAGGCGGCGCAGCGGCGCGGTGGCGTGCGCGTAGGGGGCGCCGATGGCGCTGTGATGCAGGTTCTTCTCGTCGTCGGCGCCGGTCAGCACGGTGTAGTCGGCGCCGCGCAGCAGGCCGGTGGCTTCCGACATCAGGACCAGCCCGGCGGGACTGTTGGCGTCCAGTGCCGCCAGCATCCGGCCGACGGGCAGGTCCGCCGGCCAGTCCACCGCCATCGCGGCCGCGGTGCGGCGCAGCGACTCGATCGCCGAGTCCTGCGGCGGCGGCATGGTGCGCAGCAGGCCGGTGCGCTCGCTCGCCGGTGCGTCGAGCATGAGCCTGGCCGCGCACATGCCGGTGAGCAGGGAGACCTGTTCGTTCCAGTCGTCGGCGGCGGTGCGCGGTTCCAGCACCAGCCGCCAGTGGCCGTCGGGAGCGCCGTCGCCGACGACGCTCTGCGCCGGCAGGCGCAGCCCGATCGCGCCGCGTTCGAGGCCCGCGGCGATACGCAGCGCACCGAATTCCGGCAATGCCGCGATCGAGGGATGCAGCCTGCCCGCGTCGGCGTCGGCCTGCACACCGGCGTAGTCGAAGCGGGCGCGGGAGCGGACCGACGCCCGGACCACCTCGAAGCGCACCGGTTCGGCGGCCGCGTCGAGTTCGATGGTCCACAGCGCGGCGGGACGGGTGCGGCCGGGCAACAGGCTGGCGGAGTCCTCGGACAGGATCGGCGGGTGCAGCGGCACGGAACCGTCCGGCAGGTAATAGGTTTGGCCGCGCACTCCGGCCTCTTTCGCCAGCGCGCCGCCGGGGGAAATCACGGCGCCGAGGTCGGCGATGGCGTAGTGGAGCAGAAAGCCCGATGCGGTGCGTCGCAGGCAGAGAGCTTGATCGAGGTCGAGCGAGCCGGGCGGATCGATGGTGACCAGTTCGATATCGGTGCGATCCACCCGAGTGCCCGCGAACGCGTCGACCGCGTCGCGGGCTTCGGCGACGGCCGCGGCGGGATACGCCGAGGCCAACGCGAATTCGGATCGGATGGCGCCGAAGTCGACCGGCGCCGAGATGATCCGCTGGTGTAATTCCACAACCCGGAGGTTACTGGAGTGGGAATTACTGCAGCGCCAGCATGGTGCCGTTGAGCTGGTCGAGCGGACCGAAGACGGTGAAGGTCACCCGGCCGTTCGGATACTGCGCGGACAACTGGGCGGCGGCGTCGAGCGCCTCGCCGAACGACGGCGCCGACTGATGAGGAAGGCCGGCGACGACCCGGCCGAAACCGGTGTCGGCGACCCACCTGGTGTCGCTGGGGCTGAGGTCGACCTGCACGCCGCCCGGCAGCGGAGTGACGGCCACCGCGCTCGCGGAGCCCGCACCGAGCACGGCGAGAACTGAAGCGGCTCCGGCGACGAGTGCACCGGCGACCAGGGAACGAACTACCCGCATATGTGTTGAGACCTGCTTCCGCATCGATGTCCGAGTGCCCCGGAACTGCCCTGCGCCGGGGCACTTGCCAACGGCGACCACTCTATGATGTCGATCACCATTCGTGCCAGCCAGGCACAAATTCCTCAGCGGTTTCACAAGGGCCTCGGCAGCGACCTTTCCGCACTGCTAATGTTCGATTCCGGTGCGGGCCGTAAAATTTCGCCCCGTTTCCGTCAGCTCCCACTACGTCGAACAATTGGAGTACCGCACTGATGTCATCGATCATCTTCGATTACCTGATGCCTCTGGTCGGCCCGGAGCAGGCCGCCTACTGGGCGCAGGTTCTCCTGGTCGAACCCTCCTGACCTCCTCGTTCGAGGTCATCGGAATGTCGCCTTCCGTTCACTCCGCACGGGAGGCGGCTTCGTTTGCACGGCGCTACGATCGCGCTTCGTGACCAGATTCTCCGCCGCCCTCGCGGCAGGCTCCACCGTTCTCGCGTTGTTGCTCACCGGTTGCGGAGGCGATGATTCCGGCGATTCCGGACAAAACGCAGCCACAACCACTTCCACCGCCCCGACCGGCGCCGTCGACAATGTCAAGGCGGGCATGTTCGTGGTCAGTTATCGAAACGCATTCCCCGCCCTGACAGAGGGGCGAGCGGACAGCGAGATCGCCGATTTGTTCGGCGCCATCTGCGGGGGCATCGCGGCGGGTGAATCGCAGGACGCCGTCGTCGCCGATATCGTGAAGCGCACCGATTCCGCGGCGACCACCGACGAAGCGCTGGCGATCTACGCGACCGCCCGCTACATGTGCTGAACCGCGGCGGGTGTGCCCGGCGGGGCGGACGAGTCGGTCTGTAAGCCGGATCCTGTCCCCGGTTCGCACCGGGTGGCGACCATCCATCTGGGCACACCGTCGCCGGGTACCTCGAGCGGTCAACCCGCAGGCTCGGGCGAGCAACCCTCGAACACCTGCGCAGCCGCACTCTCGCGAATGCGACCTTCGACCTTGCTCCGGGCGGGGTTTACCGAGCCGCCCCGGTCACCCGGGGCGCTGGTGCGCTCTTACCGCACCGTTTCACCCTCACCGCACGACCCCGAAAGGCCGTGGGCGGTCTGTTTTCTGTGGCACTGTCCCGCGGGTCACCCCGGGTTGCCGTTAGCAACCGCCCTGCTCTGTGGAGTCCGGACTTTCCTCGGCGAAGGGCGGCGACACCGACGTGCCCGTTCCCTTCGCCGCGGCCGCCCGACCAACTCGTCCGCCCGAACAGAGTACCTGCTCGGGCGGGGAGGGCCGGGCAGGTCCCCTGTTCGGCCGGACACGCCAGTACGGTTATGCCTCATGGAACGTCTCGAGGTCAGTTTTCCCTCAGGTGGACGCCAGTGCGCCGCCTGGCTGTATCCTCCCGCAGGCGTCCCCAAGCCCCGCCCGCTCGTGGTGATGGGGCACGGCCTGGGGGGCACGCGGGACATGGGTCTGGACAGATATGCCCGCCGATTCGCCGCGGCGGGCATGGCCGTATTGGTGTTCGACTACCGGCATTTCGGCACCAGCGAGGGTGAGCCGAGACAGTTGCTGAACATCTCCCGCCAGCGCGACGACTGGCGCGCCGCCATCGCCTACGCCCGCACCCTGCGCGGCATCGACAAGACCCGCATCGCGCTGTGGGGCACCTCCCTCGGCGGCGGTCACGTACTCAGCGTCGCCCCGGAGGACGACTACATCGCCGCCGTCGTGGCCCAGGTGCCGTTCACCAGCGGCTGGGCCTCGGCCAGGGCGAAAGGCCCGATCAGCCTGGCCAAGGTCACCATCATCGCGGTGGCCGACCTGTTGTTCGGCCCGCTGCGCCGCAAGCCGGTGCGCGTGCGGGTGGCCGGGCGCAAGAGGTCCGCCGCGCTGATGAGCGCGCCCGACGTCCCGGAGGGCTTCGGCAGGCTGACCGAGGAGAGCGAGACCTACCAGCCGAAAATGCCCGCGCGGGCGGCATTCTCGCTGTTGTTCGACGCACCGGGCAAGCACGCCAAGGCGATCAAGACCCCGGTGTTCTACGCGATCGCCGACAACGACACGGTCACCCCGGTCGGGCCCACACTCAAAGCCGCCGAGCGCACCAAGCATCCGGTCGTCAAGCGCTATCCGGTCGGGCATTTCGACATGTACTTCGACGAGGTCTTCGAGCAGGTCGTCTACGACCAGACCGAATTCCTGGTCTCGGTCCTTCGCCCCTGATCGGCCTGTCCGCGAACGAAAATCACCGCCGCTCCCCTTCGGGCGGGTGCGGCGGTGAATTCTCCGGAGAACGGCGTTCAGATCGTATGGAAGCCCGCGCCCACGCCGCCGATGGCGTCGACGGCGGTCAGGATGACATCGATCGGGGCGAAGTAGGCGGGCGAGTGGATCGGGTTGGCGGCATCCGCGCACGGCAGATCGAACGGGATGCCCGCCATGCCGGTCAGTCTGCCCTGGTTCATGCCGACCAGGCGGTCGCCGACGGTCACCGGGCCGCCGGAATCACCGGGCTTGGAGCAGGCCTGATTCAACGTGAGGGTCTCGTCCAGATTCCCCCACACCACTCCGCAGCCGCCGCCGCTGGTGCGGCCGTTGAAGCAGACCGTGGTGCCGGGGCTCGGGGTCGCCCCGACACCGTTGATGGTCGTCCGGCCGACCGTGCGGACCGGGTTCACCTTCTCCGGATCCAGCTGCAGCACAGCGAAATCCAGCCCCTTGCCGTTGTCGGAGTAGGCAACCGTGCCGATCACGCCCAGCTGCAGCGACGCCTCCGCGGCCAGCCGGGAGCCGGTCGGGGCGCAATGCCCCGCGGTCAGCCCGACCAGCCTGCCCGCGTTGTCGTGACCGATGGCGGTCAGCGAGCACGCCGAATTGTTGTCGAACACCAGTCCCGAACCACCCCCGAGCACCGCGGCCTCCGGCGCCGCCTGCGCCGTCCCCGCGACGGCTGAGCCCACACCTGCGACGACGGCCGCCGCTGCCGCCATCCACCTGAACCTCAAAGCAGTACTTCCTCTCGAATCCCGAACGACGAAGGGCGGATTCGCGCCGGACCCACACCCGGTACGAACCGCCCCACCACGATGGCGTCCACCTTGTCACGAGACGGCCGCGACCGGTAGCCGAATCGCATGAAACTTCCGACCGAGACCGAGCGGTGGCTCAGCTCGGATACGACCTGTCAGCTCAGATACGACGTGTCGTTGACCAGCCGCACCGAGGCGCCGCCGTCGGGGTAGAACTCCGCGATCGACAGCGAGGCCAGATCCAGGTGCAACCGGTACAGCAGCGAGGGGCCCACGCCCAGCGCGAGCTGCAGCAGCGTCTTGATCGGCGTCACGTGGCTGACGATCACCAGATTGCGTCCCGGGTACAGCGCGCACAGATCGCGCCGCGCCGCGTCCACTCTGGTCCGCACCGCGTCGAAGCTCTCCCCGCCCGGCGGCGGCAGCGAGGGATCGCCCATCCAGGACGAATGCAGCTCGGGATCACGCTCGGCCGCCTCGGCGAAGGTCAAGCCTTCCCATTCGCCGAAATCGGTCTCGATCAGGCCGTGGTCGGTCTGCATCGGCACGCCGAGCGCCGTCGCGGCGGCCTCGGCGGTCTGGACGGCGCGGGTCAGCGGCGAGGTGATCACCGCTTCGACACCGCCTTTGGCTGCCAGCATCTTCGCCGCCCGCGTGGCCTGTTCGCGGCCCAGCTCGGTCAGCGGCGGGTTGCCGCGGCCGGAGTAGCGGCGCTGGACCGACAGCTCGGTCTGGCCGTGGCGCAGCAGGAGCAGCCGGGTGGGGCGGCCGAGGGCGCCGGTCCAGCCGGGTGCGGAGTGCGCGGCCTCCTGACGTCGCGTCGCTTCGGTGCCACCCGCCTTCCCACTGCCCGCGGTAGGCGCGCTGCTGTCGGCGATCCCGCTGCCTGACCCCTCGCCCGCCCCCGGACGCGGGGCGCTCTGCTCGGCACCGCCGCCCGAGCGTTCGCGAGCGGACTGCGCACCGCGGCTCGCGCCGAGAGCGGTCGCGGCATGTCCGTCGGCGCGGGCCGCCCGGACCTCGCTCACGAGGGTCGCGTCGTCCATGGCCTCGTTCGCCAGCTGGTCGGCGTGCTTATTGCGCTCACGCGGGATCCAGGTGAACGTGACCCGGTCGAAGCCGGCGACCAGCCTGCGGGCGCGGTCGGCCAGCGGAATCATCGCCGCGTGCTTGACCTTCCAGCGGCCCGACATCTGCTCGACCACCAGCTTGGAGTCCATCCGCACGTCCACGGTGCGGGCGCCGAGTTCGGCGGCCGCCTCCAGACCGGCGATCAGCCCCCGGTATTCGGCGACATTGTTGGTCGCGATACCGATGCCCTCGCGCCGTTCCGCCAGCACCGTCCGGTCGGCGTCGAACACGACCGCGCCGTAGCCGGCCGGGCCGGGGTTGCCCCTCGACCCGCCGTCGGCTTCGACGATCACCTTCTTGTGAGACATGGCCTCACAAACCGGATTCCTTGGTGCGCACCAGGACAGCACCGCATTCGGGGCAGCGCACCACGGCCTCGGGCGCGGCCTTCGCGATCCGGGCGATCTCGCCGCGATCCAGCTCGATCCGGCAGGCGCCGCACCGGCGCGCCTGCAACAGCGCCGCGCCCACGCCCTGCTGGGCGCGCTGGCGGTCGTAGATCGCCAGCAGCTCGGCCGGGAAGGCGCCGAGCAACGCCGCGCGATCGTTCTCGCAGCGGTTCTGCGCGACGTCCAGATCGGCCAGCGCCTCCTCGCGCATCCGCTGCGCCTCGGCCAGCTCGTCCTCGGTCTTGCTCAGCTGCGCACCGGCGTGGGCGTGATCCGAGGAGGACGCCTCGCGCCGCTCCATCACCTCGAGCAACTCGTCCTCGAGCACGCCGCGGCGGCGCTCCAGGCTGCCGAGTTCGTGCTGGATCTCCGACAGCTGCTTGGCCGCCACCGACCCCGAGGACAGCATTCCCCGGTCGCGCTCCTCGCGCTTGCGGACGGCGTCGATCTCGCCTTCGAGCTTCTTGATGTCGCGGTCCAGATCGTCGATGACGATCTCCACCTTCACCGCGGCGTCCTTGTGCTCGTTGCGCAGCGCCTCCAGCCGCTCCACCTCCTGCTGCTCGGGCAGCACCGTGCGCCGGTGCGCGATCCGCGTCAGCTCGGCATCGACAGCCGCGAGCTGGAGCAGCTTGGCCTGGATCGGTGGTTCGACATTCAACGCGGACAGACTCCTGCACACTGTGGACGGATGGGCGCCGGCCGAGGGCCGGCGGGCAAGGGTCGAGCCTACCCCTGCCACCGCCCGCGCCCCGCCGAACCCGCACAGACCCCGCGGAAACAGCGGAACCGAATCGCAAGCGGGTGCGTCATATAGTTACGCGACGGCCCTCGACCCGTACCTGCCGAGGTGGTCGTGGCGTCGAGAGCGGCAGAAATGGACCGGGGGAAGGCAGCAAGGCATGACGGACGGGATCGAAACCCGACTCAGCCGGTGGAAGCAGGCCGAAGGGCATGTGATCGCCGGTGAACCGCGCAGAGCAGTCGGCGGCGGCCCGCACGACAGCAACGATCCGGCCGTGACCCGACTGGAACAGCACATCGAAATCGGCACGCCGATGCGTGACGCCTACGCCGCCGCGATCGGACAACTCGAAGCCACCGATCGAGCGGCGGCAAGTCGGATGGATACACGAACCGAGGGGGTCGGCTGATGGTATTGCAGTGGGCTGCCGCACTGGTCGGACTGGCGGGGATCAACGGTCACCGGACGTCGAACGCCAACGACAGGCGGGATCAGTCGCTTCAGGACAACGCGGAGAACACGTGGAAGGGCGATCGACAGCACATTCGGAACGAATACGACCAGCTCTCGGGCCTCTACTACAATCCCGCTCCGGCCGCGATCACCACTCCTGAGGCATTCGACACCTGGTCGCATCAGGAGATCTACGACGCCTTGAACGGTTCGGGGGCCACCAAAGGCGTCGAACAGGCCGACATCAACGCGGGAGCCGACGGCTGGCGACGGTTGAAGATCCAGGCCGAGGATGCCATCGCCGCGTTCAAGAAGGGCATCACCGACGACATCGACAAGTACTGGAGCGGTAGAGCGGCGAATTCGGCGATGACGGCGAGCCAGTCGTATGCCGACGAATTCCAGACGCTGGCAGTGAGTTTCCAGCAGGTGGCCAACGGCATCGACCTGATCCAGGGCTATCTGGATCAGGCGAAACTGTCCGTCCCGCCCCCCGAGGAGGTCGATACGATCGACGAATTCCTCAGCCACATCCCCGGCAACGGGGTGCTGAAACTCGGCAAGCATCGCGCGAACGAGGCGGAGGCGCGGGCGCAGGAGGTCATGAAGGTCTATCAGGCGGGCGCCACCGACGTCGACAGCCAGACGCCGATCCTGCCGGAGCCGAAGAGTCCGGTGAGCAATCCGAATTCGGGCCCGGATGGGCCCGGTGGGAGCTGGGACCCGGGGGGCGGTGACAATTTCTCACCCGGTACGGGTTCGACCGGCGATCCGGACAAGCCCGGGTCCGGTGATCCGTCGGGCACCGACGATCCGTCCGGCACCGATGATCCGTCCTCGCCCGGAAACGACCAGAGCGAGGATTCCTCGTCGACCGAGAACCCGTGGTCGACGGACGACCCCTCGGCCGACGATCCGGGCACCGATCCCGCCGGGACGAATCCGGCGAGCACGGTGCCCGCCGGGAGCCAGCCGAGCGGGCTCAACGATCCGAGCAGCAGGCCGAGCCTCGGTTCGCCCGGTTCGGGCTCACCCGGCTCGGGCTCGCCGAGTTCCCCCGTGTCGACGCCGAGCCCCGGGGCCAGCCTTCCCGGCGGCGGCAGCACGTCCCAGACCACCGGGGCGGGGACCGGCGGCTCCCGCACCGGCTCGGGCACCGGGCGCGCCGGCATGCCGGGTATGGGCGGCATGGGCGCCGGGCGCGGCTCGGGCAAGGACGACGAGAGCGAGCACAAGATTCCCGATTATCTGGTCCAGGACCGCACCACCGAACTGCTCGGCGAACAGCCGCGCGTGCTCCCGCCGGGCGGGGTCATCGGCGGATGAGTGAACTACGTTGGCAGCTCGACGGTCTCGCCTTCCGCATCGCGCTGGAGGTGATGGGGCGCGACAGGCTGCCGTATCCGCTGAGTTACCGGCACCCCCGGGTGGAGCATCGCGACGACTACGAACGGCTGCGCGCGCGGACCGCGGAAGGGTTGCAGCGGATCTTCGACGAGCGGCTGCATCGCGCGCTGACGGTGCTGCTCGAGCCGGAGGTGCGGGTGGAGGTACACGGTTTCCACGGGCCGCGGGCCGATCAGGTGGTGCGGATCCACGCGGGGATCTCCGGACAGGTCGCCACCGTCGCCGTGCAGCATCCGGGACCGACGCGGGAACACGGGCGCGATGTCGTGCTGACCATGTGCTACTCGCACACGGTCGCCACCGAGATCGCGGCCCGGCTGCCGCGCTGTGCGGGCGGCAGGCACGCGCCCTTCTCCGCGCGCCGGTCCGATCTCGATCGGCCGGTGTACGCGCGCCATCCGAACCGGCTCGCGCCGGAGGAGGAGCTGGCCCGGTTCGTCCACAGACCGCGGGCCGGCACCGGCGAGATCTCCGTGCATCCGGGGATCGCGATCGACGCGCGGCCCACCAACGACGGGCACGCGTTCATCTGGATGGACTATCCCGACGACGGTCGCTATCTGCTGGTCAACCACGACGCCGACGCGTTCTCGATCAGTCCGGCGCCGGTCGACGAACTCGTGCGCCAGCTCCAGCACCGAATCGAGGCCCTCCGGACGCGCTCACACGCCTGGTGAGCCCGGGTCACTCGCCCGCGGCGCGGGTCTTGATGGCGTCGCGGGAGATGTAGACGTCGTATTCGCCGGGCGTGGCGATGACGGCGTTGCCGTACGCCGAGCGCACGAAAGGCTCGGTGTACCAGCTGCCGTCACGCATGTCCTCGAAGAAGTCGCGGTCCTCGCCGTCGAGGAAGATGTGGTTCTGAGTGGTGGCGACGCCGTCGAGTCGCTGGCCGTACAGGCGGGTCACCTTGTAGCCGGAGTGGAAGCCGAGCGCGTTCACCCACGGTTCCAGTTCGACGATATTGGCCTGCAGCACCCACATATCGCCCTGCACCTGGAAGGTCTCGCGGCGTTCCTCGGTGTTCTCGTCGCCGTAGAGGGTGAGCTCGACCTCGAGCTGATGATCCTGGCCGTCCACCTTTTTCACCACCGCGTGCGCGGCCTTGATCTCCCCGGTGAGCCCGATGTAGGTCTGCAACAGCGTGGCTATCCACAGCGCGATCACCGCCGTCAGCAACATCGCCAGACCGCTCGCGCCACGACTGATCAATACGCGCAATCCGATCTTGCGCACCTTCAGCACTGCCGAGATCAACAAAGCCACACCGACGAGGAGCAACAGGATCAAACCGATCTGCGCGACCCCGAAGTCCACCGGGAAGTTCATGCGGTAGTTGTACCCGTTTCCGGCTATCGCATCGCGGCGAACCTCACCTCGGCCCGCGCGTCCGGGAGGGACACGCCGCTCGAATCCGCTGCGGCAGCGGCGATCAGGGGCGATCAGGATGCGCGGACACCGTCCACGGGTCGGTGCGCAGGGTCGACACCCTGGTCTCCAGATCCGGAAGGGCCGCGCGCACCACGTTTTCCGCCTGGGCGCACCAGGGATATTCGGTGGCCCAGTGCGCGGCGTCGAGCAGTGCTGGGCCGTTCTTGCGGAGGTGCTCGTCGGCGGGATGGTGGCGCAGGTCGGCGGTGAGGTAGGCGTCCACCCCCAGCCGGGTGACCGCGCCGAGGAACGAGTCGCCCGCGCCGCCGCACACCGCGACACGCTCGATCATCCGATCCGGGTCGCCGGCCGCGCGCACCCCCCAGACGGTCGGCGGCAAGCCTCGCGCGACGCGAGCGGTGAACTCGCGCAATGTCATCGGCTCGGGCAGCACACCGACGCGGCCGAGCCCCAGACTCGTCGGCACGGCGGCGCGCTCGGTGACGTGGTAGGCGGGCACCTCGTACGGGTGCGCGGCGCGCAGGGCCGCGAGCACCGCCGCGCGGGCGCCGGGCGCGGCGACGACCTCGATACGGTCCTCGGCGACGACCTCGAGTTCACCGATGCTGCCGATCGCCGGATTCGCGCCCGGCATCGGCCGGAACTGTCCTTCCGAGTCGACCCGCACGGCACAGTCGCGATAGGCGCCGGAGCCCCCTGCCCCCGCCGCGAACATCGCTTCGAGCACGGCGGCGGTGTGCGCGCGCGGCACCTGGACGGTCCATTTGTCCACGGCGCCCGCCGGTTTGGATTCCAGCGGGCCGGTGACGGTGAGACCGACGGCGGCGGCGAGCGCGTCGGAGACACCGGGGTCGGCGGAGTCGGCATTGGTGTGTGCGGTGAACAGGGCACAGCCGGAGCGGATGAGCCGGTGCAGCAGGGCGCCTTTGGGGGTGTCGGCGGCGACGGTGTCGACGCCGCGCAGCAGTAGCGGGTGGTGCACGACCAGCGCCTGAGCCCGCCAGTCGATGGCCTCGGTGACCACCTCGGCGGTGGCGTCGACGGCGAAGAGCACGCGTGTGATGTCGTCGCCGGGATCGCCGCACACCAGTCCGACGGAATCCCACGACTCGGCGAGCCCCGGCGGGTAAGCGGCGTCGAGCGCTTCGATGAGATCCGCCAGTTTCGCCACCCTCGGCCTCCTTCTGTGCGTTGCTCCCTCGCCCGCGAGCGGTTCGCGCCGGCGCGAACCGCTCCATCATGCCGCCGCCGATGTCCTCGTCCGCCACCGGCCACCCTTGTGGCGAGGCGAGGCCCTCCCCGGCGCGAACGAGTCCCCGGCCGGAGACGAGATCACCACCCGACGGATGATTGGCCGTCGGGTGGTGATCCGGTCTCACCGGGCGAGCTCAGAGCCCGTAGGACTTTCCGATGATCTCGCGCTGGATTTCGTTGGTGCCGCCGAAGATGGTGGCACCAAGGGCGGTCCGGACATGGCTCACCATGTCGAACTCGGTGGAGTAGCCGTAGCCGCCCATCATCTGCATACCCTCGACGGCCATCGCCTTGGCGACCTCGGTGGCCTTGAGCTTGGCCATGGACGAGGCGCGGGAGAGATTGCCGCCTTGCGCGGGATCGTCGGCCTGATTCGCGACGCTGTACACCAGCAGACGGGTGCATTCGATGTCGGTGGCCAGGTCGGCCATGCGGTGGCGGATGGCCTGGAAGGAGCCGACGGGCTGACCGAACTGGGTCCGCTCGGTGACGAAGGCGAGGCAGTCGTCGAAGGCGCGCTGCGCGGTGCCCAGCGCCTGCGCGGCGAGGATCAGGCGTTCGGTGGTCAGGCCGGCCATCAGCTGCCGCCAACCCTGCCCGACCTCGCCGATCACCGCGTCGGCGGGCAGCTCGCAGTCGGTGAAGTAGAGATCGTTGACCTCCTTGCCGTTCATGGTGTCGATGCTCTTGATCGACAGACCCGCCACGTCCGTGGGCACGTGGAACATGGTCAGGCCCTGATGCTTCTTCGCACCGCGCTCGGTGCGGGCCACCAGCAGGATGCTGTCGGCGAGATGCGCATTGGTGCACCAGGTCTTCTGCCCGTTGATCACCCATCCGTCGTCGGTGCGCTCGGCGCGGCAGGTCAGTGCGGCCACGTCCGAGCCCGCGCCCGGTTCCGACATCGAGATGGCCAGCGCGGCGCCTTCGGCGACCCGGCCGAGCACGGCCTTCTTCAACTCCTCGTCGGCGAACCGGCGGTAGATCGCGGCGGTGATCAGGGTGGTGCCCAGCCAGGGCAACGGCGCCATGCCGCGGGAGAGTTCTTCGAGCAGCACGCACAGGTCCACATGGTTGCCGCCCGCGCCGCCGTAATCCTCCGGGACGTCGATCGCGGCCCAGCCGAGTTCCGCGACGCGGCGGTTCAGTTCCAGGCTGTGCAACTCGCTGCCGTTGTCGGTGAGCTTGTCACGCTGTTCCCTGGTGCCCACCTCGCGGCGGCAGAACTCACGGACAGAGGAGGCGAACTCCTGCTGCTCCTTGCTGAGTGTCATCGGTTTCTCCTGATGTACGGGTGAGGCTGGGGACGCCGCCGCGAGTTCGGCGTCCGAGGGTCGGCCGACGGCGTCACCGCACGTCCCCGGCGACGGTGGCGACCTGTGGGAGCGGATCCGCGAGGACGGCCCTGGCCTGTTCGGCCGGCAGTTCCTGCTCGGCGCCGGCCTCCTGATCCGCGGATCCGAACAGACGGCGTGCGGCGAGTGCGGCGACGAAGGAGATCACCGCCGAGCCGGCGAGCATCGCGGCCAGCGGCCACCAGTGCTCGGAGCCGTCGGTCGGCACCAGCGCCGCCGCGAGCAACGGTGTCGGGGATGCCCAGATGACACCGACGAAGGCGCTGGTCAACGCGACGCCGCTGTAGCGGACCGCGGTGGGGAACAGCTCGGCGGTCATGCTGGACACCACGGCGTAGGTGGTCGCGTGGCCGAGCACCAGGCCGACGGTGAACGCGACGGTCATCAGCGCCATGTTGCCCGTGTCGAACAGCGCGAACAGCGGGAAGGCGAAGGCCGCGGTGAACACGACGCCTGCCACGAAGACCTTCCAGGCCGAGATCCGGTCGCAGATGAACGCGACGACGACCATGGCCATGAAGTCGACGACCGCGGCGATCAGCAGGATCAGCAGGGTGTCGCTCTTGGTGAGGCCGTGGATCTTGGTCGCCATGCTGAGCATGTACGTGGTGATCAGGTAGAACAGCACGATGACGCTCGCCTGCAGGCCGATGCCGACGGCCAGCTTGCCCGGCATCTTCTTGAAGACGGTGGCGATCGGGTTCTCCTTCACCGCGCCGACCTTCTTCACCTCGGTGAACTCGCTGGACTCCTCGACCCCGAGGCGGATGATCATGCCGATGACCACCAGCACGAAGCCCGCGATGAACGGGATACGCCAACCCCAGGACATCAGCTGGTCTTCCGGCATCCGTGCGACGAAGTACATCACCAGGGTGGCCAGGATCAGCGCGAGCGGGCTGGCGATCTGTGGAGCCGAGCCGTAGAGCCGCACCCGCGCCTTGGGGGCGTTCTCCACACTCATGAGCACGGCGCCGCCCCATTCGCCGCCGACGGCGACGCCCTGCAGGAACCGGAGCGTGGTCAGCATGATCGGCGCCCAGATACCGACCTGTTCCCAGGTGGGCAGCAGACCGATCAGGCCGGTGGCCGTGCCCATCACGGTCAGCGTCGTGATCAGCGTCGTGCGCCTGCCGAGCCGGTCACCGAGGTGGCCGAACACGAAGGCGCCGACCGGCCGGGCGAGGAAGGCCACGCCCAGCGTGGCGAAGGACGCGAGCATTCCGACGTTCGCACCCAGATCGGGGAAGAACACTGTCGAGAACACCAGGGTCGCCGCGGTGGCGTAGATGAAGAAGTCGAACCACTCGACGGTCGTGCCGACGAGGCTCGCCAGGAAGGCGCGCTTCTGCTGCTTGGTCCCGAAGGTCGAGACGGTGGCTGTGGTCATGCGAAATTCCTTCGGTCAGTAGCGGACGAATCCGCCGGAGAGCACCGCGGCGTCGCCGATATGCGCGCCGAAATCGAAACCGCCCTCGCCGCCGGCCTGAGCCGACACAGTGAGGGTCGAGCCGGGGAACACGGGGGTGGCGAACCGTGCCCGCAGTTCGCTCAGTTCCCACGGCTGTGCGCCCGCCGCGGCGGACAGCATCCGTGCGGCGATGCCGAGCGTGCACAGGCCGTGCAGGATCGGCCGGTCGAATCCGTATCCGGCGGCCACCTCCGGGTCGATGTGGACCGGATGCAGGTCGCCGGTGAGGCGGTACAGCGCGGGCAGGTCGTCCGCGATGTCCTGCTCACCACTCCACTGGACGACGATGAGCGCGGTGGCCACCGAAGCCGATATGTCGCTCGGCGGCCTGTACCGGTACTTCGGGGACAAAGAAGACCTGTTCGCCGCACTGATCGCCGATACCCATGACGAACTGTTCGCGGCCAGCGGCAACACCGTCCACCGTCTCGAGGACGACGCCTATCAGGCGCTGCTGGAAGCAAACACCGGCTACCTGCAGCACTACTACGAGAATCGCGACATCATGCGCACCCTGGTCGAAGCCGCCAGCGTGGAGGCCAGGTTCCACGACATCTGGTGGCAGATGCGCAACCGGCACATCGACCGCTTCAGCACGGTGCTGCGGATGAAATGCGGTATCGAGGAGGTCGACGGACTGCCCGTCGCGCTGATGGTCGAGGCCGTGGCGTGCATGGTCGAGCAGTCGGCCTACGTCTGGTACGCCCAGGACAAGATGCAGGACAAGATCCTGCCGATCGACCAGGCAGCCGACGTGGTCACCCGGATCTGGTACTCCGCCTTCTTCCGAGCCGGCTGAGAACGCGGCTACCGGAAGTCTGCGGTCAGATTCGAGCCGGGCTGTGATCGGCCGGAGTCACGGCGGCGCGCAATTCGGCGATCAACCGGCCCACTTCGTGCTCCCCGCGCACGGCGACCCGAAGATGCTCGGGACCGAGACCGGGGAACGTGTCGGCCCGCCGGACCGCGATTCCCCGCTCGGCCAGCCGGTGCCTGACCATCTCGCCGTCCGGTACGCGCAGCAACAGGAAAGGCGCCTGGGCGGGGAGGTGCACGTCGATGCGGAGGTCGGTGAGCCGTTCGGCCATCGCTGCGCGCCGGCCGTCGAGCGCACGGGCGCACGACTCCGACTCGGCGAGAGCGTCCGGTGACGCGGTCGCGATGATCGCTTCGAGTTGCAGGGTCCCCAGCGGCCAGTGTGGGCGGCCGTGGGCGAGGCGGCCGAGCAGGGCGGGGTCGCCGAGGAAGTAACCGCAGCGCAGACCGGCCAGCGCCCAGGTCTTGGTGAGGCTGCGCAGCACCAGGATGTCCGGGCCCGCCGTGCTCGCCAGCGACTCGGGTTCGCCGGGGATGGCGTCCATGAAGGCCTCGTCGACCACGACGACCCGGCCGGGGCGGCGCAACGCGCGGATGGTTTCGGCGGGGTGCAGGACCGAGGTGGGGTTGGTGGGGTTGCCGAGCACGACGAGGTCGGCGTCCTCGGGCACGGCGGCGGGATCGAGGGTGTAGGGCCGATCGAGGACGACGCGGGTGACCGGGACTCCCGCTTCCCGCAAGGCCAGCTCCGGTTCGGTGAACGACGGGTGCACCAGCGCGGCCAGGCGCGGGGCCAGCCGGGGCAGCAGCGCGAAGCCTTCGGCGGCGCCGGACAGCAGCAGCACCTCGTCGGCGAGGCGGCCGTGGCGGGTGGCGACGGCGGTACGGGCGGCGTCGTGATCGGCGGCGCTCGGATAGCGGCCGAGGTCGTCGAGCCGGGCGGCCAGGCGCGCGCGCAACCACGCCGGCGGGGCGCTGCCCTGCACGTTCACCGCGAAATCGAGCATCCCTGGCCGCGCGTCGACGTCGCCGTGGTGGCGCAGCAACGCGTGATCGACTGTGTCGGAGGGCACGACCGAACACCCTACGTGGCGGGCCCGGCCGGGCGACGGCCAGAATGGCAGGTGTGGGTGAGCTGCACATTTCGTTCGTCTGTACGGGCAACATCTGTCGTTCGCCGATGGCGGAGAAGATGTTCGTCCACCATCTCGACCTGGCCGGGCTCGCCGACCGGGTCCGGGTCAGCAGCGCGGGCATCCGGTCCTGGCACGTCGGGCGCGACGCCGACCACCGCACCACCGCCACCCTGGACCGATACGGATACCCGATCGGGCACGTGGCTGCCGTCGTCGGCGACGAGCACCGGGACGCCGATCTGCTGATCGCCATGGACACCGGCCACGAGCGGGAACTGGCCCGGCTCGGGGTACCCGCCGAACGCAGGCGGCTGCTGCGCAGCTTCGACCCGGCCGCCGACGGGACGGATGTCCCCGATCCCTACTACGACGACGAGGCCGCGTTCGAACTCGTCCGCGACCAGATCGAAGCCGCCATTCCCGGTCTGCTGGACTGGACGCGAGCCGCACTCGGCGAGCCCGGCATCGGCGGGCGGCCCTGATGCGCAAGCTGACCTTCCTGCTGCGACCGAGCTGGGTGATCCTGGCGGTCGTCGTGGTCGCCTTCGCCTACCTGTGCTTCACCGTGCTCGCCCCTTGGCAGCTGCACAAGAACACCACGACCGGCGAACGCAACGACCTGATCGCCGAGTCGGTGCGCGCCGATCCCGTCCCGGTGACCGACGTGCTCGACGCCCCCGCCGACAGCAGGGCCGAATGGCGGCGCGTCACCGCCTCCGGTGCTTACGTGCCGGGCTCGACGGTGCTGGTGCGGCTGCGCCACCTCGACGGCGCGCCCGGCTACGCGGTGCTCGCCGCATTCCGGCTCGACGACGGCCGCGCGCTGCTGGTCGACCGGGGACTCGTCGCCGGTGTCGACGGCTCCCGCGCGCCGCGGGTCGAGGAGCCGCCGTCCGGCCCACAGCGTCTCGAGGCCAGGGTGCGCAACTCCGAGGGTGTCAGCCCGGACCGGTTCCCGCTGACCGAGGACGGCTACCGGCAGGTCTACTCCATCGACGTCGCCCAGGCGGGCGCGGTCATGGACCTGCCCCTCACGCCGCTGCCCGTGAGCGATCGCGGCGGCTATCTGCAACTGTCGGAGGATCAGCCGGGCGCCTTCCGCCCCACCCCGCTCCCCCAGCTCGACGCCGGTCCCTACCTGTCCTACGGCCTGCAATGGCTGGCCTTCGGCATCATGGCCCCGCTCGGACTCGGGTATTTCATCTACGCCGAGATCCGTGAGCGCCGCAGGACCAAGGATGCGGCCCCGACAGCCACGCCGAGCGAACCCGTGGCGACGGAGCCCGCGTCCCCCGGGTCCTCGGCCGAGCCGGCTACCGCCGAATCGTCGACGCCCGGCTCGGTGACGACCGGATCTTCGGCGTCCGGAGCTTCGGCGTCGGGATCGTCGGCGGAATCGACGCCCGCCGAGCCACCGGCTCGGGCCGCCCGGCAGACCACCGAGGCCCGCTTGGCCGATCGCTACGGCCGCAACCGCTGATCCCGCCCGCCTGCTCGCATCGCGGGCGACCACCGCACGCATCGCGCGCAGGCCACTGCGACCGCTCGCCGAAAGACAGACAGAAGGAGCCGGGCCCGCAGTTCATCGCGCCGTCGAGGTGCTTACGGCAGCGAGATCCCGCCGGCCGTGGGATGCGGGCAGCCACGCGCTGCCGTCTTCCGCAGGACCACCCGGGGCAGCGTGGCGATCGCGGCGGCACAGACCACGGCCGCGACCTGGACCGCCTCGGACAGCCGCACGGCCCGGCGCAGGTCGGGGACCGTCGGGCCGGGCCCGTCGCCGAGGGTGGGACGTAGTTCGGTGCCGTGGCGGTAGCGGGTGAGCCCGCCGAGCCGGATGCCGAGCGCGCCGGCGGCCGCGGCCTCGACGACGCCCGCGTTCGGGCTGGGATGCTTGCTCGCATCGCGGCGCCACGCTGCCCGGGCCCGCTCCGGCCGTCCGCCCACGACCGGGGCGAGGGCGACGGTGAGCAGCCCGGTGACGCGAGCGGGAACCAGGTTCGCCAGGTCGTCGGTTCGGGCGGCGGCCCAGCCGAAGCGCTCGTAGCGCGCGTTGCGGTAGCCGATCATCGCGTCGAGGGTGTTGATCGCGCGGTAGCCGAACAGTCCGGGGACCCCGGCCACGGCGCCCCACACCAGCGGGGCGACCGCGGCGTCGGAGGTGTTCTCGGCGATGGATTCCAGCGCGGCGCGGGCCAGGCCGTCGGCGTCGAGCACCGACGGATCGCGACCGCAGAGCGAGGGCAGCAGCTCGCGCGCGCCGTCGATGTCGTCACGCTCCAGGCAGTCCGCCATCCGGTGACCGGTGCGGGCCAGGCTGCGGCCGCCGAGCACGGTCCAGGTGGCCAGCGCCGTCACCGCGATGCCGCCCCTGCCCGCCCGGCACAGCGCCACCCCGAGACCGAGAACGGCCCCGACCGCCGCCACTTCGTGCAGCACACCGGCGGAGCGCCTGTCGGCGTAGGTCACCGACTCCAGAGCTGTCGCCACCGAACCGAAGCCGGCGACCGGATGCAGACGCGCCGGATCGGCGAACACGCGGTCGAGCGCGAAGCCGAGCAGCAGACCGGTCGCGGTCGAAATCCCCGTACGCACCGGGCGAGCCTAACGACCGAGCCACACCGGAAGATCGCGGGCCGGGGCGATGTCACACTGGAGGCCGCGGCGTCGTCGTCTTCGCGAACCGGCTCAATGCTCCCGCTCTCACGAAACGGTGGAACACGATGACCTCCCCCGACTCCGGCAGCGTCGGCCTCGCGCGACGTTTCGAAGAACACCGCCCCTACCTGCGCAGGCTCGCCTACAGCACGCTCGGCAGTCTCTCCGACGCCGAGGACGTGGTGCAGGAGGCGTGGCTGCGGCTGCAACGCCAGGAGCGGCCGGAGCAGATCGACAATCTGCGCGCTTGGCTGACCACCGTCACCGGCCGCCTCGCCCTCGATCAGCTCGGCTCCGCGCGCGCCCGCCGCGAGCAGTACGTCGGTGACTGGCTGCCCGAGCCCCAGGTCTCGGCCTGGGACGATCCGGCCGATCGGGTGAGCCAGGACGAACGGGTCACCACCGCCCTGCTCGTCGTCCTCGAATCCCTCTCCCCCGCCGAGCGCACCGCGTTCGTATTGCAGGACGTGTTCGGTATGAGCGGGCGGGAGGTCGCCGAAGTGGTCGGCCGCACCCCGGCCGCCGTGCGCCAGCTCGCCTCCCGCGCCCGCAGACACGTCGAGCAGGGCACCCCGCGCTTCCCGGCCTCCCCCGACGAGCAGGAGAAGGTGGTCTCGGCGTTCTCACTCGCCTGGCGCAGCGGTGATCTGAGCGCGCTGCTGAACGTGCTCGACGCGAACGCGACCCTCACCGCCGACGGCGGCGGCAAGGTGCCCGCCATCCGTCGCGCGGTGACCGGCGCCGAGATCATCGCCAAGCTGCTGCTCGGCTGGTACCACGCGCCGTCGGCGGCGAATGCCTGGGGACGCCCGGTCCTGGTCAACGGCGAACCGGGGCTCGTCGTCTTCGACGGCACCCATACGGGTGTCTGGGCCTTCACCGTCGACGCGGGCCGGATCGTCTCCATCGACGTGGTCCGCAACCCCGACAAGCTGCGCGACCTGCCTACCGACGGCGAGCCGAACTGGTTCCTGCACGAGGTTCGGTAGGCGACTCGCTCAGCCCGCCAACCCGACGGGCCGCGTCGCGGGGTAGCCGTGCGCCGCGGCGACCTGCGGTGACAGCAGCACCCCGGCCTCGGCGGTCAGCCCCGCCGCCAGGTCCGGCCGGGTCGCGCAGGCTTCGCGCGGCCCCTCGCCCGCGATGGCGAGGACATAGGGCAGGGTGGCGTTGGTGAGGGCGAGGGTGGAGGTGTGCGGCACCGCGCCCGGCATGTTCGCCACGCAGTAGTACAGCGCGTCGGCCACCGGGAAGGTCGGCGCGATGTGCGTGGTCGGGCGTGAGCCCTCGAAGCATCCGCCCTGGTCGATGGCGATGTCGACGAGCACCGCGCCCGGCCGCATCGCCGCCACCATCGCCGTGCTCACCAGTTTCGGCGCTCGTGCCCCCGGCACCAGGACCGAGCCGACGACCAGATCGGCGTCGAGGACAGCCCGCTCGACCTCGGCCGCGTTCGAGGCCAGGGTGGTGATCCGGCCGTGCAACGCGGTGTCGAGGTGGCGCAGCCGGGCCAGATCGGTGTCGAGCACGCTGACCCGCGCGCCCATCCCCGCCGCCACGGTGGCGGCGTTGCTGCCCGCGACGCCGCCGCCGAGCACCACGACGTGGGCGGGCCGCACGCCGGGGACGCCGCCGAGCAGTACGCCCGCCCCACCGAGCGGCGCCATCAGGTGGTAGGCGCCGACCTGCGCGGCCAGCTTGCCCGCGACCTCGCTCATGGGCGCGAGCAACGGCAGCGATCCGTCGGCCGCGCGCACCATCTCGTAGGCGATGGCGGTGATGCCGGATCGCAGGATCGCCTCGGTGCACTCCCGTGATGCCGCCAGATGCAGGTAGGCGAACAGCGTCTGGTCGCGTCGCATCAGCGCGTACTCCGGCTCGATGGGTTCCTTGACCTTCAGCACCAGTTCGGCTTCGCCCCATACCGAACCGGGGTCATCGGCGATCCGCGCCCCCGCCGACTCGTAGGCCTCGTCGGCGAAGCCCGACCCGATGCCCGCACCCCGCTGCACCAGCACATCGTGACCGCGCCGCACCAACTCTCCCGCGCCTGCCGGCGTCAGCGCGACGCGGAACTCCTGTTCCTTGACCTCCCTCGGCACACCGATTCGCATACCGCCATCGTCTACCCCCGGCAGATGTTGCGCCACGATCGAGCGAACGCGCGTCCCGGCGCCCATCGGCCGGCGGGATCCGGATCGCCCGAGCCGCCGCGCTCACGGCGGCACGGGCCGGTTACGTTCGACCCATGAGGATTGAGGTCGGCGGTTTCGCGCCGGAAATCGACGAGAGCGCCTGGCTGGCGCCGAACGCCACGGTGATCGGACAGGTGCGGCTGGCCGCCGAGGTGAGCATCTGGTACAGCGCGGTCCTGCGCGGTGATCTGGAGCAGATCACCATCGGCGAGCGCACCAACATCCAGGACGGGTGCGTGCTGCACGCCGACCCCGGCTTCCCGCTGACCATCGGCAGCGGAGTATCGGTGGGGCACAACGCGATCCTGCACGGCTGCACCGTCGGCGACGATGTGCTGGTCGGCATGGGCGCGACGGTGCTCAACGGCGCGGTGATCGGCGCGGGCAGCCTGATCGCGGCCAACGCGCTGATCCCGGAGGGCGCGCAGATTCCGCCCGGATCGCTGGTCGCGGGCGTGCCGGGCAAGGTCCGCCGCGAACTCGACGAGGCGGCCAAGGACGGCATCCGGCTGAACGCGGCGGTCTACGTGCACAACACCGGCACCCACCGCAAGGCCACGATACTGTGACTTGGCGACACTGTGATTCATCGCACAGTGGTCAAGTGACCAGCACGCGCCGCTGATACCATTTGTCCTGCATGCGCGCCATTTCGCGACTCGTTCCAGCGTCCGGCGTGGCGCGCATGATGCGTTGACGGGCAGGAGGTTCCGGTGTCGTACCAGGATTCGCGTATGCACCGTTCCCAGGGGCGGATCAGTGTGGCCGATATCGCGGCCCAGCCGGGGGGAATCGAGGCGTTACATCGCCGGGTTCACGAATTACGCGCACGCGGCGTCGATTTCGCCGCCAATGCGATCGAGCGGGAAATGGCCGACCTGGATCTACCGCAGGGCTGACGGACCGTGGCCTGTCCGCACGCTGCGGGGCTGATGAAATAATGACCCTCCATCACCCGCAGCGTCGCGCGATCGCGCCCGGCCACGGCCGCGCCGAAGGACTGGAGACACCGAATGCCTGCCGTACCACCCATGCTCCAGCGCATTCTCGACAAACCCGTCGCCGACGGGGAGAAATTGCTCGAGAGCGCGCTCTCGGCATTTCTCGATTTCGGTATCAAGCGCACCAGCATGGGCGAGATCGCGCGCCGGGCCGGTATCAGCCCCGCCACCCTGTATCGGCGTTTCGAATCGAAGAACGATCTGGTGGAGGCGGTCAGCGTCCGGGAGGCGCAGCGATTCGTCGAATACATCGACAAGCGGGTCCAGACCGTCGACGGCGGCGAGGACCGGCTGGTGGAGATCTTCGTCGCCTTCATCACCGCCATCGCGGGCAACGAACTGCTGCGCAGACTGCTGCGCACCGAGCCCGACCTGATCCTGCCGCGCCTGACCACCGACGCCGGCCCGGTGCTGGCCGTCGGTCGCGTCTACCTCGCCGAGAAGCTGCGGGAACTGCGCCCCGGCGACGCCGACCTCGATGCCGACTTCGATGCCGACTTGGTCGCGGAGGTGATGGCCCGGCTCGCGCTGTCGCTGGCGTTGACCCCGGACGGCCTGATCCCGCTCGCCGACGCCGAGGCCGGCCGCGACTTCGCTCGCCGGACCCTGCTGCCCATGGTCGGCCTGCCCGCGCGGCATCCCCTACGCGCCGAGCTCCCCGAGAGCCCGACCACGTCCAACGGGCTCGAGGCCGCGAATGCTCAGCCGACGCCGAACGCGGCGACGACGAGTTCGTCGAGCAACTGACCGGCGGACTCGTCGGCCTCGCAGCCGCCCTCGACCAGATCGGCGACCATCGCGGTGATCCGCCGAGCCGGTTCGCCGCCCGGGTCGGGCAGCGGTAGCCGCGAGACGTACTGGGTGATCCACCGCCGCCTGCCCGAGTACAGCCGGTTGCCGCAGACGGCGTCGTAGAACCGCAGACCCAGCGCCGAATTCGCGACACCCATCAGCAGATACGCCAGCTGCTCGGCCGCGTGAGCGGCGCCGTCCAGATCCGCCAGCGAGATCCAGTAGCAGTCCCCGTTGACCACCGCGCCCGACCGATCCAGCGCGAAGCGCGCCCGCTCGCTGATGTCGGGAAAGACGATCTTGGGCTGCCGCCATCGGTCCGGCCGTTGCGGCACCCAGATCTCGAACCACTGCCTGCCGCTGTCGGCGAGATAGGCGCGCGCCGCAAGAGTCTTGTGATGAGCCCGCAGATACCTTGCAGCAGAGGGGAATTCGTCCAGATCGATCGGTGTGCGCCGCGCGATCCCGGCATCGTAGGGATACAGCACCCGGGTGTTCGCCGCCCGCTCCACCCGCCAGGGCCGCAGGTCCCGATGGGTGAGCAGCGCACGCAGCAGTTCCGGCTCAGGACACGGCGTGCGGCGCTCCCAGTCCTCGGCGATGAACACCTTGTCGGCATTGGTCTTGATGCCGACCCGCACCGGCGCGACCTCCCCCACGGTCCGCCAGGTCCGGTCGCCGATCCCGGCGAGCCAGGCCTCCCGCTCCGGGGACGACATCCGCCAGGCGGCGTCGGTGATCTCGGGCCGATTCGGCGAGCGCGCGGGCGGATTCGACCGCGCGGGCACACCGGCCGCGAGGGTGCCCACCTCGATCGCATAGGTGCGGCCGTTGCGGACGACCAGCGACGAGGTGTCGGCGAGCAGGGCGTCGAACAGATCGGCCGAGCTCGACGGATGTTCGTGCGGGGACTCGTAGGCGGAGACGTGACGGCACAGTACGTGGGCCCCGGCGTGGACGGCGATGGTCACGGCGGGCAGCACCGCGGCGGTGAAGAGCTTGGTGTCGCCGAGATCGTAGATCTCGACCGGAGGCAGCTCGCGCAGCAGGACCGTGCGGATGTTGGCCCCGGCCTTGGTGGTGAGGAACCGATTGGCGCACAACAGTCCCAGCACGCCGCCGGGGCGCAGCAGGCGCGGGGCGAGCGCGACGAACGGATGGGTCAGATCGATGCGGCCGCGCAGGCCGAACTCCCGGCTGAGCAACCGGGCTGTGTCCGCGCCCAGTTGCTGGACGCGGACATACGGCGGGTTGGTGATGATCGCGTCGTAGCGCTGCTCCTCGAGCGCGGTCGCCGAGGTGAGGAAATCGCCGCAGTGCCAGCCGACGTCGATGTGTTCGGCGGCGGCGCGGGTGCGAGCCCGGTCGAGCGCGCTCCGATCGAGGTCGTAGCCGGTGGCGGCGAACCGGAGGCCGGGCGCGAGGCGGGCCGCGGCGCGGTGCAGGGCGAGCAGCAGTTCACCGTCTCCACAGGCGGGGTCGAGGATGCGCAGGGTCCGTCCGGGGCCCGGCTCGGGCAGGTGCGCGAGGACCCGGCGCGCGAGGAAGTCGGCGAGTTCGGGCGGGGTGTAATGCCTGCCGTGCCGTTTCCGCTCGCCTGTGTCGCGAACCGGGGCGCCCATCCGCCGATTGTGCCCCGCGGCGGGCGCGGAGCCGGTATGGCGAGCGTCCGGGCGAGTCGCCGTGGCGGCGCCGGTTCCCAGGAGGCCGATCACCCGCTAGCATCGGTCTCGAAATAGAACCACTTGAGGAGGGTTCCATGACCCCGACCAGCACGCAGACCGCCGAGCAGACGGCCCTGTCCCGGATTCTCGACGAGCGGTACACCTGCAGGCAGTTCCGCCCCGATCCGGTGCCGCGCGAGACGATCGAAACCCTGCTGCGAATGGCTCAGCGCACCCCCTCGTGGTGCAACACCCAGCCCTGGCATGCCGTGGTCACCGAGTCCGCGGCCACCGACCGGTTCCGCAAGGAACTGCTCGACCACATCCGGACCGCCGCACCTGCTCCCGACCTGACCTTCCCCGGCGCCTACAACGGGGTCTACAAGGACCGCAGGCGCGAATGCGGCAAGCAGCTCTACGCATCCGTCGGCATCGAGAAGGGCGACAACGCCGGATCGATGCGCCAGATGATGCGCAACTTCGAACTCTTCGACGCCCCGCACGTCGCGATCATCACCACCGATGCCGAACTCGGCATCTACGGCGCGGTGGACTGCGGCCTCTACATCAACACCTTCCTGCTGGCCGCCCAGAGCCTCGGCCTCGGCGCCGCGCCCCAGGCCGCGCTGGCGAGCTACTCGCCGTTCCTGCACAGCCACTTCGGAATTCCGGAGAATCGCCAGGTCGTCGCGGGCATCAGCTTCGGCTACCCGGACGCCGACCATCCGGTCAACTCGTTCCGCACCCACCGCGGGGATCTCGACGAGGCCGTCACTTTCGTCGCCTGAGCACCTGCCCGGCCCGCGACCGCCCCGCACGGTCGCGGGTCAGCCTGCCGACTGCTCGCGCAGGATGCCCGGCCCCAGTTCCGGCACGATGTCGCGTGCGGTGATCTGCTCGCCGCATTCGTCGCACTCCAGCCTGATGCGGGCTTGCCCCGCGCAGTCCCGATGGCGGTAGTGCACCGGCGGACCATCGGGCGCCATGTAGGTATCGCCCCAGGCGCGAATCGCCATGAGGATCGGGTAGATGTCGTGGCCCTTCTGCGTCAGCCGGTATTCCTCGTAGGCCCCGCCGTCGATCTTCTGCTTGACCAGGATGCCGTGCTCGACCAACCGGTCCAGCCGATCCTGCAGCCGTCCGCGGGAGATGCCGAGCGCGCTCTGGAAGGCGTTGAACCGGCGCACCCCCGCGAAGGCGAACTTCAGGATGACCAGGGTCCAGCGATCTCCGAGAACCACCAGCGGCCGCGTGATCGAACACGGCTCGTCGGCAAGCTCCTCATAGCGCATTCCCCGATGCTACCCAGCTCCCGGCGCCGGACGGAGAGAAAGGCGAACGGCCCCGGAAGCGCTTCCGGGGCCGTTCGTGGTGTCACCTGCGATTCGCTCGGCTCAGTTCACAGCCCTGATCTGAGCACGCGAATCCGCGCATCACAGCGGGATGTTCTTGTGATGGCTCGGGCGCGACGGAGCCGCGGCCAGTGCGGCGGCGATGACGCTGCGGGTCTTGGCCGGGTCGATGACCTCGTCCACCACGCCGATGGCCAGAGCGCGCTCCACGCCGCCGGCGATCTTCTCGTGCTCGGCGGTCAGGCGCTCGTGCAGCGCCTCACGCTCTTCTTCCGGCGCGGCCGCGAGAGCCTTCTTGTGCAGGATGCCCACGGCAGCCTTGGCGCCCATGACGGCGACCTCCGAGCCGGGCCAGGCGTAGACCGCCGTGGCGCCGAGCGAACGAGCGTTCATGGCGATGTAGGCGCCGCCGTAGATCTTGCGGGTCACCAGGGTGACGCGCGGGACACGGGCCTCGGCGAAGGCGTGCAGCAGCTTGGCGCCGCGGCGAACCACGCCGTCCCACTCCTGGCCGACGCCGGGCAGGTAGCCGGGCACGTCGGTGACGACGATCAGCGGGATGCCGAAGGCGTCGCACAGCCGCACGAAACGCGAGGCCTTCTCGGCGCTCTCGGAGTTCAGGCAGCCGCCGAGGCGCAGCGGGTTGTTGGCCAGCACGCCGACGGTGCGACCGCCGAGGCGACCGAGGCCGACCACCATGCTGCGCGCGTAACCGGCCTGCAGCTCCTCGAAGGAGGACTCGCCGTCGACATTGTCGAGCAGCTCGTGCACCAGCGGCTTCACGTCGTAGGCGCGCTTGGCCGACTCGGGAAGCAGCGCCTTGAGGTCGACGTTGCCGTGCTCGGCGGCCACCAGGTCGAATTCGCCCTGCTCGGCGAACATCGAGACCAGCTTGCGGGCGCGGTGCATCGCGTCGGCCTCGTCGTCGGCCACGATGTGGCAGACGCCGGACTTCTTGCCGTGGGTCTCCGGGCCGCCGAGGGTGGCCATGTCGACCTGCTCGCCGGTGACCGAACGCACCACATCGGGACCGGTCACGAAGATCCGGCCCTCGGGCGCCATGATGACGACGTCGGTCAGCGCCGGGCCGTAGGCCGCGCCGCCCGCGGCGAAACCGAGCACGACCGAGATCTGCGGGACGAGGCCGGACGCGCGGACCATGGCCTCGAATACCAGGCCGACCGCGTGCAGCGCCTCGACGCCTTCGGCGAGCCGGGCACCGCCGGAATGCCAGAGGCCGACCACCGGAATACCGGAATCGATGGCGGTGTCGATCGCGTCGACGATGTGCTTGCAGCCCTCGATGCCCATCGCGCCGCCCATGACCATCGCGTCCGAGCAATAGGCCACGGTACGCACGCCGTCCACCTCGCCGATCGCGGCGAGCACGCCGGACTTGTCGCGCGGGTGCAGCGGTAGGACCGTGCCGGGATCGAAGAAACGCTGGAGCCGGCCCATCGGGTCACGAGGGTCGGTCGCTGTTTCCGGTGTAAACGCGGGTGCCATGATCGTCATCGCGTTTTCTCCTCATCGAAAGAGTGTGTGCCGCTGGTCGCGGCAAATGGCCGAAAGACCGTCGGTGGATTCGAAAAACCCGGTGGGGTCGAGGCCGTTGTTCATCGGCCGACCCCACCGGGATCGTTGAGCAGTCGATCGGGCGACTATGCGCGACCGAAGGCGAGGGCAACATTGTGCCCACCGAAACCGAACGAATTGTTGATCGCGTATTCGATCTTCTGGTGGCGGGCCTCGCCCTTCACCACGTCGAGGTCGATCTCCGGATCCTGGTTCTCCAGGTTCAAGGTCGGCGGAACGATGCCGTCGCGGATGCTCATGACGGTGAGGATCGACTCGAGCGCGCCGACGGCGCCGATCGAGTGACCCAGCGCCGACTTGGGCGCGTACACCGAAGCGTGGTTGCCCACAGCCTTGTTGATCGCGTTCGCCTCGGCCGTGTCACCGACGGGGGTGGCGGTGGCGTGCGCGTTGATGTGGGTGATGTCCTGCTTGTTCAGGCCGGCCGACTGGATCGCGCGGGTCATCGCGCGAGCGGCGCCGGTGCCCTCCGGATCCGGGGCCACCAGGTGGTAGCCGTCGGAGGTGATGCCCGCGCCCAGCAGACGGGCGTGGATGGTCGCGCCGCGCGCCTTGGCGTGCTCCTCGGTCTCGAGCACCATCAGGGCGCCCGCCTCACCGAAGACGAAGCCGTCACGGTCCTTGTCGAACGGCCGCGAGGCGCCCTTCGGATCATCGTTACGGCTGCTGGTGGCACGCATCATGGAGAACGCGGCGATCGGCAGGGCGTCGATGTAGCCTTCGACGCCGCCGGTGACGACGATATCGGCGTCTCCCATCACGATCATCCGCCACGCGTTCGCGATGGCTTCCGAACCGGACGAGCACGCCGAGACCGGAGTGACCACTCCTGCCCTGGCCTTCAACTCGAGGCCGACGCAGGCCGACGGACCGTTCGGCATGACCATCTGAACAGCCAGCGGCGAGATCTTGCGATAGCCACCGTTCTTCAGCTTGTCGACCGAGTCGATCAGCGCGTCGCCGCCACCGAGTCCGGTGCCGATCGCCACAGCCAGGCGGTCGGGATCGACCTCGGGGCTGCCCGCGTTCTTCCACACCTCGCGACCCAGAACGGTCGCGAGTCGCTCGACATATGCCATGCGACGGATTTCCACCCTGGTGAGCAGGGTGTCGGGGTTCACCTTCAGATGTCCGCCGATGCGGACCGGAAGATTGTATTCCTCGATGAAGGAATCCTCGAGAACGTCGATGCCGCTCTCGCCGTTGAGGAGTCCCTTCCACGTCGCATCGACGTCGCCCGCGATCGACGTGGTAGCCGCCATGCTCGTCACGACGACGTTGGGGAAATTCCCATTCAAGGTGGAAGGAGTGGTCACTGTTTCGGCCCTACTCGCCGTCGAACTTGGCCTTGAGCTCCGCGGCCGCGTCAGCGTTCTCGGCCTCGAGCTTCTGGATGTAGGAGACAGCGTCTCCGACCGTCTTCAAGCTGGCCAGATCCTCGTCGGGGATCTTCACGCCGTACTTGTCCTCGGTCTGCACAGCGATCTCGACCATGGACAGCGAGTCGATGTCCAGGTCATCGACGAAGGACTTCTCGACGGTCACCTCGGACGGTTCGATACCCGTAACCTCTTCGATGATCCTGCCGAGTTCCTCGACGATTTGTTCCTGGGTCAGAGCGGCCACTTCGTGGCTCCCTTCTAGTTTCTCGTGTAGGGCGTGTCCCCCCGGAGGGGATTTCTTTGCGGGGGGCTTCTATATGGTTTTCGGACCGCGACCGCCGGAGGTTACCGACGATTCGGTCACGACCGGGCGTCGATACGGCGCACGGTCGCCGTGGAAAGCTAGCCGGAGTGCCCCAGCGCGGCGAACGCGGGGAGGTCCTCGGGGGTTTTCAACGCCAACGTCGGCGTGCCCTTCAGCTCTCGTTTTGCGATGCCGACCAGCGTTCCCGCCGGCGGCAGCTCCGCCACCGCCGACACACCGGCGGCGCGGACCGTCTCGGAGCACAGATCCCAGCGCACGGGCCTGGTGACCTGAGCGGCGAGCTTCTCGATCGCGTCGCGCCCCGAAGCCACCGGCTTGCCGTCGAAGTTCGACAGCAGGGTCCGGATGGGCTCACCGGGCGTGATCCGCGCGATGGCCTCGGCCACCGCGTCCTGAGCCGGAGCCATGAAGGCGGTGTGGAAGGCTCCCGCCACCGGCAGCGCCCGCACCCGTGCCTTCTCCGGCGGATTCGCCGCCAGTTCGGCCAACGCGTCCAGCTTGCCTGCCGCCACGATCTGACCGACCGCGTTGCGGTTGGCCGGCACCAGATCGAGCTCGTCGAGACGAGCCAGTACGACGGCCTCGTCGCCGCCGAGCACGGCGGACATGCCGGTCGGTTCCAGTGCGCACGCCTTCGCCATCTCCGCGCCGCGGATAGCGGCGAGAGTGACGGCCTCGTCGGGGGTGATGACCCCGGCGACAGCGGCGGCGGCGAATTCGCCGACCGAATGCCCGGCCACGATCGTATCGGCAGCGAGCGCATCCGTCTCGCTCCGCCCCTCGCCGATCTGCGCGTAGGCCAGCAGAGCGGCGGCGACGACCAGCGGCTGGGTCACCGCGGTGTCGACGATCTCCTCGGCCGTCGCGGTGGTTCCGAGACGGACCAGATCGAGGCCCGCGGCCTTCGACCACAGGGCGAGGCGATCACTCGCACCGGGGAGGTCGAGCCAGGGGGCGAGCATGCCGGGAGTCTGGGACCCCTGTCCAGGGGCGAACAACGCGATCACGTCTCTAAGAAAACACTGTGAGCCCGGCCGCACGAGATGTCGGTGCGAATGAAGCTTTCGAACCGCTTTTGTGGGGGTCCCACAAAAACCCATGTGGACCGGCCCGATCGAGCAATCGCGTTCGCGCGTTACAAGCCTTCGGGATCGTGTGTTGCCACAGATACCTCTGGTGCTGATTGTGACGTTTCGTTACGCATTCGTGTCAGGCGACCCATGGTCGCGGCGATCCTGAGCACGTACGCATCCCTCGCATTGAGCGGATCCCGGCCGGTGATCTCGGCGATTCGCTTCAACCGGTACCGGACCGTATTTGGATGTACGTACAGCTGTCGCGCGCACGTCTCGACCGCGCCACCGCAATCGAGATAGGCATCGAGGGTGTCGGCCAGCGCCGAACCGGCAGCTTCCAACGGGAGCACAACATACTCGTTCAGCGCGTCCACCGCACCTCTGTCGCCGAGCAACACGCGTTCGGGCAGCAACTCGGCCGCATGCACCGGCCGCGGCGCCCCGCGCCACCCCACCACGGCCTCCATGCCGGCCAGCGCCTCCACCGCGCTGGTGTGCGCCGCACCGAGGGTCCGCATGGTCGGACCGATCACCACCGGACCGTCGGAGAACACCTCGGCCAGCAGATCGGCCAGGAACGGGCCCGCGTGGCTGTCGCCGAGATGACCGCTGACGACCATCACCAGCCGCGCCCCCTGCACCACGGCCAGCGCGGCGCGCCCGTGCCTGGCGGCGATGTTGTGCACCGCGCCCACCGCCGACACGCCGTGTCCCCCGGGTGGCGTGCCGACCAGCACGGTGGCGGGCGCGGTGGCGTCCCAGTTCAACGTGGCGGCCCGGGAGAGCATGTCCGGGCCGGTGTCGCCGCGGACCACGGCATCGACGACCAGCGCCTCCAGGCGGGTGTCCCAGGCGCCGCGCGATTCGGCGGCGCTGGCATACACCGAGGCGGCGGCGAATCCGAGCTCACGCCCGTATCGCAGCACCGCCTCGGTGAGCGCGACCAGCTGACGGTCGTTGCGCGCCAGCGCGGGCAGCCACTGTTCGAAGAACTCCATGGCCACCCGGACCATGTCCACGGTCTGGCGCAGCGTCAGCCGCCGCGCCAGATCCTGCGGGATCACCTGGAAGGTGTCCAGGCTGAACCGGATGTCGCTGTCCGGGTCCTGCAACCACTCCAGGAAGTTCACCACCGCGGTCTGCACCAGCATCTGCACACCCGCGCGTTGCGCGGCGTCCAGATCGGCGAAGAACGGCAACCGATCCTGCATCGACCCCACCGCCTCGGTGGACAGCCGCCCGGAGAATTGCTTCACCCGCTTGAGCAGCGTGTCCGGCAGTGGATCACGGGTCTGTCGGTTCGGCGAGAGCGCGCCCGTAGGCAGATAAACCTCGTGCTCGGAAGAGCCTTCGGAGATCCGTCTCGGCCGCGGCGGTTTACGGTCCACCATCCAATGTTGCGCTATGCCAGATCTTCGTCCGAACTCACGGCAGGCTTCGGCGCGGCATCCACGTCCCCGATGCGGTACTTACGTGCCGCTTCGACGGCCTTGGACCGATCGATCCGCCCCGTGTTCGCCAGCCCGATCAGCGCCGCCACCGCGATGGACTGCGCGTCGACGTTGAACCGCCTGCGCGCGGCCGGACGGGTGTCGGAGAAGCCGAAGCCGTCGGTGCCGAGGGTGATGAACTCACCGGGCACCCACTGACGCACCTGGTCCGGCACCGCCCGCATCCAGTCGGTGGCTGCCACGAACGGGCCGCTCGCCTGCGACAGCGCCTCGGTCACATACGGCACGGCGTGCGCGGCACCCGGATCACGCAGCGCGGCGATCTCCTTGACCAGCGCCTCCTTGCGCAGCTCGCCCCACGAGGTCACCGACCACACATCGGCCTGCACACCCCACTCCTCGGCCAGCAGCGCCTGGGCCCGAAGACCGTCGGGCACGGTCACGCCGGAGACCAGGATCTGGGCGCGCAGGTCGCCCTCGCCACCCGCCTTGTAGCGGTAGAGACCCTTCAACAGACCGGCCACGTCGAGGTTCTCGGGCTCGGCCGGCTGCTGGTAGGGCTCGTTGTAGAGGGTGATGTAGTAGAAGACGTCCTCGCCGCCGAAGGTGTCCTCGGGCCGCTCCACCGGTTCGGTGCCAGGGAGCGCACCCGGATGCTCGGCGGGCTTGCCGCCGCCGTACATCCGGCGCAGGCCGTCGCGCACGATGTGGGCGATCTCGAAGGCGAAGGCCGGATCGTAGGTCACCACAGCGGGATTGGTGGAGGCCAGCAGCAGCGAATGACCATCGTTGTGCTGGAGACCCTCGCCGGTCAGCGTGGTACGTCCCGCCGTCGCACCGAGCACGAAGCCGCGGGACAGCTGATCCGCCGCCGCCCACAGACCGTCGCCGGTGCGCTGGAACCCGAACATCGAATAGAAGATGTAGAGCGGGATCATCGGCTCGCCGTGCGTGGCGTAGGAGGTTCCCGCCGCGGTGAACGACGCGGTCGAGCCCGCCTCGTTGATGCCCTCGTGCAGGATCTGCCCGACGGTGCTCTCCTTGTAGGCGAGCATCAGTTCGGCGTCCACCGAGGTGTACAACTGCCCGTTGCGGTTGTAGATCTTCAGCGAGGGGAACCACGAGTCCATACCGAAGGTGCGGGCCTCGTCGGGGATGATCGGCACGATGCGCTTGCCGATCTCCTTGTCGCGCAGCAGTTCCTTCATCAGCCGCACCAACGCCATCGTGGTCGCCACGTTCTGCTTGCCCGAGCCCTTGCGCACCGACTTGTAGGCCTCGTCGCCGGGCAGGGTCAACGGCTTTGCGGTAGTGCGTCGTTCGGGCAGGAAGCCACCGAGCGCCTTGCGCCGGTCCAGCATGTACTGGATCTCGCGGGCTTCCATGCCGGGGTGGTAGTACGGCGGCAGGTACGGATCCTTCTCCAGCTCCGCGTCGCTGATCGGGATGCGCTGCAGATCGCGGAAGTCCTTGAGATCCTGCAACGTCAGCTTCTTCATCTGATGCGTGGCGTTGCGGCCTTCGAAGTGCTTGCCGAGGGTGTAGCCCTTGATGGTCTTGGCCAGGATCACCGTCGGCTGGCCCTTGTGCGCCATCGCCGCCGCGTAGGCCGCGTAGACCTTGCGGTAGTCGTGGCCGCCGCGCTTGAGGTTCCAGATCTCCTGATCGGACATGTTCTGCACCAGCGCCTTGGTGCGCGGGTCACGGCCGAAGAAGTGGTCGCGCACGTAGGCGCCGTCGTTGGCCTTGTAGGTCTGGTAGTCGCCGTCGGGCGTGGTGTTCATCAGGTTCACCAGCGCGCCGTCGCGGTCCGCCCCGAGCAGCTGATCCCACTCGCGGCCCCAGATCACCTTGATCACATTCCAGCCCGCGCCGCGGAAGAACGACTCGAGTTCCTGGATGATCTTGCCGTTGCCGCGCACCGGTCCGTCGAGGCGCTGCAGGTTGCAGTTGACCACGAAGGTCAGGTTGTCCAGGCCCTCCATGGCCGCCACGTGCGCCAGGCCACGCGATTCCGGCTCGTCCATCTCGCCGTCGCCGAGGAACGCCCACACATGCTGATCGGAGGTGTCCTTGATGCCGCGATCGTGCAGGTAGTGGTTGAACCGCGCCTGGTAGATCGCGTTCATCGGGCCCAGGCCCATCGAGACGGTCGGGAACTCCCAGAAGTTGTTCAGCAGCCGCGGGTGCGGATAGGAGGGCAGGCCATGGCCGAGGCCGCCGTGGCTGTACTCCTGGCGGAAGCCGTCCATCTGGTCGGTGCTGAGCCGGCCTTCGAGGAAGGCGCGCGCGTAGATGCCGGGCGAGGCATGACCCTGGATGAAGATCTGGTCGCCGCCGCCGGAATGGTCCTTGCCGCGGAAGAAGTGGTTGAAGCCCACCTCGTAGAGCGCGGCCGAGGACGCGTAGGTGGAGATGTGACCGCCCACGCCGATGCCGGGCCGCTGGGCGCGATGCACCATGATCGCGGCGTTCCAGCGGATGAACGCGCGATAGCGTCGCTCGACCTCCTCGTCGCCGGGGAACCACGGCTCGTTCTCGGTCGGGATGGTGTTGACGTAGTCGGTGGAGGTCAGCGCCGGGATCGCGACGTGCCGCTCACCGGCGCGCTCGAGCAGGCGCAGCATCAGATAGCGGGCGCGCTGCGGGCCCTCCCGGTCGAGCATCTCGTCGAACGACTCGAGCCATTCGCCGGTGCCCTCCGGATCGATGTCGGGTAGGTACGACGCCACTCCTTCGCGGATCACCCGCACGCGTTCGCCCGTGGCGGGCGCCGGCGCCCCACTCGGGCCGGCGGCGTCTGCTCCGGTGGATTTCCCCGGAACGGAAGAGTCGATGAGGTCGGTCAAATCTGCTCCTCGTGCAGGTGTGGAAAAGCTGATGTGCTTCGTTATCCATGGGCGGATCCGCTGGTGTGCGAATTCGTCCGATGCGCCAGGTCGGTCGCACCTCCATCCTTCCCGAAGGTGCGTCCCGAAGCATCATCGCAGTCGGAAATCAAGTACCGTCTGCAGAAAATGGGTTACTGCCCAGTTGCCCCGGCAGACCTCGCCCGCCGGGCTCCATCAGCCACTATGCGCAGCCGCCACCGTGAGCAGGGGAGACATCGATGAAGCTGTTGATTCCGCGCCGGATCGGGCTGGCCTGCTCCACGCTGGCCGTGCTGGCCGGGACCGTGGTGGCCTGCGGCGAACAAGTCCCCGGCACCGCGCTGCCGAACACCGGCGAGGTCGAGATCTACAAGAGCGAGCAGGCCGCCGCCACCTCCTCGCGCCGCGCCGCCGAGCAGACGCAGGCGATCGCCGACAACTGCGCGCCCTTCGCGACCACCAGCGGCATCGGCGTGCAGCGCTACAACGAATTCGTGGAAGCCCACGACTCCAACGCCCCGGACTACGACGCCAGACGCGACACCGCCGCCGCGACCCTCGAGGACGCGGCGAACAAGGTCGAGGCCGGGGTGAACAACGCGGGAGAAAAATTGCCGCCGGATCTGGCGGGCAAACTCACCGAGTACGTGAACGCGGCGCGCCAGCTCGCCGAGGAGACCAGAAAGATGTCCTACCACGCGAATGTCGATCCGCTCAACGCCGCGAGCCAGCGGGTCAACACCGCCCGCACCACCGTCCGCGAGGCCTGCCCGTAAGCCCGGATCGACGCGACATTCGCCCCATTTTCGACCGATCAGCTTGCGCTCGGGCCGATAACCATGTTCGCTTGCACTTACCTGTTGTCGGGATTGAGGAGGACACCACCGTGGTCGCCGCGGCGGACGCGCAGAATTACGCTCAGAAGCTTGGCATTGCACACGGCATGGTGGTCCAGGAGCTCGGCTGGGACGAGGACACAGATGACGACCTCCGTGCAGCCGTGGAAGAAGCCAGCGGCGGCGAGATGGTCGACGAGGATTCCGACGAGGTCGTGGATGCGGTGCTGCTGTGGTGGCGCGACGGCGACGGCGATCTGGCCGACGAGCTGATGGAAGTCATCAGCCCGCTCGCCGACGACGGTTTCATCTGGGTACTCACTCCCAAGACCGGTCAGCCGGGCCACGTGGACCCGAGTGAGATCGCCGAATCGGCACCCACGGCGGGCCTGACCCAGACCTCGGCCATCAGCCTCGGTGCGTGGACCGGCAGCCGCCTCGTGCAGCCGAAGGCTCCCTCCAAGCAGCGCTGACCCTTTTCGCTATGGTTTCGGTCCGGGAGGTGCTCATCCACCGCCCGGACCGAGACCCGTCACGATGGAGGATTCGCGTATGCCAGCCGAGGTCGGCCCGCTGGAAGTCGGCACCGTCGCGCCGGATTTCACCCTCAAGGACCAGAACAACCAGCCCGTCACGCTCTCGAACTACCGGGGCAGCAAGAACGTGCTGATCGTGTTCTACCCGCTCGCCTTCACCGGCGTGTGCCAGGGCGAACTGTGCAAGGTCCGCGACGAACTGCCCAAGTTCCAGAACGACGACGCCGAGATCCTCGCGATCTCCGTCGGCCCGCCGCCAACCCACAAGATCTGGGCGGCCGAACAGGGTTACACCTTCCCCCTGCTGTCGGACTTCTGGCCGCACGGCGCCACCGCCCAGGCCTACGGCGTCTTCAACGACAAGACCGGCATCGCCAACCGCGGCACCTTCGTCGTCGACAAGGCGGGCATCATCCGATTCTCGGAGATGAACGGCCCCGGCGAGCCCCGTGACCAGGGCGCTTGGGAGAAAGCGATCGCCGCGCTAGATTCATAAACCGTTCCCGCCGGTTCCGGTCGGCGGGGTACGGGCGTATAGCTCAGCGGTAGAGCACTGGTTTTACACACCAGCGGTCGGGGGTTCGATCCCCTCTGCGCCCACCGATGAATAACCAGCCGGACAAGGGCCTGCTACCCACGAGGATTCAGCTGACCGAGAGTTTCACCACCGGATCGGAGCCCACGTCCACGATGTAGACGTTGTTCGCCGCGTCGACCGCGACACCCTGGGGATTCTTCAGACCGGTGAACGGCAGCGGGGTCGGCGTCGACGCGCCCGCCGCCAACCTCACCACCCATTGGTTACCCCAGTCGACGACGTACAAGTCTCCGGCCGCGTCGACCGCCACACCCTGGGGATCTTTGAGCCCGGTGAACGGCAGCGTCGTCGGCGCCGAAGCGCCCACCGCCAACCTCAGCACGCGTTCGGTACTCAATTCGGTGACGTATACATTGCCCGCCGTGTCGACCGCCATACCCTGAGGATCTTGGAGTCCCGTGAACGGCAGCGTCGTCGGCTCCGACGCGCCCGCCGCCAACCTCACCACCCGATCATTACCCCGGTCGCCGACGTACACGTCTCCCGCCGCGTCGACCGCCACACCCTGGGGATCTTTGAGCCCGGTGAACGGCAACGGGGTCGGCGCCGAAGCGCCCGCCGCCAGTTTCATCACCCGATCGTTACTCGTGTCGGTGACGTATACGTTGCCCGCCGTGTCGACCGCCACGCCCTGGGGGTTGTTCAGGCCGCTGAAGGGCAGCGGGGTCGCCTCCGAGGCGCCCGCCGCCAATTTCATCACCCGATCGTCACCCATATCGGTGACGTACACATTGCCCGCCAGGTCGACCGCCACATCGGTGGGCAGGCTGACGCCGGTGAACGGTAGCGGAGTCTGGGACGAGTAGCCCGAGGCGATAGGTAGGGGCGAGTCGCCACCGCCGCCTGATTCCCGTTGGACACCGATGACGACAGCCGCAGCGGCCGCCATGACGGCTGCGACCGCGGCGGCGAGCAGTCCGGCGGTCTTCGCCGACAATCTGATTCGCCGCCTCTTGCGCGCAGCCGCCACGCCCCCGACGGCGCTGGGCGCGGAATCGCCCACCGCGGCGCGAGCCGCCGCGGCGAGCTCGCGCACGGTCTGGTAACGATCGTCAGGGTTTTTGGCCATTCCCTTGGCGATGACCGCGTCGAACGCAGCCGGTACATCGGGTGTAGCGGCGCTCGGACGCGGCGCCGGGGTGTGCAGGTGATGGGCGATCACACCCTGCATCCCCGCTGCGCTCGAAAACGGCGGCCGGCCGGTCAGGCACTCGTACAGCACGCACGTCAACGCGTACACATCCACTCGGGCATCAGCCTTGAGCTCCGAGTTGATGGCCTCCGGCGCCATGTAGGCGACGGTGCCGATGGTCTCGCCGATCATGGTCAGCGTACGGTCGTCGGTGGCGTGGGCGATCCCGAAATCGATCAGGGAGGCGAACTCATCGGCCCCCAGCAGGATGTTGGTGGGTTTGACATCGCGATGGACCAGCCCGGTGTCATGGGCCGCCTGCAGCGCGCCTGCGACCTGCGCGATGATCGCCACTGCCCGCTGCGGCGACAGGGCCCCTTCTCGCGCGATCACCTTGCGCAGGTCGGTGCCCTCGATCAAGCGCATATTCAGATACAGCCGGCCGTCGATGTCGCCGAAGTCGTGGATGGGGATCACATGCGGCTCGGTCAACTGGGCCACCGCCAGGCACTCCCGGCGAAACCGCTCGCGCAGCTGCTCGTCATCGGCGAAGCGCTCGGGCAACACCTTGAGCGCCACCACCCGGTTGGTCAGCGAATCATGCGCCCGCCACACCTGGCCCATGCCGCCCTGGCCGAGCAGCGACAGAAGCCGATAGCGTCCGAACGCCTCCGCCGGCAAAGTGGCGTCCCCGCCACCCACTGACGTGTCATCCATTGTGCCGTCCCGTGACTACCCGACTGGCAAACGGTGTCCTTGCTCGTTCCGACCCCGCCCGAGCCGGAGCCCACACTGGTCGATTCAGCCAGGCCGGGCAGTCGAGAGTCGGCGCTGTCGTCGGCGCTCGAATTTCCCAGCCATGCTCATGTCGGCAAATACGCGGCCGGGCCCTACCCGGCCACCGATGCGAGTGCGCGGATCGTGTCCAGGGATCCGCCGACAAGCCTGTCGCAAGTTCAGCGTACCTCTGAGCCCTACGACTACTTGTCGAAGCCGGCCGTGGTGCGCACCGCCGCTGCCCCGTGCCGACGCCCGAGGCAGCCGACGCCTCCGGACTACGCTCGCCCGGCGCGCGGGGTGAGGCGGATGACCGGGAGCTGACGATCGGTCTTGGACTGGTACTCGCCCATCTTCGGCGCGAGGGCCACGATCTCGCGCCAGGTGCTCTCGCGCTCTTCGCCCTGGAGTTGTTCGGCGGTCACCTCGATGATCCGATCGGCGATCTGGATACGGGCCTTGTCGGGAGCGGCGGCGAGATTGTAGTACCAGGCCGGGTTCTTCGGGGCCCCTGCCGCGGAGGCGACGACCAGGTAGGTCCCGTCCGGCTTCTTCAGGTAACCGAGCGGCGAGGTGCGTTCGACGCCGGTCTTGCGGCCGACCGTGGTGAGCAGCAGAGCGTCCATACCGCCGAAGAACTTGCCGTTCTTCTTGATCCGGCTCGTGGCGATCTTGTTCAGCGTCCGCATGAACAGTCCGGTGTCGGGCTGACGAGCGCCCCTGGTGCCGTTGGCGGTGTCGAAACTCATGACGACCTTTCGGATTCGTGTGTGCCTGTGTTCGGCGGTCCGCGCCGGAACGCATCGCCCGAGGGAACCCCGGTCCCGGATCACCGGCCGCCTTGGTCTGTATCTCGCGGCGCGACACCGGCGTTTACATCGGCGCGGAATTCACGGCGACGCATTGTCCTCGCCCCTCGCACGGCGATCGCCCGACACCCGCTAGCCGACGTCACGGCGCAACCACATGACATCCGCGCCGACGCCCTCGTCACCGCTGCGGAAGGCCTCCAGATCGTCATCCCACGGGGTCCCCATCGCCCGGTCGATCTCACCGGCCAGGTCGTAGCCCGAGTGCTTGCCCGCACTGCGAGCCGTCTCGAGCATCGACCGCAGGCGGTTCTCCCCCACCATCACATCACCGTTGGCACTGACCGCACCTCGCCACAAGCCGAGCGCGGGCGAGAAGCTGTAGCGCTCCCCGTCGACGCCGTCGCTGGGGTCCTCGGTGACTTCGAACCGCAGAACCGGCCAGGAACGCAGGGATTGGGCGATCCTGCCCGCCGTGCCGACCGGACCGATCCAGTCGCTGGAGGCGCGGAGCTGACCATCGACGGGCTGGGTGGTCCACCTGAGCTTGGCGGGCGAGCTGAGTGCCGAGGTGAGTGCCCACTCGACGTGCGGACACAGCGCGGCGGGGGCTGAGTGGATCCAGACCACACCCGCCGTCGCGTCCGCGAACTGACTCGATGCGCGCACCACTGACACCTCCAGCTCGGACGATGGACGTCTTCCCCAACGACCTGTCCGCTGCTGGCGTTGCCCGAGTGTACTCGAGTGTTGCGAGTTACGAGTGTTACTCGGTTCGTGTGTTGCCCGGCAGTTACCTCTCGCCGGTACAGTCCTGGCTTTCGGCGATCACCGCGTCACTGAGGACCGGCCAGGCCGCACGCGCCCAGTCGCCGAAATTCTCGTCGGCGAGCGCGCAACACGCCAGACCCTGCTGCGGATCGACCCACAGAAAAGTTCCGGATTGCCCGAAGTGGCCGAAAGTTCGCGGGGAGTTGGTGGTTCCGGTCCAGTGCGGCGACTTGCCGTCGCGGATCTCGAAGCCGAGCCCCCAGTCGTTGGGGCGCTTCGAGCCGTATCCCGGCAGCACGCCGTTGAGGCCGGGGAACTGCACGGTGGTCGCCTCGGCGAGCGTCTGCGGCGAGATCAACCGGGGATTCAGCAATTCGGCGGCGAAGCGCAGGAGATCGTTCAGAGTGGAGTGGCAGGCGTGCCCCGCCGGGCCGGTGAGCGCCGACGCTTCCATACCCAGTGGTACGAATACGGATTCGCGCAGGTACTCGTCGAACGCGATACCGGACTGCTCGGCCACGAAATCCGCGAGCACCTCGAAGCCGGAGCTCGAGTAGATGCGGCGGGCACCGGGTTCGGCCATCACCTCGGTGGTATCGAAGGCCAGACCGGAGGCATGGGCGAGCAGGTGGCGCACGGTGGCGCCGGGCGGGCCCGCGGGCTGATCCAATTCGATCGCGCCCTCCTCCACCGCGACGAGGGCGGCATAGGCGACCAGAGGTTTGGTCACCGAGGCCAGCGCGAACACGTGGTCGGTGTCGCCGTGGGAAGTCGTTGCCGCGCCGGACACCACGCCCGCCGCGGCGTGCCGGACCGGCCAGTCGTCGATCTGCTCGAGTGCACGCACCCCGCGAGCCTACGAGACAACACCCGGCGAACCCAAGGGCGCGGGCCCACCCGGCGGAGGGGCGGGCCCGACCACGCGATCTACCAGTCGTTCTCGGTGTAGCGGATGATGCCGCGCAGGTTCTTGCCGTCGAGCATGTCCTGATAGCCCTGGTTGATCTCCTCCAGCGAGTAGCTGCGGGTGACCATGTCGTCCAGATTCAGCTGCCCGGACTTGTACAGCGAGAGCAGATGCGGGGCGTCCTGGCGCGCGTTGCCGCCGCCGAAGATGCAGCCCTTCACGGTCTTCTGCAGCATCGACAGCAGAAAGGTGTTCATCTTGACATCGCCGGCGTCCATGCGGCCCATCGAGGTGACCACGAGGGTGCCGCCCTTGCCGGTGAGGATCAGGCCCTCTTCGACGTAGTCGCCGTGCATCTCGCCCATGGTGAGGATGACCTTCTCGGCCATGCGGCCCTCGGTGGCCTCCATGAGCGGCACGATGGCCTCGGCCATGCTGGCGTAGGTGTGGGTGGCGCCGAACTTCTGCGCCTGCTCCAGCTTCCACGGCACCGGGTCGATCGCGACGACCTTGGACGCGCCGGAGAGCACCGCGCCCTGCAGCGCGCTCATGCCGACGCCGCCGATGCCCGCGACGACCACGGTGTCACCGGGCATGGTGTTGGCGACATGGGTGGCCGAGCCGAAACCGGTCGGCACGCCGCAGCCGACGAGGCAGGCGACCTCGAACGGAATGCTGGGATCGATCTTCACGACCGAGGTGTGATGCACCGTCATGTACGGGGCGAAGGTGCCGAGCAGGCACATCGGGATGACGTTCTGCCCGCGCGCCTGGATGCGGTAGGTGCCGTCGCTGATCGCCTGTCCCATCAGCAGACCCGCGCCGAGGTCGCACAGGGCCATCTGACCCGACACACAGGCCGGACAGCGGCCGCAGGCGGGGATGAACGACAGGATCACGTGGTCGCCGACCTGCAGGTCGGACGGCACGTTCGGGCCGAGCTTGGTGATGACGCCGGCACCTTCGTGACCGCCCATCACCGGGTAGCCCGGCATGGGCGTGGCGCCGGTGACGATGTGGTGATCGGAATGGCACATACCGGCGGTTTCCATCCGGATCTGCACCTCGCCGGCCACCGGGTCGCCGACCTCGATCTCTTCCACCGACCACGGCTGGTCGATCCCCCACAGGATCGCGCCCTTCGTCTTCATTCCAGTCGACCTCTCGCGTGCACAGTGCTTCAATGTGACAGCACCCACAGTACGAGATAAGTGGAACGTGTTCTAGTACCAAGCGTAAAATTCACTGCCAAGGGTAAGAACTGAAGCCGAACACGTTCCAGAAGTCGACCGCCGCTCAGCCCTGGACGTCGTGCACGTGGTGCACGAGATCGTGCAGGAAGTAGCGCGCCAGGGAGTCGACCGTGAAGGTCGCGCCGGGCACGCAGGCCGCGCTCGGCCGGCGGTACGGAACCGAACGCCTCGGCGGCGGCCGCGGCCGCGGCGGTGAGTTCCTCCGCGACCACGGCGGAGTCCTGTTCGTCGTAACGATCGGCGACCGCCGTCGCGTCCTGGTCCCAGTTGGCGAAGGTCGGCACCTCCGCCGGATCGTCGCCGCGCCGCGGCGGATCCGCGAGACCGGTGCCGGGATCGAAGGCGGTGATGCCGGGATCGGCGGCCGGACGGCGAGTGATCACCGCGACACGGAACACGAAGATCCGGCACACATCGCGCACATGCGCCGCGTATTCCGTCGGCGACCACACGCCCGGCCGCGGCCGCTGCCGCGCGTCGGGCCGCGTCAGCGCCGCGCGCAGTCGATCCGCGCTCGCCAGCGCCGCGCCGGGCACCGCGTCGTAGTCGACGGTCGCGGCGTCGTAGCCGCAGTCCGGGCAGGTGCGCTCGAGCACCCAGGTCCAGTCCTTCAGATCGGGAACGATCGCCATGTGTCGAAACTAGTCCGGCCGGATATGGGTCACCATCCATATTCGGCCGGACTTCGTCGAGTTCCCGCCTGATTCCAGGCGCGCGAGACTCAGGCCATCAGCCGCTGTGCGCGCTCGAACAACTCGAGGGTGATCGCGTGCAGGAAGTCGCCGGTCTCCTTGGGCGCCTTGCCCGCGAACGCGCGCGCGTGGGTGCCCTCGAGCACGATGCCGAGCTTGAAGCAGGCCAGCACGGTGTACCAGTCGACCGCGCTCAGGTCGCGGGTGGAGAACTTGCCGTAGTGCTCGACCATCTCCTCGGCGGTGGGCAGTCCACCCGCCGCGCCGAGCTTGCCGATCAGGGCCGCGCCGGTGGTGCCCGGCTCGGGGCGGGTGGCGATCTGCCAGCCCAGGTCGAGCAGGGGGTCGCCGATGGTCGACATCTCCCAGTCGACCAGGGCGGCGACCTGCGGACCGTCGTAGCTGAACATGATGTTGGCCAGGTGGCAGTCACCGTGCAGGATGCCCGGAGTCCACTCGGCGGGCCGGTTGCGCTCGAGCCATGCGCCGACCTTCTCGATGCCGGGAATCTGCGGGCCGGGGTAGCCGTCGTTGCTGGAGTAGGACTCCAATTCGGCCATCCAGCGCGGCACCTGGCGCTCCAGGAAGCCCTCGGGCTTGCCGTAGCCCTCGAGGCCGATCTCCTTGTAGTCCAGCGAGCCGAGACGGGCGATGGCCTCGACCGCCGACAGCCCCATGCCCCGGCGGATCTCGGCGTCACCCGCGTGCAGGGCGGGCAGTTCGGTCTGTGGGTTGAAGCCCTCGATGGGCTCCATCAAGTAGAAGTAGACGCCGAGGACGGACTCATCCGGAGCGGCGGCGATCACCCGGGGCGCTTTGACATCGGTGTCGTTGAGGGCGCCGAGCAGGCGGGCCTCGCGCTTGATCACCTCGTTGCTCTTGGGCCGCAGGTGCTTGGGCCCGCGCCGCAGCACATAGGTCCGGCCGCCGCGGACGAAACGCAGCATGATGTTCTGCGTTCCACCGCCCAGCGGGTTCACCTCCTCGAATTCACCACCGGGAAGCCCCTGCTCCTCCATCCACTTCCCGACGATCGCGAAATCGACGACGTCACGATCCACCTCGACCGGCTGCGCTACAGACATGACTGACATTGTGCACCACCGCCGGCGAGGAACTGAAGGCATCCGACAACAGTTGCCGGTGGGTGGCCGGGCGTAGGGTAGCGCACACCATGCGCACGTTGTTGATCGATAACTACGATTCGTTCACCTACAACCTGTACCAGCTGATCAGCGAGGTGAACGGCTCCGAACCCACGGTCGTGCGCAACGACGAGTACACCGATCCGGCCGAGCTGCGCCTGGACGACTACGACAACATCGTCATCTCCCCCGGCCCCGGCCGTCCCGACCGCCCCCGCGATATCGGCATCTCGGCGGCGGTGATCGCGACCGCGACCCTGCCGCTGCTCGGCGTCTGCCTGGGACATCAAGGCATCGTGATCGCCGCCGGCGGGCGGGTCGAGCGCGCACCGGCACCCCGGCACGGATACCTCGACCGGATCGGCCACGACGGGCGCGATCTGTTCGCGGATCTGCCGCAGGATTTCACCGCCGTGCGCTACCACTCGCTGGCCGCGCTGCGCCCGCTGCCCGCCGGCCTGGAGATCACCGCGCAGACCCCGGACGGGGTGATCATGGGTGTGCGACACCGGGATCGGCCGCAGTGGGGCGTGCAGTTCCACCCCGAGTCCATCGAGAGCGAGTACGGCGCGGCGCTGCTACGGAACTTCGCGGCGCTCACTGTCTCACGACGCACCGGATCGCCCGCAGCCCCCCTGCCGTCGTTCACCACATCGCCCCGTAGCACTGCGGCGAAACCTGCCGCCACGGCGCGACCTGCCGCCACGGCGCGACCTGCCGCCACGGCGTGCCTGTCGGGTCCGCCGGCGGACGGCATCTCCTGGCAGGTCCACCACGAAGTCATCGACCGCGCCGTCGACACCGAGGCCGCCTTCGTGCGCCTGCAGGCCCATTCCCCGACCGCGTTCTGGCTCGACAGCGAACACATCGAGCCAGGACTCGACCGCTTCTCCTTCCTCGGCGACGCGAGCGGACCGCTGGCCGAGGTGGTGCACTACCGCGTCGGCGACGAGGCCGTGACGGTCCGGACGGCCGACGGCGGACAACGCAGCGTGCCCGGCGATGTCCTGACCTACCTGTCGTCGCAACTGCGTCGGCGCCGGGTCGAACTCCCGGATCTGCCGTTCGATTTCGGCTGCGGCTATGTCGGCTATCTGGGCTACGAGGTCAAAGCCGACTGCGGCGCGAGCGCGGCACATCGCGCCGCCACCCCGGACGCGCAGTGGATCTTCGCCGATCGGCTCGTCGCCGTCGATCACGTGACGGGCCGCACCCATCTGCTGGCCCTCAGCGATCCCGCCGACCCGGACGCGAGCAGCGCGCACGCGCGGACCTGGCTGGAGGAGACCCGTGCGGTGCTGGAAACCCTTCCCTCCTGGGCGAATCCACCCGAACTGGCCATCGACGCCGACCTCGACGCCGTCGCCGGACTGCTCACCCGCGGCCGCGAGCGCTATCTCGCCGACATCGCCACCTGCCTCGAGCGCCTGCGCGCGGGCGAGTCCTACGAGATCTGCCTGACCGACGCGATCACCGTCGACGCCGACCTCGCCGGTCTGGACTTCTACCGCATCCTGCGCCGCTGCAACCCCGCCCCTTACGCCGCCTACCTGCGGTTCGACGAGCTCGAGATCGCCTGCTCCTCCCCCGAACGCTTCCTGAAGGTCGGCCGGGACCGCACGGTGGAGAGCAAGCCGATCAAAGGCACCGCCCCGCGCGGCGCGACTCCCGCCGAGGACGCCCGGCTACAGCGGGAACTGGCCGCGGACCCCAAGACCCGCGCCGAGAACCTGATGATCGTGGACCTGCTGCGCAACGATCTGGGCCGCGTCTGCCGGATCGGCAGCGTGCACGTGCCGGAGCTGATGGCCGTCGAGACCTATTCCACTCTGCACCAACTGGTTTCGACCGTGCGCGGGACTCTGCGCGAGGACGTCGACGTGATCGATTGCGTGCGAGCCTGTTTCCCCGGCGGCTCCATGACCGGCGCGCCGAAAGTGCGCACCATGGAGATCATCGACGAGTTGGAAACCGAGGCGCGCGGCGTCTACTCCGGCGCGATCGGCTTCCTCGGTCTGGGCGGCGGCGCCGATCTCAATATCGTCATCCGCACCGCCGTCCGCCACGACAGGCGCTGGCGGATCGGCGCCGGCGGGGCGATCGTGCTGGACTCCGATCCGGCCGGTGAGTATCACGAAATGCTGCTCAAAGCGGCCGCCACCTTCCGTGCGGCCGCCGCGCGCGAGAAGGTCAGCGCCGGCGCTTCGGCGGAGCGTCCCGCTCCTCGTCCGCACCGCGCCGTGCGCCGGTGACCCGGCCGAGCACCGAGGAGACGCCGGGCAGTCGCGCGAGCGCTCCCAGCACGTCCTCACCCATGGCGACCATCGCTTCCAGCCGCGGTAGCAGCCGGTCGTAGGCGGCGAAGGCGGGATCGGCCAGCGCCAGCGTGCGATCGAGCCGGTCGATGGCGGCGTTGAGCCGGTCGATCGCCTGGGACAGGTTCTCCACCAGGTCCGGCAGCTGGGCGACCAGCTGCGCCGAGGCGGGCGGCAGCCGCACCGCCGCGTCGAAGGCGTGCCCGGCGGTGGCCTGCGCGGATTCCAGCGCCTGCCCGGCCGCCGCCTGCGCCGCCGCGGCGGCGGCCTGCGCAGCCGCGATGACCTCGGCCGGGCCGGGCACCCGCGGCACACCCGGCTTCGCCGGGCCGCCCTCGGGCTTGTCCCGGTGGCCCTTCCCCTTCGGGCTCGTCATGACCTCCACTGTGCCCGACCTCGGCCGATACCCGCCGGATTTCCTCGTCCGACCGGTCTGTGTCGCCGGTCCGCCGCCCCCGCGAGACCGGCGCGCTCGGCGTGTCGGAGGGGCGTGGGAGGATGCCAGCACGATGGAACTCAGCAAGGGCGCGAACGCACCGGTACCGACATCTCTTCTAGCCGTGGCCGTTTCATGGCAGACCGAGCATGCCGTCGACGCGCACGCGCTGTTGCTGGACGAGTCCGGCACGGTCCGCACCGATCGTGATCTGGTCTTCTACAACGCACCACGGCACATCTCCCAGGCGGTGACCCTGGACCAGGAACCCGCGCCCGGCACCGCCCGCCTCAGTGTCTCCCTGCCGCGCACCGAACGCGATGTCGACCGGATCGTGATCGGCGGTTCCCTCGACGAGGGCAGCTTCGCCGACATCGACGGGCTCACCGTCACCGTCCACGCCGCCGACGGCCCGATCGCCCGCTTCGCGATCGACGACCACGAGCGCGTCACGGCCATGATGTTCGGCGAGTTCTACCGCCGCGACGGCGCCTGGCGCTTCCGCGCGGTCGGCCAGGGCTGGCACACCGGTCTATCCGGTCTCGTCACCGAATTCGGCGTGGCCGTCGACGATCCGGACCGCCGTGTCAGAACCACCCGCACGACCGATCCCTTCGCGCGCGGCCGCGCCCTCCGTGCCGCCGCACCGGCCGGGGATCCGGCGTCGAACTCGCCCTTCGAAGAGGCTCGCGAACACGCCTTCACCGGCGAAGGCACGCACGCGCCGACAACAGCCGAACACCCCTCCGGCGCGATCGAGTCCTGTATCCCCGACGCGCACGATGCCGTGTCCGAGGCCGAGCCGTACCCCCCGCACGCCGACCGAGCGCCCACGCTGCACCGCCCGACCGGAGCGCCGTTCCCCACCCGCCGCCTGCCGCTGTCCGGCCGGTCCGGCGACCCGTCACCTACCCGTCCGCCCCACGGCGGTCCGCTCTCCGACCACCCCGCGGCGTCGCACCGGACACCGGACCCCGCGCCGTACTCCGACGATCCGCCCACCGACCCGGCGCTGCCCGCCGTCTCGTCGTCCGGCCGCGCCGACACCCTCCCGCTGGCCCGTATCGACGCCATCCCCGCCGCATTCCCCGGCCCGGCGCCGCGCCCGGTCGATCTGACCCGCCACCGCGCCGATCCGGCTCCCCCGCCGCCCCCGCCGGCCCCGGCCCGCGCCGACTGGCACCCCGACCCCACCGAGCCCGCACGCATGCGCTGGTGGGACGGCGCCCGCTGGACCTCCGACAGCTACCTGCGCAGCCACGACGACCCCCGCGACTGCCCGCGCTGCGGCTCACCCCGCCGCCGCAAGTTCTTCGGCGGCTTGTCGCCGTGCGTGGCCTGTGAAGTCGAGATCGAGGAGTTCCTCACCCACTGGCACAGCAGCGCCTGGCGGGTGCTCACCACCTCCGGCCCGATCGGCGAACCGTGGGAGCACCTCTGGGCGTCACTGCGCTACCAGCGCATCGACGAGAGCCGCGGCCGCGCCGCCCTGCGTGATCTGGGGCTCAGCTATGTGGAGCGCATGGTCACCTTCGCCTTCGCCGACGGTGAGATCCGGCAGGACGAGTTCGATCTGTTCGAGCACGCTCTGGTGGAGCTGCGCCTGGGCGGACCGCTGGTGGAGGACCTGCGCAGGCGGGTGCATCGGGGCAGGCTGCTGTGCCGGCTGCGCGAAGGCGATCTGCCGGTGATCCGCACGCCCGACCTGCATCTGGATTCCGAGGAGAAGGTGCACCTCGACCTGCCCGCCACCCAGGTCAGGGCGCTCGCGCGCGGCCCCAAGCGCACCGACGGCCGGTTGATCGCCAGCAACAAGAAGCTGCGCTTCGTCGGCGCGGGCGCCGGAGTCGAATTGCCCTGGTCGCGAGTGGTTTCGGTGCGCAACAGCACGGGCGCGGTGCAGGTCGCGGCGACTTCGGCGCGCGGCGGCGCCACCTTCGAGGTCGACGATCCCGATTATGTGACCGCCGCGCTGGAAGGCGCCCTACGGGTGGCCAAGCGCCTGGTGCTCACACCGGGGCAGCTGGATTCGCGCAGCATCTCCCAGGAGGTGAAGGCCGAGGTCTGGCAGCGCGACGGCGGCCGGTGCGTGGAATGCGGCAGCGGGCACTACCTGGAGTTCGACCACATCATCCCGTTGAGCCGGGGCGGCGCGACCAGCGCGACGAATCTGCAGATCCTGTGCCGGGCCTGCAACCGCCGCAAGGGAGCTCGGATCTGAGCGGGCCGCGCTAGGTCAGCCCCCACGACCGGGCCAGGTCGGCCAGCACCGCGTCGAACATGACCTCCGGTTCCGACAGCGGCAGCGGATAGTTGCCGAACACCTCGAGGGTGACGTGCCCGTACAGCCGCGCCCAGATCTGGGTCATCAGGTAGGTCACGCCGAGATCGAGCTTCTCGGCCGGAAACTTCTGGCCCGACTCCGACAGCGCCGCCAGCAGTTCGGTACGGAAGTCCAACAGGTCTTCGCGCAGGGCGGGCGGGATGACATCGGTCGCCGGCGTGGTGATCTCGTAGGAGGTCAGCAGCCTTCCCGCGGCGGCGAGGAAGATCCGGCCGAACGGCTCGGTGAACCGCTGCGACACCGACCCCGAGACCGCGCCGGGCGAGGCGAACACCAGGGTGAACTCCTGGGTGTTGGCCAGCGCCCAGCGCCGGAAACCCCGGCAGATGGCGAAGAACTGGACGAGCCCGTTGTCCTCGGTCAGCGCGTCGATCTGCGCGGACAACTCCGCCGCCAGCTCGTCGCAGCACTCCGAACGCAGGGCGGCCAGCAGATCGTCGCGTGAGTCGTAGTACCGATACAGCGCGGGCGCGGTGATGCCGAGCGCGCGGGCGATGGCGCGCAGGCTGACCGCGTCGGGCCCGCGCTCGGCGAGCAGGGCGCGCGCCTGCTCGCGGATGTCGGCGTCGGCCACCACGGGCGCGCGGCCGCGCGGCTTCGACTCCCTCATAGCCGTCGATTCAAGCCCATCGCGCGCCCGCGTGGGGCGGATCAGCCGATCAGGCCCCGATCACCGCGTTCATGATCGTGCCCGCACTGGTGGCCACGGCGCCGCCGATCATGGCGCCGGCCACCATCTTCGGTGACTCCATGCCGCTGCCCGACCACTTCTCCCAGGCGAAGCGCCCGCCCGCGTAGATGATGCTGAGGATGCCGGACAGGATCGCGAACCAGGTCGCGTAGCGGACGAACAACATGATCTTGTCCGAGAGCGGAGGCGCCTCCGGTGTCGGGTTGCCGACCTGCGCCAACGTCGACACCGTGTCCCCCACAGCCATCAGGATGACGCTCACTGTTCACACCTCGCGTTGCAGCAGTACCGATTCCGGCGCAACGGCTTTGCGGCCCGGCGCCTCCACAATGATCGCGACCCGGCGACCATCCCGCAAGGACGGCGGCGCGTACGGGGAGGTGACTGCGCCACACCGGTTTACCGGATACCATTCGTAGAGCGATTCTCCTTGTCCCGAACCCGGAATGAGTAGCACGACGATGATTCTGGCCGCAGTACTCGACACCGCATCAGCATTCGACACCCTGGCTCAGATCGGTAACCCGACGCCTGAGGCCCCGCCCATGTCCGACAAGATCCTGCAGCTCGTGCGGTATCTCACCTGGTTCGTCCTCCTCGCAGGCATCTGCGCCATCATCTACGCGGGTGGCCGGTTCGCCTGGGAGAAGTGGTCCGGCGGCGGCCTGGAGTCGCCGAAGATGGTGGCCGGCGCCATGATCGGTGGTGCCGTCGCCACCAGCGCGGGCACCATCATGAACGCCGTCATCGGCTGAGCCGCGAACGCCGGCCGGGTCACCGCCCGGCCGGCCCGGTCTCAGCGCACGATCCCCGCCGCCTTCGCCGCTCGCAACCATTCCGGGAACTCGCCCAGCAGTCGCGCATACAGCTGCGCGTCGTCGACCTCGTCGATGTCGTCGAGCGAGAAGAATCCGGCGTTGTCGACCACGCGCCCGTCGAGATCGTCGAGTTCGCGCAACAGTCCGTAGTTGGCCTGTCCGAGCCCGATGAACTGCCAGAACGCGGGCAGCGCCGACGCTTCCCTGATCAGCGCCGCGATCTCACGCTTCTTGGAGAAGCCGCCGTCGGTGAAGAACAGCACCAGCGTCGGCCGCTGATCCGGCCGCAGGGAGTCGACGACCGCACGCATGACCGGCAGTTCGACATTGCGCCCGCCGATCTGCGCGTAGTCGTGGCCGCCGTGATGGCCGGACAGGTGCAGGTAGGTCTGCGACCACCGATCCGATTCGGCCACAGTGATGTCGGGCAACCTCAGGTAGTCGACGGCGTAGAGGTACGGCTCGAGTGCGCCGTCGTCGTCGAGCTGGGTGGCGATCGGGATCATCCGGTCGACCACCCGGTGCACCACCCCACGGTCGTACATCTTCGCCATGCTGCCGGTCTTGTCGATCACCAGCACCACCCGCGCCCGCACGCCCACGGCCTGTTTCGTCAACAGGACCTTGGCGACCTCCCGCTTGCGCAGATCGAGGGTGGCCCGCTTGGCGAAGGACAGCTTCGCCTCGTCCGGCACGGTCCGCACCGGCAGTTCCTCCGCGACCGGGCCGGCCTGCGCTGCCGGCTCGTCGTCGACGCTCACCCCGTGATCGGTCACCAGGTCGGCGAATCCGCCCGCATAGCCCTGCCCCACCGCGCGCACCTTCCAGTCCGCGCCGCGCCGATACACCTCGAGGGCGATCACCACCGATTCCCCGGCGAGACCGTCGATCCGGTACTCGAACAGCGCCGCGCCGGAGACATCCGAGACGGTCACCACCGGCGGCGCGAAGTCACCGAAGCGCGTGCCCGCGTCGTCGAGAGTCAGCACCGCGCGCACCGCGTCGATACCGGCGGGCAGCTGCGCGGTCCGGATCTCCAGGGCGGCGGGGGTTTGCGCGCCGAGCCGGACGCCCGGGGCGACAGGCTGGTTGAAGAAGACGAAGTCGGCGTCGGTGCGCACCGTCCCCGCTTCGGTCACCAGCAACGCCGAGACATCCACGGCCGCATCGGTGCGCACCGACACCACCACCCCGTCGGCTGCCAGCGGGCCGTTCTGTCCCTTGACCAACGCAGTGACCACCGCAGCAACTCCCGCCATCGGATTACGCTTCCCGGCACGTCCGCGCGGAGTGAGCGGCCGTGACCGCGGTCAGCGTAATCGCGGGAACAGCACGCCGCACCCGCTACCCGGTGAACCGGTGCCCCGGCACATGGCGCTCCCGGGTGTCCGCATCATCCGATTCCGCCCGGATCGAAGGACCTGCGCAGCGCGGCGCCGAGCTTGCGGCCCGCCGCGTTCGACTTCGTCCCGAACAGCCGGTCGTCGACCTCGGCGAGCACGCGCTCCGCCTCGGCGAGCAGCCCGCGTCCCCGCGGGGTCAGCTCGATCGTCGAGGCGGCGCCCGGCTTGGCGGTGCTGTCGCGCACCAGCCCCGCGGCGGTCAGCGACTTCATCGTCGCGTGCACGCTCTGCACGCTCACCCCCGCCATCCGGGCCAGCTCGCTGAACGACACCCCCGGCATCTGGTCGATGTGGCCGAGCAGCCCGAGTCTGCGCACGGTGAGATCGAGCTCGGCCAGGGCGGCATTGAGTTCGTTCTCGACGCGGCGGGCGAGGGTGAGCGCGACGATGGAGGCACTGAGAGCAGGCGGCTGCTGGCGCTCGGGCGGGGTGGTCACCGCTCCAGTCTCACCCACCGGCGAACGCCCGGCTACGCGCGTGCCCGCGACACCCGGCAGCGGGTCCGGCGTGATCGCCGAACCCGCTGCCGGAGAAGTGATTTCGCTCAGCGTATCGGTCAGCCGATGCTGAACGGCCGGCCCCACAACGTGACCGAGGAGGTCACGTGGTCGGTCTCGACCTTGACCCGCACGAAGGCGCGCGCCTGGGCGTAGCCACCGCAGCCGGACAGGCCGATGGTGGAGTCGGCCCAGGTGACCGAGCCGCTGTTGCCCTTGAACTTGTTGCGCTTGGCGTGGTCCTCGTTGCCGAAGTCGTCGGCTTCCTCGATGTCGAGGATGTAGAAGGACTTGGCCTGGCCGGGACCGAGGGTCAGCTCGCCGCCGGACTCGGCGCCGAGGCTGCCCGCGCCGTCCTCCCAATCGACGCCGCCCTCGACGCCGCCCTCGACGCCGCCGCCGTCGATGTTGACCTGGCAGCCCACCACATAACCGGGGTAGATGCTGCCGCCGATCTTGTCGCCGCCGGACAGCTCGACCTGCGCGCTGCCGGAGACCCACGCGTTGCGATGGACCGGGGTGGAGCCCAGCGACGGGCTGATGGTGGCCGACTCGCCGACGAGGCGGACGGTCACGACAGTGCCGTCGGACAGGGTCTTGGTGATCTCGCCGCCGGGCAGCGGAACGAAGGTGTCGGCGTTGGCCGCACCCGCGGACAGCATGCCGAACGCAACGGACGCCGCGGCGACGACGCCTGCTGCCCGCATGGAGTTCTTACGGATCTTCATGGTTGGTGCATCCCCTCCGGGATCGAGTTCTTCCTCAGCTGTGCCGGTTGCGTGCAGCAGCTGTGACTGATGTGTGCAGCGGCTGATGTGTGCCGCGGACCCGGATCAGCCGATGCTGAACGGCGCCCCGTAGAGGGTGGTCTTCGAGTAGTGGTCGCCGATGATCTCGACCACGGTGTAGGAACGCGCCTGGGCGTAGCCCGCACAACCCTGGATCTGGATCTCGTAGTCCTGGTACTCCACCGAGTAGACGCCCGGCTCCGGGATGTTCTTGTGGTCGATCTGGATGAACTTCACCTCGCCGGGGCCCAGCTCCAGGCCGATCGAGCCACCGAGGGAGCCGCCCTCGAGATCGATGCCGCCGGACAGTCCGGCCGAGATCGCGTCGTCGCCGATGGCGACCTGGCAGCCGACGATGTAGCCGGTGTTCAGCTGCGAAATGCCGTGCGTGGACGAGTTGTTGGTGCCCGCGCCGCCGGCCGGACCGTTGTTCGGGCCTGCCTCGCCCTCGGGGGTGACGGTCACGTCGGCGGTGGCGTTGCCCGATACCCAGGCCACGCGGCCCGCTCCGTTGGCGGCCAGCGACGGCGAGACGACAGCGTGCTCACCGGTGCGGGTGATGGTGACGCCGGGTCCGAGCTTCTGGCCGTCGGGCAGCGGCACGAACGTATCGGCGTTGGCAGCGCCGGCCGAGAACAGGCCGACGGCGATGGTGGCGGCGGCGCCGATGCCGACGACGCGCCCACCGCGCAACCCACTGGTGCGGTTGTTGCTCATACTTCCCCTCATCAGTTCAAGCGGTCAGCCCCTGTCACAGAGGGCAGTCGAATCCCCTCGGCGAGGCTGCCCCAGAGTTTCGCCGCCGCCACTGTCCACGAAGTGAATGGGCGGCCGACCGCGCGATGAACACTTCCGGGCAGGAATATGACGAAGGAATCTCCGTTCGATAACGACCATGCCGGAAGTACTGTGCGAGCTGGGAATTCGCTGCGCGCCGCGTTACCAAACGCAGAAAAAGACCGCCGCCGCCGAAATCGGCGACAGCGGTCGAGCCGGCCGGATTCACCCGACGGCAGCGAGCATTTTCTCCGCCAGCGGGCGCGCGGAAGCCGGATTCTGCCCCGTGTACACGGTCCGGTCGACCTCGATATGCGCCTCCCACGGCGCACCTTCGTGATAGTCCAGGCCCATCTCCGTGAGCCGGTCGGCGAGTAGCCACGGCGCCCTGTCGGCCAATCCCGCCTGCGCCTCTTCGGCATTCGAGAATGCGGTCACGCGGTAACCCCGGAACGGCGACTCGCCGTCGTCGCCACCTGTGGAGAGCAGCGCGGCAGGACCGTGACACACCACGCCGAGCGGCACGCCGGCGGCCAGCGCGGCGTCGAGCAGCCGACCGGAATCCGCGTCGACGGCCAGGTCCTCCATCGGCCCGTGACCGCCGGGAACGAATACCGCGGCGTACTCGGTGGGATCGACCTCGGCGACCGCGCGCGGACGCCGCAGCGGCTCCGCCGAGTCCAGTACTTCGCGAATCCGGCGCACGGCGTCCGGACCGCCGTTCGCCTCGTCGGACAAACTGCCCTCGTCCACGGTCGGCGCCACCGCACCCGGCGTCGCAACCTCGACCTCGTGCCCGGCCGCGGTGAACACTTCGTAGGGCGAGGCGAATTCCTCGGCCCAATAACCGGTCGGATGCTTCGTGCCGTCCGCGAGCGTCCAGTGATCGGCCGCCGACATCAAGAACAGGATCTTCGCCATTACGCCTCCTGCGGTGATCGGATTCTTCTGATCCAGCAGGCATATCCGGCGCGGCGGGATTCATGCGCGGCCGGTGGGCTCGATTGTGGTGGTCGATCGGCGTTGTGCCGGTCCGCCGTGCGGTGGTCGCGCCGATCGGGGCCGTTTCAGAGGAAGCGCCGGATGGGCTGCACCGCGAGTTCCTTGGTGCGCTGCAATGCCGAACGCCGCTTCCAGCGGCCCGCCTCGAGGAGCACCGACGACTCGATGTCGGCGTCGAAATGCCCGTCGAGGGTCGCGGTGAATTTCCCGTCGAGCACGGCCAGCATGACCTCTTCGTCGTGGTCGAGCGAGCGACGATTGAAATTCGTCGAACCGACCAGCGCCGCGACCCCGTCCACGGTGATGATCTTCGCGTGCATCATGGTCGGCTGGTACTGATAGATGCGCACGCCGCAGGCCAGCAGATCCTCGTAGAAATGCTGCCCGGCGAGCTGGCAGACCCGCTGATCGGTGTGCGGCCCCGGCAGCAGGATCTCCACCTCCACCCCGCGCCGCGCGGCCGCGCACAGCAGGTCGATGAAGAACGCGTCCGGCGCGAAATAGGCGGTCGCCAGCCGCAGCCGCTGCTCCGCCGACTCGATCACCACACGCAGCAGAGTCTGCATGTCCTGCCAGCCGACGCTGGCCGAGCCGCGCACCACTTGAACCACGGCCTCGCCCTGCTGAGTGTGCTCGATGAACCGATCCCGCTCGTCGATCAGTTCGTCGTGGCACTCCGCCCAGCCCTGCGCGAACGCCGCCGCGATGCCGTCCACCGCGGGGCCGCGCACCTGCACGTGGGTGTCGCGCCACTCGTTCTCGTTGCGCGCGTCACCGCACCATTCCTCCGCGATGCCGACCCCGCCGGTGTAGGCGACCTCCTCGTCCACCACCAGCACCTTCCGATGGCAGCGATGGTTCTGCTTGAACGGGGAGATGTAGGCGGGCTTGCGGAACCAGGCGATCCGCACCCCCGACTCGTCCATCAGCGCCAGCAGATCCTTCTCGATCAGCCTGCTGCCGAACCCGTCCAGCAGCAGCCGCACCCGCACGCCCGCCCTTGCCCGCTCGGCCAGCGCGAACGCGAACTGCCGCGCGATATCGCCCTGCCAGTAGACGAACGTCATCATGTCGACGGTGTGCTCGGCGCCCGCGATGCTCTCCAGCATGGCCGGGAAGATCTCGTCGCCATTACGCAGCGCGGTCAGCGCGTTCCCCTCCGAGGCCGCGATCCCGATCAGCCGTTCCAGCCGCCTGCGCAGGCGCACCGCCGGATCTCCGGATCCTGCCACAGGACGATCGATGGTCTCGGGCATGAGCAACTCCTCTGAACGCACGCATGGGCGGATACCCGATCACCGGCGGAACCGACACCGGTGTGAGCAGCCACACCCCTCGCGCCCGTCCGCTACCGCGCCGGCCCCGGCTCGGCGACGCGACGGGTGAAGGTCCCGTGGAATCCCCAGGGAATGTGGTGCTCGAGCCAGGCACTCGCCAACGGCCCCCGCTCGGGATCACGGGCATCGAGCACGACCAGTCGGGAACGATTCTCGGTGAGGTCGTGGTCGAGCGCGAGCAGCCACCCGTCGTCCTCCTGCGCGTCGCGGGCGCGCGGCACGAACAACGGCTCCCCGACCGAGCTCGCGCCCAGATCGCACCCGCTCGTCACGCCCGTCTCATGATCGACCTTGACGACCGCGTTGTAGAGCCCGGCCGGCCCGCCCGCGCCCGCGAAGTAGCTGTAGCGGTGGCGGCGGGTGGAACGCCGCCAGTCGTATTGCGGGAACTCTCCCGAACGATCGGACAATTCGCGCTCGAGCACCCGGTTTCCCGCGGTGACCCGATATTGCATGAGCCGGGATTCGGGAGACTGCGCGGTCTCGGGCGAGGCGCGATTGACCAATCCGGTCATGTGCTTCACACGGTCCCATTCGGTGTCGAGCCGGATCATCTCGATCACCACGTCCTGGCCGTCGTCGTAGGCATTGGTGAGGTGCATGTGCAGCAACGCCTCGTGCTCGATGACGCGCGGCCTGCCTCCCTTTCTCGGCACCAGCAGGAATCGCGTGCCCTTCTCCTTCCGGAACTCCAGCGCGTCGATGAACGATCCCGCCGCCAGCGCCAGCTTCGTGATGTTCGGCAGGATCGGATCGAGCACGAACACCATGTATCGGCTGGTCAGGGCGAAATCGTGGTTCCACGGCAGGTCGAGCATCGGCACCGTGGCCAGTCGCCGCAATCGTTTCGATCGATCGATCCGGAAAGTCCTGATCCGCGGGGTCGGCAGCAGATCCAAGCCGAAGTTGAACAACTCGCCGGTGACCGGATCCCACTTCGGGTGTGCCGAGAAGGCGCCGAGGAATCCGAGCCTGCCGCCGAAGTCGGTGGGCCCCAGCGTTTCCAGGGTGTCGAGGTCGAGGCGGTGCGGATTGCCGATCTCCCACAGCGCCAGCAGCCCGCCCGCGTAGTTCACGATGTTCGTATTGGCCACGTTCTTCGGCAACCGGCCGATATTGGCGAGCGGACCACCGGGAATCTGCGTCCCCACCCCGCGATACCGGACGCGATCGGAGTTCCGGCCGTGCAGGAAGTGCTCCGTGCGCACATACCGATTCCGGAACCGCACCGTTGTCCCGTCGAGCACGAACTGCGAGACCATCCCGTCGCCGTCGAACACGTTGTGCAGCAACGACCGCCCGACCTGATGTTTGCCAGGGCCGATCCGATACAGCGTGCCCCGCAGATCTTTCGGCCACCGGCCGTCGATCTGTCCGACCGTGTAGTCGTGCTCGTCGAGCAAGGGCGCCGTGGCCTTGCGATAGTCGCTCACCGTCGCGACGTGATCGAGCGGCATGACAGCGGCCTCCTTCGGCGCCGGTATCTGATGACGGCCGTCATCTGATGACGCACGTCCGCAATTCTGCGGGCCGACTAGAGTGCTGTCAATGACCACCTCGGCGCCCCGCAGCTACGGCGGCGTCAGTGCGGAAGACCGACGGGCCGACCGACGCGCGCGCCTGCTCGCCGCCGCCCGCACCACCTGGGGCCGGACGGGCATGGCGGCGGTGACCGTGCGCGGCGTGTGCAAGACCGCAGGCCTCACCGACCGCTATTTCTACGAACACTTCGCCAATCGCGACGAACTCCTCGTCGCCGTCGCCGACGACGTCCGCGACCACCTGCTGGCCGTCCTCGTCCGGGCAGGCGTGAGCGCCGAGGGCGGAGTCGAAGACAAACTCCGAGCGGCCCTGGAAGCCTTCCTCGACACCCTCGCAGGCGACCCGCACCTACACCGCATCGTCTCCAGCGACCCCGGCGACGTGCCCGCCCTGGCCCAACGCCGCCACGACGTCCTCGCGATCATCGCCGACCTCGTCGTCGCCAACGCCCCCGACGTCCTCGAATCCGACTGGGACCACGACGCATTGCGCCGCGCGGCCATGTACATGACCGGCGGCGTCGATCAGCTCGTCGAAGGCTGGCTCGCCGGAACGATCGAGATGACCGCACCGGAACTGGCGGACGAGTGCGCGCGCCTGTGCGTGAACGTCATGCGCGCCACCGGAGTCCGCCCCACCTGACCCCCACCCGCGGACAAGGCAACTCCTCGACGACGCCGAGCAGTCGGCGTCCACGCCCTGCGATAACCGGCGTACCGCAACGATATTCACCTACGATCGACTCCACCGGCATGCTCACCGGACATGCCGCGTGGAGGGGGATCCATGGTGCTGACCGCGCGCTTCCAACCCGGCGCCACCCGACGTCCGTTCGTGAACCGGGAGTCGGTGCTCTCGACCTTCGACGAGTTGCTACGTGAGTCCGGCGAGCGGCCGAGAGTGCTGTCGGTCAGCGGCATAGGCGGCATCGGCAAGTCGCGACTGCTGGCCGAGTTGCGGTCACGCAGCGCTCAGGAACGGCCGAGCGCCCTGCTGGATCTGCAGGTCCCCAGCCAGCGGCAGGCGGCAGCCGCGCTGGCGGTGCTGCGCATCCAGTTCGGTACACAGAGGGTCAAATTCCATCGCTTCGACATCGCCTGCGCGGTGCTGTGGCAGCGGCTGCACCCCCACCTGCGGTTGTCGGCCGATGGGTTCACTTTGACCGAGCACAGCGAGATCCTGACCGAGATCCTCAACGACTCGACCGGGATCCCGGTCTTCGGGACCGCCGCCAAGCTGCTCGAATCCGGAACCAGGTGGGCGATCCGCACCCGCCGCATCCGGCACGATCCGATCCTGCGGGAGCTCGACCAGATGAGCTTGGGCACGCTCGAAGCAGCCGTGTCCTATCTCTTTGCCGAGGACCTGAAGGCGGGTACGGGCGAGCGCTCCTATCTCGTCTTCGTCGATGCCTACGAAGCCATGATGGGTGGCGCCGACCGGGAGGGCCGCGAGGCCGCCGCCGATCTGTGGCTACGCGACGTCATCGCCCAGCTCGACACCGGCCTGGTGGTCGTCGCCAGCCGCGAGCCGCTCGGTTGGGCCAGGCACGACCCGGAATGGGCCGACCGAGTGCGGGAGGTGGCCGTCGACGACCTGCCCATGCAGGCACGATACGAACTACTCGACGCCTGCGGTGTCCGGGACGACGCCGAACGGGAAGCCATCGCCCTCTCCAGCGGCGGAGTCCCGTTCTATCTCCATCTCGCGATCGACGCCCGTGCTCACCAGGGCGCCGCTGTCACCGATGAACTGGTTTCCCCCGAAGCGATCCTGGATCGCTTCCTGCGCTATGTCTCGCGCGAGGAGATCCGCGTCCTCGAACTTCTCAGTGTGCCCAGAACATTCGATCGGGACATCTTCGGAACGATCGCCCGCCGGTTCTCACTCCCGGACAACTCGACCGTCTGGACCTCCCTCATCGGTTACTCGTTCGTGGACTCGGCCTCCGGCGACCGCTACCAACTGCATCAGCTCATGGTCGCGGCGCTGCAGCACAGACTCGGCTCGGACGTTCGAACAGAACTCCACGATGTCCTGCACCAGCTGTGGGCACAACGCGCGCAAGGCGATGACGGGCGGGTCGGGGCACTACGGGAAGCCGGTTATCACGGGGTCAGGGCAGGCTCACTGTCCGCGGTGGACCTGCTCCAGTACGTCGACCGCATCGAGGCGGCGGGCGGCTACCAGGGAATCGAAGGGGTGATCAGCGATCTGGACCACCTGATCCGCGATCCGCGTGAGAACGTAGCGGGTATGGCCGAGCTGTCGGAACTGGCGAAGTGTCTGGAAGCAGAAGCCGCGCTGCTGCTGGGCGACGCCAAGCAAGCGGATCTCCTGACCCGCGGCATGGACCTGAACCGCCCTGGCCCGATCGTGGACCGCCTGGCGGTCGCCGCCGCCAACGCGCGCCGCATTCTCGGCGAAACCGATGCGGCGCTGACCATCTACACCGCGGTGTGGAACAGCGGATCGGGCCGCGCGCGGCTGGAGGCCGGGCACTGGGCAGCCGATCTGCACATGTGCCAGGGCCGGTTCGCGCAAGCACTCCAGCTCTGCGACGAGCTGGTCGCGGCGGCAGGCGACGACCGCGAATTCCTCGGCGATGTCGCCCGTCTACGCCACCTGTCCTACCGCTTCGCCTTCGACACCGAGTCCGCCGCGCGCTTCCTCATCGAAGCCGACGAGCACTACCGAGCGGCCGGAAGCGCTGTCGGACAGGCGAATATCGCGACCAATCGCGCCGAACTGCTCGCGCTGACCGATCCGGCACAGGCCATCACCGCGGCCGGCGAAGCGATCCGTCGACAGCGCGAACTCGGCGCACTCCACGAGCTGGGAAAGGCCTACACCGCCCTGGGGCTGGCTCGCCTCGCCCTTTCCGAACTCGACGCCGCCGACACCGCGTTCACCGACGCCTGCGAGCACCTGGAGCAGGCGGGTTACCGATCCGGACGGGCCCGCGCCGAACTGTTCCGCGCGGCTGTCTGCGCGCGCCGTGGTCACAGACCCGACGCCATCCGGTGTGTGCGCTGGGCGATCGCCGAACTCGAAGCCACCGAGGTCTACCCGGCGCTGATCCTGGTCGCACGGGCGGTGCTCGCGCTCTACGGATGGTCCGAGCCGGATGTCTCCTCGGCCGCCCTGCGAGCGCTCACCCGCATCCAACCCCCCTCGCCCGGATCCGATCTGGATCTGTCCGCGCAACGGCTGATCGCCCGCATCCTGGCAATAGATCCCGACGAGTTCTACCGCGCAGCGACCCTGCGAACGGACCGGGCAGCGGGCTATTACAACCACAACGTCCGGGTCGACAGCGCCGTCGGCCCGATCAACGTCCGGATCCCCGTCCCCGGCGCGGACATGATGGATCTGCGGCAGTGGCCCGAAGCCGCCGTGCTGCGCGCCATCGAAGCCTCCGTCGATGCCGCACCACGCCTGCGGTGGGAATCGGCATCGCCGCTCTATCAAATCCACGACTTCATCGACGGCGAACTGCTCGACGACATCGCGCCACGCGGCGTCGCCGTGCCCGCGCATGTCCCGGGCGATGTCGCGACCCTCTTCGCCGATCTGCGACAGGTGCCGCTCGACGCACTGCCGCCCGGCCCGCGCGTCGAGGATCCGAGCGCGTTCGCCCGTCGCCTGTCCGAGGTGTCGCAGCGGGTCCACCGCGACAGCATCGCCGCGTTCGGCCGGCTCTACCGAGAGCTGGGCGTGCCCGAGCACCCCTTCGTCGAAGTGCTCGACGCATGGAACTCATTGGAGGCGAGACCGTTCCGCCTGATCCATTCCGACGTGCACAGGAAGAACATGATCCTGCGCGACCAGCGGGTGGTATTCATCGATTGGGAACTGGCGCTGTTCGGTGACCCGCTCTACGACGTCGCCTCCCACCTACACAAGATGGGCTACTTTCCCGCCGAGCGCGACGCCTTCCTGGCCGCGTGGACCATCGCCGAACCCGAGGCCGCCACCGGGCACTGGGAACGCGACCTGCAGACCTACCTGGACCACGAACGGGTCAAGTCGGTCGTCGTCGACGCCGTCCGCTACGCCAAGCTCATCGCCGGGGGACAACGCGGACCCGATGCCGAACGGGCGCTGGTCGACAGCCTGGTGGGCAAACTCGAGTGGGCGCGCGGCGTGTGGGGCCAGTCGGAACCCGTCGACCGGGAGCACGTGGAGCGTTCGTTGCGAGCGTGGCACTGAGGCCCGTCCGCTCTGCTCCGATCCCGGGGACCGCACCGCGATCCCCGGACCGAACCGGCCTGTCAGTGCTTCTTGGTCGTCTTGTTCGGCTTCTTCTTCGTCTTCGGCTTGTCGTGGTCGGGCTCCCACTCGTAGCCCGCCTCGTTCTGTTCACAGTGGTAGTTCTCGACGAGCACATCGCCGCGATCGAGTTCGCACCACCGTTCGGTCTTGCTGCACCCGGAAACGCCGAGTGTCGCCGCGACGGCGAAGCCGAGTGCGAGTGCTGTGGCCCTGGGCCGGTGACGACGCATCGTGAACCTGCTCCTTCGGTGCTACCTGGAAGTTCCCCCGCCGATTCTCCGGCGCAGGAACAGCATTCGGGGAATCGACCGAAAAGTCCAGCGATTCGTTCCGGCCCGCAGGCCGGGGCCGCGCGCCCCGAGCCCGAACGGCACGGCCGGCGACCGCGCGTCAATCCCGCGGTGCGCTCAGCCCGAAGGACCGGAGCAGCGCGTTGACCTCGTTGCGGTAGAGCTTGCCCGGGCTGTTGGTCTGCGCGCCCAGGTTCCCGCGGATCTCCAAGGCGACAAGGCCGCGCAACTGGGCGTTA